>NZ_CP109178.1:1210454-1815681 GCF_036248255.1 Streptomyces sp. NBC_01717 | reverse complement strand
AGGCGGCGGCCAGGCCGCGCTCAGCGGCCACGACCAGTCGCAGCTCCAGCCCCGCCACCGGCAGGCCGAGCACTTCACCGAGTCGTCCGGCATCCAGACGTACGACAAGGCGAACGCGGAGGGCGGCAAGACGGTCGGCGACATCAACAACGACGACTGGATCGCCTTCAAGCCGTACATCCTCGGAGACTCCACCAAGCTCACCGCCCGGATCTCGTCCGGCGGCGCGGGCGGCTTCCTCGAAGTACGGGCCGGCTCCGCGACCGGCAAGATCCTCGGCTCCGCACCGGTTCCGGTGACCGGCGGCTGGGAGAACTTCCAGGACATCGACGTACCGCTGCGCGGCGTCCCGAAGCAGGCCACGGAACTCTTCCTGGTCTTCAAGGGCGGCGAGGGCGCGCTGTACGACATCGACGACTTCGAGCTCTCCAACAGCGCCCCCGACCGGACCGCCAAGCGGGTCCTGGTCTTCTCGAAGACGGCCGGCTTCCGCCACGACGCCATTCCCGAGGGTGTCGCCGCACTGAAGGAACTCGGCGCGAGCAGCAACATCACCGTCGACGCCACCGAGGAAGCAGGCCAGTTCACCACCAGCAACCTGGCCCGCTACGACGCCGTCGTGTTCCTCTCCACGACCGGTGACGTGCTCAACGCCGACCAGCAGAAGGCGTTCGAGAACTACATCGCCACCGGTGGCGGCTACATGGGCGTGCACGCCGCCGCGGACACCGAGTACGACTGGGCGTTCTACGGGGGGCTCGTCGGGGCCTACTTCGCCGGGCACCCCGCGATCCAGCCCGTCACCGTGCGCGTCGAGGATCACAAGCACCCGGCCACCGCCCACCTGGACGATGCCTGGGAGCGCACCGACGAGCTGTACAACTACCGCACCAACCCGCGTGACAAGGTGAAGGTCCTCGCCACGCTCGACGAGACGACCTACACCGGCGGCACCATGAAGGGCGATCACCCGATCACCTGGTGCCAGTCCTACGGGGGCGGCCGCTCCTTCTACACCGGCCTCGGCCACACCAAGGAGTCGTACGCCGAACCGGACTTCCGCCAGCTCCTCCTCGGTGGCGTCCGCTACGCGGCCGGACAGGTCAAGGGCGACTGCAAGCCGGACACCGGCTACCGGTCGATCTTCAACGGCAAGACGCTCGAAGGGTGGAAGCAGGCCGGCCCCGGAAAGTTCGACGTCGTCGACGGTGAACTCCGCTCCCAGGGCGGCATGGGTCTCCTCACCTACCAGCCCAAGGAGCTCGGGTCGTACTCCCTGAAGCTCGACTGGAAGCTGTCGGGCGACGACAACTCCGGTGTCTTCGTCGGCTTCCCGGAGTCCGACGACCCCTGGTCCGCGGTGAACAACGGCTACGAGGTCCAGATCGACGCCACCGACGCGCCCGACCGCACCACGGGCTCCGTCTACACCTTCAAGGCGGCGAACATCAAGGCCCGTGACCAGGTCCTGCGGCCGCCCGGCCAGTGGAACAGCTACGAGATCAAGGTCCAGGGTGAACGGCTCCAGGTCTTCCTGAACGGGGTCAAGATCAACGACTTCACCAACACCGATCCCGTACGCAGCCTGAAGGACGGCTACATCGGCCTCCAGAACCACGGAGCCGACGACCAGGTGTCCTTCCGCAACATTCAGTTGAAGGAGCTGCCGGCCGCGTAGGGCGACAGCCGCAGTCCGACGGCGGGCGGGGCAAAGGCCCTACCCCGCCCGCCGTCACCACCTCTTCCCTGCCCGCCCCGATCTGATCAGCGCCACTCTCTTCGCACTGCCCAGCCAGGACCCCCAGCCAGGGAGGCAGCCCGTGTCAGCACATGCCGTTCGTACCGGAGTCTGGTTCATCGGAGCACGCGGCTCCGTCGCCACCACCGCCACGGCGGGCTGCGCAGCCGTCACGGCGGGGCTCCACCCGGCAGCGGGCATGGTCACCGAGACCGCGCCCTTCGCCGACAGCGGGCTGCCGGCGCTGCACTCCCTGGTCTTCGGCGGACACGACACCGTCGGCTGTCCGCTGCCCAAACGAGCCGAGGCACTGGCCGCCGGGGGAGTGCTGCCGCACGGGCTGCCCTCGGCGGTACGGTCCGAACTCGCCGCCGCCGACGCGGAGATACGCCCCGGTGGGCCGCTGCCCGGCGACACCCGTACGGACGAGGAACTCATCGCGGCGTTCACCGCCGACCTCACCGACTTCGGCCGCCGCAACGAACTCGCCCGCACCGTCGTGGTCAACGTCGCGTCGACGGAGCCGGCCCCGGCACCCGGACAGCGCCGGCTGCCCGCCAGCTCGCTCTACGCCGCCGCGGCGCTCCGCGCCGGCTGCCCCTACATCAACTTCACCCCCTCCACCGGGCTGCGCACCCCCGCGCTCCAGGACGCCGTCGCGGACTGCGGACTTCCTCACGCAGGCCGCGACGGCAAGACGGGACAGACGCTGCTCCGCTCCGTACTCGCCCCGATGTTCGTGCAACGCGCCCTGCCCGTACGGGCCTGGTCCGGCACGAATCTGCTGGGCGGCGGGGACGGGGCGGCGCTGGCCGACCCGGGCGCGGCGGCCGCCAAGAACGCGGGAAAGGAACGCGTCCTCGCCGACACACTGGGCGTCACGCCCGAGGGCGAGGTCCACATCGACGACGTGCCCGCCCTCGGCGACTGGAAGACGGCCTGGGACCACATCGCGTTCGACGGCTTCCTCGGAGCACGGATGGTCCTCCAGACGACCTGGCAGGGCTGCGACTCGGCATTGGCCGCCCCGCTGGTACTGGACCTGGCGCGACTTCTGGCCCGCGCCCACGAAGCGGGTCTGACGGGCCCGCGGCCCGAACTCGGCTTCTACTTCAAGGACCCGGACGGCGGCCCCGCCGCACTCTCCGAGCAGTACCTGCAGCTCCTGGCCTTCGCCGAACGACTGCGGGGGCAGAAGTGAAAGCCGCAGTACGGGCCTGGGCCGAACTGCTCAGGGTCTCGGCGCTGTTCACCGTCCCCGGGGACGCGCTCGCCGGGGCGGCGGCCATCGGCCGTCGGCCCGGCCGAGGCACCGCGCTGGCGGTCGGGGCCTCCCTGTGCCTGTACGAGGCGGGCATGGCCCTCAACGACTGGGCCGACCGCGACGAGGACGCCATCGACCGCCCGCACCGCCCGATCCCCTCGGGCCGGGTCACCCCCGGCGCGGCCCTCGCGGCGGCCGGCGCCCTGACGGCTGCCGGCCTGACCCTGGCCGCCCGCGCGGGTCGCCCGGCCCTGACGGTGGCCACCGGCCTGGCGGCGACGGTCTGGGCCTACGACCTCCATCTGAAGCACACCCCGGCCGGTCCGGCGGCGATGGCGGGGGCACGCGCACTGGACCTGCTGCTGGGTGCGACGGCGACGGTGGGGACGGGCACGGGTTCCGTGGGCGTCAAGCGCCCGGTCGGCGCGACCGGCACGTCGCGCGCCGCCCGCAACGCCGGCACGGTCCTTCCCACGCGCACCGCCCGCGTCATGGGCCCTGCCCGGCCCGTGCGCCCTGCTCGTACCACCCACCCCGACGTCCGTGCCGCCGTACCTGCCGCCGCCCTGCTCGGGGCGCACACCTACGCCGTCACCGCCGTCTCCCGCCACGAGGCGCAGGGCGGTTCCACCGTCGCACCCCTCGGGGCACTCGCGGCGATCGTCGCGCTCGGCGCCGCCGCGGTGCGCGAGCAGCACGGGTCCCGGGACCTGCCCCCGGTTCCGGGGAAGGACGGCCCCGGTGACCGCCACCGACCCGGAGCTTCCGCCCCCCGCCTCCTCCTCACCGCACTCACCGCCGCGTACCTCCGTACCGCCGCCGAACCCCTCCTCCACGCCACCCTCAACCCGTCCCCGCCCCTCACCCAGCGCGCCGTCGGCGGCGGCATCCGGGCGATGATCCCGCTCCAGGCCGTGCTCGCCGCCCGCGCCGGGGCGGCCGGCACCGGGCTCGCCGTCATGGGGCTCGTCCCCCTTGCCCGCACACTCGCCCGGAAGGTGAGCCTCACATGACGATCCGTCTCGGCTACGGCACCAACGGGCTCACCGACCTCCGCCTGGACGACGCCCTGGGACTCCTCGCGGACCTCGGCTACGACGGCGTCGGCCTCACCCTCGACCACATGCACCTCGACCCCTTGGCCCAGGATCTCGCCGCCCGCACCCGGCACGTGGCGGACAGGCTCGGCCGACTGGGGCTCGGCGTGACCATCGAGACGGGGGCCCGCTATGTCCTCGACCCGCGCCGCAAGCACGGCCCGTCCCTCCTCGACCCGGACCCGGAGGCCCGCGCCGCCCGCACCCGGCTGCTGCTGCGGGCCGTCGACGTCGCCGCCGACCTCGGCGCCCACGCCGTGCACTGCTTCAGCGGCATCACCCCACCCGAGACCCCACCGGACACGGCCTGGCAGCGGCTGACCGACGCCCTGGCACCGGTGCTCGACGCCGCCGCCCGTACCGGCGTCCCACTCGCCATCGAGCCCGAGCCCGGCCATCTCCTGGCCACCCTCTCGGACTTCCACCACCTCCGCGTCCTCAGTGGCGACCCCGAACCTCTCGGGCTCACCCTCGACATCGGCCACTGCCAGTGCCTCGAACCGGCCGCACCCGTCGACTGTGTCCGGGCCGCCGCCCCCTGGCTGCGGCACGTCCAGATCGAGGACATGCGCCGGGGCGTCCACGAGCACCTCCCGTTCGGCGACGGCGAGATCGACTTCCCACCCGTACTCGACGCGCTCGACGCCCTCGGCGACACCGGATACCGCGGCCTCACCGTCGTGGAACTTCCCCGCCACTCCCACGCGGGCCCCGAACTGGCCAGGAACTCCATCGAGTTCCTGCGCGACCGCGTCCCGTCGAAGTCCTCGAAGGGAGCAACACCGTGCCGATGACCCGCAAGCAACTCGACGCACAGCTCGGCGGCGCCGCACGCGCCTGGCTCGACGAGGCCCTCGCCGAGGCCGCGCACACCGCCTTCCACGAGGACACCGCGGACACCGCGCCCGCCAACCGCTACGCCGTACCCCCTTGGGAGCTGCGGTTCGCCGCCGCCGGCCGGCACTGCGGACTCGAGTACGCCGACTCCGTACGCGCGCTGCTGCTACTCGAGGCCCGCGCCGGCCTGCCCGCCGTGACCAGACTCTACGAACAGGGCACCGCCGCCGAACGGCGCGCCGTCCTCCTCACCCTGCACCGGCTGGACCTCGGCCCCACCGCCCTTCCGCTCGTCGAGGACGCCCTGCGCACCAACGACACCCGGCTGGTCGCCGCCGCCGTCGGCCCGTACGCCGCCGCCCATCTCGACGCGCACCAATGGCGGCACGCCATCCTCAAGTGCCTCTTCACCGGTGTCCCCGTCGACGCCGTCGACGGACTGGCCCGGCGCGCCCGCGGCGATGCTGAACTCGCCCGCATGCTCGGCGACTTCGCCGCCGAACGCACCGCGGCCGGCCGCACCGTCCCGCACGACCTGAGCCGCGTCCTCGCCCTGACGGCCCCCGCACCCTTCCCCGAGCAGGGGCGACCCCATCCCCCCACGGAGGAGTCCTGATGCGCATCTTCGATCCCCACATCCATATGACATCCCGCACCACGGACGACTACCAGGCGATGTATGACGCGGGTGTCCGCGCCCTCGTCGAACCCTCCTTCTGGCTGGGCCAGCCCCGCACCTCACCCGCCAGCTTCTTCGACTACTTCGACGCCCTGCTCGGCTGGGAGCCCTTCCGAGCCGCCCAGTACGGCATCGCCCACCACTGCACGCTCGCCCTGAACCCCAAAGAGGCGAACGACCCCCGCTGCACCCCCGTCCTGGACGCCCTGCCCCGGTACCTCGTCAAGGACTCCGTCGTCGCCGTCGGGGAGATCGGCTACGACTCCATGACCCCGGCCGAGGACACCGCCCTCGCCGCGCAGCTCCAGCTCGCCGCCGACCACGGGCTGCCCGCCCTCGTCCACACCCCGCACCGCGACAAACTCGCCGGCCTGCACCGCACCATCGACGTCGTCCGCGAGTCCCACCTCCCCCCGGAGCGGGTCCTGCTCGATCACCTCAACGAGACGACCGTGAAGGACGCCGTCGACAGCGGCTGCTGGGCCGGCTTCTCCATCTACCCCGACACCAAGATGGACGAGGACCGCATGATCGCGATCCTCAAGACCCACGGTACGGAGAAGATCCTGGTCAACTCGGCCGCCGACTGGGGCAGGAGCGACCCCCTCAAGACCCGCAAGGTCGGCGATGCCATGCTCGCCGCCGGGTTCAGCGACGACGACGTCGATCAGGTGCTCTGGCGCAATCCTGTCGCCTTCTACGGCCAGAGCGGCCGCCTCCAGCTCGACCTCAGCACCCCCGATCAGCTGCACGAGGGGAACTCCATCCTCCGCGGCGGGGAGTGACCTGATGCGCTTCCGCCACCGCGACGGATCCACCGTCCATCTCGCGTACTGCACCAACGTCCATCCCGCCGAGTCCCTGGACGGGGTCCGCGCCCAGCTGCGCGACCACTGCGAACCGGTCCGCAAACGCCTCGGCCGAGACCGCCTCGGCATCGGCCTCTGGCTCGCCAAGGACGCCGCGCGCACCCTGATCAACGACCCGGCCCAGCTGCGCTCACTGCGCGCCGAACTCGACCGGCGGGGCCTCGAAGTCGTCACCCTGAACGGTTTCCCCTACGAAGGCTTCGGCGCCGAAGAGGTCAAGTACCGGGTGTACAAGCCGGACTGGACGGACCCCGAACGGCTCGCCCACACCACCGATCTCGCCCGGCTCCTGGCCACACTGCTTCCCGACGACGTCACCGAAGGCACCATCTCCACCCTCCCGATCGCCTGGCGCACCCCGTACACCGGCGACCCGCAAGCCGCCCGCACGGCACACACCGCCCTCACCACCCTCGCTGAACGTCTCGACGTCCTGGCCGAGCTGACCGGCAAGTCCATCCGGATCGGCCTCGAACCCGAACCGGGCTGCACGGTCGAGACCACCGCCGACGCGATCGCACCGCTCACCGCCGTCGGACACCAGCGCATCGGCATCTGCATCGACACCTGTCACCTCGCCACCTCCTTCGAGGACCCGGGAACCGCCCTCGACGCGCTCGCCGCAGCCGGCATCCCGGTCGCCAAGACCCAGCTCTCCGCCGCACTCCACGCCGAGCACCCGCACCTGCCCGAGGTGCGTACCGCGCTCGCCGCTTTCGCCGAACCCCGCTTCCTCCACCAGACCCGCACCCGGACCACGCACGGACTGCGCGGCACCGACGACCTCGACGAGGCGGTCACCGGCCGGGCACTGCCCGACGGCACCCCTTGGCGCGCCCACTTCCACGTACCGCTGCACGCACCGCCCGCCCCACCGCTCACCTCGACACTCCCGGTGCTCAGGGCCGCGCTGACCCGCCTGGTCGGCGGAGCCCGGCCGCTGACCCGTCACCTGGAGGTGGAGACGTACACCTGGCAGGCGCTCCCCGCCGAGCTGCGCCCGCGCACCCGCCCCCAGCTCGCCGACGGCATCGCCGCCGAACTCACCCTCGCCCGCGACCTCCTGGTCGACCTCGGCCTCAAGGAGCTCCCATGACCGCAGCCGAAACGGGTGCGTCCTCCCCTCTCTCCGCCACTCCCACCCCGCTGCTCGTCCTCGACGTCGTCGGCCTCACCCCCCGGCTCCTCGACCACATGCCACACCTCAAGTCCCTGGGGCAGTCGGGCACCCACGCCCCCCTCGGCACCGTGCTGCCCGCCGTCACCTGCGCCGCCCAGTCGACCTTCCTCACCGGCACCACCCCCGCCGAGCACGGCATCGTCGCCAACGGCTGGTACTTCCGCGAGCTCGGCGACGTCCTCCTCTGGCGCCAGCACAACGGACTCGTCGCCGGCGACAAACTCTGGGACGCCGCCCGCCGCGTCCACCCCGGCTACACCGTGGCCAACATCTGCTGGTGGTACGCCATGGGCGCCGACACCGACATCACCGTCACCCCGCGCCCCGTCTACTACGCCGACGGCCGCAAGGAACCCGACTGCTACACCCGGCCGCCCGCCCTCCACGACGAACTCACCGAGAAGCTCGGCACCTTCCCCCTCTTCCACTTCTGGGGCCCCGGCGCCGACCTGGTCTCCTCGCAGTGGATCATCGACGCGACCCGGCACATCCTCGACACCCGCCACCCCGATCTGGCCCTGTGCTACCTCCCGCACCTCGACTACGACCTGCAGCGCTACGGCCCCGACGACCCTCGCGCCTTCAGGGCCGCCGCCGACCTCGACCGGGCCGTGGCCCCACTCCTCGAGGACGCCCGCCGTGAGGGCCGCACAGTGGTCGCACTCTCCGAGTACGGCATCACCCGCGTCGACCGACCGGTCGACATCAACCGGGCGCTGCGCCGAGCCGGACTGCTCGAGGTCCACACCCAGGACGGCATGGAGTACCTGGACCCGATGGCCTCCCGGGCCTTCGCCGTTGCCGACCACCAGCTCGCCCACATCTATGTACGCCGCCCCGAGGATCTTGATGCGACCCGTGAAGCTCTCCAGGACGTGCAGGGCATCGAGCAGCTGCTCGACGACGAAGGCAAGAAGGCACACGGCCTCGACCACCCGCGCTCCGGCGAGCTCGTCGCCGTCGCCGACCCGGATGCCTGGTTCACGTACTACTACTGGCTCGACGACACGCGCGCCCCCGACTTCGCGCAGCTCGTCGAGATCCACCGCAAACCCGGCTACGACCCGGTCGAACTCTTCCTGGACCCCCAGGACCCGTACGTCCGGGTCAAGGCGGCCACCGCCGTGGCCCGCAAGAAGCTCGGCATGCGCTACCGCATGGCGGTCGTGCCCCTCGACCCGTCACCCATTCGTGGCAGCCATGGCCGCCTCCCCATGAGCGACGAAGAAGGTCCGCTCATCCTCTGCTCCACCCCCCACGCGTTCACCGGACCCGTCCGGGCCACCGAAGTGAAGTCCCTGCTCCTCACGCTTGCCGGCCTCGCATGAGATCGGTCCGTGCTGAGCGTTGCGAGCATCTTCGAGAAAGAGAGAGACCGTGACCGCGTACAACGACGAATCGGGAACAGACAGCGCCCTGCGCCGCAGCCTCGGCGTCAGTCGCCGCCGCTTTCTCAGCACCTGCACCGCCGCCGCGGCAACGGCGATCGCCGCGCCCGCCTTCGGCGCGTCGCCGGCCTTCGCCCAGCCCGCTTCCCACAAGGGGCACGGGCACGGCCACGACCACGGACACGGTCACGGCCAGGCTCTGGTCCCGGCGGCGAAGAGAGGAATCATCCTGTACACCGTGCGCGACGCCACGGGCCGGGATCCGCTCAGCACCAACCTTCCCTCGGGCTTCCGCGAGGTCTTCAAGGAGCTGGCCCGCTATGGCTACAAGCAGGTCGAGTTCGCCGGGTACGGCCAGCACGCCAACGCACCCGGCGGAAGCAACCTCGAAACGGTGGAAGGCGCGAAGCTGCTGCGCTCGTGGCTGGACGACTACGGTCTGCGCGCACAGGGCAACCACGGCTTCATCCCGTCGTCCTGGCCGCTGAGCCAGAGCGACCTGGACCAGTTCAAGCGGACCCTCGAAATAGCGAACATCCTCGGTATGGACCACATGGGCACCGGTGGCGACCCCACCGGCAGCGCCTACCGTGCCGACTGGGACGTGGCCGCCGACAAGTGGAACTCGCTGGGACAGATCGCTCATCGTGCGGGCATCAAGCTGTACACCCACAACCACGACGCGGCCTACGGCTTCCTGCTCGACGGCGGTCCGCTGGACGCACAGGGCCGACCCACCCGCAGCTCCGGCATCCGCAAGCTCGAGTACTTCCTCAAGGTCACCGACCCGAAGACCGTATGGCTGGAGATGGACATCTTCTGGGCGCATGTCGCCCAGTACAAGTTCCACACCTACACCGCGCACGACGGATCGCAGCGGGAGAACATCTTCGACCCCGCGGCACTGGTCCGCTCCCACAACAAGCGCTACCCGCTGTTCCACGCCAAGGACGGCGTCGTCAACACGACCAGCGGCGACGGCTACGACATGGTCCCCTTCGGTACCGGGGTCATCGACTACCGGACGTTCTTCCGTCGCGTCGGGGAGGCGAACTACCGCAACCCGATGGTCGAGCAGGACAACGCACCGAGCTCGACCGACCTGGCGCAGTCCCTGAAGCATGCGCGGATCGGCTACGACAACCTGGCGGCGCTGCGCAAGTAGGACCAAGGCGCCACCGGAGGGGCGGTCCGCGCCTCACCCCGAATTCCTGACATCGGGGAACAGCGCGAACGCCCGCCCGGTGACGTCAGGCACCGTACGCTCCACGGCCGTCACCAGGAGCGTACGGTGCCTGACCAGCACCCCGAACTGCCGGACCGACCGCGGGGTCGGCCGAGGATCCGCCGGTCGGTCCGGCCGATGCGGCAGCCGTCACCCCGCGCGTCCGTGATCTCGCGGAAGCCCGCGCCCGCCGTGGTGGCCGGCGCGGACCCCGCTACATGAGGTTCCGCCGTCACATCAGGAGATATCCCGGCTGATCGGGTACGGATTGGGTTCGATGCGCTTGGCGCTCGGGCGGCCCGGTGCCCGTAGGAACACCGCCAGCACGGCGGAGGCGAGACCGATGCTGCCTGCCAGGGCGAAGGCACCGCCGTAGCCCCAGGCACCGACCACGAGGGCGCCGACACCGGAGCCGACCAGGCCGGAGATCAGCTTCGAGCTGTAGACCATTCCGTAGTTCGAGGCGTTGTTGTTCTCACCGAAGTAGTCCGCGGTCATCGCCGCGAACAGCGGGAAGATGGCGCCGCCACCGAAGCCGGAGACCATCGAGCAGAACAGGAAGAACGGCATCGAGCCGATGTCGCCGGAGAAGAACACCCCGAACTGTGCGGATCCCAGGACCAGACAGACGATGATCAGTGTGTTGCGGCGTCCGTACCGGTCGGAGATCCAGCCGATGACACCCCGGCCGGTCCCGTTCACGATCGCCTTGAGCGACATGGCCGTGGCCACGATGCCGCCGGCGAACCCCATCTCCTTGCCGAACGGCACCTGCATGGCGATACCGAAGATGTTGATGCCCGCCGTGCAGAGCAGGCAGAACCACATCATCCACAGCACCGGGGTCCGGGCCGCCTCACGCGGGGTGTACTGCTTTGCCGACGGCGGGTTCTTGGCCAGCGAACGCACGATCCTCGGGTCGTCCGAGACCTTCAGCGGGTCGACGTGATCGGGCCACCAGTTCTTCGGCGGGTCCTTGAAGAACCAGCCGGCGACCGCGACGGCCGCACAGCAGATGACCCCGACGGAGACCAGTACACCCTGGTAGTTGGACAGATCCATGTACGAGGTGAAGAGGAACACGAACGGCACCGAGCCATAGGCGAAACCGCCGTTGACCATGCCGGTCTTGCCGCCCTTGCGCTCCGGGTACCACTTGCCGACCATGTTCACGCACGTCGCGTAGACGAGTCCGGCGCCGATACCGCTGAACATGCCGAAGCCGAAGTAGGCGACGATGACATGCGGCGCGTACGCCAGCGAGAGATAGCCGAGCAGGGTGCCCAGCGCTCCGAGCATCATCGCGCTCTTGGCCGGCAGCCGCCCGCTCTCACGGAGCTGACCGGCCGGGAAGGCGACAGCTGCCTGGAAGAAGATCCAGACCCCCATCAGCCAGAAGATGTGGCCGCTGGCCCACAGGTGCGCGTCGTGCAAGGTCTCCTCGGCGGAGGTGAACGCGTACTCCGACGAGCTGATGCCCATCATGCCGATCCATGGGAACAACACCATGGTCCAGCGCGGTCTCCGCATGATGTCCCGGTCACTCTCACCGAGCCGGTACACGCGGCCGTTGCGGTCCGTCACCTCCCTGAACGGGACGTGTGCGGAGATGTCTGTCGTTGTCATGGTCGATCGAACCCCTCGCGTGGAAGAAGTCTGGCCAGCGCCCCCTGTCCGTTCCCACTTCGCGTCGCCCGGGGTCTGCGGCCGAGCGGTCACCCGCAGACCCCGTGGTTCGAGCTCTCGCCGTCAGGTCATCGGTCACCGTCCAACAGACCGGCCGCACGGGCCCATCGGTACTTGGCGCCCAGCACGGCCACCGGCTTCTCCGTCGTGTACGGGTAAGCGACGACGCCGTGCTCGAAGAGGTACTGGGAGGCCTCCTCCACCTCGGTGTCGCCGGCCAGCGACGCCACCACGGGCTTCTCGATCCCGCGCTCGCGGAACTCCGCGACCACCCGCGCGGTCAGCTCGGCGAAGACCATCGGGGGAGTGACGATCGTGTGCCAGTAGCCGAGGACCAGCGCATGGATGCGGGGGTCCTCCATACCGAGACGGATCGTTGCCTCGTACGTGGACGGCGGCTCGCCGCCCGTGATGTCGATCGGGTTGCCGGCCGCACCGAACGGCGGAATGAACGCCTTGAACGCCGCGTCCAGATCCGGCGGAATCTCCATGAGGGAGAGCCCGTTGTCGACGATCGCGTCCGACAACAGCACGCCCGAGCCGCCCGCTCCCGTGATGATGACCACGTTGTCGCCCCTGGGCGTCGGCAGCACGGGCAGCGCCCGCGCGTACTCCAGCATGTCGTTCAGCCCCGGCGCCCTGATCACCCCCGCCTGGCGCAGGATGTCGTCGTACACGGCGTCGTCGCCCGCCAGCGCACCGGTGTGCGAACCCGCTGCCTTCGCGCCGGCGCTGGTACGGCCGGCCTTCAGCACCACGATCGGCTTCTTCGGTACGGTCGCACGCGCCGCCTCGACGAACGCGCGCCCGTCCTTGAGATCCTCGAGGTGCATCGCGATGCACGTGGTGTTCGGGTCCTCGCCGAACCAGGTCAGCAGGTCGTCCTCGTCGATGTCGGACTTGTTGCCGAGCCCGACGATCGCCGACACACCGGTCTTCGTCGAACGGGCGAAGCCGAGAATGGCCATGCCTATACCACCGGACTGCGAGGTCAGCGCCACCCCGCCCTTCACGTCGTACGGGGTGCAGAAGGTGGCGCAGAGGTCCTGCCACGTCGAGTAGTAGCCGTAGATGTTCGGCCCGAGCAGCCGTACGCCGTACCGCTCGCCGATCGCCACGATCTCGTCCTGCAGCGCCTGTTCACCGGTCTCGGCGAATCCGGAGGGGATGAGGACCGCATTGGGTATCCCCTTGCGCCCCACCTCTTCCAGCGCCGATGCAACGAACTGGGCGGGGATCGCGAAGACCGCCACATCCACCTCACCGGGAACGTCCGCGACACTCCTGTACGCCTTGCGGCCCAGAATGTCATCGGCCCGGGGGTTCACCGGATGGATCTCCCCGGAGAAGCCGCCGTCGATGAGGTTGCGCATCACCGAATTGCCGATCTTGCCCTGCTCGTTGGAGGCGCCGATCACGGCGACCGAGCGGGGCTCCATCAGCCGGCGCATCGATGCGAGGATCTCCTCGCGCGGGTAGGTACGCCTCTGCTTGACCGTCTCCGTCGCCAGCAGGATCCGGATGTCCGCCGCGACCGCACCGTCCGGAGCGGCGATGACCGGATTGAGGTCGACCTCGGCGATCTCCGGGAAATCCGTGACCAGCTGGGAGACCCGCCGGATCTGCTCGGCCAGCGCCCACCGGTCCACCGGCGGCGCACCCCGCACCCCGCGCAGGATCTCGGCCGCGCCGATCGAGTCGAGCATCGACAGCGCCTCGTCCGCAGTGACCGGGGCCAGGCGGAAGGTGATGTCCTTGAGCACCTCCACGAGCACACCGCCGAGCCCGAAGGCCACGACCTTCCCGAACGTCGGGTCGGTGACCGCGCCGACGATGACCTCCTGGCCGGGCGGCACCAGTTGCTGCACCTGCACACCGTCGATCCGCGCGTGGGGCGCGTACGCCTGCACGTTCTCGATGATGCGTTGGAACGCGGCACGCACCTGAGCGCCGCCCTCCACCCCGACGACGACACCGCCGGCATCCGTCTTGTGCAGCACATCGGGGGAGACGATCTTCAGCACGACCGGCCCGCCGAGCCGGTCCGCGAAGGCCACGGCCTCGTCGGCGTCCTGCGCCAGCTCCTCGCCCGGCACGGCGATCCCGTACGCATCGGCGACGATCTTGCCCTCCGGTGCGGTGAGCGCACTGCGTCCGGCGGCCCGGACGGAGTCGAGCAACGCCCTTACGGTCTCGCGGTCCTGTGATTCGGCCATGCTCAGATGACTCCGTTCGTCTTCAGCAGCCGCAGCTCCTCGTCGCCGAGGCCCAGCTCACCGACGTACACCTCTTCGTTGTGCTCGCCGAGCAGCGGCGAAGTCACCACATCCACCGGGGAGTCGGAGAGCTTCAGCGGGGAGCCCACGGTGGTGAACGTGCCGCGCTCCGGGTGCTCCACCTGGACGACCATCTCGTTGGCGACCAGGGACTCGTCCTCGATGATCTCCTGGGTGGAGAGGATCGGGCCGCACGGGATGTTGTGCGCGTTCAGCCGCTCCAGCACCTCCCACTTGGGGAGCGTCGCGGACCACTCCTCGATGAGCTGGAACATCTTGTCGAGCTTGGGCAGGCGGGCCTCGGGCGTCGCCCACTCGGGGTCGTCCACCAGTTCCGGGCGCCCGATGAGCGAGGCGAGGGGCTGCCAGCCGACGGGCTGCACGATGACGTACACGTAGTCGTTGGGCCCGCCGGGCGCGCACCTCACCGCCCATCCGGGCTGCCCGCCGCCGCTCGCGTTGCCGCTGCGCGGCACCTCGTCGCCGAAGTCCTCGTTCGGATACTCCGCCAGCGGCCCGTGTGCCAGCCTCTGTTGATCGCGGAGCTTCACCCGGCACAGGTTGAGCACCGCATGCTGCATGGCGACGTTGACACGCTGGCCGCGTCCGGTGTTCTCGCGCTGGAACAGCGCGGCCAGAATGCCCGCGACCGCGTGGATGCCGGTTCCGGAGTCGCCGATCTGCGCGCCGGTCGCGAGCGGCGGACCGTCCTCGAAGCCGGTGGTGGACATCGAGCCGCCCATGGCCTGGGCGACGACCTCGTACGCCTTGAAGTTGGTGTACGGGCCCTCACCGAACCCCTTGATGGAGGCGTACACGATCCGTGGATTGATCTCCTGGATCCGTTCCCAGGTGAATCCCATCCGGTCGACGGCGCCGGGCCCGAAGTTCTCCACCATCACGTCCGAGCGGCGGATCAGTTCGGTGAGGATCTCCTTGCCGCGCTCGCTCTTCGTGTTGAGGGTGATGCTCCGCTTGTTGCAGTTGAGCATCGTGAAGTACAGGGAGTCGACATCGGGCAGATCGCGCAGCTGTTTGCGCGTGATGTCGCCGCTCGGCGCCTCGAGCTTCACCACGTCGGCGCCGAGCCAGGCGAGCAGCTGGGTGGCGGAGGGGCCGGACTGAACGTGCGTCATGTCGAGGACGCGCACGCCCTCAAGAGCTTTGGTCATGCAAAGGGCTCCTCTGCTACTTGTACATGGTCTGGTTCATGGTTCCGGGGGCGTACGCGTCGGGGTCGACCCAGACGTTGATCAGCGACGGCAGTCCTGACTCCCGGGCTCGCTGAAGTGCCGGCGCGATGTCGGCGGGGTCGCGGACCTCCTCGCCGTAACCACCCAGCATCTGGGCGAACTTGTCGTAGTGCACGTCGCCCAGGGTGTTGCCGACCCGCTCGCGCGCGTCGCCGTACTTCGCCTTCTGGCCGTAACGGATCTGGTTCATCGAGGAGTTGTTGCCGACGATCCCGACGAACGGGAGGTTGTAGCGGACCAGCGTCTCGAAGTCCCATCCGGTCAGGGAGAACGCACCGTCGCCGAAGAGCGCCACGACCTCCTTGTCGGGCCGGGCCTGCTTCGCAGCCAGCACGAACGGCACCCCGACGCCGAGCGTGCCCAGCGGCCCCGGGTCCATCCAGTGGCCGGGCGACTTCGGCTGGACGACCTGACCGGAGAAGGTGACGATGTCGCCGCCGTCCCCGATGTAGATCGAGTCCTCGGTGAGGAATTCATTGATCTCGCTGACCAGCCGGTACGGGTGGATCGGCGAGGCATCCGACTTCAGACCGGGCAGCCGCTTCTCGATCGCGGTCTGTTCGGCGGCACGCAGCTCCTCCAGCCACGCCTTGCGCTTGACCGCACCCCCGTTGAGCCGCCCGCTCGCCGCTTCCGTGACCGCCTTCAGGACCATCCCCGCATCGCCGACGATCCCGAGGTCGATGTCCCGGTTCTTGCCGACGGTGCGGTAGTCGAGGTCGATCTGCACGACGGTGGCGTCGGGGGCGAGCCGCTTGCCGTAGCCCATCCGGAAGTCGAACGGTGTACCCACGATCACGATCAGATCGGCGTTGGAGAAGGCGTACCGCCGCGACAGCTGGAAGTGATGCGGATCGCCGGGCGGCAGCGTGCCGCGGCCGGCCCCGTTCATGTAGGCGGGGACATTGAGCGTCCTTACGAGCTCGATGGCGTCGTCCGTCGCCCGGGTCGTCCACACCTGACTGCCCAGCAGGATCGCCGGCTTCTCGGCGTGCACAAGGAGATCGGCGAGCTTCTCGACGGCTGCTGGGTCACCGGCCGTGCGGGTCGAGGCCCGGTACTGCCCGGCCTCCGGCACCCGGGCCTTCGCCACCGGCACCTTGGCGTCGAGCACATCGCGCGGGATCTCCAGGAAGGAAGGCCCGGGTGCCCCGTGGTAGCACTCTCGGAAGGCCATGGACACCATGTCGGCGACGCGGGCGGTGTCCGGCACGGTGGCGGCGAACTTGGAGATGGGCGCCATCATCTCGACATGCGGCAGGTCCTGGAGCGAACCCATCTTGTGCTGGCTGTGCGCTCCCTGACCGCCTATCAGCAGCATGGGGGACTCGGCGCGGAGGGCGTTCGCGACCCCTGTCACCGCGTCCGTGGTCCCCGGTCCGGCGGTGACGACGGCGCATCCCGGCTTGCCGGTGATCCGTGCGTAGCCGTCGGCGGCATGCGCGGCGACCTGTTCATGGCGTACGTCGACGACTTCGATGCCCTCGTCGACGCAACCGTCGTAGATGTCGATGATGTGCCCGCCGCACAGGGTGTAGATGCGCTCCACCCCCTCGGCCTTCAACGCCTTGGCGACCAGGTGCCCGCCGGAAATGAGTTCCTGGCTGTCCTCGGCCATGGCGATCCTGTCCCTTCGTAGGGGAGTGCAGGAGCCATGCCTGCGCCCCCGCGGTACATTGCATACAGTCGACGGATACTGTATGAAGCTTGTTATCCCGCATCCGGTGGGTGGTGTCCAGGGGGCGAGCGGCACTTTCACAATCGGCACGATCGGGAGTGGCTATGGATCTGTACGAGCACCAGGCACGGCAACTCTTCGCAGAACACGGCATAGCGGTACCGGAGGCCGAGGTCATCGACCGCGCGGCCGACGCAAAGGAAGCAGCGGGCCGGCTCGGTGGCCGCGTCGTCGTCAAGGCGCAGGTGAAGACGGGTGGCCGGGGCAAGGCGGGTGGAGTCAAAATCGCAGCCGACCCGGCGGCCGCCGAACTGACTGCCCGCCAGATCCTCGGGATGGACATCAAGGGCCACACGGTGCGGACGGTGATGCTCGCCCAACCCGTGGACATCGAGGCCGAGTTCTACGTCAGTTACGTACTCGACCGAACCACCGGCACCTTCCTCGCCATCGCCTCCGCGGAGGGCGGCATGGAGATCGAGGAGGTCGCCGCGACCCGGCCGGAGGCAGTGGCCCGTATCCCGATCGACCCTGTCGAAGGAGTGACGGAACGCAGGGCCGCGCAGATCGCCGCAGCGGCAGCCCTACCGCCCGAGGCCGCCCCCGTGCTCCAGCGCCTGTGGCAGGTGCTCACCAGGGAGGACGCCCTGCTGGTCGAGGTCAACCCCCTGGTCCGTACGGTGGACGGCCGGATCCTCGCGCTCGACGGCAAGGTGACACTCGACGACAACGCCCTTTTCCGTCAGTCTCGTTGGGGAACAGAGAGCGATGACCCGCACGGCGACCCGCTGGAGACGGCGGCCGCGGCCAAGGGCCTCAACTACGTCAGACTCGACGGCGAGGTCGGCATCATCGGCAACGGCGCCGGACTGGTCATGTCCACCCTCGACGTCGTCGCCGGCTGCGGTGCCCGACCGGCCAATTTCCTCGACATCGGCGGCGGCGCCTCGGCAGGCATCATGGCCGACGGCCTCTCCGTCATCCTCTCCGACCCGGCGGTGAAGTCGGTCTTCGTCAACGTCTTCGGAGGCATCACCTCCTGCGACGCGGTCGCCGACGGCATCGTCCAGGCACTGCGGTCCGTACTCCTGACCAAACCCCTCGTCGTCCGCCTCGACGGCAACAACGCCGTCCGCGGCCGCGCGATCCTCGACGCACACGCGCACCCCCTGGTCGAGCAGGCCACCACGATGGACGGCGCCGCGCGCCGAGCAGCCCAACTGGCCGACGCAGCCTAAGGAGACCGGACATGGCCATATTTCTCACCAAGGAGAGCAAGGTCCTCGTCCAGGGGATGACCGGTGCCGAGGGCATGAAGCACACCCGCAGAATGCTCGCGGCGGGCACCCGGATCGTAGGCGGCGTCAACCCGCGCAAGGCGGGCCGGAAGGTCGACCTCGACGGCACCGAGATCCCCGTCTTCGGCTCCGTACGCGAAGGAATGGACGCCACCGGAGCGGACGTCACGGTGGTCTTCGTCCCGCCACCCTTCGCCAAGGCGGCCGTCATCGAAGCCGCCGACGCCGGCATCGGCCTGGCAGTGGTCATCACCGAAGGGATCCCGGTCCACGACGCGGTGGCCTTCCACGCCCACGCCCGTACCCGTGGCACCCGCATCATCGGCCCCAACTGCCCCGGCGTGATCACCCCCGGCCAGTCCAACGCGGGCATCATCCCGGCCGACATCGCGCCCGGGCCGGGGCGGATCGGCCTGGTCTCGAAGTCCGGCACGCTGACGTACCAACTGATGCACGAACTGCGCGACATCGGCTTCACATCGGCAGTGGGCATCGGCGGCGACCCGGTCATCGGCACCACGCACATCGACTGCCTGACGGCTTTCGAGAACGACCCGGACACGGAACTCATCGTCCTCATCGGCGAGATCGGCGGCGACGCGGAGGAACGAGCGGCGGCGTATGTCACTCAGCACATCACCAAGCCGGTGATCGGTTACATCGCGGGCTTCACGGCCCCCGAGGGCAAGACGATGGGCCACGCGGGTGCCATCGTCTCGGGCTCGTCGGGCACGGCGGAGGCAAAACAGAAGGCGCTGGAAGCGGCAGGCGTACCGGTCGGCGCCACACCGACGGAGACGGCCAGGCTGGTACGGCAGAAGCTGGGGATACCCAGCCCGTCGGACTCATCCGCCTCATCGGGCACACGCAGCCAGGCGGGCAGGTTCAGCCCGTCCGGCGATTGAGGACCGGGGCCCGGGGCGGAGCCCCGGTTTCGGGAAGGGGTGGGTAGGGGAAGGCCCGCCGCAGGCGCCCACCCCCGCGACCAACGGCACCCACCCCGCACCCCGGTCCCGACCCTCACCCTCAACCGCGTGACGTCCCTCACCACTGAGGCGACACCCCTGCCTTCCCCGCACCGGCTTCACTACCGTCCGGTATGAGCGAGCCATCCCACCTCCCGCCCCGACTGTGCACCGAGAGCGGAGACTTCCATGGCACCGACCCCACCCACCAGCGCCGACGCCCCCACCCTCACCCTCAAACCAGGCACCGCCTGGTCGGACGCCTGGCAACGCTGCCTCACCACCGCCCCCGAGGCCTTCCAGGCCGACCGTGTCCTCAACCTCTGGGCTGCGTCCTGGCAGCAGGAGGGCCACCCCCTGCCCGCCACCAGCCCCGTCGACGGCAGCCCCATCGCCGGCCCGCCCCGACTGGACGCCCCGACCGCCCAACAGGCGGTCCGGGCCTCCCTCGACCAGCACCGCGCCTGGCGTCACATCCCGCTCCCCGAGCGCAGCGCCCGCGTTTCCGCCACCCTCGACGCGCTCACCGAGCACCGGGAACTTCTCGCGCTCCTCCTCGTCTGGGAGATCGGCAAACCCTGGCGCCTCGCCCAGGCGGACGTGGACCGCGCGATCGACGGTGTCCGCTGGTACGTCGACAACATCGACCGCCTCCTCGCCGACCGCACCCCGCTCCCCGGCCCGGTCTCGAACATCGCCAGCTGGAACTACCCCATGTCCGTGCTGGTCCACGCGATGCTCGTACAGGCCCTGGCCGGCAACGCGGTCATCGCCAAGACCCCGACCGACGGCGGCGTCGCCTGTCTCACCCTGGCCTGCGCCCTCGCCGCCCGCGAGGGCATCCCGCTCACCCTCCTCAGCGGCAGCGGAAGCGAACTCTCCGCGCCTCTCGTCCGCTCGCCCGAGATCGGCTGCGTCTCCTTCGTCGGCGGCCGGGACACCGGGGCCCGTATCGCCATCGAAGTCGCCGACCTCGGCAAGCGGCACATCCTCGAACAGGAGGGTCTCAACACCTGGGGCATCTGGAACTTCACGGACTGGCCGTCCCTGACGGCCGTCATCCCGAAGCTCTTCGACTACGGCAAGCAGCGGTGCACCGCGTACCCCCGCTTCGTCGTCCAGCGCAGCGCGTTCGACGAGTTCCTGTCGGCCTACCTCCCCGCCGTCCGCTCACTCCGCACCGGCCACCCCCTGGCGGTGCCGGACCCGACAGCCCCCCTCCCCACCCTGGACTTCGGCCCGCTGATCAACGCGGCGAAGGCCAAGGAACTGGCCGATCAGGTGGCGGAGGCCATCGACCGGGGCGCGATCCCCCTCCACCGAGGATCGACGGCCGACGCACAGTTCCTCCCGGGTCAGGACACCAGCGCGTACCTCCAACCCGTCACGCTCCTCAACCCGCCCCCGTCCTCCCCGCTCCACCACGCGGAACCGTTCGGCCCGGTCGACACGATCGTCCTCGTCGACACGGAGGCGGAACTCCTCGCCGCCATGAACGCCTCGAACGGCGCCCTGGTGGCCACGCTCTCGACCGACGACCCGGCAACGTACGAGCGCCTGGCCCCACAGATCCGCGCGTTCAAGACCGGCCACGGCAAACCCCGCTCCCGAGGCGACCGGGACGAGCTCTTCGGCGGCTTCGGCGCGTCCTGGCGCGGCGCCTTCGTGGGGGGCGAACTGCTGGTCAGGGCGGTGACGGACGGCCCGGCAGGGGAGCGCCTGCCCGGCAACTTCCCGGACTACCACCTGATGCCGTGACACCCAGGAGGAACACCCAGGAGGAACACCCGCCTCACCTGATCCCCTGACGATCAGGAAAGAGCGCGAACTCCCGAGCGATGACGTCGGGCACCGTGCGCTCCACGGCCTTCACCAGGAGCTCGCGGTGCCTGACCAGCGCGCCCTTCCGGTCCTCCGGAGCCAGCGCCACCACATCGTCGATCCCGGCCAGCATCCGCCGGGACACCTGCGGACTCCTCGTCGCGCACCACCGGATCTCCTCGAAGGCAAGATCCACCAGATCGGTCCACTCCGGTCCGTCCTGCACAAGCCGCACCGCACCCGCCCCGTCCCGGTGCTGCACCGCGCCGAGCGGCAGGTGCACCATGGCGGCCAGCAACTGCACGATCCGGTCCAGGCACTGCACGGCGGTGGTGGGATCGTTCACCGCCGGGGACAGCGCCCGCAGCGCGATGTCAGAAAGCTGACGCAGTCCGAAGGCCAGATCCTGCTGCGGTGTGCGCTCGACTCCCACCGAGATCGTGTACCTCGGCATCCGCTGTGGCGAGGCCCCACCATGAACGGCCAGCACCGGCGTCCCCGGCACCACGAAGTCCCCGATCCGGGGAATCAGCCGCAACACCACCTCCTGCCGCCGAGCAACCCGCACCAGCCGCGCCACATTCACCTCACGCAGCACTCCCGCCCGCCCCGCGTACCCGATCCGAGCGGTCTCCGCCCCGAGCGGCAGCTCCTCCCGCACCCCACCGGGCACCCGCCCGACCACCCGCAGCGACTCATGGGTGATGCGATCGACGACCGGCCCCACCTGCATGAGCCGCAGCGTCGAGCTGACGTACGCGATGAACAGCAACAGGCTGAGGCCCACCATGGCCAGCGTCAGCATGCTCTGCAGAAGCGGTACGGACGTGACCCGCCGCGGGTCGCTCTCACTCTCGTACGAGGTCAGGACCAGCAGCGAGAACGCGAACGTCGCCAGGAACACCGTCAGCGTCAGCTTGCTGATCCGGCTCCTGACGAAGATCCGCACCACCCGGGGCGTGAGCTGACCGCTCGCCATCTGCACGGCCACCAGCGAGATGCTGAAGACGACACCGATGAAGGTCATCATCGCCGAGCTGACGGTGGTGACGATGGTCCTGGCATCGTCGGCGAATCTGATCAGTTCGCCGACTTCCTCGTACGCCTGCTCGTCCTTCAGGTGCGTGACGATCTCCGCGTCGAGCGCCGAGACGCCCCACCACAGCGCGAAGGAGCACAGCAGCCCCACCGTCGGAGCGAACCAGAACGTATCGCGCAGATGCTCACGCAAGGGGGACAGCGCCCGGGGCCGCCGATAGCCGCGATCACTCATGTCCGCGAAGGTAGCCCGGCCGCCCCCACCAGGCCCGTACGCCGCCCGGCGAACCTCCGGAGCACTGTGTGTACACGCATGAATCCGGACCGTACGTGACCCTCCCCGGACCCCTCGGGCGCGCCCATCGCACCGCACTGACCACCGAATATGCAGGTGAGAGGCACCCCAAACCCCTGGTATTGTTTTCTTTGTCGCCGCGGGAGACCGGGGCCGATCACCTAGTCCGGGTGGCGGAATGGCAGACGCGCTAGCTTGAGGTGCTAGTGCCCTTTATCGGGCGTGGGGGTTCAAGTCCCCCCTCGGACACCGAACGGCAACCTAGGGGTTGTCGACATGTGCTGGTTGAGACTCGTCTCAGCCAGCACTTTGTGTTTTCCGGGGTCGTGGACGAGGGCGAGCCCGAGATGGCGGTAGATCGCCGCCTTGTCCGCGGCTGCCGCTTGGCGGACGGCGGCGGCCAGGCCGCTGATGAAGCGTACGAGCCGGGCGATCTCGTCACGGGTCATTCAGCAGAGGCACTGGCATCGCCCACTCGTCGTCAGTCAACTCCCCCTGCCACACATGATCAGGACAACGAGGCACTGATCGGGGGAGAGGTCCCCGGTGCCTGGGCTGGTGCCTGGGTCGGCGCCGGACGGTGCTCCGGAGCGGGTCCGGGAGCCGTGCCGGCCGGCGCCGACCTGTGGGCGTGGGATCAGATGTGGCCGCCGGGTGTCACGGTGAAGGAAGCCTGTCCGGCCGGCAGGTCCACCGTGTACTGGCGCAGGTAGGTGTCCAGGTACGGTGAGCGGTCTCCCTGGGTGGCTACGTCGTCGGATGGATCGTCCAGGGACAGCCTCAGCACGGCGCCCGAGACTTTGATGGTCTGACCCGATGGGGTGTCACGCCACGACCCGGTCTGGATCGAGCCGATCTCCACGGCCAGGACATGCCCGGCCGCCAGCGTCCAGTCGGTCGCCTTGAGGTCGACGCTCATCCGGCCCGCCTTCAGCAGGGAGACCTGCTCGTCGAACATCACGGCCTTGCCGTCCGGGCCGACGTCGTAGAGCTTGAGCATGACGTTGCCCTTGCCCTTCGCGGTCAGCGAGATGTTCGGTGTGGCGGTCACCCGTACGTCCTGGGTGAGTGGCTGCGACCAGACGAAGAAACTGGAGCCGACCTCACCGGGCTGCTGCCTCTTAGCAATCCCCTTGGCCAGACCCTTGGGCGCCGGCTGCTCGGTCGCCGGCGCGTTCTCCATGTCCCAGTTGCCCGACGGCTGCACCGCCTTGGGCGCCGTTGTGCCGGCTGCGGCAAGGTTGGCGCGTGCGGAGGCACCGCCGTCGTCGAGGTACCTGCCCCTCCCCAGCGGGAGGGTGACTCCGCGCTCCACCACCGGCCAAGTCTCCTGAGCGCGCCAGTGACCGGTGGAGTCCTCGACGGAGTACGTCGGGTAGTCGACCGAGGGCCGAACTCCCTTGAGGTACTGGTCGTAGAAGGACAGCGTCTCGTCGTACCAGCCCTCGCGGCCCATGGCCAGGCGACCGTCGCTCACCCGGTCGCCACCACGCACGTGGTCCCACTGGCCGACCCAACCGCGCTCCGGGCCGGTGTGGTTGGTGAGGTACTCCTGCATCTCCTCGGGCTTGGTGTTGTTCTCGATGAAGCCCTGGGTGACGAAGAGCGGCGTCTTGGTGCCCCGAGCCATCTTGGCCAGGTCACGGGAGGTCCAGAACGGGTCGTTCCGGTCGGATATCCGGTAGCCGGCCGAGTTCTCCGTCAGGCACCCGGGGTGGTCGTCCTCGTACCGGGCGTTGGCCTGATAGCGCACGTCGTCGTCCGACAGCGGGGCCATCGTGGCAATGCCGTTGTAGGCATTCGCGGTTCCGGTCACATTTGGGCGGGGGACGCCGTTGGAGTAGATGTACTGGTACATGTCCCAGAGAGGCTCCCCGGCGACAACGGCCTTCAGCGCGGACTGCTTCAGGTCGTTGCCGATGAGGCCGGTGACGGCATCGTAGGACTTGCCGTACATGCCCACCGCGCCGGTCGACCACGGCTGGCTCGCGGCCCAGTTGATCGCGGCCTTCACGTCGGCCTGCTCACCGGGACCGCCCCAGTCGAGGCAGCCGGTCGAACCGCCGAAGCCGCGCAGGTCGACCATGAGGAACGCGTAGCCGTGGGCGAAGAGGTCGCTGCCCTCGATGAAGTCCTGGAAGCGATTCGAGGGACCGGTGTGGGTCCAGCCCTCGGGGTTCGTCTGGCCCATGTGGCCGAAGTACGGGCCGATGGAGAGGATGACCGGCACCTTCTGCCCGGCGGGCACGCCTTCGGGCATCAGCAGGTCGCCGTGCAGTTCGGTACCCGAGCCGTCCGAGGACGGGAAGTAGTGCTGGGTCCAGACCGAGCCCTTTGGGACACGGTCGTTCTGCTCGTGCGTGATGTCGTCGGTCGCGGTGGCGACCGCCGTGGTCGGGGTCCGAGCGGAAGCGGCGGCCGGTGACGCGCCGGCGGGGCCGGCGAGTGCACCGGTCAGCGCCAGAGTGGTGACGAGTGCCGAGGCGGCCCAGCCGGGCGCGCGACGTCTGTTCACATGTTCTCCCGAGTCGTCGGTACGGAGCGGAACGGCGTTTCCGGTCGAGCGGCAGCGCCCTGCCCGCCGTCGCAGCGACGACGGACTGTCGTAGACATGTCAGGAACGGGACCACGTGTGTGAACCCTGGCCGGAACCTTTGGCGAGCGAGCCTAAGGTCAGCACCGAAACGCGTCAACGGTGCTGTGTTGCCGTCGTGTTACTGATGTGACGGGAACAAGTTCGCTTTTTGTAGGGGAGGTTGTGGGAGACGACGGTGGAAATGTCTGCTGCATCCCAGCGGATGGGGCTGGTTCGTCATGTCGGCCGGGTCTTCGTCGGCCCCCGCCACGCCCCTGAAGGGGGCAGCCGGGAAACGCCCTGGCCGCCTGTCGGCCGGACCACAGGATGCGCCGTGGAGGGAGGACGTGATGGACGACGCCGTGCATGACCTGTGGCCCCGGGGGTCTTGAACACCGCGCTGTTCGCGATCAGTTTCTTCCGTCGCAGTACCAGGCGGGACCGGCGGGCGATGGGCGCGCAGTACTGGTGTCGAACGGCCCCCGGTCCGCCGACATCGGTCGTCTGTTGGGCGACGTGACGCAACCGCCGTCCCGCACGCGGCGAGGGCTGCTCGAGCGCCCTGACGCCGCAGGCGGCGGGCGACACGGTGTCGCCCGCCGCCTGGCGGAAGGGATTCAGGTTCAGATGCCTGGGGAGTGACGTGGCGTCAGCCGGTCGCGCTGCCCGCGACCCACTCGCTCCACGGCATGTTCCAGTCGCTGAGGCCGTTGTCGGGGGCCAGCATGGTCTTGTCTTCGGAGTTCTTGACGATCACGACGTCACCGATCATCGAGTTGTCGAAGAACCACGCGGCGGGCTGCTTGCCGTCGCCGCCGCCCTTGACGTCCTTCAGGCCCACGCAGCCGTGGCTGGTGTTGACCTTGCCGAAGACGTCGGCACCCCAGTAGTTGCCGTGGATGAAGGTGCCCGAGGCGGTCAGGCGCATGGCGTGCGGTACGGCCTCGATGTCGTAGGAGGGCGTGCCGTCCTTCTTCGTGAGGCCGACGGTCGCACCGTTCATGTGGATCTGCCTGAACTTCTCGGAGATGACCATCTGACCGTTGTACGTCGGGTGCTCGGTGCTGCCGGACGAGATCGGGATGGTCTTGATCGTCTTGCCGTCCCGTACGACGGTCATCTGCTTCGTCTTGGCGTCGACCGTGCTGATCTGGCTCCGGCCGATCTTGAACGTGACCGTCTTCTGGGTGCCGTCGAGGTTGAGCGTGACGGTGACGGTGGAGCCGGGCTTCCAGTGGTTCTTGGGGCGGAAGTCCAGGCGGTCGTCCTTGAACCAGTGGCCGACGACCTGCTGGCCGCTGCTGGAGCTGACCTGGATCGTCGACTCCACGGCGGCCTTGTCGCTGATCGCCTTGTCGAAGTCGACCGTCACCGGCATGCCCACGCCGACGGTCGAGCCGTCCTCGGGGGAGAGGTGCCCGATGAAGTTGTTGGCCGGGGAGAGCGTGGTGATCGTGGCGTTCCCGGTGACGGAGCGGCCCTTGGCGTCCTTGGCCTCCGCGGTGACCTGATACCTGGTGGCCCGCTCCAGCCGGCCGTTCGGCTTCCAGGAGGCGCCGTCGGCGGACAGGGTGCCCGGAACCTCAGCACCGGTCGCGACGGCGGTCATGGTCACCTTGGTGAGCTTGCCGTCGCTGACGGTGACCTTGACGGAGTCGTTGATCCCGACGTCGTAGGCACCTTGCTTGGGCGTGATCTTTATTCGGGCGTCGGAAGCCTCCTGGGTGGCCGCCTGATCCGCCCGCGCCTGCGGTTTCGGATGATTCCCGACGTCGTTACCGCTGGTAGCAGCGTTGCTGGTACCACCGAGGGCCGCGAGTGAGACCACACCGCCGAGTACACCGACTGCAACCGTCAGCCGGGTGCGTCCTTTACGTGCCGTGATCAAACGCTTCTCCCGTGTCACTCGTCGTTGAATCCCTGGAGCTGGATGCCGAGGGAGTGCAGCTAGCTATAAAGCCATTTATATGGGGTCATCTGTCCTTAATGGGTAAATTGTGGTGAAGGCCACGCGCCGTCGAGCGCGTCGCCGAGGCCCTGCTCGACTGACGGATCACGGGACGTCACAGTCGGTCCGGACGGCACGATCCTGGTGGCGGCCCCGCCCGGTCCGGTGGCCGGGTGGCACAGGAACGGCCCCCGCGGAAGGAAGCCTTCCGCGAGGGCCGTAGCCGGTACCGAGGACCGTCAGGCGTCCTCGCGTTCCTGCGCCAGGTCGTTCACCCGTCGCCGGACGACGAACCAGCCGCCGACCAGTGCGGCCGCGATCAGCGGCAGGCACATCACGGTCGTGCGGCCCACTCCGCCGCCCCACCACATCAGGAAGACGACCGTGGCAAGGAATGCCAGCGTGACGATCTGCGTGTACGGGGCCCAGGGCAGCTGGTACGAGGGGCGGGTGACCCGGCCGTCGCGCGAGCGATGCCAGAACAGCAGCGAACAGAGCATGATCATGCCCCACGTGCCGAGGATGCCGATCGACGCGAAGTTGAGGACGATCTCGAACGCCTCGCCCGGCATGACGTAGTTGAGTCCGACACCGAGGACACCGAAGCCGGCGGTGAGCAGGATGCCGCCGTAGGGCACCTGCCCCTTGTTCATCCGCCCGGTGAACTTGGGCGCCGACCCCGAAAGCGCCATCGAGCGAAGGATGCGGCCGGTGGAGTACAGCCCGGAGTTCAGGCTGGAGAGCGCCGCGGTCAGCACGACAAGGTTCATCACACCGGCCGCGCCCGGGATGCCGAGCTTGTCCATGACGGTGACGAACGGACTCTCGTCCCCCGAGTACGAGGTGTACGGCAGCAGCAGAGCGAGCAGCACCACCGAGCCGACGTAGAAGAGACCGACACGCCACATGATCGAGTTGATCGCCTTGGGCATGATCTTCTCGGGGCTCTTCGTCTCACCGGCGGCCACGCCGCACAGCTCGACGGACGCGTACGCGAAGACGACACCCTGGATCACCAGCAGCATCGGGAGCATGCCGACGGGGAAGATGCCACCACTGTCGGAGATGGTGGAGAAACCGGGCGTGTGACCGTCCACCGGGTGCTGGGTCACCACCAGGAAGATGCCGATCAGCATGAACGCGACGAGTGCGCCGACCTTGATGATCGCGAACCAGAACTCCATCTCGCCGAAGTACTTCACCGAGATGAGATTGGCCGTGAGGACGACGGCGAGGGCGATCAGCGCAAGGATCCACTGCGGGATGTCGCTGAACATGCCCCAGAAGTGGGCATAGGTGGCAGCCGCGGTGATGTCCGCCACGGCCGTGGTCGCCCAGTTCAGGAAGTACAGCCAGCCGGCCGCGAAGGCGCCCTTTTCGCCCATGAACTCACGGGCGTACGAGACGAAGGCGCCGGAGGACGGCCGGTAGAGCACCAGCTCGCCGAGCGCGCGCACGACGAAGAACGCGAAGATGCCACAGACCGCGTAGGCGATGGCCAGTGACGGACCCGCCCCGGCCAGCCGGCCGCCCGCGCCCAGGAAGAGCCCGGTGCCGATCGCTCCGCCGATGGCGATCATGTTGATGTGGCGGGACTTGAGGTCCTTGCTGTACCCGGCATCGCCGGCGTCCACATGGGGGGAGCCCGCCGCCGGTGGGGCGGCAACGAGCGTTTCGGCCGCTGTGATGCGGTCACTCATGGAGAGGGTTCGCCTTTGTGAGGGGAAGGTGGGCGTTCCCGGCCGTGGCGGGCCAGGGAGTCGTCACCGTGACACGGTCCGACGCCACATCATCCGGGAATCCTGCGATTCTGACAGTGCCCAAAGTCACGCAGGAACAAATCTGAGGTAAATCAGAGGTTACGGAGCGGTAAGCAAGGTGGGTGTCCGGGTGCCACGAGGTGGCGGTGGCGCGGTTTCCCTGAGCATGGCGCTGCCGGTTTGGATCCGGCCCGACGCTTGTCCTCCGAGGGCTGTGCGGGCGCGAATGCCTCACTTCCGTCGAGGTGGCGTCGCCTGCTTCATGGCTCAGGGGATCGACTCGACCCCGATCTCCTAGACCTTCAGCTGAGAACCTTGGCGTACCAGTGATCCGCCTTGCCATGCCCTTCGTACGGCGCGGTCTCCTCGTAGCCGTGCCTCGTGTACAACGCGCGTGCTTCGGTGAGTTGGGTGTTGGTCTCGCACACGATCCGGGCGGCACCGAGCCTCTTGGCCGATTCCTCGACGGCAAGAAGGAGGCCCCGACCCAACCCCGCTCCCCGCCCAGCGGGGCGAACGTACATCCGCTTGAGCTCCGCAGTCTCGGGATCGCCCTTCAGGAGCCGCAACCCTGCGCAGCCTAGGAACTCGCCCTCGCCACCGCGCGCTACGAGGAACTCGCCATCGGGCGGGCTGATGTCATGGTGAGGGTCCTGGGCGAGCACCGCTCGAAGCTCTGCCTCTGTGGCCGAGCGCCCCAGCACCCGCTGTCCCATCTCGGTGAAGTACTGCCGCATCGCATCGTCGACACCCGCGCCGATGACGGGCTCCGCCTTGATAGTCCATGTTGGCATGCGGGCCATGGTCCCGGACCCGCTCGCGGCCGTCCACAGCCCTACCGGCCGGTTTCCAACCAGCCCACACCACAGAGATCGTTACGGGACAGCCTTTAGTAGCCGAGTTCTGCGAACCAGTTGCCCCGGCCTTGGCGGGTGAGGTCGAGGATGTGCCACACCGGGCTGAGCAGGTCGATGCCGCGTTGGTCGATGTCGTCGGACATCCGGGGGTGTGCCGAGTAGAAGTGGCGTACCGGGCCGCCGCTGTCGCGGGTGAACACCGACACCGTCGAGTCCTGGTTACCCTCGGCGTCCTCGCTGCCGAGGTCGTATTTGAAGGTGCCGGCCCCGGCACTGAGCAGCCGCAGGTTCTCCCACCGCCGGTCCCGTGCGTGCGCGCGGAGTGCGGGCAGGTCGGCCGCTGCGACAATCGCGAAGTCGACGTTCTGCGCGACGTGGTGGGCGATTCCGTTGAACCCGTCGATCCACATCGTGCACATGGAACAAGGATGGGTCTGCTGCTTGCCGTACATGAAGTGATAGACCACGAGGTCGCGCCCGGACCGGGTGAACAGCTCGCTCAGTCGCACGGTCTTCACGGGCACATCTTCTGCGTGGAGATCCGCGGGGCCTTCCTCGAACACGTAGTCGTCGACGACGGGCCCCGGCGGCAGCCGGCGGCGCAGGTCAGCGACGCGTTCGCGCTGGCGCATCAGATCGATCTCGGCCAGGCGCAGCTCCTCGCGGGCGCTGACGTGTTCGGCCGACTCCCCGACGAGATTGGTCAGACGCATCGCTACCTCCTCGAGGGGCCGGCACGGAGCTGCTGCCCTGGTCACCATTGTCTGTTCCCGCACGGGGGCTCGCGAGACGGCAGTGTCGCAGTGGAAGGCATGGGCCGGGTGTCACGCCCGTGCATCCTGTTCGCTCGCACCGGACAGCGCGCCGACCAGGGCAGCGAGTGCCGACGCCAGCGCGGTCGATCCGGTGCGGTGGGCGGGGCCTCCCGGCTCGGGCATGTACACGTCCCGGCGGATTTCGATCATCAGCGCGCTGACACGCGGGTCCACGCCGTAATGCTTCAGCGGTACGTACGTACCGGCGAAGGGGCTGTTGATGCCCGTGCCCCCGAACCCGGCGAACGCCTCCTCGGCCTGGGCCAGCAGGTCCGGCGGTGTGTGGAAGGCGTCGGTGCCGAGGCAGATCGGTGGGCGTGGCCCGGTGCCGTGGAGTTCGTAGGGGAGCGGAGCCGACGGATAGGAGTGGACGTCGATGACGACCGCGCGTCCCGTGGCCGCCAAGCGTGCGTCGACAGCCGCGGTCATTGCTGCCGCGTACGGGTGGAAGTAGCGGTCGATCAAGGGCTGCGGATCCACGTCCGGTGAGCGAAGGGGCTCGCGGTGCGTGGTCTGGGTGTAGACCGCGCCCATGCCGACGGCCAGCATCTCCTCGCGTTCGTCGGGGAACCGTTCGGGATCGATGACGAGTCGCGACAGACCGTTGACGAACCGCCACGGCGTGAGAGGCGTGGCCTTGGCCGCCTCGGCGGCCAACTCGGCCGTGTGGGAGTCCGTGATGTGGTCGAGTTCGAGATCCAGAGCCTCGTCGTCCAGCTCGATCCCGGCGCGTATGTGATCGGGGATGGCGCGTGCCGAGTGCGGTACGTGCAGCAGGACCGGTGACGCGGGCGCTCCGGGCAGGAGGTGGAACGGCGGGAGGGCGTGGCCCATGGAGATGTTCCTTCGGGGTGGCGCAGGTCCGGGACATGGTCGGGGTGGAGTGCCAGTCGTGCAGTCTCCCGCCCCGCTACGCGATTATCTGCCAAGGTCGTTGTGGGGCCTGCTGGAGATGGAGAAGTCCCCCGGTGCGACGGACGCCCTTTGCCGAAGCGCTTTGATCCCGAAGGAGTCCGCGCGTGTCCATCGAGATCGTGTACGAGACCCACGCCACCACGGCAGACAACGAGGCGGGGATCGCCACCGGCTGGCTGCCGGGCACACTGTCGGCGACCGGCCGCCTACAGGCCCGCGAACTCGGCTGCTGCCGCCGCCGCCGCGACGACGGCATCGTCGCGGTCTTCACCTGAGGGCAGGGAATCGGTTCGCAGGGAGATCGCCTGTAGGTAGGGGGCTCGCTGGTCGACGTCTTGTATAAGGGCTGCGCCGGAGCCCTGTCCCCATGGGGGGCTCATTCACACGGCCGTACGGCGCCGAATCAGCCCCGCTACATACCGCCGGCAGACCCGTCAGGCCCCGGACATCGGCCCTCGATCACCGGAAAGGGTTCCCCGACTACGAGCGCCGATATTCCACTACTCCGCCATGAATACGTAATGCATTTGCTGCATTACGGTGAGCGAATTGGGCGCCTTCGATATGACGCAGGCCACATGACCTGGGTCACTCTTGTGCTGATTTGAGGCATTTGCCGTGTGGGGTGAGCCATATGACGGGCGTCACTCTGAAGCTGAATAGTAGAGCACCGAGGCCCGCTCCCCGGTCGCGCGCGACCACTTCTGCCATCATTTTCTGCACCCGATACTAATCGCAGTAGTAAGAAGTGGGCATTGACCCGGGATTCCCTCCCGATTAACAATTCTTGGCATCACCCCCCGACAGAACAGGAATTACCACGTGCAGATCACCGCGATGCCCAAGAAGTTCGCCCGCATGACCAAGACCAAGAAGATCTCGCTGGGCATGTTCGCAGCCGGCGCCGCCGTCATGGCCGGCACCGTCGTCAGCGCCCCGGCCGCCTCGGCCGCCACCCCCGCCCAGTCCGGCGGCAACGTCGACACCTGGATCAAGCAGTCGCTGGAGATCCTGCACAAGCAGGGCATCCCGGCCACCTACGAGGGCATCCACAAGAACCTGATGCGCGAGTCCTCCGGCAACCCCAACGCCATCAACAACTGGGACTCCAACGCCATGAAGGGCATCCCGTCCAAGGGCCTGATGCAGGTCATCGACCCCACCTTCAAGACGTACCACGTCGCCGGCACCTCGACGAACATCTACGACCCGGTCGCCAACATCACGGCCTCCGCCAACTACGCCGCGCACCGCTACGGCTCGATCGACAACGTCAACTCGGCCTACTGATCCGGCCCGACGAAGCACCCCGGTCGCCCAGCAAGTCCCGGGCGACCAGCGCCCCAACGAGACCCACCGGGCGCAGAACCACAGGCCGCGTCCCCGCGACCGGCCTGCCGACGACAGCCGTTCCCGCAGCCACCGACGGCACGCCCCGGCCCCGTGGCGTACCCCTGCACCGTGGCTGCGGTCGAAGCGGCACCGGTCGGCACTACGTATGACGCGGATGATTCCGAGGCCGGCCGGTTGACACGGTCCCGCTAGCCGACGGAGCCGATCAGTGGGTAGTGGTCGGAGAGATTCGTGTACGTGTAGTCCGTGCCCCAGCTGGAGACGGTCCAGGGCGCGCTCTGCTCCTTGACCACCTCGTTGGTCCACCCGGACGGCTTCGCGTTCCCGGCGCGGTGGAGGACGTAGTCGAGATCCTCGCGAGGGTCGTCGGGATAGCGGTACGAGGCGATCGAGTTGTCCTGGGTGTCGAAGGAGTACGGGTGCCCGGTGCGGGCATCGGCTCCGGCGAGTCCGGCATCGGCGAGCATCGACGCGTACTCGGGGGAGCGGGAGTCGACGTTCATGTCGCCCGCCACGATGACCTGTTCGGACGCGGGGATGTTCTTGGCGTCGAGGAAGGCGTCGATCTGCTTGAACTGCCGGCTGCGCATTTGCGCCGCCTCACCCGACCCGCATCCGGAGTCGGTCGACTGCGCGTGGGTTCCCACTACATGCACCGCCGTGCCGTTGACGTTCAGTTGGGCGTAGACGAAGCCCTTGTTGGACCACCAGTCGCTGCCGCAGGCGTCCTTGTAGATGAACTGCTCCTTGCGGATGATCGGCCACTTGCTCAGTACGGTGACGCCGCCGTCCTCCGGAGTCGTGGCCGAGTAGGCGCCGCCCGTGGCGTCCCAGCCGCTCTTGCTCCGGCCCACCACCGGCGTCCGATACGGGTATTGGGCGGACGCGTTCTGTGCCAGCGCGTCGGAGGCGGAGTTGTCGAACGCCTCCTGGAGTACCACGACGTCGTTGCCCTGAAAGAACGATGCCTTCGCGATCTCTGCCGCACGGTGGTCCTGACCCCAGTTCGGGTACAAGTTCTTGCTCATCAGGAGTACTGGCTAAGTGTACTGACGAAGGGCACCAAAAAGCCCCGCTCCTACGGGGGAAGGAGCGGGGCTAGCGGACGGGCAGGGACTGGCTTGTCGACCTCACCGTGAGGAGCCGATCCCTGCCGCCCACCGCGCGCCGACTGTGACGAGCCGGAGCGCGGGTATGTGGGACGTCAGAGCGCGGGGGCTGCTACCTCGTCCTGACTGCGATGATCTCTGACCTCGTCGACGATACGGTGAGCGCGCTCCACGTCGAACAGCGGGGAGGCCGGCTCTGTGATGTCGATCCATTCCCGGACGAGCGCTGCGCAGACGTCGCAGCCTGGGTACGGATTCGGAGAGATCGGCTCCGTCAGGTGTACTTCCCGGGGCTGCTTCATGATGGTCGCCATGCCCGCTCCTCCACGTTTGTCGTCTGGAAGACGACGCTACGGACGCAGGCAAAGTGAGTTCCAGGAAGTTCTACGGAGTTCTACGCAGATTCAGTCGAGCGCGTCGATTGCGGCCGTTACGAGCGCTCTCGCCTTCGCCCCGTAGACAGCCAGCGCGGCGAATTCAGCGAACGCTCCCACGTACTGCGCTACTTCCTGCGGCTCCGTCACCGTGACTGCCGCCGTCAGCAGCTCCACGTGAACGCGGGTGTCGTCGTAGATGTTGAACGTCTCCGTCGTCCACATCTTCCGCGGGGTGCCCGCAGGAACGATGCCGACCGACACAGCGGGAAACGCCATTGCGGCCAGGAGGTACCCCAGCTGTCCCGCAGTTGTCGCCGCATCCCCGACGACGTGACGGAGGACCGACTCCTCCAGGATCAACGAAAATTGATGCCCGGCCTCGTGAATGACCTGCGACCGGGCCAGCCGTGCCGCCACAGCCTCCCCCACGTCGTTGGGGGTGCCGTGGAACTGCGTAATGGACGTCAGGAGGGCTGCCGCGTACTCCGCGGTCTGGAGCAGCCCCGGGACGACGGACGACGAGTACACGCGGAACACAGCAGTCTTCTCGAAGAGCGGTACGCGCGACTCCTGAAGCTGTCGCAGGCCCGTTCTCTGGACACGTCGCCACTGCACGTACATCGACTCTGCGGTGCGAGAGGCCGCGATCAGATCCGGCGCCCGTTCCACGGTGCCGCATGCCTCGCACCACGCCCTGATGTCGGAATCGGACGGAGGCGTCGTGGCGTTCTCCAGCCGGCTCACCTTCGACGGCTGCCAGCCGGTCCGGGCTGCGACCTCCCGCCCCGTCAGCCCAGCGTCCAGGCGGATTTCCCGCAGCCGCGCGGCAAGCGCAGTACGGGCAGCCTGGACACTGGACGTCGGGAACATGGGTAGACGTCAGACCCTGTAATCCGCATGCGGTACCGCGCGGTCCCACGCCGTGTCGAACGCATCGGCGCACTGCTTGACGACTGACGTCGCGTAGGACATCTGATGCCCCAGGATCGCGCCCTCTCCGGTGAACAGACCAAACTTCACGGCTCGGTCGTCAAAGAGCCAGTAGTCATTGCCGGGGAGCAGCAGCTCCGACGTCAGCCGACGGGGCAGCCACCGAATGTCTTCTCCGGCCGTCAGGTTCTGCGGCGTACATGAGTGCTCGAATCGGATGTAGTCCGACACAGGCTCGGAGACAACGCGCACGCGTCGCACGCTGATGCCGCGAGCGACCCCGTCGGCGACGGTCTGATGGAAGTCGTTCCACCACGACGCGCGGTCGTCCAGTTCGTACCTGTGCCCCGCTTGCCACGCCTGAAAGTCGGCGTCCTCGTTGGCCACCCCGTAGACGTCGCGCATCTCCAGGTGAACGGCGGAGCGCCGGCAGTCAGCCAGCAACTCAGCGAAGGTTGGTACCTTCGGCAACGTCGCACGCCTCCCTCAGTACGCCAGCCATTCGGACGGGCAGCCGGACGACGCCCTCAGTGTCGGGGATGGGGCCGGTGGTCAGGCACTCCGTGCGGGTGTCCTCGTCCGGGTTCCATCCCTGGATTACGAACTCCTGCTTCTCCTCGTCGATCCACACCGTCGGGCAGTTTTCCCCGTTGGTGTTGGGGTCCTTTGCGATGAACCGTAGCGTCATGGCTCCTCCATGGTCGCAGCCGTTGCGCAATGTTCTACGACGATGGCGCGAATGGAGGAGCGGGTCAAGGGCGCATCGAGCCGCTCTGACGTCAGAGCCAGCCGGCCGACCGCATCCGAGTCCGCCACGAGCGCCCGTGGGATGGGTTGCAGAAGCGCTTGATCTTCCCGCGGCCCGGGGTCTGCGCGACGTCGGCACCGCACTGCGGGCACTGAACGGGCTGGTTCTTCGCGGCGTCGGTGTAGTCCATGGTGTTGTCCTCTCAAGTCATGGGGAGGCCCTCCACGGCGCCATGTCGGCTACGTGGAGGGCCAGGTGGGGTGATGCGTGGAGGCCGATCTCCCATGGCGGGAGGGCGGCCTCTGGGTGCGTCTGTGTGTGCGTCAGGTCATACGTAGCGGCCGGTCTCGATCGCGCGTCCGGTGGCTGCGTCGCGCAGCTCGATGCGGTGATCAATCACGCCGCTCACTTCGCGGCCGTCCAGGTAGGTCTTCGAGATCACCTGGATATTCGGCACCGACGTACCGCCGTTGCTCGCTGCGCGGACGTCAGCCCACTGGCCGGACGTGAAGACCGGTTCAGGCTTACCCGTGCCGTTGGCGACGAGGTTCAGCCCCGGCGGGAGGTAGCCGCCACTGTCGTAGAGCTTGGGGTTGCCGATGGCGGGGGCGAAGCCGTAGTGCGACGTGAATAGTGGGTCGTTCCAGCCTCGCGCGCCCTTGCCGACAACCACGCCGGCGCCACCCCTGGACTCGACGTTGACGCCGGCCAGGGTGCCAGCCGTGTGGCCCACGCCCGCATTTGTCACACCGATCCGGAACGGCGAATTCAGGTTGCGCACCCATCCCGCGGGGGCGTTGTCCCCTTGGAAGGAGAACGTCGACCACAGGCGACCCTTCGGCACCTGGCCAAGGATCACCTTCTGAATGCTGCTCATGAACCCGGAGCAGTCGAATGAGGGCGAGCCAGCACCGCCCCACTGATAGGGCATGCCAGCCTTCGAGCGTGCCCACATCAGGGCTCGTCCCACGCCACCCGTTGCGACCGTGCCGCTTCCGTCGCCGAAGATCGAGTTTTTCAGGCTCTTCAGCAGCGCGACAGGGATCTCTGTCGTCAGCTGACCCCACTTGGAGGACGCGAAGCCCCGCATCTGCTCCTTCGCCCAACTCGTCGCAGCGTTGAACAGCTTGTCCGGGTTGGTGAGGAAGTCAGCGGTGCTCTTCGCGCCGTCGACGACGGCCCCACCCGCGGACTTCAGCCCGCCCCAGATGCTGCCAAAGATGCCACCGTCCTTGAACGCTGGCATCCCGTTGGCAATCGCACGCTGAACACCGCTGATACCGCCTGAGCGGGCAGCTGCGTTCAGCTCGTGGATACGCGACGCCCCAACGGCCCGGGTGACTTCCGGTCGCATGATGGCTTCACCGCCGGAGACCGCAATCACGTGGTTGTCTATCCCGGGCGAGTAGCCCGGCATGATGCCACCGGTTGCGAACCCCTTCAGGTCCATCTTCTTGATTTTGTCGGCGCCAGTGACGTCAGCAACTCGGTTCCACAACGGAACGATTCCGCCGTTGTAGACGTGATCGATGATGAAACGGACTGGCTTCTTGGCGATGTCCTGGAGTTGATCCCAGTGCTTTTTGATGTTGTCCTTGGACAGCTTAAACGCGGCTGCAACGAGGTCAACGCCCTCCTTGATCTTCTCGAACGGAGGCTTGATCGCCTTGTCCCAGAGCCACTTGGCCTTGTCACCGATCCATCCGAAGACTGGCTTGATGGCCTTGTCCCACAGCCACTTGGCGACCTTCCCGAGTGCGTCGAATTCCTTCCGGGCTTCGCCGAAGGCTGGCTTGATGCCCTTTTCCCAAACCCACTTGGCCTTGTCACCGATCCACCCGAAGATGGGTTTCAGTGCCTTGTCCCACAGCCACTTTGCCGCCTCGCCGATCGCGCGGAACGCAGGGCCGATCGCCTTGTCCCACAGCCACATTCCGATCTTCCCCAGCGCCTTGAACGCCAGGTAGGCAGGCAGGAGGAAGAGCGTCACCACGAGCGTGAAGAGGAACTGAGCGGCTTCGCCGATGAACTTGAAGGCCGGCTTCAGTGCGTTGTCCCAGAGCCACATGGCGATGGTGCCGATGGCCTTCATCGCCGTCCAGATGGCGGAGAACACTGGCTTCAGGACGTTGTCCCACAGGAACGTTGTGGTGGCCTTGATGCCCGTCCATGCTGCGTCCACAGCGTCATGGAACCACCCGACATTCTTGTACGCCCAAATTACCCCGGCGACGAGTGCGGCAACGACCACAACAATAGCCGTGATGAGCGGAACGATTCCCGTGGCCTGAAGTGCGGCAGCCCACGTGAATGTTTCCAACGCCGCCAGTGCCACAACGGTGTTGTACAGACCCATCGCGATGCCGAACGCGGTCATGCCCACCGTGATGAGCTTGTTTACCGCGTACAACGCCCACAACGTCTGGACGAGTCCAGGCATGTTCGTCGACAGCCAAGAGATTGCGTCGAACAACGGGCCGACAACGGCGAACAACGCCGTCGACAACGGGGCAACGGCCTTACTGAAGTCGAGCATCGACGTCAACACCTTGCCGATGAACTCTGCCATCGGGGGCGCGTTGTCCCTCACGTACTGGAGGAATCGCTCGAATTCTGGAGAACCCTTAAGCCCCGTCGCCCAGTTCGCGAACCGCTCAGTGATGCGGCCCATTGTCTTCGAGATACCGGCCATGTGCGGGAGGAAGGCGTCGATAATTCCCGCCATCCCCTTAAGGATGTTCCCGAACGCCGTACCGAGACCGACGATGGCCGGCTTCGCGTTCTCCGCGATGTCCTGCTTGAAGCCCTGCCAGAACGGTGACTTGAGTTCGCCACTCGCCTTGTCCTGGAGGATCCCCACCGCAGATGCTGCGGCCAGTACGAGCGGCGTCAGGCCAGGCAACGAGTTCTTCGCCCCGTCGACTCCGCGTGTGAACAGCGGGAGGACGGCCGGCTGTAGCGACGTCGACCACGCCTTGAACGCTTTCGTGAGTCCGGACGGGCCGGCGATGGCGTCGAAGAGCTGCCTGGACGCGGGAGTCATCTTCTCCAGCGCTGCGCGGTACTCATCCTGCTTCGTGGTGGCGGCGCCGGTCGCCTTCGTCGACGAGAGGCGCGCAGACTGGAGACCGCGCTCCGCGGACGCGATCGACTCCGCTGCTGACGCCTGTGCGTTCGCAGCGTTGCGGGTGGCGTCGGATACACGCTCCTGAGCGTCGGCAACCGCGCGCGCTCCGTCGACGGCCGCCTTCGCTGCCGCCGCTTGCGCCTTGCGGAGTGCGTCCGTCTGATCGGCTACGCCTCGCTGGGCTTGGCTCACGCGCTCCGTGGCGGCCCGTACGGCGTCGGAGCCCTCCACGCCGGCCGCACGCTGCTTGGCCGCGCTCTTCTGGAGGTCAGCAAAGCTCTTCTGCTGCTCCTTGGAGTTCTGAACGGCTCGCTCGTACGCCAGCTGTGCGGCCTCCTTCTGGAGGTCCGTGGCCGTGGTGTCCGCCAACGTCGCCTGGAGATCCTGCTCCGCTTGCTTGACGCGGAGGGCGGCCTCCTGCTGACTCAGATGCCCATCGATCAGTCGGTCCGACAGCTCCCGCAGCTGTTGTGCGGCATCGGCACGGGCCTGTGTGAGCTGCTGCTCTGCTTGCCGTGCCGTCCGCTTGGCGTCGGTGAGCTGCTGCTCCGCGCGCTTCACACCGTCCGCGGCTGCCTGACGCTGCTCTGCCGCGCGCTGGGCTGCGTCGGCTACGGCGCGCTCTGCCTGCTCCACCTGTCGGCCGGCGGCTGCTACAGCCTGCGCGGCGTTCCGGTGCGCGCTGGCTAGCGACGCCTGCGCGCCCGCAAGCTGCAGCGCCTTCGCGGCAGCCTGCGACGTCGAAGCGGTGCTGCGGTCGGTGGTGCTAGCCGCCTCCGCCTCCGCCGCAGACTTCAGCTGAAGGGCCGACGTGATCCCCTTGACGGCAGGGATGGCGACGAGTGCCAGCGCGCCGACTCCGGCGCCGGCTGCGGCAGCCATCGAGACCACGGCTCCGAGACCCGCCGCGATGATCGGTCCAAGAGGGATGGCGGCTGTGGCAGCCATCTGGATACCGAGCCCCATCAAGGCTGCCTGTGCGCGTCCCGTGTCGACGTCGACACGGACGTTCGCCTCCTTGCGGTCCACGGAGTCGATCTCTTCGCGGATGGCTGCCAGCGCTGCGCGCGCCGTAGCGGTGTCCGCTCTGACGGCTACGTTCGGGTGACTCGCTCCGAGGCGCTGAAGTTCCTTCTCGATCCGCTCCACTTCGGCACGGGCGGCCATGGCGTCGACGTCGATGCCGATCCGCTTGTTGGAGAGCTGCTCCAACTTCGATCGGAGTCGGGCAAGTTCGGCGTCAACTCCCGTGTCTGCCAAGCCCACTTGGAGCTTCGGCATTGCACGGAAGGCCACTTCGAGCTTGCGCTTCAGCGACGTCGCGAACGCGCCTCCGGCATTATCGCCCTGGCGGCCCGCTGCGACGCGGGCGGCCTGGCCACCCTGGTTGATCGCGTTGGGGATGGCGACGACGATGTTGTTGGAGATCGCCTGACCCATCCGCTCGCCGGCTTCGCGGCCTACGCGGTCCGCGACGGGAAGGACGAGGCCCTTCAGCTTGGCGTGGAACTGCGGAATGATCGGTACGACGTCGACGGCTACGCTGCCGACGATATCCAGGTCAGCCATCGTCGCCGCCGAACAGTGCGCCGATGTCCATGGGCTCTGTGCGCTCGCTCAGGATCCGTGCGTACATGCTCATGTCCGCCAGCGCCTCCGCCTTCTCCGGGGAGTCGGGAGCGGCTCTCAGGGCCTCCAGGGCCCACGCGAAGTCGCGGCATGCGTCGCCGCACATGGTGGTGGGGTACAGCCGGTTGTCGATAAGCACGTGTTCGACGTGGAAGCGGCATCCGTCGCGCGCACAGATGTCGTCAGTGGTGGTTTGCAAGGTTCCTCCAGGGCATGCGAGAGGCCCGCAGCGCGTCCGCTACGGGCCTCTCAGGTGGTCTATGGGGTGTCGTTGGTCCCGCTCCTCCGCGGGCCGTTAGGCGGCCTTTCCGCGGGTGTCGGTGAGGATTCCGGGAACGGTCTGCCCGGGATGGGTGCGGGCGTCCAACTTGGCCGCGAGCTTCAGCAGTTCGTTCGCCTCGTCGCCGTCGCCGTCACGCAATGCGCGCTTCGCGCGTCCGTCCCAGACGACGCATGCGTGAGAACAGTGAGAGCCCAGCCGGCTACGCCCGTCGGTGAGGCTCCTCCGGGCGCGCGGCAGGGTGCAGCCGTTGCGACGGCACGTCATGTAGGTGGGTTCAGATCGCATAAGGGCTCCTCCAGGGCATGCAAAAGGCCCCCGTCAACGACGAGGGCCCTGCGGAATGGACTACGCGCTACGTCAGTTCGTCGACGAGCGCGGAAAGGTCTGTGAGTGTCGACGGAGCGTCGCGGAAGCGATCACCCGTCATGGCGAGATACCGCCCGGTTCCGTAGATCTCTACGGCGTAGCCGTCACTCCTCCGGATCCGCCGTCCGTGGCGGACATCGGCGTATCCGAAGATGTGGAGGCCGTCGCCGGATGGTGATACCTCCGTGTACGTCGCGCCCGCCTTACGGACGATGTCCGCGGCCCACGGCTTCAGTGAGCCGTCAGGGGCGAATGCGTGGTCCAGGTCCAGGCAGGCAATGCCGTCGCCGTTCAGGACGAATCCCAGACCGACGCCGGCGCGGGACTTGGACGCTTCCTTGTAGCTGCTCCACGTCCGCGGGTCCGTCGACGAGGCCGCCATGCCGGCAACCGTGATCGGGACCTTCGTGGAGGAGCGGCGAACCCACCTGTCGCAGGTCGTCAGCTCCACGGGGAGCGGGTTGTTCTTCGCCGCGCGATGTGACGCCATGCGGCAGCGGGTGGAACAGAAACGCGCACGGTGGGAGCGGCTCGCCTTCAGCGGCTCCGGGCACCATGCGCAAGTCACGTTCTCCTTCTCCATGGCTCCATCCTAGCACGGGCGCGTTACGGTAATACCTACCCTGACCTGCGTATTTTACAATCTCTTGACTAATCGCTGCCAGCGAACTTCGCGCCTCCCGCTTGATCGCTTCCCGAATGGGATCCATCGCGCCTAGCCACCCCGGAGGACGTCAGAAGGGCCCTGAAACGGTCTCCGGCGGTGCCTGTAGGTCGACCCCTAACCGGTTGTCAGACAGCGCCTACCAGCACCTCTTCGGTCTTGAGACCCTCCGGAGGGGGTGACGGGGGTGGGGTGCGAGCGCCAGCCCAGCGTCGGCCGGCTCGTCGGTCCGCACGCCTGAAGCACAGTCAGCCCGCGCTCATTGGCGTACGCCTCGCGCGCATCCCGCCATCGTCGCCACGCTCGTGGAACGGCGAGTGCGTTCATCCCGTGCGCTTCCACGTCGGCGCTCTCTGTGGTCTCCAGCCAGTCCCACACGAGGCACCTGCGTAGCTCAGGCGGGCATGTCGGCGCGCTGCTGCCTCCGCCACGCTGCTCCCTGCGCGCAAGGAGCGCATCGCGTCGGGCACTCACGCTGTCAGCCGTGGGCGACGTGCGTCGATGTGTGCAACGGGTGCGTCGTGCACTTCACCTGTGCGTGCGTCCACCTGTTCCATCTGCCAGCCCAGTGTCTTCAGGCCGGCAGGGCTGAGGCCAAGGTGATCAGCCAGGTGACGCGCCTCCTGCGCAAGGCCCGCTGTCACGCGTCCCGTGATCGCGTCGCACACAACGCGCACGTACAGAGCGACGATGGGGACGTACGAGTCGTCGTACTGCGTCGCCTGTGGGCTCTCCCACAACTCCGCCCACATCGTGCGCTCAGGCTCCGTCCAGGCCCGTCCCGCGGGCAGGTCCGGGATCGGATCGCTGCACCCCGCGAGCGGCAGCACAACGGGGCCTGTGGCGCCGCCTCGTGGCCCGCCACGGTTGGCACGGGAGTGCGGCGTCCATGGTTTCTGACGGGGTCCAGGCTGAACCATGGCTCCCCCTCCTTCTCAACTAGGCTGCCGTATATGGGGATACGAGGCAGGATCACGGCCGCGCGCATCGACACTGCCGCGCAAGCGAGGCTGAAGGCGGGCGGCAAGGTGTTTGCCTACCGCCTCCAGGTCCCGCAGACGTCGGACAACGACATGTCGTCAGTGGCCGACGCCATCGAAGCCGTGGAGGCCGTTGGCTGGCGTCTGGACCGGATGGAGCCGGACACCTTCACTGGCCAGAGCGCGGCCGGTACGAACGTTTCGTGGATGCTCGTGTTCCGCGCGACGGTCTAGCCCATGCGGTAGGCGGGCTCAGCAAACGGGTTGCGGCGGCTGTCGGTCGGCACGGGCTTGCGCTCCGGGCGCTGGCCGTTCTCATCCAGGCCGTGCTTAGCGCGGTACGCCGCGACTCCGGCGCTCACGGTTCCGGCGCCGCTTCCGACGTCGCCCCCACGGTCGCCGCCCGCGCGGGGGCCCTGCGGAGCGGGGTTCGCTGCGGACAGCTCCGCGGCGAAGGCAACGGCGTCAGCGGTGATCGCTGCCTCGTCGACGCCCTGGAGCCGCGCGGACTGCTCGATGGTGAGCCCCGCCGCAACGCCGGCGCGCACCTTCGCGAGTTCGAGTACGGGGCCCGTCAGGGGCTCCGGGGGCTGCTCTGGGGTCTGCTGTTCGGTCATGGTTAGTCGGTCCTCTCGGGATTAGCGGTTCTGGCGGGAGCGTGCGACTGCTTCGCGCTCTCCGCGGGTCTCTGCGCCACGGTTCGGCGGCGACGGCGCACGGTTCGGCGTCACGGTCGGGCTGATGTCGACGACGCGCGGGAGGTCGTCGGGCACGGAATGACGCGTCTCGAACGCGTCCTGCGCCGCGATCACCTCGTCCACGGACTCAGGGATGTACGCCGTGCCGATCTGCACGAGGAAGACGAGGTGGTCCAGGTCGTAAGCCCGCGCCCGCATGACGTCGACCTGACGTGCAGGCGTCTCGTCATTCACGCCCTGGACGTCACCATGTCCGCTTGCCTTGGCGCGGGAGTACAGGCTCCCGGGGCCCGTTAGTTCACCCTGTGAGAGGGCGCTCCACTGAGCCTCGCGAATGCCGGAGAGCACCGACACGAGCGGCTTCAGCTTCGTGTATGCCTCCGCGGCTGCGCCCCCTGCCGCAAGCGCCGCGTCGGCGTCGCGTACTGATCCCAGCGCGGGAACGTGCTGCTTCGCCTCCTGAAGGAGGTCCGCAAGCTGTACGCCTAGCGCCTCCAGGATCTCCGCCCGGTACGCCTGACGAAGCGACACAAGGGTTGCTGCGCCGGTGTAGTCGCGATGCAGCGCGAGAAACCGGGACCGCACGGCGTGGGCACCAACCGCGCGGGTGTACGCCTCCTGCGCGCGCTGCTCCACGTCGGCCGGCCAGGTGCCGGAGGTGAGGTACTCCTCCGCTACCTCGTCAGCCACCCGCGCCGCCTCCGCCTCCGGGGTCTCAACTGCGGGGAGAGAGCGAAGGAGTTCGTCGACGCGGGCCTTGCGTCGGTGGTAGTCCGCGATGGCGGGTACAGCCGCGTGGGCGGCTTCGAGCTGAGCGTTCATTAGGTTCCCTCTCGGATACAGCGCAGCCCCCACCGGTCGGCAGGGGCTGTAGTAGGTCTAGAAGGCGCTAGGCGGCCTCGTAGCGGGCCTCGTCCGCCCACTGGGCGGTCCAGTAGGCCGCAAGCTCTTCTCGGCGCGCACGCACGCGCTCACGGGCTGGCGTCGGGTTGGCTGCGTAACGTCGACGCGCCTCCGCGTTGGCACACTCCCGGCACTGCTTCTTCAGGCCCCCGATGCACAGGGGGTCAAGGTGGTAGTAGACCGGTGTGCGGGGCCAGTTGATGCCGCAGGTACGGCACGGCGTCGACGAGGTGGGCACGTCGGACATGGGGATCTCCTGTTCGTCTCGCTTTCGAGCGTTCTCGCTACTTCGGGCAAATGAAAAAGGCGCCACCGTGAGGCAGCGCCTTGAAGAGGTCTGACGGTCCCAGCGGGAGCACGTCGACGTGGAGGCGGAGGAGAGTTCGCTCCACGTCGATGGCTCTACCGCTGGGACCGATGCGCCCGCACCCGCACGAGAGGAGGAGCAGGGGGCGCAGTCAATGCGGAAGCGTGGTGTCCGGCCGAAGGTGACCACACTTCCGCAGCTTTCGAGGGTTCGGAGCCGTGCCACTCGCCGGCCGCGCGTTTTCCCCTCTGTCTTAGTTATGTCGGCGATGTGTCACGACATCACACCCATAAAGGTCCAAACCGGGCATTATCCCGCAATCTCGTTATCAAATCGGGATATTGAGAGTGCCTGTCATCGCCATCCCTCTACCTACGTTATGGGGCGGGAATCGCCAAATGTGACGCTCCGAGATGGAATCGTTACCGGTTTCTGGCAGCCTCCGTCGACCCGCCCACCCCCGCTCCTCCTCGTCGACGAGCGGCCTCCGACGGGGCGCGGACAGACTGAGGACAAAAAGCCAAACTAACCCCTACTTTTCCTTTCTCCTTAACGCGTCTTAGAGAGAATGAAAGTAGGGGGTTAGTTTGTCTTTTTGGCCAGACTGACCGCGAATCCAGGGCGCAAACTGGGACACAGTAGACACAGGCCAAACTAGGACCCCAATCTCAGGAGTGGGTCACGCTGCAAGTCCATCTTCGGATTGGACAAAAGTTTGTCCAGCAGCCCCCGGGGAGGCGTCGGGGGACGTCGACGAGTAGCCGCCCCGGACGCGCGGATGCCCCGCTCCTCCGAAGAGGGCGAGGCATTCCGTCACAGCGGGTTACGTCAGGCGGTCACGTACGCCGCTCCCGGTCGCACCCGACGAGCCTCCGCCAGGCACGCGGCGTGTACGGGGGAGAACGTGGCGCCCTCTTCGACGAGGGTCAACTCCTCCGCGTCGCCGTACTCGCCGCAGTGCGCGCAGCCCATCGTTAGCCCCTGGCACTCGTGGCACTGGATCACGCCATGCCGGTCCCGCAGGACGTGCACGCTCTGCGCCAGCCCGCAGACGCAGTAGCCAGCCGCCTGCGGGTTCGACGCCTCGTGCACGGGCATGCCGGCCGCCAGCGCCTCCGCGACGAGGACGAGGGTCGCGCAGTCCCGCAGCTCCGCCGCGCGTCCGAGGACGTACACCGCGTCGAAGTCGGTCACGGTGTAGTCCGCGTGAAGGGCATAGGTCGCGACAGTGCCCGTCTGTTCCGCGACGTCGATCGCGTGGCCACGGAGGAAGTCGCGGGCGTCGGCGGTGTCGATCGGGCCGACGACGAGCGCCGTCGACGTGGGGGTCTCGTCGAGGGTCTTGCGGGTGACGAGGTAGCGGCGTGCGGCCCACACGATGTAGATGCCAGCGTCCTCCAGGTGGAGGGAGATCGAGAGGCCCTGGACGGATCCGATCTCCTCCACGGGGCGGTTCGGCTTGAGCGCCAGGACGTCGCCGGGGAGGATCTCAGACCCGAGGACCGTGAGCTGTGCGAGCATGGTGAGGCTCCTTCGTGGAGTCAAAGGGCCCGTCGTCCGCCAAGACTCAGCGGGCCCTTTGTCGTGTCGTTCCTTGTGGCTACGAAACTAGACCCACTTGTAGCCACAAGGCAAGCCACTTGTGAAGGAATCTTGTAGCTACGAGCCGGAACCTTCGCCCACGTCGCCTTGTAGCCACGAGTTAGCTACGGTGGTCCCATGACCGAGCAGCCTGACAGCGAGTACGACACCCCTCGTCGCTTCCGCATGCCTGACGACGAGTGGGAGCCGTTCCTAGCAGCCACGAAGTCCATGCATCCTGAAGGACGTAGTCCCCGCGGGCGCGTCCTGCGGGAGTTCGTCAGGTGGTACCTGCGACGGCCAGGCGCGAAGCTTCCGGAGCGCCCGCCGGCCGGCCCGTGGAGCAAGCCCTCCGAGTAGCAAGCGCACAACAGAGCCCCCGCCGTTGTCGACGGGGGCTCTCCTGCGTTGGTGAGGCTACGAAGCCGACGCGACGGACCGCGACGCCATGATGCGGAACGCCTTGTCCGCCCCTGCGTCGGGATCCTCACCGTTCACGAGAGGTTGCCAACGAGGCGAGTGCCCCTCCGGCCGTACCTTCACAGTGATCCCGAATTCGCTCAGCAGTTGACGCCGGGCGCCATCGTCGGGCGCGGCGTCCCACTCCGACGCCACCGTCTTACCGGTCGGGCGCGTAACCATGCCTGCCGGGCGGATCGGCACGGCACGCAACCGCTTGATTTCCGCCGTCAGTTCGCTGTACCGAGTGCGGTACCACGCGGCGTCGTCCTCGTCCTCGTACAGCCCTGCCGCACGGTCGTCGCGGAGTCGGTTTCGCGCGGTGAGTACCTCGTCCAGTGCCTCTTCCACCCCGTTGCCCGGGTCGTAGACCGTTTCCATGAATGCGTGATCCCCGAACGTCTCCAGGAACCAACCCGTGACGCTCTCCTCCAAGATCGAAACTTGGATGGTCGGTGAGGGCTGGCAGTTGGACAGCCCCTTGGCCCGCGACTTGCACGTCATGGCGACGGGGAGGCCACTTCGGTACAGACGGAATCCGCAGATCCCGCACAGGGCGACGGACGAGAGCAAGTGAGTGCCGGACTGTGCTCGCTTCTGCCGTGGCACCTTCGGCCCCAGCTTCGCCACGAGGGCGTCACGGGTTGCACGGCCCCACAAGCCGGGAGCCACACGGACGGGAAGGCCCTTGTCGTCGATGACGGGGCGTTCCAGGTGCATGAGATAGCCGAGAGCCGCCTCCGACACGAGCATCTTCTTCAGTGCAGCACCGTCCCACGGACCGCCCCGCGGCTCCCTGCCGCTCATGACCCGCTCGTGATCCGCAGGGGAGTAGACACCCGTCCGCGTGAGCCTGGCTGCCTCGCTGTACTCCGTGGTTTCGCCGGTCTCGTCCGACAGGATGCGGCGCGCGACGTCGCGGATAATCTCGCACGCGTTCTCTCTCTCGCGTACGTCGGGCGGCATCTCTTCGCCCCGGTCCAGGGCCACGTGATCGATGCCCGCCTTCGGGTGGAGTCGCACGTACCGGTATCCGTACGCGTGCTTTCCCCGCTTGCGCCCTTGGTTCCGGGCCTTCGTTGTCTCGTCCCGGTTGCGCCCTTGTGTTGCGCGTAGTTCCCGCTGCGCGCCCCACGCCTCCATGATGAAGCGGTCTTCGTCGACGGGGTCTGACAGGTCCCACGGCCCGACGTGGCCGTACGTGACGAGTAGCTTGCCTTCATCGCGCATCCTGAATCCGGTGTTCAGGCAGTCGACGAGGCTCCGCCCGATTCGGTCAACGGCTGCGCCGGCCACACCGTCGTAGGGACCACGCTCGTTACGCAGCCATGGACCAAGCTGAGGGCGGTCCAGGGGATTTGTGGCTCCGGAGATCTCCCAGTCGTCCGCCCACGCAATGACGTGCCCGCCTACGCTGGCTACGGCCGACAGCACATTGTCCCGCTGACGTGCGGGTGACCACGTCGCATCGGACTTCCGTGACAGTCGACGTACGGCTACGAAGCACTTCCCGCACCCGTCATACGGACGTTCCTCAGCGTGGTTCATCCCGCCCCCTCGTCAGTACAGTTAGGCCATAGTACCGATCAGGAACGTGTTGTAGGTGAGAACCCTCAGTGACGGGGTGCCGGCGGCCGATGCCTGAGGAGCATGTGCGGCCAGCGTGACGGCGACGAGCGCGGCGGACAGAGTCACGCCGGAGGTGCGACGGAGCGCGGTGAGCGGCACGGGGTCTCCTGCTTCTGCGGATGGGGGGTGGATCGAGCAACCCACATCAAATCAGCGGGAGTTACCCATGGGTAGACGCCCGGTGTCGAGAGTCTCTCCATCGGCGTACCAATGGGCGAGGGATCCGGCGCGCGCGTCGCAGCCGATTCCGGTCAGCAGACGGTCAACGCGCCGACCCACACGACGACTTCGGTAGCACCTTCACCGGCCAGTTGGCCCGCGTACGACTCGGGCACCATGCGGGCCGAGGGCCGAGGCCGCAGATGGCCGCGCACCGAGACATGGCGTCCCCAGCCCCGGCGCGGCGCATACTGCCCCGGCTGCTGTCGCACAGTGCGAGGAGGCGGCGACGAAGAGTGGAAGGGGCAAGGCGAGCACGCGGTCGCCTCCAGACGCCGGACCGGTCGCCGGGACCCACCGGCCGCTGCGACCCGTGGGGCGCCATCGTCCGGGGCTGCATTGCTCACCTGAGCCCAGCCCTCGCTCCCGCTTCCCGCACTTTTCACAGCACCCTGAACCGAACGGGGAACCGCTGCAGACAGTGCAGAATCATCTCGTCCCCCCGTCAGCATCTGCGTCCGCCGGCGGACCGGTTACGGTTCAATAGTGACCGCCTGGTCCCGCGGAACCACGATCTCCATCGGGCCCGGGGCCGCTGGCATGCTGTGGGACGGCGGCCGTACGACAGGACAGGCAGGGCCGGTGTGATGAGGATGTTCTTCGCGCCCGAGGAGACCGAGGAATTCGAGGCGGCGCGTTCGCTGCTGATCCGCCGGATGGGTCAGTGGGCCCGCGAGCGGGGCGAGAGCGTGGACCCGTTCTTCGTCGAGACGGCGCTCGATTATCGCCACCGAGGTACCTGCGACGGGCGGCTGGGGCTGTGGGAGCCCAGGCACATCGAGGAGTATCTGCTGGACTGGGTGCCGCGCGCAGTCACCGTGCTGCCCGGCGAAGAGCCGGCGGATGCGCCCGGCACACTTGCGGCTCTGCTGCGCTACCTCGATGCGATGGGCCTCAGCGACCCGCGCGGGGCCTCGTCGGCCGACAACCTTGCTGCGATCGAGTCCCTCACACCGCAGTTCGCCCCCGCCATGGCTGACCGCGGCCGCTGGGGATTGGCGAAGTTCTGGGCGGTCACCGCAGCCGAGCAGGGGGTCGATGTCCAGGATCCGGCGGCGCTTGAAAGCTTCGTGGAGCAGGCTCAGCAAGGCGAGGTGCCGTACGACCAGGACGTACTGGACGAGGTGTTGCGCAACCACCTGACGCGCGGCCCGGCAGAAGTGACACGTGCCGAACCGCAGCTGCCGGTCCTGCTGCCCGCCGAGAAGGAGCTGCGTGCACGCGCCGAGACGTCCCGCGCGCTGCGGTGGCTGCGAGGGATCGCCGACTGGGCGGGCCCTGAGGGGCGCGCGCTCACCGCGACGGGCAACCTGCGAATGGCGGACGCGCGAGCCCTCGTTGCCGAGCTGGGGACAGGCGACGCGGTGGATACGGCGCGCTCCTCCACGCAGCTGCCGCGGCTGGGGCTTGCGGTCGAGTGGGCGAAGAAGGCCCGGCTGGTACGGGTGGTCAAGGGGCGGCTGTACGCGGTTGCCAAGGCGCAGCCCTTGCTGCAGGACCCGCTCTCGCTGTGGCGGCACGCCTTCGAGACCTTCCCCGAGCTGCGCGTGGCACTCCTGGGCACCCGCAGTGGCCGACACGTCGGGTCGATGCTCTTCGACAGCTTCGAGGACATCGTGCCGGATGTTCTCAACACCCTCTACAGCCTGCCGCACGCCATGCCCTGGCCCCGGTTGCGCGACTCGCTGCACCTGAGCTACCGCACCGAGTACGACCTGACCGGGCACTACGCCTGGCAGTTGGAACTCGGACATGCGGACCGTGATCTGCGCACCGCATTGGACGTGCTGGAGGACCTGGGCGCGATCAAGCGGCACGAGGGCATGGCCGACCCGGTCTTCCTCGACATACCGCTCGAGGAGTCCGTGCTGCCGCCCGCCGGGATGCCGCCGGAGCTCGCCGAGCTCTTCGGCGTCGTCGCCGGTGGACAGGGGGAGAGCGAGGATGCCGAAGAGCGGAGCAAGGCGCGGCGGGCGGAACTGACCGACGGGCCGGTCGAGTTGATCCGTCTCACCGCCCTCGGCCACGATTCCGTACGCCGCCGGCTGCTCGCCGAAGGACGTGATGCCCCGCGCGTCGGTGAACTCGCCCACGCCCCCGCCGCCGGGCTCCTGGGTGTCATCGCAGAGCACTACGACCCGGATGCCGCCCGCACCGAACTCGCTGCCTGGGTCGCCGCCCGGGAGAGCTCTGCCGAGGCGCTGCAGAAGCTGACCGACGCCGTGCGCGCGACCCCGTTCCGTACTCGCGCCGAAGTCATGCTGGACGCGCTCGTCGACGCGTACCCGGACGGCGAGGCCCTGCTGCGCGGTCTGCGCGGCGACCCGCTCCTCGGCCCCACTGCCCTGAGTGTCCTGGTGCGCCGGGAGGTCCTCGGTGCCGAGGACCTCAACGAGCCCGAGAGCCTCGTCATGGTCGCCGAGAGTCTGCTCCAACTCCTGGAGACAGCGGGACCCGAAGGCTTGCTCGAAATCCTGGGAAGCCAGGAACTCTCCGCCCACAAGGCTCTTGAGGCCGCTCTCGCATCCGGTCATCCCGACCAGGCGGGCCTGGCGGATCTGAGGACGGTCGCCGAGCAGGCCCGTCGGCGGCCGGCCGCACATCTCGGCCGCAGCCATCAGCGGCGCCGACCGGGCGAAAGGGGCAGGGGCAGGGGCGGCAGGCGGCGGCACTGACGTCGCCGGGAACGAGGCCGAGGAAGCAGCGAAGGCCCCTGGCCGGGAGCCCATTACGTAGCGACGACGCATTCCGCGATTTGCGGAAAGGCGGCGACCTCACGCAGCCATCGCCACCGCGGCCTTGCTGAGCGAGGCGTCGGGTGCCGGGGTCCGGTCGGCGAAGACGACAATCCGCAGTAGTGCGAACCGTCCGATCCCCGCCAGCGCGGACGCCGACAGATAGACCGTCTGCTCCACCAGGGCCGAGGGCTCGGACCGGACGGCGTACAGGCAGAGCAGCGCCCCCGTCGTGAACGCGTAGCTCACGGCGACGGTCACCCCGGACTGAAGATGGACCCCCCACCCCTTCCGCTTGCTCCGGAAGGAGACCCGCCCGTGCAATTCGGTGGCGATGACCGTGGAGACGACGGTGACCAGCGCGTTGGCAATGGCCATCGGTATCCGGTCGTTGAGCAGTACGAGTACCCCGCTGGACGCCAGCCCGACACCGCCACCGCACACGACGAACCGTACGAAGGCCGCGACGAGCGGATGAGGAGTGCGCGTCCGCGGACGCGAAGGGGCGGTCACGAGGGGCCTCCGTAGGCTGAGTGGAACGGTGTTCCGATTCCACCCCAGAACCTACGGACCGGGCGTCGTCCGAGCGACCGGGTTAATCCCCGACTTCGTTGGGGGGTAACCCCCAGCTGTCCCCTGGGGGAAGCCCCTGAGGTGTCCCCGCTGAGATGCCGCAGGGGGCTTCAGAGGGCGACAGCGGCGGTCGCTGCCGTAGCGATGGAGGGGGAAGTCCATCCGCTGCTGCGGCAGTGCCACACGGTACTACTTCGATCTGCCGGCCGAAGACGTCGTCTTCGACTACGTGATCTCGGTTCCCGGATCCGCGACGGGGCGAGGGGCGCCGGGCCGTGGCCGAGTTGTACCGCGACTACGGCAGCACCATGGTCCTGCGGAGCGATCGACAACCGGTTGGTGGAGCTCGCGGTGTCCTCGCTTGACTTGACGCTCCCAGGAAGACCAGCCATTGTGGAGCTAAGACGACCGGTCATATTGACCGGATGTGACGTCTGTCCACGGACGGTATTCGCGGGCGATCCGGCGTGCGAGCCACCGACGAGCAAGGAGTGCCATGTCCACATACCGAGCGTTCGAGGTCACAGAGGCGCGGAAGTTCGAGCTGGTGGAGCGTGAGGTGCAGGAGCCGCCGCTGGGACATGTGCGCCTGCGGGTCGAGGCATGCGGGGTCTGCCACACCGATGTGGTGGCCGTCGAGGGGATGCGGCCCGACCCGTCCTCGCCGGTGGTCCCCGGGCACGAGGTCGTCGGCGTCATCGATGCGGTCGGTCCCGGGGTGACGACATGGCGGGTCGGTGAGCGGGTGGGCGTGGGATTCCTGGGCGGCCAGTGCGGAGTGTGCGACTTCTGCCGGCGTGGCGACTTCGTCAACTGCGCGGACCAGCCGCAGACGGGCAGTGACGTCGACGGCGGCTATGCGGAGTCGATGGTCGCCAGGGCCAGCGGCCTGGTCCGGATTCCTGAGGGGATCGACTCGATCGACGCGGCGCCGCTGCTGTGCGCGGGGCTGACTGTGTTCAGTGCGCTCCGGCAGATCGAATGCGTCCCGGGCGCGCTGGTGGCCGTGCAGGGTATCGGCGGCCTTGGGCACCTGGGCGTGCAGTACGCGAACAAGCTCGGGTTCCGCGTCGCCGCGATCGCCCGGGGCATGGGGAAGGCGGAGTTGGCCAAGCGGCTCGGCGCCGACCACTACATCGACAGCTCCACCGAGGACGCCGGCGCGCAGTTGCAGAAGCTGGGCGGCGCGGCCGCGGTCGTCGCGACTGCCGCGAGCGGTGCCTCGATGTCGCCGCTGGTCTCCGGGCTGGCGCCGCGCGGCCGCATGGTGGTCGTCGGTGCCGCCGCCGACCCGGTCCAGGTGCAGACCACCGACCTGATCTTCGGCACCCGCACGGTCACCGGAAGCCTGACCGGCAGCTCCATCGACAACGAGGACAGCCTTCGGTTCGCCAAGGCCCGAGATGTCCGCCCGATGACCGAAGTCGTGCCGCTCGCCCAGGCGCCCCAGGCGTACGAGCGCATGATGTCCGGCGAAGCCCGCTTCCGTATCGTCCTGAATATGGCGGTCTGACAATGAATGAGAAAGGTAACCTCAAGGATCTGACCATCGCCGCGCACGGCGGCCTCGATCGGTGGAACGCGTTCACATCCCTCACCGCGCACATCCGCAACGGCGGACCACTGTGGGGGCTCAAGGGGCAGGAAGGTGTCCTTGCCGACGCCCATGTCCGCGTCGACCTGCACAGCCAGTTCGCAAGCCACTTCCCGATCAAGGAGGAGGGGCGGCGTACCGCCCTCACCTCCCAGCGCGTCGCGATCGAGACCGACGCGGGTGAGGTATTGGCCGAACGGGACAACCCGCGGGACTCCTTCACCGGACACGTCCTCAAATCCCCGTGGGACGAACTGCAGTTGGCGTACTTTGCCGGATATGCCATGTGGACGTATCTGACTGCACCTTTCTCCTTCACCATGCCCGGCTTCACGACCGAGGAGCTGACGCCCTGGGAGGAGGACGGGCAGACGTGGCGCCGGCTGAAGGTGACGTTCCCCGACAGTGTCGCGACCCACTCCAAGGAGCAGACCTTCTACATCGGCAGCGACGGCCTGTTCAAGCGGCACGACTACAACGCCGAGGTCGTCGCGGGCGGCCCCGCCGCGCATTACCCCTCGGAGTACCGGGAGTTCGACGGGATCAAGGTCCCGACCGAACGGCGGGTCTATGCCCTCAACGAGGATGGAACGCCCAACCTGGATCTGCTGCTCGTCACCATCGAACTCGACAAGATCACGCTCGAATGACGTGCGGCGCACTACACCACCGAGCCCCCGGCCGTCCGCGGCAGGGGGCTCGGTGGTCGTGCTCTCGGGTCGTGGAACCGGAGAAGCGCCCCACGTGCTCAGGCGAGCAGGGTGCCGAACACCGTGTCGAAGAACACCTCGTAGGAGGCTTCCGAATGCTCGGACCGGGCGGAGATGAGCGTCCCCTCCCAGGCGTTGAGGATGAACCGGGCGAGCGTCTTCGCGTCTGTGGTCGCCGCGACCTGGCCCGACTCCTGCGCCTGGGTGATCGCAGCCGCGAGAGCCTGCGCCCAGCGCTCCAGGCTGACCCGTACCGCCTCGCGGATCACATCGCTGTGGTCGGCCATCTCCGTGCCGAAGCCGCCAATGAGGCAGCCGCGCGAGAAATCCCGGCCGGTGTTCTCGTCACGGAGGAATTCGAAGTGCTGACGCAGTCGGAGCAGCGGATCGACCGACGCGTCGGTGAGCTCCGAGAGCCGGCGGCTCTCGCCGTACCGCTCCAGGGCCACCACGGCCAGCGCCTCCTTGCTCACGAAGTGGTTGTAGAACGACCCCTTCGGAACCCCCGCGCTGTCGGTGATGTCCTTGACGCCCGCCGCGTTGAACCCGCGCGCGTGGAACTGCTCGACCGCCGCGTTGACGATCTCCTCGCGCACACTCCTTCTGCTCACCAGGACTCCTTCATGGCAATATGACCAACCATCTTAGAACTTTACCATGCACCTTATGTCATCATTGGGCCGGGATTGGCGGAGGTGCCGACCACACCGTGCGGTCAACCGCCGGACGCCTCGGTACTTCGCCCGGAGCCGCGCAGGTGAGGGGAATCCGGCTGCCGTCACCGCCGTCGGCCACGCGCCGCCGCCGGGAAGGGTCTTCGCTCTCGCCGGCTTCGCGTGGGCTGCTGTAGGGCCCGGTCAGGATTCCCGGTGACTCACCTTCCAGCCGGGTCAGGCCGCTGCCGGCAGCGGCGTTCCCCTCAGTGGACGCCGCGCGCCGAGCCAGTGCTGCCACTGCGTGTGATCTGCTGCAGCCGCCGGCCTTCTTGGGCGGTCGGTCTGCGCATACAGGCAGGCTCTGCCACCGCACCTCCAGCGGTCGGATCGGACGTCGCCGCACATCCGATCGCCACGACCGCCAACCCGGCGAAACTTCGCGGTCACAGCACGAGCGACGGAGCGGCTGCGATCGGGATCTTGGGCAACTGGCTTCCTTCCGAGCTGACTTGAGGTGGGAGCGCGAGGCGGCGCGGCGGGTGAACCGGCACCCGCGCGGTCGCCCACCGGACTGCTTCACGCACCCGTCGTACCCGCCGGGACTCGGAGCGAGGTGCTCGTAGGCCGCCGTGAGCCGGTGCCGTCTGCGCCCTGACGGGCGCTCGCGGGTCTGCGTCCTTGTTCGCAAGGAGGTCCGCGCCGCCGCTGACGGCGCCCAGGAAATTGGCAAGTACACGCCCATTGTCAGGGTCGCGGCGGAGGAGTTACATGGTCCCTGCACGCGGACGAAAGCGCTTTCTGCCGCCCGGGAGACCTCGGTCGGCTGCCCCTTCGCTGCCGCTGGGAGGCTGTATGACACCGCCCCGCACCAGACGCTACTCACTCGCCGTCGCCGCGCTCGCCGCGACCGCCTCACTCGCCGCCGCCACGATTCCGGCCCACGCGGCCCGCCCCTCGACCCTCCACACTCCGCTGCGGACGCAGGCTGTGGCGGCGTACGACTTCGGGCACCCTGACCCAGCCGACCCCGGTCGCGAGCGCGACATCGGACGCTCCGGCACCGCGCTCAGTCTGATCAACGGCGGTTCCGCGATGCGCGTGGCCGACGAGGCGTACCCGGGTGCTTCGCCCGCCCTGCAGGTACGCCAGCAGAACCCGGCCACCGCGGGCAACGACGACTGGAAGGCCGGTGCCTGGGACGCCGAGGGCATGTCGTCCCTCGACGCCTTCCGCAGTGCCCGGGGCGCCACCGTCATGGGCTGGTTCAAGACGACGGGCGACAATCCCGCCCTCAACTCCAACACGGCCGACCCGAGCGACCGCTACAACGCGATCGGGCTGGCCGGCGTACTGTCCGGAACCTCCGACGGTCACGCAGTGCGCGCGCTTCTCGAACTCATCCAGGTCAACGGCGAGTTGAAACTGGTCGCGCTGGGGAGACGCCTGGACAGCGGCGCCTCCCAGACCTTCGCCACCGACGCACCCTGGGAAGAACTGCTGCCCCGCGGTGAATGGGTCCACCTGGCCGCGACGTTCGACTTCCGCGACGGCACCCTCGCCCTCTACCGCGACGGCAAGCCCCTGGACGGCTTCTACGTCACGCCGGGCGACCCCTGGGAACTGGCCACCACGCCGGCGCCCCACCGCGCCTCGCCCACCGATCCTCGCGGCATCAAGATCGGCGGCAGCTTCCCCCAGAACACCCGGGAGAACAACGCCTGCGACTGCCGGATGGACGACCTCCTGTTCCTGAACCGGCCGGTGCCGGCCGGAGCGGTGGCGGCGGAGTACCGGCGCATGACGCGGGGCCACTGACCTCTCTCGTCCCCGGATCGTCCATTCCCTACTTGTCACGCCAGCTCGAAGGGACCCGCATGGCGTCACGACGTACATACCGAAGGCACTGGGCGGCCGTGGCCGTCAGCGCAGCCCTCGCCCTGGGCGGTCTCGCCGCGCCCTCCCGTGCCGACGAGCCCGCCGCGGCGACAGCCGCCCTGACCGACCCCATTCCGCAGAAGCCCGTCCAGTCCAGGACGGGCCTCGTCCTGCAGGAGTTCGCACAGTTCCCCAAGTCGGAACCCGTGCCGACGCCGACGGATCCGCGCCTGATGCGCCACGCCCGGATCAACACCATCAACGAACTCCCCGACGGCTCCGGCCGGATGGCGACCCCCGACCTCAACGGCACCCTGTACCTCACCGATCCCGGAGCCGCGACGCGCACCTCCGGGGGCACCCCGCACCCCTACCTGGACGTCAAGGCGGCATTCCCGCACTTCTTCTCGGGCCGCGGCCTCGGCCAGGGCCTCGGGTACGCCGCATTCCACCCGGAGTTCGGAACGAACGGGCGCTTCTACACCATCCATACCGAGCTCGCCTCGCAGGCCACCGAGACTCCCGATTACCGGCAGGCCGGCACGCTCACCTATCACGGCATCATCACCGAGTGGACCGCCGACGACCCTTCCGCGGCCGTCTTCCACGGCACCCATCGCGAGGTGCTGCGTATCGGCTTCACCGGCCAGGTCCACGGTATTCAGCAGATCGACTTCAACCCGACGGCAAGGCCTCACGACGAGGACTACGGCCTCCTCTACCTCGCGGTGGGTGACGGGGGGCAGGGCGTCGGCAACAGCGAGCCACAGAACCTGACGCTCCCGCACGGCAAACTTCTGCGGATCGACCCTGCGGGCCGTGACAGTGCCAACGGCCGGTACGGCATCCCCGCGTCCAACCCGTTCGTCGGTGAGCCCGGTGCGCTCGGCGAGATCTACGCCATAGGCATGCGGGACCCGCACCGCTTCAGCTGGGACGCGGGCGGCAGCCACCGTATGTATCTCGGCCACATAGGCGAGCACGCCATCGAGTCGGTGTACGAGGTCAAGGCCGGTGACAACTTCGGCTGGAGCGAGCGCGAGGGCCCCTTCGTATTCGACAAGAAGGCCACCGACCCGTGCGCCCGCATCCTTCCCCTCCCCGCCGACGACGCCCAGTACGGCTACACCTACCCGGTCGCCGCCTACGACCACGACCCGGGAGCCGACTGGAACTGCCGGTCCGATGTGGGCCGCGCCATCGCCGGAGGCTCCGTCTACCGCGGCAAGGACGCGCCGGCACTGCGCGGAAAGTACATCTTCGGCGACCTCGTGGACGGCCGGATCCTGGCCGCGGACACCCGCGACATGCACCGCGGCGGCGAACTCGCGCCGCTCGAACAGCTGATGCTCTTCGACAGGTCCACCGGGAAGACGGTCACCATGCGCGATCTCGCCGGTGACCAGCGTGTCGACCTGCGCTTCGGCACCGACCGCAGCGGCGGCCTGTACATCGTCTCGAAGGCCAACGGCAAGGTCTGGAAGGTGACCGGGACCCGCACCTTCGCCGACTGCGAGATCGGCAACACCCCCACCACCCACACCACCGGGCCCGACAACTGGGCGCCGGTCACCCCGGCCAAGTGGGCGTACACGCGAAGGGAGACGATCATGACCGAGCCGGGCGTCGCCCGCCCGGGACCGCGCCGCCCCTTCGAGTACGCCGTCCTGACCGCGGGCCCGCGCTACTCCTCCGTCTCCGTCGAGGCGGAGGTGCGGATCGACACCCCCGTCGAGATCACCAACCGTGACGTCATCCTCATCTGGGACTATCAGTCGGACACCCGGTTCCAGTACGCGCACCTGTCGAGCGACAACACCATCTACCCGCACAACGGTCTGTTCACCGTCAACGACGCCGACCGGCTGCGGATCGACGACCAGTGGAACGGAACCTACGGCGCCCCTCCGGCGATCAAGGACGACGGATGGCACAAGGTGCGCCTCACCCACTGCGCCGACACCGGTGAGACCGCCGTCTACCTGGACGGCAGCCGCAACCCGCTGATCACGGCCACCGACCCGGTCTTCGCCTCGGGCCGGGTGGGCTTCGGATCCTTCGACAACGCGGGCCGCGTCCGACACCTGAAGGTGAAGGGCACTCGGGCCGGCGACTGACGTCGCGGGAGCGGGCCGATACCGTCGGCCCGCTCCCGCACCGTCACAAGAGATCGAGGGGGTCGCCGTGCGTCGCATGGATCTCCACGGGGCGGCGCTGGGGATTGTCCCGCAGCTGATCCACGAAGAACACGTTCTCGGCGTACGTGCGGTTGAGCCGGACGCGTACGGGAGAAGCACAGAACCGCGGCAGGTGAAGGGAACCCGGCGGCGGGTGTGCTGGGGGTGATCACGGGGTGCGCAGAACACCCGACTGCTACGTCCGTGTTACGGAATTCGCGGGCACGTGGTTCCATGCCGATTCGACGGGAGTCCTTCCACTTTCCGACCGGTCGAATTCGCCGAGCAGACGCGCACGGCCTGAAACGTCCCGGAAATCCCCTGTGCGCCAAAAGCTCTAGGCTCGAGGAGAAAGCGGGGAGAAGCAGACGGGAGACGAGACTGTGGTCGGCGCCCCAGAACCTGAACCGAGCTCGCCCGGAGCGGGCCGCCTGCGCTCGGTGTCCGGGCAGGACGTACCGCTGCGCCACCACGTGGTGCACGGCTACCGCCGCGCGTACCGGATCGCCGGAGAAGGTCCCGTGATCCTGCTCATCCACGGCATCGGCGACTCCTCCGCGACCTGGGCGGACCTGATCCCCGACCTGGCGCGCAGCTACACCGTCATCGCCCCCGACCTCCTGGGCCACGGGGCGTCCGACAAGCCGCGCGCCGACTACTCGGTGGCGGCATACGCGAACGGCATCCGCGACCTGCTGGGGGTGCTGGACATCGAGCGTGCCACCCTGGTCGGTCACTCGCTTGGCGGTGGCGTGGCCATGCAGTTCGCGTACCAGTTCCCCGAGCGGACCGACCGCCTGATCCTGGTGAGTACGGGCGGTGTGGGGCGCGAGGTCAACCCTGTGCTGCGGGCGGTGTCGCTGCCGGGCGCAGACCTCATGCTGTCCGCGCTGAGACTGCCCGGCATGCGTAGCCAGGTCGACCTCTTCACCCGACTGATCAAGCTTCTCGACACCGATCTGGGCCAGGATGCCGCAGAGCTGCTCAACGTGGTCGACGCCCTCCCCGACGCCACGTCACGAAGCGCGTTCATCAGCACCCTGCGGTCGGTGGTCGACTGGCAGGGCCAGGTGGTGACCATGCTCGACCGCTGCTACCTGGCGGAGGGCATGCCCACACTGCTGCTGTGGGGATCGCGGGACAGCGTGGTGCCGGTCCGGCACGCCTACCGCGCGCACGCGGCGATGCCCGGCAGCCGCCTGGAGATCTTCCATGGTGCGGGCCACTTCCCCTTCCACAGCGACCCCGCACGCTTCCGCGCCCTGGTCGAGGACTTCGTGCGCACCACGGCCCCGGCCGACTGGAGCCAGGAACGGTGGCGGGAGCTGCTACGGGTGGGGCGGCCCGGCAGCGCGGAGGGGGAGCCGGTCTCCCCGCACCACCGGGCCGTGGAGCGCGATCTGCGCGAGGCGAGTGAGCGCAGCGCCACGTGAGGTTGGCGGACTCCGCGTGCCGGGGCTTGCGGAGCAAGTACCCCTACCCCACCGGTGAGTTGTCCGAGCTGAGCAAGGGAGCGCGGCTCTCCACGAAGACCTTCAACGCGCCCTGGTACTCCTCCGCGCGTGCCGTGGCCGTGCCGCCCAGCTCCCGCACCTGCTGCATCGTGTGGTCGAAGAAGTCACGTGAGGACGGCATCAGTTCGGTCCCAGGACCTGGCACGCGGCGGGCGAATCGGCCGCGGGCGATGCGGCGTTCGTCGCACATGCTGCGCCGATCGCGTGAGTGCCGGCCGATGCGATCGGTGTGCCGTGGCGGGTGATGGAGACGCATGGTGCGTCGGTCCACAGGCCACCCGCGACTGCCAGGCCGCGCTGTCCAGCTACGAGTTGCGAGTTCACATGAGGGTGAATAACGTGACATTCGGCCGCAATGCCGAGAATGTGAACACCGGCATCTCAATGCCCCCTGTTTCCGACTCGAACCCGGGTTGAATAGTTCCCCGGGTCGCAGGGGCTCCGTGCCGGGTTTCGACTGCCGACGACGAGGAAACCGGTCGCCCGAAAATGCGGAAATAGCCCAAGGAGACATTCATGCCCGAGACGTCCCGATGGCTCTCGCGACGAAAGCTTCTTTTCGCCTCGGTCGCTGCGACGACCGGGGCAACCGCGGGAGCCTTCAGCCGGCTGCCCGAGAAGCCGGTCGGTATGAGCCGGCTGTCCGAGAAGCCGGTCGGCATGAGCCGGCTGTCCGAGAAGCCGGTCGGCGTGAATGGAAGCGAGAGCATCCGGCCGTTCCGCATCGATGTTCCGGAGTCACATCTCGTTGATCTTCGTCGGCGGATCACTTCGACGCGGTGGCCCGACCGAGAGACTGTCCGGGATCAGACGCAGGGCGTCCAGTTGGCGACCATGAAAGAACTCGCACGCTACTGGGGTACGGCTTACAACTGGCGGAAGATCGAGGCAAGGCTGAATTCCTTGCCGCAGTTCCTGACCGAGATCGACGGGCTTGACATTCATTTCATTCACGTCCGCTCCCGTCATTCGAATGCCCTGCCGATCATCTTGACTCACGGCTGGCCGGGATCCATTCTGGAATTCCTCAAGGTGATCGACCCGCTCACGAATCCTACCGCCCATGGCGGACGTGCGGACGACGCCTTTCACCTCGTCATACCTTCGATTCCGGGTTACGGTTTTTCACAAAGGCCGACGAGTGTCGGGTGGGGTCCCGACCGGATTGCGCGCGCCTGGACCGTATTGATGGAGCGTCTGGGATACAAGCACTATGTTTCCCAGGGCGGCGACTGGGGGGCGGTAATCTCGGACAAGATGGCGATACAGCAACCTGCGGGCCTGCTCGGCATCCACGTCAATTTTCCGGCCACCGTGCCCGCGGACATCGCGAAGAAACTCAACTGCGGCGACCCGGCCCCGGCCGGCCTGTCCGTCGAGGAGAAGGCGGCCTACAACAAGCTTGCTGCCTTTTACAAGACGGGCTCGGGCTACTCAGCCATGATGGTCACCCGTCCCCAGACTGTGGGGTACGGGTTGTCGGACTCGCCAGTTGGACTGGCCGCCTGGATGTACGACAAGTTCGCCGCATGGACGTACAGCAACGGCCATCCCCAGCGAGTGCTCACCAAAGACGAGATGCTCGACGACATCACGCTCTACTGGGTCACGAACACCGCTGTCTCATCCGCCCGACTCTACTGGGAGAACAACGCCAACAATTTCAATGCCGTTTCGGTCTCCATCCCGGCCGCCGTCACGGTATTTCCTGGCGAGATTTACCAGGCACCGCTGAGTTGGACGAAGCGCAGCTACCACAACCTCATCTACTTCAACAAGGTCCACAACGGTGGTCACTTCGCCGCCTGGGAAGTGCCGGACATCTTCACCAACGAACTGAGATCCGCATTCAGGTCACTACGCCCCGATGCCCCCGATGCACGGAGGTCGGTCGGGAAGTGACCTTCCGGTCGGATTCGATCCAGTGGGTCGGTGCGTGAGGCCGTCGACCTGCTCGCCGCGACCGCCGACGACCTGGCCGCCGCCATGGTCAGGATCCGCGCGCTGCCGTACGCGATCCTCGCAAGGGCTGTCCCCATGATCAGCCGGGGTCGATACCGAGCCGACCGCAGGTGAAAGATCAAGTTAGTCCTCGGGGTTCCGGCCGCGTGTTCCTGCTGTCGGGTTGATGCTCCGTTGGTTGTCGGCGTTCCAGCTGGCCAGGAGGCGGATCGCGTCGGCTTCGGGGGTGCCGGGTTGGGGGGTGTAGACACTGAGTATCTGGCTGGAGACGGCGTCGATGCGGAGGGTCTCGTAGGGCAGCGTGACCTCGCCTATGAGTGGGTGCCGGAAGGTCTTCGTGCCGGCTCGGTGGGTTCGTACGTCGTTGGTCGCCCAGCGCGTCCGGAATTCTGTGCTGCGGGTCGCGAGTTGTCCGATCAGTTCGGTCAGGTCGGGGTCGTCGGGGTGGCGGCCGGCCTCGATCCGCAGCATCGCCACGGTGTCGGCTGTGATCCGGTCCCACTCGGGGAACAGGTCCCGGGCCCTGGGCTCGTCGAGGAACAGGAAGCGGGCGCTGTTCGGCCGTCCGGGCAGGTCGTACAGCGGTGCGAAGAGTGCGCGCCCCAGTGTGTTGACCGCGAGGATGTCGAACCGGCCGTTGAAGACCACTGCGGGTAGGTGGTCCATGGAGTCCAGCAGCACCCGGATTCCGGGGGTGACCAGGTCCTTCGCCGCGCCGCGGCTCCGCTTGCGGGCCGCGGGGATCAGAGCGGCGAGCAGCCGGTCGAGGTGAGCGCGTTCGTCATCGTCCAGACGCAGGACGTCGGCGACGGCGTCGACGACTCCGGTCGAGGGCCCGGTTGCATTGCCGCGTTCGAGCCGCACGTAGTACTCCGGGCTGACCCCGGCAAGCATCGCGACCTCCTCCCGTCGCAGGCCTTTCACTCGACGGCGGGTTCCCGGGGTAGGAAGGCCGGCGTCAGCTGGGCTGACCCGGGCGCGGCGGGTGGTGAGGAACTCGCGGACCGCCGCCCGTGCGGCCTCCTTCTCGTCCATGAGGTCAAGGATAGGCCCGGCCCACATCCCGGAGGGGGTCCCTGTGAGTACCCCTATTCGCAGAGACTGCCCGGATGTGATGAACCGCCGTTGACTGGACGTCGGCGAGATCGAGGAAGAGAACCGCCCGTATGCCGCGGACGTCCGTCCTCACCGCTTCCGTCTGATGCACCGTCCTTCGACACCCTCAACGAGAAACGAGTTCTCTGATGCAGCACGCCACGCTTGGGAGCCTGCGGGTTTCCCGGATTGGCCTGGGTGCCATGACCATGGCCGGCACCTACACCTCCGGCGGCGGCCTGGACGACGCCGAATCCATCCGCGCCATCCATCGCGCGCTCGACCTCGGCGTCACCCACATCGACACCGCTGAAAGCTACGGCCCGTTCCACAGCGAGGAGATCGTTGGTCAGGCGCTGCAGGGCCGGCGCGACCAGGTCGTCGTCGCCACGAAGTTCGGCATCTTGTCCCATTCCGGTGATGGACCCGGCCCGTTCGACAGCAGTCCGGCCAATATCCGCGCCGCCGTTGAGGGCTCCCTGAAGCGTCTTCGCACCGACCGGATCGACCTCTACTACCAGCACCGGGTCGACGCGAACACCCCCATCGAGGAGACCGTCGGCGCCGTGGCCGAGCTGATCGCCGAAGGCAAGGTCCTGCACATCGGCCTGTCCGAGGCCTCGCCGGACACGATCCGCCGTGCCCACGCCGTGCACCCGATTGCCGCGTTGCAGACCGAATACTCCCTGTGGACCCGCGACCCCGAGAACGAGCTGCTGCCCCTGCTACGCGAGCGGGGCATCGGCCTCGTCCCCTACGCGCCACTCGGGCATGGGTTCCTGACCGGCCAGATCCGCACGCCAGATGACATCCCCGACGACGACTGGCGCAAGACCAATCCGCGCTTCATCGGCGAGGCCTTCTACCAGAACCTGCAGCTCGTGGAGGAGGTACGGAACATGGCGGCCGAGGCCGGTGCTACCCCGGCACAGATCACGCTGGCCTGGCTGCTGGCCCAAGGCGAGGGCATCGCCCCCATCCCCGGCAGCCGGCGAGTCGCTCGCGTCGAGGAGAACACCGCCGCCGACGGCGTCATCCTGACCGCCGACCAGTTGCAGCGGCTCGACAACATCACGCCGGCCACCGGCGCCCGACACGACGAGATCAACATGGCCTCGATCGACCGCTGAACCCAGCATCGACGAGTGTGCCGCAACCAGCCCAAACACCGGACCCTAACGGGATTCTCGACGCACGAGAGCCTTCGCCTCAGAGGAGGAACGCCATGTCCGCGGCGACATCACTGACCGAGCAGAACCGCGCGATCGTGGAAGCCATGTTCCAAGCGGCGAACAACGGCGACGTCGAGGGAGTCGTCTGCTATCTGTCCGAGGACGTCGCGGTCATCGAGCCAGTGTTCCTGCCCTTCGGGAAGGCCTACCACGGCAAGGACGAATTCTTCGGCCTCGCGCAGGTCATGCAGAACTACCTCGACGTTTCCTCGATCACGGTGCATTACACCATCGCCGACGGCGACCGCGTCGCGGCGTGCATCGGCATCCCGGACGTCACGACCGGAGAGCTGACCCACTTCATCGAACAATTCACCATCAAGGACGGCAAGATCGTCGAGAATCGGCTGTTTTACAACAACGCCGGCACCTTGGTCGACAAGCCCAAGGTCGTGTAGCGCGCACTCGAACTCGCTGATCGCCCTCCAGAGACCCGAACTTGCTCACGCACACCACGATCCCAGTCCCGCACATCGTCGCCTCTGCGGGCACGGCGACGCGACCGTACTCACTGGAGTCCTGGGTGTCCCGCTCACAGTCCGGCTGACCACAGACACGGCATCTTCACCGTCCGGCTCAGGATGATGCCGCGGTTGCGGCTTCTTCGCCAGCGCTGTTTGGCGGTTCTGCAATGCCGATGAAGTTCCCGGCCATGGACCGGATACGCACCGACCACCCCAGCGCTGTGAGGTCGTCCGTGAGGGTCTGGGCATCGTGGAACACCTTCACGATGCGGTACTGGCTGCCGTCATCGAGCCGGCGCAGCGCCGCGGGGGTCGGCTGGTTCGTGAGGACTTCCTCGTACGCGGCTGCGGCGGGGCCGTCGTCGATGAAGATCACTTTTCCGCCGGGCGCGAGCGCGGCGGCGACGGTGTTCCAGAAGTCGGGCAACCGCGTCGGCGGGACATGGGAGAGCCAGAAGGCGAAGAACACGGTGTCGTAGCGTCGCCGTGGCTGCCACTCGAACAGGTCGGCCTCAAGGAATTGCACGATGGGGGAGGCGGTACGTGCACGAGCGAGGGCCAGTACTTCGGCTGCCGCGTCTACAGCCGTCACCGAATGTGCCCGCGCGGCGAGCAGAGTGGTCCACTGGCCGGTTCCGCAGGCCAGCTCCAGCACATCCCCGGCAATCGGGAGGTCATCGACGACAGCCAGCAACCTCTGCAGGTCTTCGTACTCTGCATAGGGCCGGTCGTATTCGGCCGCGCCGGCCCTGTAGTAGGCCATTTGTTCTGCCAGGAGAGCGTCGTCATCCATGCAGGTTCCTCGCATCCGGGTTCGGTCAGAGCCAAGCATGCTCAGCTCGCCGGCTTGGTCGCCACCGACACTGTCGGCCTTCACCTTTGGGCAAGGTCAAGAGTCAAGTCATGAGGGCCGTCCCCGCCCACATCACCCTCCACACCTCCCAGGTCGATACACCTAGCTCGTCACACTGCACCTGGGAGATTTTGCGTCGAGTAGCCGGACGTTCATAGATTGGTCCGATGGGCCTCTTTGACAAATTGACCGGGACCAAGCGCCCCAGCAGTGGTGTCACACCGCGTTCCGCAGAGGAAGTCCGGGCCGCGCTGCTCGCGATCAACGGCCCGGACGTGCCGTACCGGGTGCGCAATGCCACCCCAAAGGAGGGCGACGGCCTGGTGGCGGAGTGGCGGATCCTGGAACCTGCCATGCGCACGTTCTTCGTCCGAACTCGGCTGGACCGGACCCTCAAGACCCGTATGCGTCTGGTCCCGGAGAAGCACGAGGTCCGCACCTTCGACGAGCAGTGGGAGGTCGCGTGGGTCGGGGACACGCCCAGCCTGCGGGCGTCGCGCGAGTACTCCCGTGGACAGGTGACCGCGGTCTCCCGGGAGTGGGTGGTTGAGCGAGGGGCTGACGGCCGGCTGCACAAGACGGAAGTGTTCCGCTTCGACCCCGCGGAGATGAAGGATCCCCTGCGGGCCGCGGTCCTCGACGCGGGATGGACATGGCGCGGAGTGGTGTTCAAGCTGTGACGGGCTGCGACACACGGAGCTGGGCGAAGGACTCCAAGGCTACTGAGACCATGTCCCATGTGGTGCAGGGGAGCAGCCGTTTGTAGAACCCCGCAACTGGGTCCTCCTGCGGGGATCCCGTGCGGAACTGCCGGTCGGATCGTGTCGATTACCTGGCGATGATCGGGCGGCGCTGGGGGCGGGGTTCCGGACCGGTGGGGCGGGGTGGGGCGGTTGCGTGAGTGGATGAGCGACTACGACCGGCCCACGTCCAGAACGGCCCACACCGTTTTGCCGGGCCCGTCGATGCACGGATACCAGCCCCAGCGGTCGGTGAGTGCGGCCACCAGGAGGAGGCCGCGGCCTCCGTCCAGGTCGTTGGACGGTTCGGCCAGGGCCGGGATGCTCTCGCCGCGTGAATCGGTGAGCTCCACGCGCAGGGCCGTGCCCTCGGCCGAGAGCCGGAGACGGAAGTCGCGGCCGGGTACCCGTCCGTGGCGTACGGCGTTCGCGCTGAGCTCCGCCACGATCAGCGTCAGCACGTCGTGGGCGTCGCTTCCGTAAGGGATTCCCCAGGCGTCGAGGCGTTCCCCGGCCAGGCGTCGGGCGAGACGGGCGCCGCGTGGGGTGGAACTGAATCGCATCGTGAAGTGGTGCCAGGGCAAGAGGGGTTGGCCGGTGCGGGTGAGACGTACGGGGAGTGGCTGCTTGCTCGTCATGCCTTCACGGTGACGCTCGGTGGCGTAGCGTGACCAGCAGTGACGCGCCGTCGGGTGTCAGTTGTACGCGGCGGCGTGCGGTGTGTACGAGGCGCGCCGCGTGACGAAGTTCGGGGCGCGGCGTTGGGCCGGTGAGGTGGTGGGGCCGATGGACTCTTCGGAATCGATGGACCAGGGCGTACGGGATGGCGCCGGGACCCGGCCGGAGGGCGAACCGGGAGCGGGCGTGGTGACGGCTTTCGGCAGGCAGTTGAAGTTGCTGCGGATTCGAGCGGGGCTGGAGCGGTCCGAGTTCGGGGAGCGCGTGGGCTACGCGGGACAGTCGGTCGCGTCCTTCGAACAAGGGAGGCGCATCCCGCCGCCGAGGTTCATCGACCGGGCGGACGAGGTGCTGGATGCCGGGGGGGTTCTCAAGGCGCTGAAGGAGGAGGTGGGGCGGGCGCAGTACCCGGCCTTCTTCCGGGACATGGCACGCTTGGAGGCGGAGGCGGTCGAGCTGTGCGTGTACGACTCCCACGTCGTCAACGGGTTGTTGCAGACCGAGGAATACACGCGGTCGTTGCTCGCAATGCGTCGCCCTCTGCTGGATGAGGAGACGATCGAGCTGCGAGTGACGGCACGCCTCGCTCGGCAGGAGATCTTCAGCCGCTGGCCTGCGCCGTTGCTCAGCTTCGTGCTCGAAGAGACGGTGATGCGTAAGCCACTTGGCGGAAAAGCTGTGTTGCGAGGGCAGCTGGAACAGCTGTTGCTCATCGGTCAGAAGCGCAATGTCGAGATCCAGGTCATGCCACTCGATCGTGAGGACAATGCGGGCGTGGACGGCCCATTCACCGTCATCACACGGAAGGGTGGCGAGCAGCTCACGTATATGGAGGTCCAAGGCCGAAGCAGCCTGTTGACGGATCGCGAAGAGGTCCGGCTCGCTGCCGCGCGTTATGGGATCATCCGGTCCCAGGCTCTCAGTCCGCGAGAGACCCTGGGATACATCGAGAAGTTGCTGGGAGAGCTATGAACACCGTAGAGACCCCGGGTGCCGCTCAGGAACTCGCCTGGTTGAAGAGCAGTTACAGCGGTGCCGAGGGTGGGCAGTGCGTAGAGGTGGCCAACGCCACCGGAGCCGTACACATCCGGGACTCAAAGGTCGCCGCCGGACCGGTCCTGACCGTCTCCCGTCACGCGTGGGCCGGGTTCGTCGGATTGGCTGTCGACCGGTCGGCCTGAGTCCTGCGCGACACGCGTCAGGGGCTGTCCGAAGACAGCCCCTGACCTCGTGCTCGCTACTTGCGCAGCTCTACCGTGAAGCCGCGGCCCGTGGAGACGGACGGTGTCCTGATCTCCGTGATCCCGGTCGCGAGGTCGGTGTACCAGCCGGAGTCGGCCGAGGCGAGCGCCGTCGCCGAGTTCAGTCGCTGGAGACGGCTGCCGTTCATGACCACCTGCGACGGTGCGTCCTTGCCGTGCACGGTGAATCGGTACGTCCTGGCGGCCGGCTTCCCTTCGTAACGGCCCACACTCGCACCGACCTTGATGGTGGTGCTCGCCTTTCCGTGGGTGGGTGCCTGCACGCGTACCTGTTGCGTCGCCGAGGCGCCCTCCGTGAACTTCCGGGTCACGCCGTCGTCCTCGTACAGGGTGTACGTGCTCGTGCCCTGCGGGTACAGGTCGTAGTCCAGCTCGCTCCGGTCCCGGGTCTGCCAGGACGTCGTGCCCTTCGGCCACATCGGCACGATGGAGCCGCCCTTGACGAAGAGGGGCAGGGTGTCGATGGGGGCGTGGTAGCCGTTGACCGTGGTCGGGCCCTCGTACGTCTTTCCCGTCCAGTAGTCGGTCCAGGTGCCCTTGGGCAGGTAGATGCCGTTGCGGGTGTCGGAGTCCTCGTAGACCGGGGCCACCAGGAAGTCGGAGCCCGCCAAGTACTCGTACTTGGCGTTCGCGCCCAGGGTCTCGGGGTCGTCCGGGTACTCCAGCCACAGCGGGCGCACCGAGCCCACGCCGGTCTTCGCGGCCTCGGCGGACAGGGTGTAGAGGTACGGGAGCAGCCGCTCGCGCAGCTGGAGGTACTTGCGGTTGATGGAGGTGTACGGCTCGCCGTCCACCCACGGCTGCTGGTTGATCTTCTGCTTGGTGGTCAGGTCCGTCGCCCAGCCGTCCATCGTCATCAGGGCCGGGAGGAACGACTTGGCCTGCAGGTCGCGGGCGTACATCTTGGCGTCGTGGCGGTAGATGCTGCCGACGTCACCGGTGTTGTACGCGATACCGGACATGGTGGCGCCGGCGTAGGTCGGGATCTGCCAGCGTACGAAGTCCCAGGAGAGGGACTGGTCGCCGCTCCACAGGACACCGCAGCGCTGCGCGCCGGCCCAGGAGACGGGCAGCCAGACGAAGCCGCGGGCGTCGCTGTTCTCCTCGATGCCGGACTTGGCCTTGTCGCAGGCGTCCAGAGCCATGCCGTAGCCCTGGCCGACCCAGGCGACGTCGAGCTTCGCGACCCGCTGGCCGGCCTTCACCTGGTCGGCGAGCTTGTCCAGGCCGTTCTGGGTCCAGAGCCCCAGCTGGGCGTTGTGGTCCTGGAGCCCCTTGGCGGTCTCCGGCAGGTTCTCGTAGCCGCAGCCGTAACCGTCGTTGACGAGCATCCAGCCCAGCGGCATCTGGTTCTGCGTATAGCCGTCGGCGACCTTCAGGGCGTCCAGGGTGTGGCGCTCGCCCTGGTTGGCGTTGTGCAGATAGCAGTCTGCGTCGCCCGGTTCGAGGCCGTACACCGGTGGCATGAACGGCTTGCCGACCAGGGCGGTGTACTTGCCGATCACCTTCTTCGCGTCACCGATGAAGTAGTACGCGTCGAGGCGCCGTTCCTGCTGGCCGGTCTGGACCGGGGAGCCGAAGTGGTAGACGCCGGGCGCGAAGGTGTTGCGGTAGACGCCGTAGCCGGCACTGGAGAGGTAGAAGGGCTGGGAGTTGTTGTAACCCCCCTCGTTCCAGTTGGTGTTGTTGGCCACGTAGACCGTCTTGTCGCGGTGCGAGAAGCTGCCGTTCTGTTCGCCGCCGCCGAAGAACTGCTCGTCGGCGCCGCGCTCCAGGCTCTGCCGCATACCGCCGGTGGACCAGCGCAGGGGCTTGTCCTCCTGCCAGATGCGGGTGCGGTTGTCGGCCTTGTACAGGCCGAAGCGCAGCGGCTTCTTGTAGACGCGCAGGACGGCGTCGGGGGAGCGGATGCCGTAGTAGTCGCCCTTGTCGAAGGTGCTGGTGTGCTTCTGCACCGCGGGCTGCTTGCGGATGATCGCCGAGCCGGCCGGGTCGGTGAACTCGCCCGAGGGGGAAGCCTGGAGGCGGAGTTGGCCACCGGTCAGGAAGTCCGCCTTGGCCTTGAGCTCTCCGGCCTCGATGGAGTAGCTGCCGTGGCCCCCGCTGAAGGAGGTCAGGTTGCCCGAGTCGGTGGTCTCCGGCAGATAGGCCTTGCCCGTGAACGAGTTGTCGGTGACGTCGTACGGCACGACGATCACGTGGTACGTCCCGTCGGCCCGGGGGATCACCGTGGCCTCGGGGTCGGCCGTGCCCGCGCTGGAGGCGACCTGCTTGCCGGCGGAGTCGTAGATGTACATGTCGAAGTCCTCGGCGGGCTTCTGCCACTCGATGGAGATCGGCACACCACCCTCCGGGTTGTCGTCCCAGTAGCCGTCGGGAGTCGACACGGTGAGGTCGAAGCGGTCGCAGACCTTGTTCTCCGGGTCCTCGGCGGCCGGCGGACAGTCGCTGGGGCCGCCGACCGTGCCCTTGGGATAGACGGGGCTCTGCCACGTCACGCTCTTGTGGGCGTCATCGAGCACGCCGCTCGCGGGGGTTGCCGCGTGGGCGGGTTCGGCGGGGGCGCCGAGCAGAGCGGCGGCGAGGGCGGCGGCAAGTCCTACCGCAGCCAAGGCCGGTCGGCGGGCCCGGTGGTGAAGTCTTCGCACGGGATACATCCCTTCGGACTGGATGTTTGTAAATGCTTGAACATGCGTCAGATCGCGCAACTTCACGCGCGAGGATTCACCATTACGCAGGTGCATGTCAACGGGTGGTTGCCGGGCCCGGTGTGACTCGGAGGGTGTCGTGATCAAAAATGTGGAGAGAGTGATCGGGATTGGCATCGAAGTTTCACTCCGCATCCCTATAGTGGTGCCGCGTTGATCGTGGGTACGCAACGCGAGTCGCCGCCGCCGAAGGAGTCAGCTCGATGACGCGCCCCTCAACCACCGATTCCGCGTCCGCTGAACCACTGGGCCGTGGCTGCCCCGTTCGGCACGGCGCGGGCGCAGTGCCCCTCAGCGGCCCCGAGTTCCATACCGAGCCCCAGACCCTCTACCGCACGATGCGGCGCGATCACGGTCCCGTCGTGCCCGTCGAGCTGCCCGGCGGGTTCCCGGCCTGGCTGATCATCGGCTACCGCGAACTCCACCAGGTCACCAGCGACGGCGAGTTGTTCCCCCGGGACGTCGGCCTCTGGAACCAGTGGGAGCACATCCCCGAGGACTGGCCACTGCTCCCGATGGTGGGGCGCCCGATGCCGTCGATCTACTTCACCGCGGGCGCCGAGCACCGTCGCCACGCCGAAATGGTGGGCGCCGCCCTGGAGGGCGCGGATCCGTTCGAAATCCGGCGCCACTGCGAGGAGTTGGCGGACAGGATCGTCGACGGCATCTGCACGCGCGGTGCGGCCGATCTGGTCGCGGATTTCGCCGAGCCGCTGCCCGTGCTGGTCCTCGCCCGGCTCGTCGGCTTCCCCGACGCGGAAGGGGCGGACATCGCCCGGGTACTGAAGGACCTGGCCGACGGCGGGCCCGAGGCGCAGAGCGCGTATGCGAGGTTCGGCGAGCACATGCAGCGGCTGGTCGCGACCAAGCGGGCGGTGCCCGGGGACGACGTGACCACGCGGATGCTTGCGTACCACGAGCCTTTCACCGAGGAGGAGTTCGCCCTCGATCTGATGGCCATCACGGCCGCCGGGCATCTGACCACCGCCGACTGGATCAGTAACTCCCTGCGGCTGATGCTCACCGACGACCAGTTCGCCGACTCCCTCTCCGGCGGCCGGCACAGTGTCGCCGAAGCGATGAACGAGGTCCTCTGGGAGGAGAGCCCGACCCAGATCCTCGCCGGCCGCTGGGCGGCCCGGGACACCCGGCTCGCCGGCCGGTCGATCCGGGCCGGGGACATGCTGCTGCTCGGCCTGGGCGCGGCCAACTCCGATCCGCATGTACGGCAGCATCTCTCCACCGGCCACCCGTCCGGCCAGGGCGGCAACAGTGCGCATCTGGCGTTCAGCTACGGCGAGTACCGCTGCCCGTTCCCCGCCCAGGAGATCGCCGAGACCATCGCGCGTACCGGAATCGAGGTGCTCCTCGACCGGCTGCCCGATCTCGCCCTGGCGGTTCCCGCGCAGGCACTCGTCCGGCGGCGGTCCGCCTTTCTGCGCGGGATGGAATCGCTGCCCGTCCGGTTCAGCCCCGTACGTACGACAGGAGACTTCTCTTGAACTGCCCTCACGCCGCTGCCCACGAGGCAGCCTCGGCCGGCGCGACCGTGGTCATCGACCCCATGGTCCAGGACCTGGACGGTGAGACGGCGCGGCTGCGCGACGCCGGAGCACTCGCCAGGATCGAGCTGCTCGGTGTGCCGGCCTGGACCGTCACCCGGCATGCCGAGGCCCGTCAACTGCTCGTCGATCCACGCCTGGTGAAGGACATCGACGCGTGGGGGCTCTGGCAGAGCGGAGCGGTGACCCACGCCTGGCCGCTGATCGGCATGATCGATGCCGGGCGCTCCATGTTCACCGTGGACGGTGAGGAGCACCGGCGGCTGCGTACCAAGACCTCCCAGGCGATCACACCCCGCCGCCTCGAAGCGATACGACCGGACATCGAGAAGTTCACCGAGGAGCTGCTGGACGCTCTGGCCGAACAGGGCAAGGACGGCGTGGTCGACCTCAAGTCCGTGTTCGCGCAACCACTGCCGATGCGGGTGGTCGGCATGCTGATGGGCGTCGAAGAGTCCGAGCACGCCATGCTGACGAAGAAGTACAAAGCATTCTTCTCCATGCTCACCCCGCACGAGGAACGGATGGCCCTGCTTGCCGAGCTGGACGTCTTCTACGCCGGACTCGTCCGCGAGAAGACCGCTCGGCCGACGGACGATCTCACCAGTGCGCTCATCCTTGCCGAGGAGGGCGGGGACCCGCTCACCGAGGAAGAGGTGGTCGGTAATCTCAAGGCGATGGTGGCGGCGGGGCACGAGACCACCATCGGGCTGATCCTCAATGCGGTACGGGCCCTGCTCGCCCACCCCGACCAGCTGCGCAAGGTCCTCGACGGCGAGATCCCGTGGGAGACGGTGATCGAGGAGACGCTGCGCTGGGACACCCCCACCACGCACCTGCTGATGCGGTTCGCCACGGAGGACATTCAGGTCGGCGACGACGTGATCGCCAAGGGGGAGGGCGTCGTCATCTCCTACCGGGTCATCGGCCGTGACGTCGAGCAGCACGGACCGGATGCCGACGCCTTCGACATCACCCGGCCGACCCCGATCCGCCACATGACCTTCGGCCACGGCCCGCACATCTGCCCGGGAGCAGCGCTCTCACGGGTGGAGGCCGGGATCGCTCTGCCTGCGCTTTTCGGGCGCTTCCCCGGGCTGCGGCTTGCCGTGCCGGACGAGGAGATCCGCAAGCTGCCGGTGATGACGCAGAACGACATGGAGGCCTTCCCGGTTCTGCTGAACGGATGAGTGAGGACCGGGCCGCGGCTTCGACATGGTGCCGTGGCCCGCTCCTTCCGGCAGGCGAGGGCGCCCACCGGCGGCTGCTGAGGCCCGTCAGGGAATCAGCTTCCGTATGTCTGCTACGGCAGTCGGCAGCTCCGCCGGGTCCTCGGTGACGACGACCGCCACCACGGTGTCCGTACCGGGCCAGTCGGCGGCGAGTGTCACACGGGGGTGGGCGAGCGCGGTTCCGACGAGCTCCGTCACCGGCCGCCCGGCCTTGGGGAGCAGCACCATGGCCGCGCCCTGTGCCGGCTCGGTGAGCTCGCCGGGGAGTTGACCGGTGGTCAGCAGGGTGAGCAGCGACTCGTAGGGTCGTACGGCACCCTGGCGGCTCAGCGGGATCAGATGCGAGTTGATCAGGTCGCCGCCGAGCCGTCCGCCGATCTCCAGTACGACCGGCCCTGCGGCGGTGAACCGCAGGTCGACGTGGAAGCCGCCGGTCCGCAGGCCGACGGCGAGAACGGCCCGCTCGGCGGCCCGCTTCAACTCCGCCACCTGCGCGTCCGTACGAGCGGACGGTACGGTCGTGGCCCAGGACGCGGACAGCGGCCCTTCCAGGTACTTGTCGGTGACGCCGAGGATCCGGACGGTGCCGTCGGCGACGAGCCCGGAGACGGAGTGCTCGGTGCCCTCCGCGTACTCCTCCACCAGGAAGTCGGTGGTGCCGGAGTAGTTCTCGGCGGTCAGCTCGAAGATGACGTCCAGGTCGGAGTCCGCGGTGATCAGGGTGATGCCCCGGCCGCCCGAGCAGTGGGCGGGCTTGAAGACCAGAGGCTTCCCCGACGCGCCCAGGGTTTCGACGGCGGCCCGGAGGGCGTCGGGAGTCGCACCCGACCGCCAGGCCGGGTTCAGCCCGTACGGCTCCATCGCGAGGCGCTGTGCGACCTTGTCCGTGCAGACGGCCGCGGCCGCCGTGCCGATGCCCCGGGCCCCGAAGTCCTCGGCGAGCCGCGCGGTGAGGCCGACGTGCTTGTCACCCCAGCAGGCGACGGCCGCCGGGGCCTCGTCGGGCGAAGCCCGGGCGGCCTGGTCCGCGAGCGGGGTGGTGCGGTCGAAGGAGCCCCGCTGCTCGGCAGGGAGTCCGGTGTGGCTGACGTCGGAGTCGGAGGACACATGGACACGCAGCCCCAGTGCGGTGGCGGCGTCCAGCTCCGCCTGCCACTCCAGGGATGAGCGGCGCAGCCCCAGATAGAGCACGGTGGGTGCGTCGGGTCCCGGCCGCGCCGTCGTGGAATGTGCCACTGCCGCCACCACTTGGTCAGACATCCTTCTCACCCGTCGTCCTTGCGTTCGCGCCCGCCGCGAGAGCGTCGGCACCATAGCGTCCCTGGTGGAAGCCGCGCAGGGTCTCTCACATCGCGACCGTGCCCGTAGCTCCGGGGGGGACCTTACGTGTCGCATCGCGGCCTCGCGGACCTGCCGGGATCCGAACCTGTCGAGGTGAACTCGCCGAGGTGGACGGTAGATGGGTACGCGGCTCGCGCGCGTGACCGGGCGCCGTAGGCCGCCTTGGTCCGCTCTGCGTCAGGCGGCGTCGAAGCGCTTCGACATAGGCTCTGGACTCGCTGTGCCAGTCAGTCTAGGCTCGGTCTGTCCGTGCATGTCGCAGGCGGGTAAGTCGGAATCGAAGCGCTTCGCCAAAACTGCCGGTACGTGTCAGAGTGTGTGCTGGAATCCGCCGTCGTCCTGTGATGGAGAGCCGAATGGTCACCCTTGCCGAGGTCGCCCAGCATGCCGGAGTCTCCGCGAGCACGGTGAGCTATGTCCTCAGTGGGAAGCGGTCCATCTCCATGTCCACCCGGGAGCGGGTGGAGCGAAGTATTCAGCAACTCGGATACCACCCCAACGCCGGAGCCCGCGCGCTCGCCAGTAGTCGGTCCAACATCATCGCACTCATGGTGCCGCTGCGCACCGACATGTATGTGCCCGTGATGATGGAGATCGCCATCGCCGTCGCCACCACCGCACGCGCGCACGGCTATGACGTCCTGCTCCTGACCGGGGAGGAAGGTCCGGCGGCCGTTCGGCGGATCGCGGGGAGCTCGCTCGCCGATGCCATGATCCTGATGGATGTCGAGCTTCACGACGAACGGCTGCCGCTGCTCCTGGAGACCGACCGGGCCGCCGTGCTGATCGGTCTGCCCGCCGAGACCGACGGGCTGACCTGCGTGGACCTCGACTTCGAGGCCACCGGGGCGCTCTGCGTGGAGCATCTCGCCGGGTTCGGCCACCGCGAGATCGCGGTGATCGGCGAGGCGGCCGCGGTGTACGAGCGGCACACCGGCTTTGCCGAGCGGACGATGGACGGCGTGCGGACGAAGGCGCAGCAGAGCGGGGTGCGGGTGCTGCACCGGCCCTGCGAAGGCGGGTACGCGGCGATGGAGCGGACGCTGGCCCGGATCTTCGACGAGCGGCCGGGGACCACCGGGTTCATCGTGCAGAACGAGTCGGCGGTCGAGCCGCTGCTCAATCTGCTGCGTCAGCAGGGGCGCGCGGTGCCCGAGGACGTGTCGGTCGTCGCGATCTGTCCCCAACAGCTCGCCTCCGAGGCTTCCGTGCGGCTCACCTCGGTCGCCATACCGGCACAGGAGATGGGGCGGCGCGCCGTCGAGCAGGTCGTCGCGAAGCTCGGCGGCCGGGGCACGGACGAAGTCGAGCTGTTGGCACCTGAGTTGACGGTTCGGGCGAGCAGCGGTGCCGCCCCCGTGCGCTGACATCACGCGGCGAACGAGCCGGCCCCGCGAGGGGCCGGCTCCTTCCTGTGCAGGTCAGCTCGACGAGACGCTGAACCCGTTCGTCGTGAAGTCCAGGCCGCCGGGCGACGACGTGATCTCGTAGCCGAACTGGACGTCACCGATGGTCTCGTTACCCCACCAGCCCTTGGTGTCCTTGATCCACTTCAGGATCGGCAGGACGTCCACCGTGCCCGAAGTGGAGTCCGAGGTCCGTAGGAACGAGAAGACCTGGTTGGCGCCGTTGTCACCCTTGTAGACGTTCCAGGTGTGGCCGCCGAGCGTCACCGTTCCCTGTGAGGTGCCGAGTGCGCCCACCGCGCCGTTGTAGTTGACCCAGAGCATCACCTCGTAGTCGTAGTCGGTGTCCCAGATGTCGTACGACGTGTTGTAGGCGCCGGACGAGGGGACGGTGACGTTGTAGCTGCTTTTGAGCGACGCCATCGAGGTGATGGACTTGCCGACGACCTTCTTGGCGTTGGGGTACGACTTGATGCCGCCGGTGTTCGGGTGGTCGGCCCAGACTCCCCAGTTGCTGGAGGAGTTGACCCAGATGGTTTGGGCACCCGCGCCGGAACCCCAGATGTTGTTGTAGAGGGTGTATCCGTCGCTGGTGGTGTAGTTGCCCCACTGGTCCGAGGAGGACCAGATCGCGGCCTGGGCAGGTGCGGCGGCGAAGCCGATCAGGGCGGCGACCGCGGCCGTCGGTGCCAGTACGAACCTGCTGAGGATGCGTCGTGCCATGGTTGTCCCTTCCATGGTGCGGGGAGTCGGGGTGGGGGGATGCGCTACCGCGGCCTCAGAGTGAGGACGCGGTCCACGTCGGCCGTCAGGTCCAGCAGAGCAACGGGAGTTCCGGCGGAGGTCTCGGTGGGGGGCTCGGCAGGGATCTCGGTGCGGCGCCGTGTCGGGGTATCGGTGAGCGTGAGCCCGCCGCCGGTGCGTACATCGACGCGGGCGTCACGGCTGGGGTGCAGGACGACCGTGGCGTGACCGTCGTCGGACCAGGACAGATCCACGCGGGCGCCGAACCGGGCGCGCACCCCGCGCAGTTCGCCGGACGGAAACGTGGCGGGGAGCGCGGGCAGCAGCACAAGCCGGTCCGGGGTGGACTGGACGAGCATCTCGATGACCGTCGCGGGCAGTGCATGGGCGGCGTCCGCGTTGTAGACGTCGCGGGACGGATAGTGCGAGGTCATCAGCGACGTGTGGAAGAAGTCGCCCGCCAGCACGGCGTTCAGCGCGTCCAGGGCCCGCGTTCCGTCCCGCAGCCGTGCAGCGATCAGCGCGTGGTGCAGATGGCCATGGGCGGAGTCGTTCTCCGCGCCGCGCAGCTCCAGTGCGCAGTGTGCGGCGTCCGCGAGCTCCGGGGTGTCGTACGGGTTGATCACGCCCAGCGGCCACACCGGGTAGAGATGGCTGAGGTGCCGGTGGTCGTACGTCTCCTGCAGGCCCGGCCAGGCCCACTCGGCGAGCGCCCCGTCCTCGTTGACGCGGTACGGGGGGAGCCGGTCGGCGAGGGCGCGCCAGCGGCTCGCGGCCGGGTGGCCGGGGGAGTGTCCGGCGGCCGTGGTCAGGGCGTGGCGGGCCGCCGCGATGTCCATGGTGGCGTTGATCGTCCCCCAGCTCGCGTTGGCCGGACGGTTCTCCGGTGAGTACGAAGGGACGACGGCGAGGGTGCCGTCCGAGGCGTGCCGGGTGAGGAAGTCCTCGTAGAACTCCGCCACTTCGGTGAGCGCGTCGGTCAGCCAGGGGTCCGTTACGCCGTAGGTCTCGGCGTGCTCCAGAAGGGGCTGCAGCAGCCAGTCCGCACCTGCGGTCCACAGGTGCAGCGGATAGGCGCGCTGGAAGTGGCGGGTGTGGCCGGACTCGCCGTCCGTGTGCGACGGGGCGACGATCCCCCGGGTGCCGAAGATCGCGCGGGCGTTGTCCCGCCAGTCGGCCAGCTGGCCGCGGACCAGACCGGCATGGGCTTCGGAGACCTCCGGCAGCGCCGCCGCGGCGGCCGACGCGATCTGGAGATTGAGATTGGCGTTGGTGGTGAACGCACCGGACCAGGCGGTGTCCCAGTCGCCGGTCCAGAGACCGGTCAGCCGTGGCGGGAGCGCCCCTGCGGCGGAGAGCAGGTGGTAGCGGCCCGCTGCGAACAGCCGCTCCAGGAGTGCGGGGCTCTCCGGGTGACGTATCAACTCGCTTCCCGGCATGTCGCGTTCGCTCGCCTCGGCACGCAGGGTGAGGCCGGCGCGTTCGTAGGCGGTGCGGTGCGGGGGCCGATGCCGGGCGAGGAGCGTCTCGTAGTCGGCGTACGGCAGTGCTCCCCACTCCTCGGCGAGGTCCAGGTCGCCCGTATGACGCCGCACCCGGGTCATCAGCAGCAGAGTCCGCGCGCCGTCGACACGGACGCCCTCGCCCGACACGGTCACGGATCCGCGGTCCACCCGGGCCACTGTGACGCCCGTGTAGGCGAGATCGCTGTCCGGGTAGCCGGCCCGCAGGGCCAGCCGGGCGCCGTCGGCCGTCAGTGCGGTGCTGCGGCCGATGGCGAGACGCGGTGGTGCACCGGGCAGTGCGTGGTCCAGGGTGAGCTCCGCGGTGAGCCCGATCCCGGTGATGCACTGGACGATGACGTCGTCGGCCCGTGAGACGAAGACGCGGCTCCGCCAGTCCTCGTGGGACGCGCAGATCTCACCGGTGGCGAAGTCGACGGAGCGGCGGTAGCCGGCCGTCCCCGAGCGACCGTCGACGGGCGACGGCGGGCGGCGGACCCGGGTCTGGAAGGCGGGGTGGAACGGCTGGACCCACAGCAGCGGGTGTTCCGCCCCGAACTTCTCGGCCGCCGTCGTGTCCCCGGCGAGCAGCGCGTCCTGAACATGCTCCAGCCGGTCTGCGAGCCGGGGCGGGCGGGCGTGCTCGCTGCCGTTGGGGCGGACGAGGGTGTGGTGATTGACGATGACCCGGTCGTCGGCCGGATCTCCGTACACCATGGCTCCGTGCCGGCCGTTTCCGCCGAGGAAGGCGTCCTCCCAGCGGGCCGCGGGGTGCGGCTCCCACGTGCCGTCGCGGCGCGGGGCGCCGGCGTCCGTACCCGCGGCGGTCACAGGGTTGCGCCTCGCAGCACGGCCACGCCGTAACGGCCCAGCTCCACAATGCCGTCGACTGCCGCCCCGGTCAGCAGATCCACCATCGCACCGGGTACCGGCACGGTGACGGCGCCCCGGCCGTGGTGCAGCAGGAACAGCAGATCACCGCGGCGGACGGCCTCCACACCCTCGGGCAGCCCGGCCAGCACCGGTCCGGCCCCCGCCTCGGCCGCCACCCGGCCGAGCAGGGCGCGCAGGGCCTCCGGTTCGGGCAGCGTCGAGACGTAGTACGCGCGGTCGTTGCGGACCACGGCGGGCAGCCCGTCGAGCTCGCCGCCCCGGTACGCGGAGACGACCTCCGCACCCGGATCCGCTTCCAGCTCCTCCGACCAGACCGAGGCCCGGAAGCCGTCGCACTCCACCGTGGTGTCCGCGTCGAGCGGCCACCACTCGTGGAGCGTTCGGATGCCGCACAGCTCACGCAGCCGCACGTCCATGCCGCCCGGTCTGATCCGGTCGTCCGCGTCGGCGATTCCGCTGAAGAAGCCGCAGACCAGTGTCCCGCCGCCCCGTACGTAGGCGACCAGGTTGTCGATCGCGGCATCCGTCAGCAGATACAGCTGTGGCACGGCCACCATCCGGAACCGGATCAAGTCGGCCTCGGGGCGGGCGAACTCGGTGCCGATGCCGGACTCCCACAGGGCCCGGTGCCAGCTCTGCACGATCTCCGTGTAGTCGAGGAGCCTGGACGGCCTGCCCTCCTGGGCGCCCGCCCACCAGGAGTCCCAGTCGTGCAGGATCGCCACCTCGGCCGGCACGTCCGCACCGCTCACCGCCGCCCCGATCGTTGCGAGTTCGGCGCCGAGCTGCTTGACCTCCCGGAACGTGCGGCCGTTCTCGCCCGCGTGCGTGACCATCCCGGAGTGGAACTTCTCCGCGCCTTGACGGGACTGCCGCCACTGGAAATAACAGACGGCATCGGCGCCGCGCGCCACCGACTGGAGCGACCAGAGCCGGTTGAGGCCGGCCGGCTTCGGATGGTTCACGCCTCGCCAGTTCACCGGCCCCGCGGCCTGTTCCATCAGCATCCACGGTCCGGCCGCCTGGGAGCGCGTCATGTCGGCGAGCATCGCGTTGTACTGGGCGCCCTGCGGGTCCTTCGGGTCCGGATAGATGTCGACGGAGACAATGTCCTCCTGGGCCGACCACGCCCAGGCGTCCTGCCCCGACCACAACGGCATGAAGTTGGTGGTCACCGGGATGTGTGGGGTGTGCCGGGCGACGATGTCGCGTTCGGCCAGGTAGCACTCCATCAGGGCGTCGGACGTGAACCGTTTGAAGTCCAGCACCTGTGTCGGGTTCTTCATGTACTGCGCCTTGCGCGGGGGCAGAATCTGCTCCCATGTGTCGTAGCGCTGGCTCCAGAAGGCCGTTCCCCAGGCCTCGTTGAGCGCTTCGAGGGCGCCGTAGCGACCGCGCAGCCACCGGCGGAAGTGCGCGGCGGTCCCGTCGCACCAGCAGTGCGTGCAGTACTCGTTGTTGATGTGCCACACGGTCAGCGCCGGATGATCGGCGTACCGGGCCGCCAGGTCCTCGGTGAGGGACGCCGCGTAACGCCGGTAGACCGCCGAACTCGCGCAGAACTGCTGCCGCGATCCGTACCAGACGACCGAGCCGTCCTCGCCGCGCGGCAGCGTCTCGGGGTGCTCCGCCCCCATCCACGGCGGCGGGGACGCGGTCGGTGTGGCGAGCACGACCCCGATGCCGTGGGTGTGCATCAGGTCCATCAGGCGGTCCAGCCAGCCGAATTCCCGTGCGCCCGGGCGTGGTTCGATCTTCGCCCAGGAGAACACCCCGAGGGTGACGGAGTTGACCCCGGCGTCCTTCATCAGCCGTACGTCGTCCTCCCACACCTCCTCGGGCCACTGCTCGGGGTTGTAGTCGCCGCCGAAGAGGATGCGGCCACGGGCTGCGTCGCGCAGGGACGGCATGGACTTCTCGTTCCTCATTCCGGGTCTGCGTACTGGATGCCGCGGCCGTTGGTGCCCAGGTAGACACGGCCGTGGATGCGGGGGTCGCCGGTGATCACTTCGCCGGTCCAGCCCCACTGATGGCTGTCGTCGTTGATCCGGACCCAGGTGGCGCCGGCATCGTCCGAGCGCAGCACCGCCACCCCGTCGAAGGTGGCGGAGGCCCGTCCGGTCTGGAAGATCGCCGGGTAGGAGTCGCGGACCCGGCGGCCGGACTTCCTGGGGCCGGCCGGCGCGGCCGCGCCGAAGCCCAGTGCGTGCGAGGCCTGGCAGCCCGCCACGGCGCTGAAGGTCAGTCCGCCGTCCGTGGACCGGAACAGTCCGTTGTCCTTTGCCGACAGCCACAGGTCACCGCTGCGGCCGGGGGCGGCAGCAAGTTTGAACTGGATGTCACCGGAGGGGAGTTGAGTGGCGCCTTGGGTGAACGTCGCGCCGGAGTCGGTGGAGCGGAGAACCGCCCCGGTGTCCGTGTCGTACACATAGAACCGCGTCGGGTCGAGCGGATCGGCAAGCGGGGTGCCGCCCTTGGGGAAGGTGGTCACCTCGGACCAGGTCGCGCCGTTGTCCGTGGAGCGATGGGCCGGGTACTTCGTGCCGTCCCAGTGGATGAACGACCAGAGCAGAGTCGCCCCGTCCGCCCCGACGGTGACCGGTCCCGGGGCCGCGGCGGCGATCTCCGGCTGCGCGGCGAACGGCTGCCAGCTGCTGCCCCCGTCCTCGGAGTACGCCCCGGCCGCACCCGAGCCGGACGGCCAGCCCGTGCGTACGACGTAGGAGGGTTCGAGCGAGGCCAGTGCCAGGCCGGTGGCGGTACCGAAGACCGGGTTCGATGCCATGCCGCGCGACGGGGACGAGGTCAGCGACTCGTGGTACATCACGCCGATGTCGCCCAGTCCGCTGAGCAGTCGGGCACCGTCAGTCGGCGGGGCGATCAGGAACTTGACCGCGGATTCCTCCAGGCCGCGGATCTGCGGCGCCCAGTGGACGAGATCGCGCGTCCCGAAGATCGTGGCGCCCGTGCCGAACACGATGTGCTGCGAGTCGTACGGATCGACGGCCAGGGCCTGGATCCACCAGCCGAACTTGGCCGCGTCCCCGCCCCAGCGCAGGTACGGCGTCTCCGACACATCGAGGACCGCCGTGTCCTTCAGAGAGGTCCAGTTGGCGCCGCCGTCGGTGGACCGGAAGAGGGTGTCGATCTGCGACCACCGGTTGTTGGTGGTGACGACCACCGTGCCGGCCCGCCCGGCATCGACGGCGACCCCGCCGTACCCGAAACCGTCCCCGGCGCCGGAGTTCGGCGCCACCGGAGTGACATCGGTCCAGCTGCCCGTGACCGTGTCGAGGCGGTGCACCGAGCCGTCGGCCTGCCCGTTGGGGCCGGGTGCGTCCGCGTACGTGACGTACAGGGCGTGGGTGTTGGTGTCGTACGCCGCCCGGATCGGTACCTTCGACGCCGCGACACCGCCGGACGGCTGACCGGGCACCGCCTCCCAGCCGCCGGAGGCGTTCGTACGGTAGAGGGGCGTGCCGCCGTCGCCCCAGCCCGCGTACACCGACCGGCCCGCGGCGACGAGGAACATGATGCCCTGGCCGTTCGCCGACGGTGTGGCAGGGAAGTCGGCCGACGTCCAGGTGGCACCCCGGTCCGTGGAGCGCAGCAGCCCGTCGTGGCGGGTGCCGAGCCAGAGCCGCTCGCTGTCGCACGGGTCGACGAGCAGCCGCTCACCGGCGCCCCTGCCGTCCTCGTTCGCCCCGAGCCGCACCGTGAGATCCGTACGGGCCCAGGTCGCCCCCCGGTCCTCGGACCGCAGCACCGCACCGGGTCCGCCCCACGACTGGGCGTATGTACCGAGCGCGAGATACAGCCGGTCGGGGTGGGCCCGGTCGACGGCCAGCGCCTCGACGCCCAGCAGGTTCCAGTCGTCCCAGCCCAGCTGGTCCGTGAGCGCGGTCCATCGGGACTGCGTGTCGTCCCAGCGGTAGGCACCGCCGATGTCGGTGCGGGCGTAGGCCAGTCCCTTGATGGACGGGTGGAACAGCAGACCGGTGACGAAGCCGGTGCCGCCGATCGCCGCCGTGCGCCAGCGGTGGGCCTGGGCCCTCTGCCCCCCATGGGGCGTCCGCCGGCTCGCGGCGTGGGCGGCGGCGGGAGCCGCGACCGGCAGGGCGACGGCCGCAGCCGCGACAGCTGCTCCCGCCAGCACGGTGCGACGACTGGGCGTGGGCGCGGACGAAGCGCGCATGGCGAACACCTTCCGGTGGAGGAAAGGAGGGGGAGAGAGCGAAGGAAACGGTGGGTTCCGGAGCGTGTGGTGCGTATCAGCCCTTCACGGCGCCGGTGAGCATGCCCTTCTGGAAGTGCTTCTGGACGAACGGCGACAGCACCGCGACCGGGATCAGCGCCAGCACCATGACCGCCATCTGCACGGCGAGACTGTTGATCGCCCCGCTGCTGACCGCCGCGCCCATGGCGCCCGGCGGGACCTGGTGCTGGAGGACGAGCTGGCGCAGGATCATCTGGAGCGGGTACTTGTCACTGTCCTGGATGTAGAGCATCGCGTTGAACCACTGGCTCCAGTAGCCGACCGCGTAGAACAGCGAGATCACGGCGATCACCGCTCGGGACAGTGGCATGACGATCTGCAGCAGGATCCGCCACTCGCCCGCGCCGTCGATCCGGGCCGCGTCGATCAGTTCGGGCGCGGTGTCCATGAAGAAGCCGCGCAGCACCAGGATGTTGAAGACGCTGATCGCGCTGGGCAGGATCATCGACCAGTAGCTGTTGCCCAGTCCGATGCCGGTGACCAGCAGATAGGTGGGGATGAGCCCGGCGCCGAAGAACATCGTCGCCATCAGCGTCATCAGCAGTTTGCTGTGCGCGAAGGAGTCCCGCCGGCTCAGCCCGTACGCGCAGAGCACCGAGATCACCATGCTGAACGCCGTACCGACGAGGGTCAGGCCGACGCTCACCATGGCGGCCCGAGTGACGGCCCCGCCGCCGAGCAGCTCCTTGTACGCGACGAAGGTGACGGTCCTCGGCCAGACGACCAGACCTCCCGCATTGTTGATCGTCTTCGTGTCGGAGAGGCTGGTGACGACCACCACCCACAGAGGCACGAGCACGACCGCGCAGATCGCGACGAGACCGAAGCCCTTGAAGGCGAGGCCTGCCTTGGTGGGCTCCTCCTCCCACACGGGGCGCGGCTCGATCCTCAGTGCGCGCTGGAGCGGTGTCTCCTCGGGTGCCGTGGAGGGCTGCTCCGTCCGGCCGTTGTCCTTGTCCGTTTCCAGGAGAGTCGTCATTTCTTGGAGTACACCCCCTGCTCGCCCAGCATGTGAGCGACCTTGTTCGCACCCAGCACCATGGCGACGCTGAACAGTCCCTTGAAGATTCCGGCGGCGGCCGCGTAGCCGAAGTCACCGGTCTTGATGCCCGTCCACCAGATGTAGGTGTCGAGGATTTCGGAAGCGCCCGGACCGACCTGGTCGCGCTGGAGCAGGATCTGCTCGAAGTCGAGGTTGAGCGCACTGCCGACCCGGAGGACGAGCAGCAGGGCGATGACCGGACGCAGCGCGGGCAGTGTGACGTGCCACATGCGGCGCCAGCGCCCCGCACCGTCGACGGCCGCCGCCTCGTACAGATCGGTGTTGACGGCGGCGAGCGCGGCGAGGAAGACGATCACGCCCCACCCGGCGTCCTTCCACACGGCCTGTGCGGTGACCAGGAACTTGAAGAAGCTCGCATTGGTCATCAGGTCGAAGCCCTCGTGGCCGTGTTCGCGCATCCACTGCGCGACCAGGCCGGCCCCGCCGAACATCTGCTGGAAGACGGTGACGACGAGCACCCAGGAGAAGAAGTGCGGCAGATAGACGACGGCCTGCACCCAGGCCCGTACCCGCGCGCTCATGATCGTGTTGAGCAGCAGGGCGATCGCGATCGGGATGGGGAAGAAGAGGAGCAGCTGGGTCAGGAAGATGACCAGCGTGTTGATGAGGACTTGCCAGAAGCGGTAGTCCTCGAAGATCCGGGTGAAGTTGTCGAAGCCGACGAAGGGGCTGCCGGTGATGCCCAGGTCGTACACGTCGTAGTCCTGGAAGGCCACGATGTTTCCGAGCAGCGGTATGTAGTTGAAGATCAGCAGCAGAGCGATGGCGGGCAGCGTCATCAGGACCAGCGTGCGGTCCCGACGCAGGCGCAGGCGCCAGGTGATGCCGCCTGCCGCCGGTGGAGTCCTGCCCGCGGCTCGGGGCTTCCTGCTGCTCTCCCTGCCGCCTGCGGCGCTGCTGCCGTCCCCGCTCCTGCTGTCCCCGCTCCCGTCGTCGCCGATCGGGCCCGTCGCCCGGTCGGCCGCTCGGTCCGTCTCGGTCGCAACCGTGGCCCGTGGCTTCACCGTGTGCTCCCCATGTCGTGCTCTCCGCCCTGGCCGCCGGGATCCCTGTGCCCGGCGGCCGTCTCGCTGTCGTACGTACGGGTCCGTGTCCGTCGTACGCGTCAGTTGCCGGAGCCGTTCTTGTCGAGAATGTCCTGGTACCAATCGCGCAGCTTGTCGCCGCCGCTGTTCTTCCACGTGGTGACCGCGGCGTCGACGTCGCTGACCTTCTTGCGGCCGCGCCGGATGTCCTTCTGCAGGTCGTCGAAGGGCGTGTACAGGGAGGCGTACCGCTGCGGTTCGACGATCTGCATGCCGAAGAAGAGCGGCTTCTTGACGTTCGGGGCCTGCCGGGCCATCCATCCCGCGTAGTCCTTCACCAGCTGCGGCTCGTCCGGGAAGGCGATGGTGTGCGGAGGCGAGGCGAGGAACAGGAAGGTGGAGGGCTGGGCCTCCTGGATGCCCTGTGGGGTGAAGGTCGGCACCCCGTCCTTGATCGTGTAGTGGGTGTCCTGCACGCCGTAGTTGGTGAGCATGAACTCCTTGGTGCCGTACGGCGCCGCGGCGAAGTCGGCGATGCCGAGGAACTCCTCGATCTTCGCCTTCGGCAGCGTCTTGCTGAGGAAGGTGAAGATGCCGGCCGGGTCGTCCTGCCACAGGACCGGCTTTCCGCCGTCCTGGTTGAAGAAGTCCAGCGCCTGCATGTCGAACTTCGGGTTGGCGGCGGCCTGTTCGGTGACCATGCCCTTCCAGCCGCCGGTGCCGTCGTTGTACATCAGGACACGTCCGCCGGTGAAGCGGATCTTGGAGTCGGCGTCCTTGCCGGCCTCGGCGTCCGGGTGGACGTAACCGCCGTCGTGGAGCTTGCGGGCGAAGGCGAGCGCCTCGCGGTACTCCTGCGTCTCGATCTTGTGGACGAGCTTGCCGTTCTCCAGCTTCCAGTAGTGCGGGGCGTCGGGCAGCAGCCCGAAGATCTTCTGGATGCAGGTCCACAGGTCGTCGAAGGCCCAGACCTTCTTCTTCGCGTCCGTGTACTCCTTGCCGAAGGCCAGCAGGTCGGCGGCGCTGCCCGGGACGGCGCCGGAGCCGATCAGGTCCTTGCGGTAGAAGATCGCGTTGCCGAGGATCGGCTGCGGCATGGGCAGACCGCGGAGCTTGCCGCCGAAGACGGAGTACTGCCAGGCGCCGGTCGGGATGTTCGCCAGGTTCGGGTACTTCTTGATCGCGTCACCGGCCAGGTACGGGCTCAGGTCGGCGAACTTGGCGGTGATCGCGTTGCGGATCTGGCCCTGCATGTTCCAGCCGGGGATGGTCACGACGTCCGGGATGTCGGAGCCGGCGAGGACCGCGCCGATCTTGTCCTGGTACGTGTTGCCGTCCTGCGGGTCGAAGTTCAGCGTCGCGCCGACCGCCTTGTTCACGGCCGTGTAGTACGGGTTGTTCTTCTTCGGGACGGTGCCCCACAGCGGAGTCATGATGCGGAACGCGGAACCCTTGCCCGGTGCGGACTTCACCGAGGTGGCCAGCGGGTCGGGCAGCTCGGTGAAACCGGGGCTCGAACCGTTGACGCCCGCCACGTCGGGCTGGACCAGGTTCGACGGGACGTAGTTCGGCAGGACCTTCTTGAGCGCCTTGCCCGTCGTCGTACCTTCCTTGCTCCCGGAACCGGAGCCGCCGCCGCAGGCGGCGAGCAGCGGCACCCCGCCGGCCACGGCGACCGCGGCGACAGCGCTCGAAGCGAGGAAGCTCCGTCGGCTCGGGGCGGTGGAGGCGGGGGAGGAATTCGGCGTCATTGCGTCAACCCTTCGAGGCGCACCAGGACGACACGCGGCGGGCGACCGCCGTTCGGCTCCTGTGTCTGAGGTGGGGCGTTACTGGCTGAGCCGGATGGGCCGGTGGAACCGGACGGACCGGTGGAACCGGCTGAACCGGCCGAGGTGAAGCGGTTCAACGAGAAGGTGACACGGTGACAGAACGCGTCACCGTCCCGGCAGATCAAGGAGATTGCGGGCGACCGGCACCCCATCGAAACTCTGTCGAAGCGCTTCGATGTTGCAGCGAGATTAAGTGAAGGGTCCCGGAGGCACAAGAGTCCGTTTCCAGATTCCTCCGACCTGTTTCCGAACCGTTTCCCGGTGTGATCGAGCCCGGTTGACCGTGAATGGCGAGGCTGCACCCTTGACACCCGCAGGGGTTGACGCAGAGCATCGAAGCGCTTCGAAAGATCTTCCGGGGCCTGGACGGATCCTCAGCAGGCCCGGACCTCGCAAAACCTCCCACCTCTCCAAGGGGACCCGCACGTGACGGAACAACCGCAGCCCTTCCGCGACCCGCAACTGCCCTTCGCCCGGCGCATCGACGATCTGCTTCAGCGGCTCACCCTCGACGAGCGGATCGCGATGCTGCACCAGTTCGCACCCGCGGTCGACCGGCTCGGGATCGGTGCCTTCCGGACCGGCCAGGAGGGACTGCACGGCGTGGCCTGGATGGGTCCCGCGACCGTCTTCCCGCAGGCCGTCGGCCTGGGCGCCACCTGGAACGACGACCTCGTGCGCCGGGTCGGCGAGGCGGTCGGCAACGAGGTCCGCGCCAAGCGGGCCAAGGACGACCGGGTCGGGCTCAACGTCTGGGCCCCGACCGTGAATCTGCTGCGCCATCCGCTGTGGGGGCGCGGCGAGGAGGGGTACGCGGAGGACGCCGCCCTGACCTCCGCGATCGCCGTCGCATACACCCGCGGACTGCGCGGCGACCACCCGCACTACTGGCGCACCGCCCCGGTGCTCAAGCACTGGCTCGCCCACAACAACGAGACCGACCGGGACACCTCCTCCTCGTCGGTCCGCCCGAGGGTGCTGCACGAGTACGACCTCCGGGCGTTCCGCGACGCCGTGCGTGCGGGCGCGGTCGCAGGGGTCATGCCCGCCTACAACCTGGTCAACGGGCGGCCCAACCATGTCTCGCCGCTCCTGTCCCAACAACTGCGACGCTGGACCGAGCAGTCGCTCGTGGTCTGCTCCGACGCCGGGGCGCCGTCCAACCTGGTCGACTCCGAGCACTACTTCGACACCCACGAAGAGGCCACGGCCGCAGCGCTGAAGGCCGGAGTCGACAGCTTCACCGACCACGGCCAGGACTCCACCGTGATGACCGGCCGCATCCGCCGCGCACTGGAGCAGGGCCTCCTCGACGAGACCGACATCGACACCGCCGTCCGCCGCCTGCTCGAACTGCGCTACTCGCTGGGGGAGTTCGACCCCGGCCTCGACCCGTACGCGGACACCACCGCCTTCGACACGGCCGAACACCGGGCGCTCGCCCAGGAGGCCGCCGAACAGGCCGTGGTCCTGCTGAAGAACGACGGTCTGCTGCCGCTCGACCCCGGGGCGCCCGGGACGATCGCGGTCGTCGGCCTGCTCGCCGACGCCTGCAAGCTCGACTGGTACAGCGGCACGCTGATCCACCGGTCCACCCCGCTCGACGGAGTGCGGATCCGGTTCGGCGCGGACCGGGTGACCTTCGCGGAGGGCGCCGACCTGATCCGCCTGAAGTGCGCGGCGGGCTGGCTGCAGATCCCCGATGCCAACGCCGGCACCGGCACCGGCCAGGGCGCGGAAGGCGCCCTCGACCCGGCGCTCCTCGCCGGCCGCACCGACCTTCCGCCGCTGACGTGCGGCGACACCCCGTCCGAGCTGGCGCTCGTCGACTGGGGCAACGGTGTGCTCACCCTGCGGGACCCCGACGGCCGATATCTGTCGGTCGCCGAGGACGGTTATGTACGCGCGTCCGCGGACGAACCCGGCGGCTGGATCGTCCAGGAGACATTCCGCTGGGAGAAGGTGGAAGGTCACGCCGGGGGGCACCGCCTTGTGCACATCGGAACGGGTGGGTACGTCTCGGTTGCCGCCGACGGCGTAAAGGTTGCCGGGGTGGACGAAAAAAGTTCCGGACACGCCGGGACGGGCGCCGGGCCGGCCGCCACCGTCTTCGAGATCGAGGTCGTCGAGCGCGGCGAGGACGCCGTCGCCCGCGCGGCCGCAGGCGCCGACACCGTGATCGTCGTCGTCGGAAACGACCCGCACATCAACGGCCGCGAGACCGAGGACCGCACCACCCTCGACCTGCCCGCCCACCAGGAACGCCTCTGGCGCGCCGCGCAGGCCGCGAACCCGCGCACCGTGCTGGCGGTCACCTCCGCCTACCCGTACGCACTCACCGAGGCCGCGGCCGTGCTCCCCGCCCTGCTCTGGACCGCGCACGGCGGCCAGGCGGCCGGGACCGCGCTCGCCCGGATCCTGTCCGGCGACGTCTCCCCGGCCGGCCGGCTCCCGCAGACCTGGTACACCTCCGACGCGGAGCTGCCCGGCCTGCTCGACTACGACATCATCGGCTCACGGCAGACGTACCTCTACTACGAGGGCACGCCGCTCTACCCGTTCGGCCACGGACTGTCGTACAGCGCGTTCACCTACTCCGGGCTGACGGCCGAGCTCGACGGCGACCGGCTGCGCGTGTCGGTGACCGTCACCAACTCCGGCGTCGTCGCCGCCGACGAGGTCGCCCAGCTCTACGTACGAGCGCCGGCACCCTCCGTCGTCCGGCCCCTGCGTCAGCTCGTCGGCCACCGGCGCCTGCACCTCGCGCCCGGTGCCGGGCAGCGCATCGAGTTCGCCGTCCCGGTGACCGAACTCGGCCACTGGGACGTGGCGCACAGCCGCTGGACCGTCGAACCCGGGGCGTACGAAGTCCGGGCCGGAGCCTCCGCCGCGGACATCAGGCTCACCGCCGTCGTCACGGTCGACGGCGAACCGTCCGGCCCCCGCCCCGTCCTGCACCACGGACTCGAAGCGGCCGACTACGACGAGCAGCACGGCACCGAGATCGTCGACCGCACGAAGACGGACGGCGACGCCGTCACCGCCACCGCCCCCGAGAACGAACTCCTCTTCCACAGCTGCGACTTCGCGGCCGGAACCCGCACCGTCGAGGTATCCGCCGCGGGGGAGGGCTCCGTGGAGATCACGGTCGACGGCCGCACGACAACCGTCGACATCCCCGCCACCGACGGCCCCTACGACTACCGCGGCCACGAGACACCGCTGACCGCCTCCGGCGTGCGGGACGTACAGGTCGCGCTGCGGGGCGCGGTCCGTCTGGCCCGAATCGCTTTCACGGGAGCAACCGAGTGACCCCGCCGTATCCACGTCCTGACTCTCACCTCCGTCCAGTTGCCCCCGGCAAGGAGTCCTCATGAAGTTCACCGACGGCTTCTGGCTCATGCGAGAGGGCGTCCGCGCCTGCTACGCGACCGAGATCCGCGACCTGCGGGTCGACGCCGACCAGTTCACCGCCTACGCCGCGGTCAAGCAGGTACACCAGCGCGGCGACACCCTCAACACCCCACTCATCACCGTCGATTGCTTCTCCCCGGCCGAAGGGATCATCGGCGTACGCACCACCCATCACGCCGGCAAGGTCAACCACGGACCGGACTTCGAGTTCCCCGGACTCGACACCGCCACGGCCGCCGCAAGCACCCGTCGGGACGGCCCGGTCACCGAACTGACCAGCGGCCCGCTGACGTTGCGCATGGACGGCGACGGACCGTGGGGCATGACCTTCCTCGACGCAGAGGGCCGCCGCCTGACGGCAGTGGACAGCAAGGGCACCGCCTTCGCCGCCACCCCCGACGGCGCACACCACATGATCGCCCAACTCGCCCTGGACGTCGGCGAGAACGTCTACGGACTCGGCGAGCGCTTCACTCCGTACGTCAAGAACGGCCAGACCGTCGACATCTGGCAGGCGGACGGCGGCACCAGCAGCGACCAGGCCTACAAGAACATCCCGTTCTACCTCTCCTCGCGCGGCTACGGCGTCTTCGTCAACCACCCCGGCAAGGTGTCCTTCGAGATCGGCTCGGAGTCGGTCGGCCAGGTGCAGTTCAGCGTCGAGGACCAGTCACTGGAGTACTACATCGTCGCCGGGCCGACGCCGAAGGACATCCTCGCCCGCTATACCGCCCTCACCGGCCGGCCGGCGCTGCCCCCGGCCTGGTCGTTCGGCCTCTGGCTGACCACCTCGTTCTGCACCTCGTACGACGAGGAGACCGTCACCTCGTTCGTCGACGGCATGGCGGAGCGGGACATCCCGCTGTCCGTCTTCCACTTCGACTGCTTCTGGATGCGCGAATACCAGTGGTCGGACTTCCAGTGGGACCCGGACGTCTTCCCCGACCCGGCCGGCATGCTGACCAGGCTCAAGGAACGCGGACTGCGCATCAGCATGTGGATCAACCCGTACATCGCCCAGAAGTCACCGCTCTTCGCGGAGGGCGCCGAGCACGGCTATCTGGTGCGCCGTCCCGGCGGCGACATCTGGCAGTGGGACCTGTGGCAGCCCGGCATGGCACTCGTCGACTTCACCAATCCGGCCGCCCGCGAGTGGTACGAAGCCAAGCTGCGGGTCCTTCTCGACCAGGGCGTCGACTGCTTCAAGACGGACTTCGGCGAGCGGGTGCCGACAGATGTCGTCTGGCACGACGGCTCCGACCCGGAGCGGATGCACAACTACTACGCGCAGATCTACAACCGCACCGTCTTCGAACTCCTGGAGAAGGAGCGCGGCCACGGTGAAGCGGTGCTCTTCGCCCGGTCGGCGACAGCGGGCGGCCAGCAGTTCCCGGTCCACTGGGGCGGCGACTGCTTCGCCTCGTTCACCGCGATGGCGGAGTCGCTGCGCGGTGGTCTGTCGCTGTCGCTGTCCGGCTTCGGCTTCTGGAGCCATGACATCGGCGGCTTCGAGGGCACCCCCGACCCCGCGGTGTTCAAGCGGTGGCTCGCCTTCGGCCTGCTCTCCTCGCACAGCCGGCTGCACGGCAATGTGTCGTACCGCGTGCCGTGGGCGTTCGGCGACGAGGCCGTGCACGTTGCCCGGAAGTTCACCCTTCTCAAGCACCGCCTCATGCCGTACCTGTACGGGGTGGCAGCCGAGGCCCACCGCACGGGCATCCCGATGATGCGGCCGATGCTGCTGGAGTTCCCCGCCGACCCGACCACCCGCATGCTGGACCGCCAGTACATGCTCGGGCCGGACCTGCTGGTGGCCCCCGTCTTCACGGAGGACGGCCAGGTCGAGTACTACGTCCCCGAAGGCACCTGGACCCACCTCCTGACCGGCGAAACGGTCACCGGACCGGCCTGGCGCCACGAGACGCACGGTTTCGACAGCCTTCCGCTCCTGGTCCGCCCCGGCGCGGTACTCCCGTGGGGCGCGGACGACCAGCGCCCGGACGGCGACTGGCTGGACGGCCTGACGCTGCGGGCTTTCGGCCCGGCGCCCTCGACGACCGACACGGTTGTCACGTTGGTGGACCTGACGGGCACCGCTGCGGCGGCCTTCCGGGTCGTACGGGACAGCGCCTCAGGCTCGACACGGGTCACGGCCGAGGGGACGGACCGTCCGTACCGCGTGATCGTGGAGGAGGCCGGGGCGACGGGGCAGGGAGCGGGGACGGTGGTGGTGGCGGCGGTCTGAGGGACGCGCGACGCCTGCACGGACGTGCCCTCAGCCCACCCGCGCCACGGGGGCGGGGTGAGGGCACACCGGCGGGACAGCCCTCACCCCAGGGCGTCCGCCAGCGCCGAGGTGGCGGCCGCCGCCGACCCGTGCCAGAGCGTGGTGATCGGCTCCCACACGTGGATCCCCTGCGGCATGCCCACGACGGCCGCGCCGAAGGTGACCCCGTAGTGCGAGGGATCGGCCGACACGCTCAGGGTGCCGACGAAATGTCCCTCGGTACTCGCCGGGTCCGCGGTGCGGAGGGCGGCGTACGCCCGTCCGCCGCGCGCGAGGGTGTACGGGCCGCTCTCGGCGGGCGGCACGGTCTGGGCGGAGCCGTCGAGCCCGGCGAAAGTGATCGTCGGAATCCTGTCCACGACACAACTGGAACGGCCGTGGTTGGTGACGCTGATGTGCACCACGTTCTCCGGGCCACCGGGCGCCGCCTTCACACCGAGGGCCTTCTCCTGACATGTGCCGAGCCGGCTGAGCCCCGCCGAGTGCGGGGTGACGACCGCGGCCGAAGCGCTGGTGGCGGCCAGCAACACGGCGGCCGCTGCCGCGGCCGGGACGGTGAACGCGAAGGTCGGAGGGCGGCGGAGACGCATGGTGTTGCTCCCGGTTGCTCGACGGCCTGATTGCGGCAGGGTGGCCGGTGTCCCGGCGAAGGTCTGATGCGGACGGACCAGATCAGTATCTGCCGTCCGGTTGCGGCCTGCCCGCTGTGAGGGCTGCGAACCTTCGGCGGGTGAGCGCAGGGGCGGGGGGAGCCGGCCGGTCCCCCGGCATGACCGGTGGCGCCCCGTCGCAGGGACTCTTGGTCACTGGGTGAACCGCGGCAGCCACTTCGCCTGGTAATCGGGGTGCCCGGCGTCCTCCGCGGCCATCTGCCGTACCACGAAGCCCAGTCCGACCGCGCGGCCGGAGGCGAAGTCGTGGTGGGGGCGGTCGGTGTCCAGGGCGGCGACCTCTTCGTACTCGTCCAGCAGGACCCTGCTCGTCTCGACGCGGCGGAGCGTGCGCGCGGGGTCCTGCAGGGCGATGTGATCGTCGTAACCATGGGTCCGCAGGCTGAACGCGATGGCGCCGGTCCGGTCATGGACCTCCCCCGGCGTCTCGGCCGGGCACCGCCAACTCTGGCTGCCGGCCGCTCGCGCAACCTGTTCCTCCTCGGCCAGGCGCGCCCGGACGAAGGCCACCATCTCGGAGTTGTCAGTCATCGGGTTCCGCATCCTCCGCCGTCAGGTACGGCCCCGCACCGGCGTGATCACCCACGGAGTCCGGGGCCGGACTACTCGTTCAGCACGAGGATGCCGTACGGCGGAAGGCGGTTGCACACCGCGCCCGCGACCGTTCCGCCATACGGACACGCTCCCGGCGGACTACCGGGCCCGTACCGTCGCCATGACATCCCGGTCCGGCTGGAGTGTCAGCGTGGGCACGGGGTTGACGTCGCCCGCGTCCACCTCCAGTTCGAACCGGCGCGCCAGTACCGCCAGGATCAGCACCGCCTCGACCATCGCGAACCGCGTACCGAGGCAGACCCGGGGGCCGCCGCCGAACGGGAACCAGGCGTACTCCGCCATGTCGTCGCCGCTCTCGGCGTCCCAGCGCTCCGGACGGAACTCCTCCGGCTCCGGGAACCACCGCTCGTCGCGGTGCGTCGCCCATTGGCTCGTCCACACCCTGGTGCCCTTCGGCATGTCCACGCCGCCGATCCGTGCCCCCTCCTTGGCGACCCCGGTCACCAGCCAGATCGTCGGGTACAGCCGCAGCGTCTCCTTGACCACAGCCTGGGTGTACGTCAGTCGCGCGTAGTCGTCGAACTCCGGCTCCCGGTCGCCGAGCACCCGGTCCAGCTCCTCGGTGAGCGCGGCGCGCGCCTGCGGGTTGCGGGACAGCAGGTACCACGCCCAGACCAGGGTGGAGCTGGTGGTCTCGTGCCCGCCGATGTAGAGGGTGACGGTCTCGTCGCGGATCTCCTCGTCGGTGAGCTGCGCGCCGTTCTCGTCCACCGCGGTCAGCAGCCGGCTCAGCAGATCGGGGCGCTCGCCGTCCCCGTCGCGGTGCCGGGCCACGACCCGGCCCACCTCGGCGTCGATGACCGCGGCGGCCTTCTTGATCCTGGACCGGCCCGGCGTCGGTACCCAGTCGGGGAGCAGCGCGCCGATGCCGCTGAACTCCTTGCCGATCTCCTGCTGGGCGACATCCATCGCCCGGCCCATCGCCTCGGCGTCCGCCGGGGTGTCCACCCCGAAGATGGTGCGGACGGCGATCCGCTGCGTCAGCGCAGCCATCTCCCGCTTGATGTCGATGCGTTCACCGCCGGACCAGGTGTCCGCCAGCTCCACCGTGCTGCCCGCCATCGTCGCCGCGTACGACCGCACCTGCTTCGGCCGTACCGACGGCTGCACCAGCGACCGCTTCCGCCGCCAGTCCGGACCGCGCGCCACCACCACACCGTTGCCCATCACGGTGCGGAACGCGATGCCCAGCGCCGGCTGGTCGAAGGTGCGTTCCGTCTCGGTGAGCAGTTCGCCTATGCACTCCGGATCCGCTATGAACACGCAGGAGTTGGGGCCGAAGCGCCAGCTGACCATGTCCCCGTACCCGCGCAGCCGCTCGAAGAACGCCAGCGGGTTCTTCCCGAACTGCGGCAGATTCCCGAGAAACGGCAGCCCTTTGGGGCCCGGTACGGGAACGTGGCCGCGCGGCTCGGCATCGACGGCCGGGCCGGTCTCCGTGGACATGAAAGGTCTCCGCTCGCTGGTGGCGTACCCGGATCCGGTACGCGGCGACATGGCTGGACTCCACGGTGGCCGATGGACGTGAAAGCTCATCTTCCTTATGGAGTACGTGAGTTGTCGAGGGTAACCGTGCCGTGTTACGGGAGTGTGGTCGGGCGTGCCGTGCTCGCCCGGCACGCCCTACGCGGACCTCGCCGGCTGCAACCCCGCGTACACCCCGCCCCGCCCCATCAGCTCCTCATGGGTCCCCACCTCGGCTATCCGGCCCCGGTCCATGGCCACGATGCGGTCCGCCGCCCGGATGGTGGAGAGCCGGTGGGCGACGACGAAGACCGTGCGGCCGTGGATCAGCCGGGCGAGCGCCTCCTGCACCAGGGCCTCCGAGCGGGTGTCCAGGGCCGATGTCGCCTCGTCCAGGATCAGTACCCGGGGATCGCGGATCAGCGCGCGGGCGATGGCGAGCCGCTGCTTCTGGCCGCCCGAGAGCCGCGCCCCGCGTTCTCCGACGACCGTCGAGAGGCCGTCGGGCAGGTCCTCGACGAAGTCGAGCGCGTTCGCGTCCCGCAAGGCCTGACGGACCGTATGTTCGTCGGTTTCGCCCATGCCATAGGTGACGTTCTCCCTGATGGTGCCCTCGAACAGGATGGACTCCTGTGGTACGACGGACAGGAACCGGCGGTAGCTGCGCAGATCCAGCGTGGCCATGTCGGTGCCGTCCAGCAGGATGCGGCCCGACGTCGGGCGGATGAAGCCGATGAGGAGGTTCAGCACCGTCGACTTGCCTGCCCCCGAGGCGCCGACCAGAGCGACCGTCTCGCCGGGGCGCGCCGACAGGGTGAAGTCCTCGACAGCGGGGCTGTCCACTCCCTCGTAACCGAAGCCGACCCCCTCGAAGTCGATACGGCCCTGCACCTCGTCGACCCGGTCCTTGCCCGCGTTGCTCTCCAGGTCCGGAGCCTCAAGGACCTCGCCGGCCGAACGCACCGACTCCAGCCCCTTGCTGATGATCGGCGCGAGGCTGAGCAGCGTGGTCATCGATCCGGTGAGCGTGGTGAAGAAGGCGCTCAGCATCACCACGTCGCCCGCCGTGATGGGAAGCCAGCCGTGGTACGCGACCAGGGCCGATCCCGCCAGGCAGGCCACGCCGAGCGAGTTCAGCAGGATCCAGGCGAGCGCTCCGAAGCGGCCGTTGAGCAGATCGAGGCGCAGGCCGGCCGTGAAGACCTGGCGCAGCGAACCGTCGACGCGGCCGAGCGCCGTGCGCTCCAGGCCGTGGGCGCGGGTGATCGGAATCAGGCTGGTCATCTCGCTCACCCGGGCGGACAGTTGCTCCACCTCCTGGCGGAACGACTCGTTGTGGCTCCGCAACCGGGCCCGCAGCCGCATGACCAGCAGGGCGGCCGCCGGGACGACCACCAGGAACACCGGCAGGAACGACGGGACACGGACGGCGATGACGGTGAGCCCACCGATCAGCGTGATGACGGCGGCCAGCCCCATGTCGGCGGACTGCTGCACCATCTGCTCGACGCTCTCCACATCCCTGACCACCTTGGCCTGGAGAACGCCCGCGCTCGTCCGTGAGTGGTAGCCGATGGACAGCTGCTGCATGCGGCGGCAGAGTGCGTCGCGCAGGGCGGTGCCCATCCGGCGGACGCTGCCGCCGAGGCAGCGTACGTAGAGCAGATGCATCGGGTAGTTGAGGAGGAGCACGCACAGCAGCGCGCCCGCGTTGAGCCACAGCTCCCGTTCGGGCCGGTGCTGGACGACCACGTCGATGATGTTCGCCGTGATCAGCGGAAGCAGCCACACAGGGCTGTGCTTGACGACGAAGACGGCAGCGGCGACCGCGATGCGTCGACGGTCGGGGCGCAGAAGATAGCCGAGGGTGCGCACCGGGTGCTCGCCCCGGTAACGGTGATCGAGCGTGCCCGGTCGGTGGGATGCGTGGTCATGCGCATGGTGGTACGAAGAGACCGTTCGCTGCATGGGACAAGCGAATCCTGGTGGAACGAATCGCACAAGTCCCGTTCCACCAGCTGGATCCGACCGTCCCCGGCCTGGTCCGTGAGCCGGTGAAATCGTGATCGTCCGGCGGGCATGATGAGGGGCGTCCCGCCCGAGCCGGCCTCCGGAGCATGTGATGGCGTCGCGCAGCCTTCCGAAGATCCTCGTCTTCACCCGTACCACCGCCTACCGGCACGACTCGATCCCCGACGCAGTCACCGCGTTCCGTGAACTCGGTACCGGGCACGGCTTCGCCGTCGACGCGACAGAGGCGCCGGACGTCTTCGAGAGCGGGCTCGCCGGCTACGCCGCCGTGGTGTTCCTCTCCACCAGCGGGGAAGTCCTCACCCGTGCCGGGCGCACCGGACTTCGGGCGTACTGCGCTGCGGGCGGCGGCTTCATGGGGGTGCACGCCGCAGCCTGTACGGAGTACGACTGGCCGTTCTACGGCGAACTCCTCGGAGCCAGGTTCGACCGCCATCCCGCCCTCCAGCCGGGAACGGTGATCGTCGAGGACCACGGTCACCCGGCGACCGCGCATCTCGGTGCCACCTGGGAGTTCACCGACGAGTGGTACGACTTCCGGGCGAACCCGCGGGGCAGTGTGCGAGTGCTCGCCCGCGCCGACGAGTCCACGTACGAGGGCGGCGGCATGGGAGCCGACCATCCCCTCGTCTGGACCCATGAACATGCCGGCGCCCGGGTCTTCTACACCGCGCTCGGGCACACCCGCGAGGCGTACCGCGACCCCACGTTCCGCGCCCATCTCCTCGGCGGACTCCGTCATGTCGGCCTGTCGCGCCACGGCGCCCCCGCCCCGGAAATGAGGGGCGAAGGCGCCGCAGAGTGGGCCGGAGCGCGGCCGAAGGGCGGTCAGACGCCCGGCGGGACCCGGGACGGGCGGCCGCTGCCGCGGGTCAGGGAGTAGCCGAACACGGCCGCGAGCGCGCCGAGGACGCCACCGCCGACGGTCCAGATCCAGCGGTCCGTCCACCAGCCGGATGCCCAGCCGTCGTCCGGCTCACTGCCGAGCGACACCCGGGTCGTGGACTCGTCGCCCGAGGGCGCGTCGCCGGACGTCTGCCGCACGGAGGACGCCCCGGGCACCAGCGGCTCGCTCAGCGCGCCGTCGACGTCGTGGGCTCCGCCCCTTTCGGCCGCCGTCACCTCGACCTCGGTCCGCACCGGCTGCCCGAGATCGGCCGACGGCAGATCGACGACGGTGAGGCGTACGTAGTAGCTGCCCGGCAGCGGGTCGTCGGCCCACGGCTCGGACCAGGCACGGACGGTCCGCAGGACGCAGGAGAGTTCGACCGTCGACGCGTCCGCAGCCGCCTTCCTCGTCTGGTGGCCGTACATGCAGGCCTGCCGACGCCGCAGCCCGTCGTACACATCGACCTGCCAGGTCGACACGCCGTGCCGGGTGGCGCTCTCGGGCAGGGTGACCGTCGCCTTGACGGTGGCTCGCTGGCCCGCGTCGGCGGGGAACACCCAGTACAGGTAGTCACCCGTGGACGCCCCGGCGGTGGCGCGCTGGTTCTGCAGGATCGCCGTGGCGGTACGGAATGTGGTGCCCGCCTCGGTGGGACCCGTACCGCCGTCGGACGCGCTCGGGCTCGGGCTCGCGGACGGGTCGTCGGCCGCGGCCGCCCCCGCCGACGTCAGCAGGGCGAACCCGGCCAGCAGCGCACCCGCGAGTACTCGTCTTGCACGCACCATCAGTTGGTCCTCCATACGGCGATGCGCCAGCGCGAGATCCAGCCGAGGAGCAGGCCCGCGATCAGTCCGGTCAGGACGAGTACGCCCAGCAGCCACCAGCCGCGGCCGAGACCGAACGCGGCGGCGTCGGCCGCGTCGTCCGGCGCGTCCACCACGTCGACGGTCAGCTCGACCGGCATGCCCGGCGAGGTCTTCACGGAGGCGGGGGCCGAGAAGGAGTTGCTGAGCTGGAGGCAGACGGTCTCCGCGGCCGGCTCGTCCGTGCCGTCCGTGCCGTCCTGCTCGGGCTTGGGGTAGCGCAGGCCGGACGAGATCGCGTCGGTGCGGCCGGTGCCGGACTCCGATCCTCTGACGATCTCGCGGCCGTGCACGGTGACCGCGCGCAGCAGCACGCCGTAGTCGTTGTTGACGGCTCGGTCCGCCGACACACTCACCGAGGCGCGCAGCTCCTGACCCGGCAGCACATCCACCCGGTACCAGCGGTGTTCGCCGAGCTTCTCGCGGTCGGTGTAGAGACCCGCCTTGAGCTGCGGGGCGGCGGAGCAGCTGTCCGCCCCCTCGGTCGCCACCGGGGTGACGACGGGCTCGGCCGCCCGGTCCACCAACTGGGTGACCCGGTCGGAGAGTTCATCGGTGTGCTGGACGGCCGTGTACGTCCCGCCGGTCGCCTCGGCGATGCAGGTGAGCTGCTGGCGGATCTTCGCGTTCGGCACCAGGCCCAGTGTGTCGATGACGAGGTGGATGCCGCGGGCCGCGATGTCGCGTGCCACCTCGCACGGGTCGAGCGGGCCGCAGGTGTCCTCGCCGTCGCTGATCAGGACGATCCGGCGGGTGGAGTCGCCGCCCTCGAGGTCGTCGGCTGCGCCCAGCAGGGCCGGGCCGATCGGGGTCCAGCCGGTGGGGGCCAGGGTCGCGACCGCGGTCTTCGCCTCGGTGCGGTCGAGCGGGCCGACCGGGTAGAGCTGCTGGGTGTCCTTGCAGCCGACCTTCCGGTCGTCGCCCGGGTAGTCGGCGCCGAGGGTCCGGATGCCGAGCTGCACCTGCTCGGGCACCGCGTCCAGGACCTCGTTGAACGCCTGCTTCGCCGCGGTCATCCGGGACTGGCCGTCGATGTCACGGGTCCGCATGGAGCCGCTGACGTCGAGTACCAGCTCGACCTTGGGGGAGGCTTTGGTGGGGGCTTCGTCGGCGGCGGCGGGGAGGGCCGTGCCGAGGCCGGCGGTCAGGGTGGCAAGCAGAATGCCCACCCCGACCGTCAGCCTTCGTCTTATGATCATCGCCGGATACTAGTGAAGATCACATGGCATCCCCAAACCGGCGATCGAGCCCGTCCGGCGATTGGCGACAAATGCGTGACCGGGGGCTGCACCACCCGGTGAACGCGCGGTGTCGCCGCGCTACTTGAGCCCGCCCAGCAGTGGCTCCGCGGCCCGCTCCAGGACCGAGCCGACCCGCTCCCAGGTCTTCGTGTCCCTTTCGACGGGCGGCAGTTGGGTGTCGTCACCGGTGTCCCATCCGGTGGCGATCGCGACCGGGTCCTGGCCGGTGGCCGCAGCCTGGGCGAGTGCGGCCGCGCCCAGCGCCACCAGTTCGCCGCTGCCGGGCACGACGACGGGGCGTCCGGAAAGCCGTCGCACCGTCTCCACCCAGGCGTGCCCCTGCGCGCCGCCGCCGATCAGACGGAGCGGCCGGGCGGCCACCTCGGGGTCGGCCGGGTCGAGCCCGCAGGCCCGCAGCAGTTCGTCGAGGGCGCGCAGCACGGTGACGACCGCGCCTTCGTAGGCGGCGCCGAGGAGTTGCTGCGGGGTGGTGTCGTGCCGGAGGCCGGTGAGCAGGCCGGAGGCCGTGGGCAGGTCGGGGGTGCGTTCGCCGTCGAGGTAGGGGAGGAGTACCGCCTCACCGCCGGGTGCCGTGTCGTTGCGGTCCAGGCCGAGCAGGGCGGCGACCTTGTCCACGGCGAGCGTGCAGTTGAGCGTGCAGGCCAGCGGGAGGTAGGTACCGTCCGCCGCGGCGAAACCGGAGAGCGCCGCCGATGCGGGCCGGGCCCCGGAGGCGGCGAAGACCGTACCCGAGGTGCCGAGGCTGAGCACGGGGTGGTCCAGCAGTCCGGCACCGCCCAGACCGAGGCCGACCGCGGCGCTCATGTTGTCCCCGGTGCCCGCCGCCACGGCGATCCCGGCCGGCAGCCCCAGAGTCTGTGCCACCTCGGCGGTCAGTGAACCGGCCCGGGCCGCTCCGGTTGTGGCCACCTCGGGCAGCAATGCGGGGTCCAGACCCAGCAGTTCGAGAAGCTCGGGGTCGTACGCACCGGTGGCGGTGGAGTACCAGCAGGTGCCCGACGCGTCGCCGGGGTCGGTGACGGCCACGCCCGTCAGCCGTTCGGTGAGGAAGTCGTGCGGGAGGCGGATCGCCGCGGTCGCGGCGGCGGTCTCCGGCTCGTTCTCGCGCAGCCACTGCCACTTCGACGCGGTCATGGCGGCCACCGGCACCGATCCGGTGCGGGCGGTCCAGGCGGCCGCACCGCCCAGTGCGGCGGTGAGAGCGGCGGCCTGCGGGGCGGAGCGGGTGTCGTTCCACAACAGGGCGGGCCGCAGCGGCCGGCCCTCACGGTCGAGGACGACCAGGCCGTGCTGCTGACCGGCCACCGCGATACCGGTGACGTCCGCGGCGGGTACGCCGGACTCCTTCAGCCCGGCGGCGACGGCGGCGCGCAGCGCCTGCCACCACACCTCGGGGTCGGTCTCGCGGGCCCCCGCCTCACCCGTGACGACGTGCGGGGCACGTCCGACGGCGAGCAGCTGACCGGTGGCGGCGTCGACGAAGGCCGCCTTGGTGGACTGGGTGGAGCTGTCCACGCCGATGACGACGGTACGCGGCGGCATGGGTTACCTCATTCTCGCGGTGCGGGTGTGGATGCACTGGTGTGCTGGTGGGCACAGGTGCGACCGATTTGGTCGTGCTGCAAACAAATTACGCGATCGCGTGCGTTCGGACCAGGGGCGTCCCCCGATTCGCGGATGCGATGGGTGACGAGGGGTTACGGCACGGAGGGGTGCCGTGCAAGATTAATCATGACACTGAACAAATAGGGGTTCACGACCTCGATCGGTTGCGGACCCGACTGCACCGAAGGTGGTCAGACGATGACGGAACGCTTCACGCCCACCCCTGGAGACCGATTCACGTTCGGTCTGTGGACGGTGGGCTGGCAGGGACGCGACCCGTTCGGCGACGCGACCCGCGCGGCGCTCGACCCGGTCGAGTCCGTCCAGCGGCTCGCGGAGCTCGGTGCGTACGGTGTGACCTTCCATGACGACGACCTGATCCCGTTCGGCTCCACGGACACCGAGCGCGAAGGCCTCGTGAAGCGGTTCCGGCAGGCGCTGGACGCGGCCGGTCTCGTCGTGCCCATGGCGACGACGAACCTGTTCACCCACCCGGTGTTCAAGGACGGCGGCTTCACCTCGAACGACCGGGACGTGCGGCGGTACGCGCTGCGCAAGGTCATCCGCAACATCGACCTCGCCGTCGAGCTCGGCGCCGAGACCTACGTGGCGTGGGGCGGCCGCGAGGGCGCGGAGTCCGGTGGCGCGAAGGACGTGCGGGTGGCGCTGGACCGGATGAAGGAGGCCTTCGACCTGCTCGGTGAGTACGTCGTCGAGCAGGGCTACGACCTGCGGTTCGCGATCGAGCCGAAGCCGAACGAGCCGCGCGGCGACATCCTGCTGCCCACCGTCGGTCACGCCCTCGCGTTCATCGAGCGCCTGGAGCGCCCGGAGATGTACGGCGTGAACCCGGAGGTCGGCCACGAGCAGATGGCCGGGCTGAACTTCCCGCACGGCATCGCGCAGGCCCTGTGGGCCGGCAAGCTCTACCACATCGACCTCAACGGCCAGTCCGGCATCAAGTACGACCAGGACCTCCGTTTCGGCGCCGGCGACCTGCGCCAGGCCTTCTGGCTCGTCGACCTCCTGGAGACCGCCGGATACGAGGGCCCGCGCCACTTCGACTTCAAGCCGCCGCGGACCGAGGGCTACGACGGAGTCTGGGCGTCGGCCGCCGGCTGCATGCGCAACTACCTGATCCTCAAGGAGCGGGCCGCCGCCTTCCGCGCCGACCCGGCCGTCCAGGAGGCGCTGCGCGCGTCCCGGCTCGACGAGCTGGCCCTGCCCACCGCCGAGGACGGCGTGGCGGGGCTGCTGGCCGATCGGTCGGCGTACGAGGACTTCGATGTGACCGCGGCGGCGGAGCGCAGCATGGCGTTCGAGGCGTTGGACCAGCTGGCGCTGGACCACCTGCTCGGCGTCCGCTGACGCCAGGGCGCGGCCGCCGGACAGGTCCGGCGGCCGCACACCCCGGTTCGGCCCGCCGCGCGCACATCCCCTGCGGTCAGCCCACGGCCTTCGCCGCGTACGCCGCGGGGTCGGCCAGCACGTCCTGCATCACCAGCGCCGCCGCACCCCGCGCAGCGTCGCCCGCGACCGACGAGGCGCGCAGCCGCCCGCAGCTCCGGGACCACAGCCCGGACACCACCCTGCCCGTGAGCTCCTCGTCGGCGGGCGCCGACAGCCACGGCATCAGACCCCGGTAGATCCCGCCGAGCACCACCGCGTCCGGGTCGAGCAGATTCACCGCCCCGGAGAGCACCCGGCCCAGCATCCGGCCGGCCTCGGCCACCGCAGCCACCGCCCGCTCGTCCCCGGCCCGGGTGCGCCGCTCCAGCTCGGCCACCCCGCTGCCACGGCCGGTCTCCTCGATCCCGGCCGCCCGCAGGAGCGCCGACTGACCCGCGTACTGCTCCAGGCAGCCACGCGAACCGCACCGGCACTCCGGCCCGTCCGCGTCGACCACCACATGCCCGATCTCCCCGGCGAACCCGTGCGCACCGCGCAGCAGTTCACCGTCGATGACCAGGGCGCCGCCGACGCCGATCTCACCCGTCAGGTACAGAAAGCTGCGGACCTCGTCGAGGCCGCCGAACCAGAGCTCGGCCAGCGCCGCCAGATTGGCCTCGTTCTCCGAACTCACCGGAAGTTCCGCGCGGCCGGGACGCAGCGCGGCCAGCGAGGCGGCGAAGAGTTCCTCGGCCGGAACCTGGTTCCAGCCCAGGTTGGGTGCCTGGCGCACCGCGCCGCCCGACACCAGACCGGGCAGCGCGAGCGCCACCCCGACCGGGAACAGCTCCTGCTCGGCCGCCGATTCCAGGGTGCGCGCCGCGATCCCGGCGGCCCGCGCCAGCACCTCGGCGGGCGGTGCGCCCCGGTTGTCGAGGTGCTCGGTCAGCCGGACCCGGCCGGTGCCGGCCAGATCGACGACGCACACCGACACATAGTCGATGTTGACCTCCACGCCGAGCCCGGCGGGGCCGGTGCGCGCCACCTTGAGTGCGGTGCCGGGGCGCCCGGCCTGCCCGCTGAACGTCTTGCCCGACTCGGTCAGGAACCCGCTGTCGAGCAGTTGCTCGACCAGCGAGGACACGGCGGCACGGGTCAGCCCCACGCGCGCGGCCACCCCGGCCCTGGTCGCCTCGCGGTCGCCCTCGTCACGGACGGCGCGCAGTACCAGGCTGAGGTTGCTCCGTCGCACGGTGTCCTTGTCGGCCTTGGGCCCCAGCGTCGTGAGGTTGCTCTTCATATCGCTGATGAGCCTATGCGATGCCGTACGTCAGTACGGTCCGGAGCGTGCTCCGGCCCCGGCTCGGTGATCCCTGCGTGCGGGACCACCGAGCCCGGACCGTCCGGCTCACGCCGTGGCGCCGCGCTCCTCGAGCATGTCCGCCATCAGCGCGATCTCCGACTGCTGGCCACGGACCATGCCCGCCGCCAGGTTCCTGATCTCGCCGGTGCCCGCCCCGGCGGCCGCCGCCTGTGCCATCTCGGCACCGGCCCGGTGGTGCACGGTCATCAGCCGGAGATACATCACCTCGGCGTCCTTGCCCTTCGCCGTCCGCAGTGCGTCCAGCTCGGTGTCGGTCGCCATGCCCGGCATCAGCGAACCGTCGCCCCTGGGCTCGACCGGGTGGCCCATCCACTCCATGGGCGGGCGGCTCGAACTCTTGGCGCGGCCCCACACGTCCAGCCAGCCGAGCATCATGCCGCGCTGATTGGCCTGGGTGTTGATGATGTCGTACGCGAGCCGCCGCACGTCCTCGTCGGCCGTCCGGTCACGGACGATGAACGACATCTCGACCGCCTGCTGATGGTGGATCGACATGTCACGCGCGAACCCCACATCGACCGAGGCGTCCGCGGGCACGGCCGCCCGGTCCGCCTCCTGCGGGGTGGACGACGAGGTCGGACGTACGAACATCAGCGCGACCAGCCCCAGAGCCAGCAGCAGCACCGCAGCTCCCGCCGCACCCATCCGCCACGGAGTGCGTACCGAGGACGTCACCGGGCGATCCCGCCGGTGCACGCGGCGCCCGGCTCCGGAGTCTGCGGTCCCTGGACGTACTTGGTGAAGAACTGCGCGACGCGTGCGTCGGTCGCACTCTTCACGGATACCTGCTTGCCCCAGGCGCTGAGGATCAGCGGGGCGTCCTGGTCCTTCACCGGGCTCATGAGGGAGTACGGCGTCCTGGCGACGCGGTCGGCGAACTTCTCGATGTCGGCGGGCTTCGCCTTCTCGTTGTACGTGACCCAGACGGCGCCGTGCTCCAGCGAGTGGACGGCGTTCTCGTTCGGGACCGGCGCGGTGTAGACGTCGGCGTCGCAGTTCATCCACACCGGGTTGTGGTCGCCGCCGACCGGCGGGTTCATCGGGTAGTCGACCTTCTTCTGGACATGGTTCTGGGTGAGCTTGTCCCAGCTCCGTTCGCCCCGGACGGGGGAGGACTTGGCCTGCGCCTCGGCCTGGTCCTGCTCGTCGGCGGCGGACATCAGATAGCCGCCGCCCGCGACGAGTCCGGCGACGACGGCAATGGATGCGGCGATGGTGATGATGCGGCTACGGCGCTCGCGGGCCCGCTCCTTGCGGCGGGCCTCCTCCAGCTTGGCGCGGCGCGCGGCGGCAGGGCTGTGCTGCTTCTTGGCGGAAGCCATGGGGAGTCCTCGGGTTCAACACGATGTACGGAAAGTGGGCAGGCGGAAGAACCGGGCCTGCTTCTAGGTCCGTTGAACCTGGAGGCGGAGGCGGTCGACGGCGCCACCGGCATCGTTGGAGGGGCCGCGGACACCGGCGGCACCCGTGAGCCGGCCTTCCGGTGCGGCGACCGTCGAGGTGGGGAGTGCGACGGGGGCGGCCTGGGGGGACAGGACGACGGGTGTCGCATGCTCGGCGGCGCCGTGGCAGGAACTGCCGGCGCCCCGGCCGCCCGGAGCCTCGGCCACGACGACGATGGGCGCGGTCGCCGGGGGAGTCGCGCCGGGAGCCGTGACCGGGGTGGGAGTCGCAGTCGCGGTCATCGTCGCGGTCATGACGTGGTGCGCGGCCGCGCCGGTCTCGGCGAGCGAACAGCACGAGACCACGGCGAGCAGGGCGAACACCCAGCCGAGCACGGCGGACACACGGACGTCACCGCGCCGTGCGTAGGGCCGTTCGCCGAGCCTGGTCATCACCGACATCCTAGCGGTGTGTGAAATTTCAAGAAGTGTGGGGAGGCTGTGGATGCGGCAGTTGAGACTTCCGCTGTCGGACCGGCGGGATAGTGTGCCCCGGTGACAACGCACTCGAACGTATCTGCGGGCTGGTATCCGGACCCTCATGGCGCGCCCCAGCTGCTGCGCTACTGGGACGGCTCCCAGTGGACCGAGCACACCAACCCGGCCGGCGGACAGCAGCCTCAGGCGCCGGCCCAGGGGCAGGTTCCCCAGCAGCAGGCAGCCCCCCAGTATCAGCAGGCCCCCGCTCAGCCGCAGGCCGCGCCGCAGCAGTTCGCCCCTCAGCAGGTGGCGCAGCCTCAGCAGGGTGGTGTCCCCGGCGGCGCCTCTCTCTTCAACCAGCAGGTCCTGGTCGTGAACCAGAAGGCCAAGCTGATCGAGGTGACGAACGAGTACAGCGTCTTCGACCAGCACGGCAACACGATCGGCTCGGTCATCCAGGTCGGCCAGAGCGCGCTGCGCAAGGTGCTGCGGTTCGTCTCCAGCATCGACCAGTACCTCACCCACAAGCTCGAGATCCGTGACGCGTACGGTCAGCCGCAGCTGCTCCTGACCCGCCCGGCGAAGTTCATCAAGTCCAGGGTCGTCGTGCAGCGCCCGGACGGCAGCCCCGTCGGCGAGATCGTCCAGCAGAACGCCATCGGCAAGATCAACTTCGCCATCATGGTCGACGGTCAGAAGATCGGTGCCATCAAGGCGGAGAACTGGCGCGCCTGGAACTTCGCGATCGTCGACCACAACGACGCGGAGATCGCCCGGATCACCAAGACCTGGGAAGGCCTCGCGAAGACGCTGTTCACGACGGCGGACAACTACGTGCTGCAGATCCACTACCAGCTGCCCGAGCCGCTGCTGAGCCTCGTCGTGGCAACGGCACTGACCGTGGACACCGCCCTCAAGCAGGACGCCCGCGGCCTCGGCTGACCGGCCCCTTCCGCACGGCACGCACCGCCCGCGCCCCTTACACGCTTACACGCGTGTACGGGGGCGCGGGCGGAGGCTTGTCCCCGGGACGGCCGCACGGCCGCTGCCCGGGACGGGCGCCCCTCGGTGGGACGATGACGGACATGCCCTACCTGGTGCCGCCCCACATCCCTTCCGGCCGTCTCGCGGAAGGTGCGCAGCCCGCCCTGCCGGTCGCCGGCGATCTGCTCCTGCGACCGTGGGAGCGCACCGACGCCCCCGCCGTTCTCGCCGCCTTCTCGGACCCGGCGATCCAACGCTGGCACCTGCGGCGGGCCGACTCCGGGGACGAGGCCCGTGACTGGATCGAACAGTGGCAGGACGCCTGGCACGCCGAGACCGGTGTCCACTGGGCGGTCGTCCGCCCGAAGGACGGCGCGCCGGACGGAGCCGAGGAACTGCTCGGACGGATCTCGCTCCGCTCGCTGATGCTGGGCATCGGACAGGCCGAATGCGCCTACTGGACCCTGCCCGCCGCCCGCGGGCAGGGCGTCGCACCAAGGTCCGTGGCCGCCGTGGCGCGCTGGGCCTTCGACGAGGTCGGCTTCGAGCGTCTGGAACTCGCCCACTCGGTCATGAACGAGGCGTCCTGCCGCGTCGCGACCAAGTCGGGTTTCGCGCTGGAGGGCACCCGGCGGCGGGGCCATCTGCACGCCGACGGCTGGCACGACATGCACATCCATGCCCGGATCCGGGGCGACGGGGCGAGGGTCGTCGCCGGTCGGGGTGCCCGCCCCGACGGCCCTCAGCGGTGACCGCGTGATGATGGCCCGGGCCGGTCTGCCGTCACCGAGGCGCGGGGGAAGGAGTCATCGGCGTTCCAGTGCCCGGTCGGTGAGAGGGCCCGCGGACCCGGTGTACCGGGTGGGGTCGGTCAGTTCCGCCAGATCGAGCCCGGCGAGCTCGGGTTCCTCGCGCAGGACGTCGAAGAGCACATCGGCGAGGTCCGTCGTCTCGGAGTGAGCACGCTCCGCCGCGGCTGCGAGCACCTCCCTGGCCCGCGCCCGCCCGATCCGGTCGGCGAACACGGCAGCCAGTCGCTCCGAGACGATCAGACCGTCGGTGAGCTGTAGGTTCTCCCGCATGGCGTACGGGACGACCCGCAGTCCGGCCGCGAGCGCGGCGCCGTCGCGCGCCGCGCCGCCGACGAGCCGCAGCAGATCGCGCAGCGGCTCCCACTCTGCGTGCCACGCCCCGGCGGGCCGCTCGTCCTCGGCGGCCAGCGAGCCGTACAGGGTGGCCGCCAGGCCCGGGGCGCGGCGGGCGGCCGCCGCGATCAGCGTGGCGTGCACCGGATTCGCCTTGTGCGGCAACGCCGACGAATCGCCACCCTCTTCCTCCTCGACCTCGCCGATCTCGGTGCGGGAGAGCGTGAGCACATCGGCGGCCATCTTGCCGAGAGCGCCCGCGGTGAAGGCGAGCGCACCGGCGAGATCGGCGATCGGGGTACGCAGGGTGTGCCAGGGCAACACCGGTTCCGCCAGCCCGAGTTCGCGTGCGTAGGCGGCGACCAGAGCAAGCAGGTCGACCTCCTCGTGCCCGTCGGTCTCCTCCTGCCCGTCGGTCTCCTCCTGCTCTTCGGTGTCCTCTTGTGCGGGGGCGGAGAAGGCGGAGAAGGCCGCCAATGTGCCTGCCGCGCCACCCAGTTGGGCGGGCAGCGAGGCCCGTACCGCAGTCAGCCGGTCCCTGGCGTCGAGGATCAGCGCACGCCATCCCGCAGCCTTCAGCCCGAACGTGGTCGGCACGGCGTGCTGGGTGAGTGTGCGCCCCGCCATCTGTGTGTCACGGTGCGTGGTCGCGTGCCGTGCCACCTCGCCCGCCGCGCGTTCCAGATCGTCGAGAACCGTTGCCAGCGTCCGCGAGGCGACCAGCATCGCGGCCGTGTCGAGGATGTCCTGGCTGGTCGCACCCCGGTGCACATACGGCCGGGCGTCCTCGGGAACCGCCGCCATGAGGTCCACGACGAGGGGGATGACCGGGTTGCCGCCGGAGCGGGCCCGCAGCGCCAGATCGCGTACGTCGAAGCGTCCGGCGTCCGCCGTCTCCGTCACCGCACGCCCTGCTTCGGCGGGGGCGAGTCCGCAGGCGGACTGGGCGCGGGTCAGTGCGGCCTCGGCGTCGAGCATCGCCTGAAGGAAGGCGCTGTCGCCGGTGGTGGCCTCGGCGGGGGAGCCGGCCCGCCCGGGGGCGAGCAGGCCTGCATCGCTCTCGTACATCAGCTGAACTCCAGGAGGACCGTTTGGCCGGCGCCGTGCGGACGGATGTCGAACCGGTGGGTGCGCCGGTCCGTGGGCGTCGCGATCAGTGTCGCCCGGCGCTCCGTGGCGGGCGACTCCAGCAGCGGCCCCCGGCATGGACAGTGCCGTCGGCGACCGGACACAGATCCGGGTGACGGCCCCGGCCCCGGCCGTGATCCGAACGAGAGGCCCTAAGGGCTGTCCCGTAATCCCCGGCGGGCGCGCGACGACAGCTACGGCACCTCGCCGCGTTGTCGGAACGCCCGAATACATCCGGTATGGGGACGCCCCTTCGCCTTGCGATGCACCGCATCCGACGCCGCGCGCCGATCCACCAGGGATGCCGCGCGCTGATCCACCAGGGATTACGGGACAACCCTTAGCCTTCCTCGCCCGCCAGGTAGATGCCGAAGACCGCGCCCTGCGGGTCACGCACCACCGCGATCCGTGGTCCGCCCGGGACGCTCGCCGGCGGCATCATCAGCTGGCCGCCCGCGCCCTGTGCGGTGGCCGCGGTCGCGTCGACGTCGGTCACCGCGAAGTAGGGCAGCCAATTCGGCGGTGCCTCGGGCGGGAACTTGTCGTCCATCACCAGCATGCCGCCGAAATCGGCGCCGTCCACGCCCCACTGCGGGTATGTCTCCGACGCGGTGACCGTCCAGCCGAAGACCGCCGGGTAGAAGGAGAGGGCGGCATCGGCCTCTCGGGTGACGAGTTCGACCCAGCCGAGCGCGCCCGGCTCGTTCAGCAGGTCGGCGCCCGCGAAGGCGCGGCCCTGCCACAGCGAGAACACCGCGCCGGTGGGGTCCGCGACCACCGCGAACCTCCCCTGGTCGAAGACGTCCATCGGGCCGACCAGCTGCGAGCCGCCTGTCGCCGTCACCTTGTCGACCGTGGCGTCCGTGTCCTCGGTGGCGAACGAGACCGTCCAGGCCGGCGGCTGGCCCGGCTGATAGACAGGGCTGAGTGCGGCGACGCGCTCATCACCGAGGTGCGCCAGCGTGTAGCCGCCGGCCTCCTCGCGCGGGTCGGTCTCGGACCGCCAGCCGAAGAGCGCCGCGTAGAACGCCTTGGCTGCCGCGATGTCGGGCGTGCTGAGCTCGACCCAGCAGGGGCCACCGGACACCGGTTCGGTGAGCTTCATTGCGTTTCCTCTGTTCCCTCTGTCACTGCGTGGACGCGTAGAGGTCCGTCTTCTCGCACGCTATGGCCGGCCGGGGGGCGGGGCCAGTGCGCCGCGTGGCAAGAGAAGTGTTTTACGAGTGTAATATCTGCTAAAGTGTTTGGGTGAGCGATTCAACCATTCGTACCCGGCAGCCCTCCTCCGTCCGCAGACTTCCCCTGGTCGGCCCGTTGCGCCTGACCCGTCCCTCGGACATGTGGTTCAAGCCGGCGCTGAGCGTGGTCGTCGCCTCCGCCGTACCGAATCTTGCGCTCTTCGCCTTCGGCCGGCTCGACCTCGTGATGTACACGATGGCCGGCTCGCTCTGTGCGCTGTACGGCCACAGCCTCCCGTACGCCCGCCGCGCCCGTACCGTCGCCGGAGTCGTCGTCGGCATGCTCATCGGCATGGCGATATCCCTGGTCACGGCCTCACTCACCGACTCGACCGCCGTGTTGATCGCCGTCGGCGCGCTTCTCGCGGCCGGGCAGAAGGTGCTCTGCGACGCCACCCGCATCGGACCGCCCGGACCGGTGATCTTCACCTTCGTCACCTCGGCCGCACTCTTCGCCCCGCAGCACCTCGGCCAGGTCCCCGGACACCTGGCGCTGACCGCGGCCGCGGGCACGGTCTCCTGGCTGGTCACCGTCGGGCCCGCGCTGCTGCGCCGGGAGGGCCCGGAGCGGCGCGCGACCGCCCGAGCCCTGACCGCTGCCGCCGCGTACGCGGACCACCCCGGGCACCGCACCCGGCACGCCGCGGCCGCCGCCGTCCACACGGCCTGGCAGACACTGCTCGCCGCCGGGCGCCCCACCCCCGTACGCCGGGAGCTGGAGCGGCTCGTCGTCCACGCCGAAGCCGCGCTCGCCCGGGGAGCCCTCGGTGCGCACCCCGGCGTCCATGAGCGTCGGGTCGGCGACGCCGACGGCGGTGGCCACGCCCGTACGGCGGACCGCGACGGCGAGCCCGCGCCTACGGCCGTCGGCACCGACACCGGCGGCCAAAACCTCGAAGCCCGCGTCGCCGGCCCCGACCGGCTTCGGACCTGGGCCCGGCAGACCCGGGCCCGAGGCCCCGTCCCCACCCCGCCACCCGCCCCCGGCACCGCCGAGGAGCTCTTCGGGATCGACGCCGAGCGGGCCGCGCGCCGGACCGTGGGCCGGCGCGACGCCCGCCGGGCGGTGCTGCGCGCACTGGCCCCCGGCTCCCCGCTGCTGCCCATCGCCGCCCGCGCCCTCATCGGTTGCGCCCTCGCCGGATATGTCTCGATGGCCGTCGGCGTAGGCCGCCCCTACTGGGCGATCGTCACCGCCGCCTCCCTCTACCAGGCCAATGTCACGCTCTCCTGGAACCGCGCCCTGCAGCGCACCCTCGGCAACCTCCTCGGTGTGCTCGTCTTCGCCGTGGTCCTTCCCGTCTCCCGGACGAGTTCGCTCGCACTCATCGGCTGCTGCCTCTTCTTCAACTTCGCCGCGGAGGCCCTGATCACCCGTAACTACTGGCTCGGCTCCATAGCCGTGACCCCGATGGCGCTCCTCGTCCTGGAGTTCGGCGGCACACACCCGGCCGGAGAGCTCATCGGCGACCGGGTCCTGGACACCGTCATCGGCGCCGCCGTCGGAATCCTCGCCGCCATGGCCGTCACCAACCGACGGGCCACCGGACGGCTGGAACGGGCCCTCGCCGCCACCGACCGGGCCCGGGCCCACGCCGTACGGACCATCGCAGCCCCGGCGCCCGCGCCCGCCGCCCTCGATGCCGCCCGCCGCAGGCTCACCGGATCGCTCGTCGAACTGCGCGAGGCCGGCGACACGGCAGCCGGCGAATGGTGGCAGCGCGCCCTGCCCGAGGAGCACATTCTCGCGGCCGAGCAGGCCGGACACCGTACGCTCGCGGCGACAGCAACACGGCAGGGGCTGATCGCCCCCGCCCCGGAGAACGGAGCGGTGTGACCGACGACATCGTCGCCTCGGTGGTACGGCAGTGGCACGCCGTCAACCCGGAGCTGGACACCGGACCGATGGAACTCATCGGCCGCATCAACCGCTGTGCCGCCCTGCTCCAGCAGGCGGAGGACGCCCCGCTGCGCGCCGCCGGACTCTCCCGCGCCGAATTCGACCTGCTGGGCGCCGTACGGCGTACCGACCGCGAACTCACCCCCGGCGAACTGGCCAGGGAGACGTTCTCCTCCGGTGCGGCCGTCACCAAGCGCCTCCGGATCCTCCAGGAGCGCGGCCTGGTCGACCGCCGCAGCGACGAGCGCGACCGGCGCGTCACACACGTCCGTCTCACCGAGGAGGGCCGCGCCCTGGTCGACCAGCTGCTGCCCCGGCAGCTGGCGTACGAACGCGCCGTGCTCTCCGGCCTCGACGAGCGGACCCGCGGCGAACTCAGCGAGCAGCTCAGTGAATTGCTGGTCCAGCTGGAGGGACGCATCGGCGGGGCCCGGCGCTGACCCGCGCGCCGGACCTCGCTGCGCCCGGGTGGGCGACGGCCGTCGGACGGCCCGTTCCGGGCGTCGGCCCACCCACGGATGCACGGCCAGGATCAGCACGCACACCGACGCGGCGCCCAGCGCGAACTCGTACATCGCCGGAGCTCCCCTGAACGGCCCGCTCGGGAATCGATACGGTCCGTCAACTCCGTTACCGCCGCACCTCTCTCCGAAAGCAAGTCCTGACAATCTCCCGCACAGCGGTACGGGAAGCGTCAGATCGCTCACGTTCGGGCGCTTCGTCACTCCCCGCGCACGGCTGAGGGCGGTGCGTGCAAAAACTCGTGAGTGTATTACCGCCGGAGCGCTCGCGCAGGGGGTTGGGTGAATATGCCGAAGCACTGTTTCTATCTGGCTATGCTCACGCGCAGTGAAGTCGAGTTGATATGAATTCGAGCGCTAGTTCCTGCGCGCCCTGGATGCGCGCATACCTCCCGAATCAACCGTCAGAGGTCTTAGATGGTTCGAGTTGAATCACCGCCGATCGACCGAGAAATTCCCGTTGCTCGCGCCGCGTTGCTCCCCGTGCTCCTGATGGCCGGCGCGACCGCCGCCGCCGCGGCACTGGTCTCCGAGCCCGCGCGGATACCAGTTGTCTGGTGCGGAGCCGTCGCCACCGTCGTGATCACCTCACTCTGCGTCGTGCTCGGACGCCGCGGACGCGCGATGCGCAGGCAGCGCGCCGACTACGAACGCCGCCTCGCCGTCCTTGAACGCCGCCTCGCCACCCATGACGAAGAGGCCCTCCGGATCAACAAGGAGCTGCTGCCGGCCGCGATCCACCGGCTCCGGGTGGGCAACTCGCCCGACGAGGTACTGCGCGACGTCGTCGACGCCGACGAGACGTACCGCGATCTTCCCGACGCCCAACGCGCCCTGGTCCGCACGGTGCTGGACATCATCGACAACGAAGAGGCGATGCGTGACTCCGCGCAGCGCGCCTTCGTCAACGTCGCCCGGCGCGTCCAGGCGATCGTCCACCGCCAGGCTTCCGAGCTGCGGGAGATGGAGGAGCACCACGGTCGCAACCCCGATGTCTTCGACGACCTGCTGCGCATCGACCACGGCACCGCGCTGATCGGCCGCCTCGCCGACTCCATCGCGGTGCTCGGCGGCGCTCGCCCCAGCCGCCAATGGCCCAAGCCCGTACCGCTGTTCAGCGTGCTGCGTGGCGCCATGTCCCGGATCCTCGAGTACCCGCGCGTCGATCTGCACTCGATCGCCAAGGTCGCCATCATCGGCACCGCGGTCGAGCCGCTCATCCACGCCTGCGCGGAGCTCCTCGACAACGCCACCCGCTACTCGCCGCCGCAGACCCGGGTGCACGTCACGGCGGTCGAGGTGCAGTCCGGCATCGCCATCGAGATCGAGGACGGCGGCGTCAGCCTCAGCGAGGAGGCCCGCGCGAGGGCGGAGAACATGCTCGCCAGGGCGCAGGCCGGATCCAATATGAACGACCTCGGCGAGTCCCCGCGGCTCGGTATGGCCGTCGTCGGCCGGCTCTCCCGGATGTACGACCTCCAGGTCTCGCTGCGGCAGTCCGCGTACGGCGGGGTCCGCGCCGTCCTCATCGTGCCCCGCGCCATGATCACTACCGGCCCCGCACCCGGTATCGCCCACGGCATCGGCGCCACGTCGAGACCCACCAGCGACATCGACCTCTCGAACATGAAGCACGTCGTTCCGCCGCGCAGCAAGCGCCGCCAGCCTCTCCCGGTGGAATCCCGCCCGGCCACCGGACCGGTCGCCTCCGACTCCCGGCCGGCCGCACCCGCGTCCGCCATGGGGGACGACGCCCCCGTGGTGACCGAGTGGACCGCCGGCGGCCTCCCGCAGCGCCGCAGCCGCGGCCGCGCACCGCTCGGCTCGCACAATCTCCCCGCGCAGTCGGCCGCACCCGCCGCAGGGCAGCGCAACGGTAGCGACAGCCACAAGGAGCCGCCGCCCGGACTCTGGCTGGAGGCATTCACCAACGCCGTCAACGGCGTGCCGCAGGAGCCGAAGACCGACGAAGACTCTGACGATGCGTGGGACAAGGGAGATCTGAAGTGATCCAGCAGCGGGGCAATATGGACTGGATGCTCAAGGAACTGGCCGAAGACGTTCCCGACATCCATCAGATCGTGGTGCTCTCCGCGGACGGCCTGCGGATCGCCCGGCACGGCGGTGACCCCGATGTCGCCGACCGGCTGGCGGCCGCCTGCGCCGGACTGCAGAGCCTGGCCGCCGCCGTCGCCTCCGAAATCCCCTACAGCGACGGGATGATGCGGCTCGTCGTCATCGAAGTCACCGGCGGTTTCTTCTACTTGATGGCCGCCGGGACCGGTGCCTACCTCGCGGTCCTCGCCGGGGAGACGGTGGACGCGGGACTTGTCGGAGCACGGATGCGCGACATGGTCGTCAGGATCGGCGCCCACCTCACGAGCCCGCCGCGTCATGACGGGCAGGCCGGATGAGTTCTCCCCGACGAGAACGCCGAAAGGCCGATCCGGCACTGAGCGATCCGGAACGGCTGTACGTGATCACCGGCGATCCCGACGGCAGCGAGCGGGCCTCGCTCGACCTGGTCACGATGATCGTCGCGAAGGCGGAACCGAAGCCGACGGTCCAGCCCGAACAGGCCGTGATCCTGCGGCTCTGCCAGGCGCCGTTATCCGTCGCCGAGATCTCGGCCTACCTCAGCCTGCCGTTCAGCGTGGTGACTTCGCTCCTCACCGATCTCCTCACGACCGAACTGATCGAATCGCGCGCGCCCATCGTCCGCGCCACACTCCCGGACAGGTCTCTTCTCGAAGCGGTGATGCATGGACTTCAGAAACTCTGACACGATCACCGGCCCCAGGACCGAGGACATCCTGCCCACCACGGCCACGGCGGCCGTGAAGGTGGTGATAGTCGGTGGGTTCGGGGTCGGCAAGACGACCATGGTCGGTTCCGTCAGCGAGATCCGGCCCCTGACCACCGAAGAGACCATGACCCAGGCCGGCGTCGGCGTGGACGACAACTTCGGGGTGGAGAGCAAGACCGCCACCACCGTCGCCATGGACTTCGGCCGGATCAGCATCAGCGACGAGCTGATCCTCTACCTCTTCGGCACCCCGGGCCAGGAACGCTTCTGGTTCCTGTGGAACGGCCTCTTCGAGGGCGCGCTCGGCGCCGTCGTCCTCATCGACACCCGACGTCTCGAAGTCAGCTTCGACGTGATCGGGCGTCTGGAGGAGCGCGGCGTCCCGTTCGTCGTCGCCGTCAACACCTTCCCGGACGCCCCGAAGCACCCGGTCGAGGCATTGCGCAGCGCCCTGGACCTGCCGGACGAGGTTCCGATGATCGACTGCGACGCCAGACTGCGCGCGTCCAGCCGCGATGTGCTGATGACCCTGATGCGCTATCTGCACAGCCTGGCCGTCCCGCTCGGCTGATCCCACCGCACCGCACAGCGCCGTGCCCGCCCCCACGCGCACCCCGCTGGACACCCTCTCGGCACCCGCTCGATCCCTCGTCCGTACACATCCGATCTCGGCAGCCTCATCCCTGGAGCGATCGTGACAACCCCTTTCCACTACGAGCCCGGCGCGGCCACGGGGCCGGTTCCACCGCCCGAGTGCCCGGCCCACGGCCTCGGTGTCGGACCCGGCGGGCTGCGCCGGTTCTACGGCCCCGAGGCGGAGCGGGACCCCGCAGGGCTGTACGACAAGCTGCGCGCCGAACACGGCACGGTGGCACCGATCCTGCTGCACGGGGACGTACCCGCCTGGCTGGTGCTCGGGCACAGCGAGAACCTGCACATGACCCGCACCCCCTCGCAGTTCTCCCGCGACTCCCGGCGCTGGCGGGCCCTGCAGGACGGCAGTGTCGCCCCGGACCACCCGCTGGCCCCGATCTTCACCTGGCAGCCGGTGTGCGTGTTCGCCGACGGCGATACCCATGAACGGCTGCGCGGCGCCGTCACCGACAGCATGGCGCGCATCGACCACCGCGGGGTGCGCCGTCACATCAACCGCTTCAGCAACCGCCTCGTCAACGACTTCTGCCAGGAAGGCCGTGTCGACCTGGTCAGCCGGTTCGCCGAGCAGCTGCCGATGATGGTGATGTGCGCGATCCTCGGCATGCCCGAGGAGTACAACGACCGCATGGTGCAGGCCGCCCGCGACATGACCCGGGGCACGGCGACCGCTGTCGCGAGCAACGCCTATGTCGTCGCCGCGCTGAGCCGGCTGGTCCAACGGCGCCGGACCGAACCCGCCTCCGACTTCGCCACCTGGCTCGTCGAGCATCCCGCGGGAATGACCGACACCGAGGTCACCGAGCATCTGCGGCTGATCCTCATCGCCGCGTACGAGGCGACCGCCAACCTGATCGCCAACGTGCTCCGCATGGTGCTCACCGACCCGCGGTTCCGGGCAAGGCTCAGCGGCGGCCACATGACGGTGCCGGAGGCGGTCGAGCAGACGCTGTGGGACGAGCCGCCGTTCACCGCGGTGTTCGGCCGCTGGGCGGTCGGCGACACGGAGCTCGGCGGCCAGCGCATCAAGGAGGGTGACGCGCTGATCGTCGGCATCGCACCCGCCAACACGGACCCGGTGGTACGGCCCGATCTCACCGCCAACATGGAGGGCAACCGCTCCCACCTCGCGTTCAGTGGCGGCCCGCACGAATGCCCCGGCCAGGACATCGGGCGAGCGATCGCGGACGTCGGTGTCGACGCCCTGCTGATGCGCCTGCCGGACCTCGAACTGGCCGTCGACGAGAGCGAGCTGCAGTGGATCGGGAACATCATGTCCCGGCATCTCGTGGAACTGCCCGCGGACTTCGCCGCCCGCCCGCCGCAGGACGACGACGAACCCCCGTCGACGGGCCGGCGTGACCCGGAGCGCGAGAACTGGGAAGTTCAGTCGCCGGTCGGGCACACGCCGCCCGCGACGGTGCGTACTCCGGCACCCTTGCCCGCTCCGGCCGGTGCGGGGGTGCAGGCCGCCGCCCCAGGCGGGGCCGGTGCCGTGCAGGGGGGCGGGGTGCAGACCGAGACGGCGCCCGACGACACGGCCGCGGGGCAGTCGGCAGCCGGCCGGATCCCGCGTCAGCGCAGGCCCGCCGCACCGGCGAGGCTGTGGCGCGCGGTGACGCGCTGGTGGAGCGGCTACTGACCTGGCTGCCCGCGCCACGACCGGCGCGAGCGCAGTCACGGCCCGGTGGCCCTGGACCCAGGAGTCCGGGGCCACCGGGCCGCGCGCCTGCGGTGGTGACGGCGACGGACCCGGTACGGAGCTTCGGGCCCGTACCATGCGGAAGCGTGAAGCTGACAATTCTGGGCGGCGGCGGATTCCGGGTTCCCCTGGTGTACGGGGCGCTGCTCGCCGACCACGCCGAAGGCCGCGTCACCGCCGTCACCCTCTACGACACCGACGCCGACCGGCTCACCGCCGTCGCCCGCGTCCTCGCCGATCAGGCCGAGGGGGTGCCGGACGCACCCACCGTTCTCGCCACCACCGAGCTCGACGAGGCACTGCGGGGCGCCGACTTCGTCTTCTCCGCCATCCGTGTCGGCGGCCTCGAAGGCCGTGCCGCCGACGAACGGGTCGCCCTCGACGAAGGCGTGCTCGGCCAGGAGACGGTCGGCGCGGGCGGCATCGCCTACGGGCTGCGCACCGTCCCCGTCGCGGACGGTCTCGCCCGCCGTATCGCCCGGCTCGCACCGCACGCCTGGGTCATCAACTTCACCAACCCGGCAGGCCTGGTCACCGAAGCGATGTCCCGCCACCTCGGCGACCGGGTCATCGGCATCTGCGACTCGCCGGTGGGCCTCGGCCGCCGAATCGCCCGGACCCTGGGCGCCGACCCCGACCGTGCCTGGATCGACTACGTCGGCCTCAACCACCTGGGCTGGGTCCGCGGGCTGCACATCGACGGCCGCGACGAACTGCCGCGCCTGCTCGCCGACCCGGAGTTGCTGGGCTCGTTCGAGGAGGGCAAGCTCTTCGGCACCGACTGGCTGCGTTCACTCGGTGCGATCCCCAACGAGTACCTGCACTACTACTACTTCAACCGGGAAGCCGTCCGCGCCTACCAGGACGCCGAACAGACCCGCGGTGCCTTCCTCCGCGACCAGCAGGAGGGCTTCTACGCCCGGATGAAGGACCCGGTCACTCCCGCCCTGCCGACCTGGGACCGCACCCGCGCCGAACGCGAGGCCACCTACATGTCGGAGAACAGGGAGGTCGCCGGGGCCGGTGAGCGGGACGAGAGCGATCTCGAGTCCGGCGGGTACGAACAGGTCGCCCTCGCCCTCATGCGGGCCGTCGCCCGCAACGAGCGGACGTCCCTCATCCTCAACGTCCGCAACCGCACCACGCTGTCCGTGCTCGACGCGGACGCCGTCATCGAGGTGCCCTGCCTCGTCGACGCCAACGGCGCCCACCCCGTAGCCGTCGACCCCCTTCCGTATCACGCCGTCGGCCTGGTCACGGCGGTCAAAGCCGTCGAGCGCGCGATCCTCGACGCGGCGGCAACCGGCTCACGCGCCACCGCCGTCCAGGCCTTCGCACTGCACCCCCTCGTCGACTCGGTCTCGGTCGCCCGCCGACTCGTCGACGGGTATACGAAGGCTCATCCCGGACTCGCCTATCTGAACCGGACCTGACCGGGACACGGTTGTACCGGACAGCGGTGGGCCCGCCGCCTGTTCACCATCAGGCCAACGGCCCCGGCCAGGGCCTGCGCCCCTTCCGGGACCCGGACGCGTGGAAGGCGACGAAGGCTGATGGCCGACCGACACGCCACCCCTTCCGGGCACGAGCTCAAGCGGGCGGCGTGACCGGGGACCACACGCCCATCCACTGTTCGGCGCCCCACGCCTTGTACCGCTGTACCTCGGTGAACCCCAGCTTCGCCGCGAGGCGCATCGAGCGGTCGTTGGCGGTCTGGGTGCAGAGCACCACCGGCTCGCCGGGAAGCGCGTGTGCGAACCAGCCGAGCGCCGCCGCGCACGCCTCGGCGGCGTACCCGTGTCCCCATGCCTCCGGCAGGAGCAGGTAGCCGAGTTCGGCCTCCCCGGCATCCGGACGGACATGACTCCGACGCTCCGCGTCGCGCCGACTGAGCTCGATGGTGCCGATCATCGCTCCGTCGAGCTCGATCACGAAGAGGCCGGGGCGCCTCTCGGGCGTCTCAGGCAGCGCGCGCTCGCACTCATCACGCGGTCGATGGCCACCGATGTAGGCGCCCACCTCCGGCGAGGTGAACAGCTCGATGAACGCCGCACGGTCCCGGGCCTCGGGCTCGCGGAGCACGAGCCGCTCGGTCTTGATCGGGGCAGGTGGCCAGGCGACGGACCCCAGTTCAGTCATGGCGGGGAACCTATCGCACGCCCGCCGAGCAGCACGTGGTCTCACAACTCACGAACAAGGCCACGGCTCCTCAGGGCATGAGGGATACCGAGGGGCCAGGAAGAAGCACCCGGGCCTTCAGGGGTGTGGTGAAGGTGCTGGAGGTCAGCCGGCGGGCACCGCGCGGGGGCCATCGGCCACTGCCCAGGACGGTGTCACCCCAGTGACCTGGCACACCATCAGGAACAGCGGAATGGGCGGGGTGTAGGGCGTACGGCTGTCGGGTGCGTGGATCAGTCGCGGCCGCACCGCGGGGACGTACGCACCCCTGGCGTACGCGACCTGCGCCGGCCAGTCCAGTTCGAGGTCCGAACCCGCCGGGACGATCCACCACCAGCGGTCGGCGTCCGCGAAGACGCAACCGGTGCGTGGCAGATGGGACAACAACCGGAAGCCGTACGCGGCCGGGACCCCCACCGCGTCACAGCCCAGACTCGCCGACAGTGCGGGCGGCACCGGCAGCTGTACCCCGCTGTCGCCGGCGCCGGGCGGCTGGGGCTCACGGGAGCGGCGGGTTCCGAGCAACTGGGACATTGCGTTCCTCAACATGACTGCTCCGTGCCGTGCGACAGTTCTGCCCAGACGATGCGACCCGAGCCGTCCCCGGCGTCGCGGGACCCCCAGGCGCTGCTCATCGCATCGACGAGCAGCAGGCCGCGCCCGTGTTCGTCATCGGCCGTGCGGCGCAGCTTCGGGCCACCGGGCTGGTGTCCTTGATCCTGTACGGCTATACGCAGCCGTCTTTCGAGACGGTGCAGCTCGCACACGACGCGAGCGCTCGCGGTGTGCACCACCGCATTGGTGACCAGTTCCGAGACGACCAGGACCGCCGCTTCGTGTGCGTCCGCGTCCAGCCGCCACTCGTCCAACCGGGCCCGCGTCAGCCGCCGTGCACCTGCCACCGATTCCGGCTGAGCGGGCAGTGCGAAGCAGTACCGGAGCGCTTCCGTCCCGGGGGTGAGGTCGACGTGCCGGGGGATGAGCGCACTGCCAGGTGCCACGACCGATTCCTCACAGTGGGGGGCTGCGCCACGCTTCGCATCCCCGGGGGAGGGAGCGGGCATGACTAAGTGAACTGGTTCACTCACCAACTCTCCCCCTGTCGCGAACACTTGGCAAGAGGCACTCTGAAAATTCCAGAGTGACTGTGTCTTTGGAGGCATACGCATGGCACACTGCTCGCAAACACCGCATCGGGAGGTCTGAAGTGAGCGAACCGCGGTCCGCCCCGACCGTGGGTCAGGTCGTTCTCGGCAAGCGCCTGCAGGACCTGCGGGAGCGTGTCGGCCTGAGCCGTGACCAGGCCGCCAAGGTGCTGCGGGTCGCTCCTGCGACGATTCGCAGGATGGAGACCGCAGAGGTCGCTCTCAAGATCCCCTATGTGCAACTGCTTCTGAAGGCCTACGGGATCACCGACGGTGAGGCCGAGTCCTTCGTCGAACTCGCCGAGGAGGCCAACAAGCCCGGCTGGTGGCAGCGTTTCCACGACGTCCTGCCCGACTGGTTCAGCATGTACGTCAGCCTGGAGGGCGCCGCGAGCCTCCTGCGCATGTACGAACCGCACTTCGTCCCCGGACTCCTGCAGACCGAGGAGTACGCACGTTCGGTGATGCGCACCGGCGCCGTCGGCCAGACCCGGCCCGAGGACATCGAGCGCCATGTGGCGCTGCGGATGGAGCGGCAGGCGCTGCTGACCCGCCCGGACGCCCCGAAGCTGTGGGTGGTGATGGACGAGACGGTCCTGCGCCGTCCCGTCGGCAGCGCCGAAGCCATGCGCGAGCAGACCGACCGACTGCTCCAGGCGACCGAGATGCCCAATGTGACGTTGCAGATCGCGGAGTTCGCGACCGGCCACCACCCCGGTACCTACGGACCGTTCGTCCTCTTCCGCTTCGCCGTCCCCGAACTGCCCGACATGGTGTACAGCGAGTACCTGACCGGCGCCGTCTACTTCGACGCACGCCCCGAGGTGGCCTCCTACCTCGAAGTCATGGACCGCATGGCGGCTCAGGCCGCAACTGCACAACGCACGAAGGAAATCCTCCGGGACTTCCGCAAGGAGCTGTGATGATCGACCCCATATACAACGGCATGCCGGCCGCCGAACTCGGCTCCGAGGGCTGGTACAAGCCGTGGAGCGGCGGCAACGGGGGCAACTGCGTCGAGGCCATGAGGCTGGCCGACGGCAGAGTCGCTGTACGCCAGTCCGCGGACCCCGAGGGCCCCGCCCTTATCTACACCCCCCGTGAGATCGCCGCATTCATCCAGGGCGCCAAGGCCGGTCAGGCGGACTTCCTCCTGACCGGAACCTGACGCGCACGTACCGGACCTGAAGAGCCGGCGACTGTTCCTCGCCACAGGTCAGCCACTGTTCGCCGATCCACGGACCCAAGGAGCGCGCTATGACCGGGCACGACCCGCAGCCCATCGAGATCGACACCAGCAAGCCGCATCCCGCCCGGATGTACGACTGGTTCCTCGGCGGCAAGGACAACTACCCGGTCGACGAACAGATGGCCCAGCAGCTCCTGGCCCTCGACTCACGGGGCCGAGACATGGCCCGGGTCAACCGCGCCTTCATGCACCGCGCCACCCGCTGGCTCGCCGAGCGGGGGGTACGCCAGTTCCTCGACATCGGCACCGGCATCCCGACCGAGCCCAACCTCCACCAGATCGCCCAGCAGACCGCCCCGGATGCGCGCATCGTCTACTGCGACAACGACCCGATCGTCCTCGCCCACGCGGCGGCCCTGCTGCGTTCCACCCCCGAGGGAGCCACCGAGTACATCCAGGTCGACGCCCGCCGGCCGGAGGCCATCCTCGAGAACGCGGGCAAGGTCCTCGACTTCAGCCGCCCCATCGCGTTGTCCCTGTTGGCCCTGCTGCACTTCCTCGACGACGAGGACGGCGCGGCCGAGCTCGTCGACCGGCTGGTGGCGCAGCTCCCCTCGGGCAGCTATCTGGTGCTCTCGCACACCACAGGGGACTTCAACCCCGAGGGTGCGGCCCAGGCCTCCGCCATGTACAAGGCCCGCGGGATGACGCTGCGCCCACGCTCGCATGCCGAACTCAGCGCGTTCTTCGACGGGCTGGAGCTCGTCGAGCCGGGCGTCACCCTCTCCGCGGACTGGCACCCGGAGCTCGGCGAGGTCATCGACGTGCCGGGCGACGAGCCGATCCCGGGATACGCGGGTGTGGCCCGCAAGCCCTGACCCCGAGCCGGCACCACCCACTTCGGCTCGGTGGACCGGCAGCAGCCCGCAACCCCTGCCGTCCCCGCCGTGCTCAGGCTCCCAGTACGTGTCCGGTTGTCGCCTCGACATGGTCGGGCACCTCGTCGTGCCGGTCGCCCACCGATGACGTCCCGGACGGCTCGAACAGCAGGAGCGACGCACCGGCCGCCGAGTACGGCCGGTGCCAGGTGGTGCGCGGGACGACGAACACCGCGCCCCGGTCGAGGGTGACAGTCCGCTCCCCGCCGGCCTCGCGCAGTGCGATGTCCAGGGCGCCGTCGAGGACCAGGAAGAACTCGTCGGTCTCCTCATGGACGTGCCAGACATGCTCGCCCCGGACCTTGGCGACCCGCACGTCGTAGTCGTTGACGCGGGTCACGATCCGGGGGCTCCACAGCGCCTCGAAGGTCTTCAGGGCATCGCTCAGCAGGACGGGGTCCGGGCCGGTCGTCGTCATGTGATCGCTCATGCCTCCCATCCTCGGCGGTGGACTCCGCTTCGGGTGAGTGCTACGAATCGCACATGGCGCAAGAATCCTCGCACCGGGTCGTGATGATCGTCTCCGCCGGCTCCAACCCGTTCGAGCTGGGCGTGGCCACCGAACTTTTCGGGCTGCGCCGACCCGAGCTGCCGGTGCCCTGGTACGACTTCGAGCTCTGCGCCGAGACCCCGGCCGTGCGTATGCATCACGGCTTCTTCCAGCTCACCGGGGTCGCCGGACTCGACGCCGTCGACCGGGCCGACACCGTCATCGTGCCGAACAGGCCCGACCCGGAGACCGACCCCGACCCGGCCGTCCTCGAAGCGATCCGTCGCGCCGCCGCCCGGGGTTCCCGTCTGGTCAGCTTCTGCACGGGTACCTTCACCCTGGCCGCGGCCGGTGTGCTGGACGGTCGCCGCGCCACCACCCACTGGCGCTGGGCCGATGCCTTCGCCGCCCGCTTCCCGCAGGTCCGCCTCGACCCCGATGTGCTGTTCGTCGACGACGGGCAGATCATCACCGCGGCGGGCAGCGCCGCCGCCCTCGACACGGGCCTCCACATCGTCCGTGGCGACCACGGTGCGGAGATCGCCGCAGCCGTCAGCCGCCGGCTGGTCTTCGCCGTCCACCGCGACGGTGGCCAGCGGCAGTTCGTCGAGCACCCGCTGCCCGACATGCCCGATACCTCGCTGGGCCCGCTGCTCGCCTGGGCCGAGGAGCGCCTCGGTACTGAGCTGACGGTGTCCGGCCTGGCCGCGCACGCCGCCGTCAGTCCTGCCACCCTGCACCGGCGCTTCCGCTCCCAGCTCGCCACCACCCCGCTCGCCTGGCTGACCGAGCGGCGGATCACCCTGGCCTGCCGGCTGATGGAGCGCGGCGAGGAACGTCTCGACGTGGTCGCCCGCGTCAGCGGACTCGGTACGGCGACGAACCTGCGGGCCCAGCTGCGCCGCCGCACGGGGCTCACCCCCACCGAGTACCGCCGACGCTTCGCCGGGACACGGTGACGCACCGGTCCGGTACGGCAGCGTCCGCCCTGGCGCACCTTCCCGGTCCCGTCGCAGGTCACAATGGGTCCATGTCCCGACGCAGCTCACGCCCCCGGCAGACCTCCGCCGCGAGCACCCGGATCGCCCCGGCCACCGCGATCACTCCGGCCTCGCCCTGCCCCTGCGGCCTTTCCGCCACGTACGCCGACTGCTGCGGGCGACTGCACGCCGGGGCCGCCGCACCGACCTGTGAGGCGCTGATGCGTTCGCGGTACGCCGCGTTCGTCGTCCAGGACGCGGCGTACCTGCTCCGCACCTGGCACCCGGACAACCGGCCGCCCGTCATCGACTTCGATCCCGCAATGCGCTGGGTGCGCCTGGAGATCCTGGCGACGACGGAGGGCAGCGCCTTCCACACCACGGGTACGGTCACCTTCCGCGCCCACTTCACGGACAACGGCCGGCCGGACTCGCTCCACGAACAGAGCCGATTCGTCCGGCACGAAGGCGCCTGGGCCTACTCGACAGCGGTCTTCGCCGACTGATCACCCCGAGGTCCGCCGAGTGGCGTCACGCCGAAAGTGCTCACCGCGACGCGACGGACTCGGTTGAAGGAGGAGCGGGCGGCGCCGGTGTCAGGCCGGGGCGGGTACCCGCGACGCACCGGCCGTGTCCGCCGGGGACAGCTCCTGCGTCAGGTCCTCCGCCAGCAGCCGCTTGGCGATGACGTGGACCGCGGCCCGCAGCTGCTTGTCGTCGGGGCGGGCGCCGTCGTGGTCCACTTGTTCATTGAGCCAGGCGCCCCAGGCACGGGAGATCGTCGCAGCCTCCCGGCGGCCGGCCTCGGTGTGCGTGAAGAGATGACCGTCCCCGCTGAGATACCCCTCCTCGATCATCCGGTCGAAGACCGGCACCAGCACCTCGGGTGGAATCCGGTGCCGGGTCGCGATCAGACCGAGGCCCGCATGGCCGACCAGCCGGGTGAACAGCTCGACCTGCATCACCGCCCAGGCGCCCGCCATGTCGAGCCGGGTGTCCGAGGCGGCGACGATCTTCCGGGCCGTGTCCGGGCCCATACCTCGAAGGATCTTCGCCACCGAGTACTCGAGCAGCTTCGCCGAGTCGCCGTCGCCCGGGGAGGCGAACCCTTCGCCCATGTCGGTCGAGGCGACCCGTGCGGTGTCCCGCAGTTTCACCTCTTTCAGGAAGAGGGCCACGACGAACCCGAGCAGTGCGACCGGCACCGTCCACAGGAACACGGTGTGGAGCGTGTCCGCGTATGCCTGGACCAGCGGCGCGGACTGCCCGGGCGGCAGGCTGTGCAGCCCCTGCGGGCTCTGCGCCGCCTTCGCCACGACCGCGGGGTCGCCGCCCGCCCGCGCCGCGGCCACGACCCCCTGAGTCAGGTTCGGCCCCAGCGCGTTGGCGTAGATCGTGCCGAAGACCGCGGTGCCGAAGGAGCTGCCGAGCGTACGGAAGAACGTCACACCGGACGTCGCCGTGCCCAGGTCCGCGTAGTCGACCGTGTTCTGCACGGCGATCGTCAGCACCTGCATGGACAGCCCGATGCCGACACCGAGTACCAGCATGTACAGCGACTCCAGCCAGACCCCGCTGCCCGGACCCATCCTGGACAGCAGGTAGAGCCCGACCGTCATGATCAGCGAACCGATGATGGGGAAGATCCGGTACTTGCCGGTCTTGCTGACCACGTTGCCGCTGAAGATCGAGGCCGCGAGCAGACCGATCACGAGCGGCAGCGTCCGCACGCCCGACAGGGTCGCCGAGTTTCCGTCCACGAACTGCAGATATGTCGGCAGGAAGATCATCGCGCCGAGCATCGCGAAGCCCACGATGAAGCTGAGGACCGAGCAGACGGTGAAGACCGGGTTCCGGAACAGCCGCATCGGCAGCATCGGTTCCTTCGCCCGGAACTCCACGAGGCAGAAGAGCGCGAGCGCGACGACGCCACCCACGAAGAGACCGATGATGGCGGGCGACCCCCAGGCGTACTGGTTGCCGCCCCAGCTCGTCGCCAGGATCAGGGCGCTCGCACCGACCGTGACCATGGTGATGCCCAGATAGTCGATGACCGGCCGCCCGGCCGCTTTGACCGCCGGGATCGTCCGGGCGGCGGCTATCACCACCACGATCGCGATCGGCACATTGACGTAGAACGCCCAGCGCCACGAGAGATGGTCGGTGAACAGCCCGCCGAGCAGCGGCCCGACCACCGTGGCCACGCCGAAGACCGCGCCGATCGCGCCCTGGTACTTGCCGCGTTCACGCAGCGGGATCACATCGGCGATCAGCGCCATCGAGGTGACCATCAGCCCGCCCGCGCCGATGCCCTGCAGCCCTCGCCAGATGATCAGCATCGACATATTGGTCGCGAGACCGCACAGGAACGAGCCGGTGATGAAGATGATCGCCGAGACCTGGAAGACGATCTTCCGGCCGAAGAGGTCACCGAACTTGCCGACCAGGACCGTCGCCACCGTCTCGGCCAGCAGATACGCGGTGACCACCCAGGACATATGCGCGGCGCCGCCCAGATCCGAGACGATCGTGGGCAGCGCCGTGCCCACGATCGTCTGGTCCAGGGCGGCCAGCAGAATCCCCAGCACGATCGTGATGAAGACGATGTTCCGGCGACGCGGGTCGAGCACGGGCGGCGCGGCGGCACTCTGCGCGGCGGGGGCGGTCTCGCTGGCAGTGGTCACGCTTGCACCCTCACATCGGCCCCTGTCTCCCGCATGTGGGGGACGGCCGGACGGGTCAGCGGATCAGCTCGCGTACCGACGTCTTCATCCGGGCCACGAACGCCTCCCGCGCCGGCTCCGTCACCCGGTCGAGCGAGAGGTACGGATTGAGGTCCTCCAGCTCGACGAGCAGCAGCTCGCCGTCGGCCGTCCGGCAGGCGTCGACCCGCTGGATGCCGTGTGCGAGAGCGTTCCACTCCACGAACCGCCGGGCGAACTCCAGGTCCGCCGCCGTCGGCCCGTACGGCTCCAGCACCCAGCGCCTGTCGGTGTGCGGTGCGTACAGCGCGTACTGGAAGTCCCGGTCGATGAAGTAGAAGGACACCTCGTAGCTGAAGTCGATCTTCGGCTGGACGAGCACGGTGCCGTCGGGCTCGGCGGCCACCTCGGCGGCGAGCAGCTCCGGTGCGACGAACCGCAGCCCGACCGAGTCCGCACCCAGCTTCGGCTTGATCACATACTCCGAGGCCTCGGGCAGCAGCCCCAGATCGGCTGCCCGGTCCACGGTCGCGATCACCGGGTACTTCGCGGCGCTCAGGTCGACCAGATACTGCTTGCCGGCCATGTCGCCGCGGCCGGTCAGCGGGTTGTACACCGGCACGTTCCGCTCCCGTGCGCGGGCGCAGAACGCGTCGTACGCCTCCTGGTAGTGCAGCACCGGACCGCTGTTGCGTACGACGACGACGTCGAAGCCGTCCAGGAGTGCGGCCGCGTCCCGCGGATGGCAGAGCGCCACGTCGAACTCCTCGCGGAGCCGCGAGGTCAGAAAGATGTCCTCGTCGCAGTAGCGCCGGCCGCGCGCCTCGTAGGCAAGATCGGTGACGAAGAGGACGGACGGGCGCGGACCGGCGGGCATGGCGTTTCCCAGGGGGTGTGTGCGAACAGCGGTATCGGTGGCATTGCTGCCCGACATTCTCTCCCGGTCCGCTTCACCCTGGTCACCGCGGTCCGGCCGGCGGTCGTCAGGCCGGCCGATGCGGGTGCGGATGTTCCCCGTGGTCCCGTGGATCTTGTGCTGCCGATGCCGTCGACGCTGCGGTCACCAGGAGCTGCCGGGACGCACCGGCAGCCCGGGGTGGTGGGCGGCGAGCACCTTGTTGGCCCGGGCCAGCTCGGACAGGGCCTGCTCGCGATCGGCCTGGTCCTCGATGCCGAGCCGGGGGCCGCGGAACCTGCGGACCTCGCGGGCGGCGCACTCGGCGTCGAACTCCGCCTGCACGATGTGCGGCGGGATGCAGGACCCGATCAGCGCGGCGACCCGGTCCGGGATCGGAACGGGGACGAGGAGGTGCGAGGCGGTCATGGGGGGTTTTCCCTCTCGGATGGTTGACCAGGAGGTGGTGCTGTGCGGCCGCCGGATGGGCGGTCGACTCCTCCTTATGTAACGGGACGCAGTTCCGGTTTTCTCGTTGAGAACGTCTCCGTCTGGCAACCGTTCGGGAGTGACCGGCTATTTCCCCTTACCCGTAAGTAAGTTGACTCCACGTGAGGTACGTGCTCGGGTCGTGATCCGCGCCGCGTCGCAGGGGTGTGAGGCGCCCGGCATACCTGTACCCCTTGCTCCCCTGTGCCCGATGGGGATGGGTCATGGGAGGAGCGCGCTCCCACGTGCGGTCAGGTGCGTACCGACTTGGGCTGTTGAAGATAGTCCAAGCCGGAGCCCGTGCACACAGGCGTGACAGGACGAGACGCACGGGGCACGTATTGCGGTGCCGGGGCCGGTCCGTCCCAGCCCCGCGTCGGGCCGGGTCCGGTGGCCGGAGTCGGCCCGCAAGGGGGTTCGGCAGGGGGGTCTGCCTCGCTCGTCCTTCCGTGGCGTCCGAGCAAAGGGACGAACCGGTCTCGGCAACATGTGGTCCGGCCCTCCGTTACGAAGAGAACTAAGGTGGTATACGGATCACGCTGGAACGCCCCCGGAGGGGCCATGCGCCACCACCGCACCGCTCACGTCGACAGCGCCCAGGAAGCTTTGCTCACCCTGGGACGTCTCGTCGATCAGGCGCTGGAGCGGATCAGGATCCAGCGGGCCCGGGTTGAACTGGCCGAGGCGCTGCAGCGCCATCTGCTCCCGCCCCAACTGCCTCAACTGCCTCATATAGCCATCGCGGCCCGCTACACCCCTTCGCGCGACGGTCTCGATGTCGGGGGCGACTGGTACGACGCCTTTCCGATGACGAACGGTTCGGTCGGCGTCACGATCGGTGATGTGCAGGGGCACGACGTGGAGGCCATCGCCTTCATGGGGCAGGCCCGCACCAGCCTGAGGGCCCTCGCCAGCGTCACGACCGATCCGGGCGAGATATTGAGCCGCACCAACGACCTGCTCATCTCGATGAGCTGCGGCCTCTTCGCGACGTGTTGCTTCCTCACCTTCGACCCGCGCAGTGGCGCGCTCGCCATCTCCCGGGCGGGCCACATCCCGATGGTCTGGGCCACCGCCACGGGCTGGTCCGGCATCGTTCTCGACAGCGGGGGCCCGCCCCTCGGGATTCTCCCCGGCGAGACCTACCCGGTGACGCGACGACGGCTGACGGAGCCGGGATCGTTGGTCCTGGTCACCGACGGGGTGGTGGAAGGGCCGTCCTGCCCGATCGAGAAAGGGCTCGACGAAGTGGTCCAGCTGGTGCGCGGTGGTTACGACGGAGATCCCGACCGGCTGGCCGGTGACGTGATCAAGGTGGCCGACCTGACGGGGCACCGCGACGATGCCGCAGTCCTCGTCGTCCGCTACGCCGGCATAACTCCCGCGGGGTAGGAGTGTGCGGTCGTCCCGCATGTTCCGCGTTGCGACGATGGAGATGTCTTCCGGCGCGTCCTGGCCGGCAGGGCCCTTCCGGGTGGTGTCTGATGACTGGCGTGGTGACCAATCAGGAGCTCCGGCGCAGGGGCGCCGAGACTCTGCTGGTCCTCGCTGTCGCCGCCGTCTACTACGGCGCTGCCCGGCTGGGTCTTCTCGAACAGTTGGTGCGCGGGCAGGTCACGCCGCTCTGGCCGCCCACGGGTATCGCCGTGGCCGGTCTGCTCGTCTTCGGACTGCGGATCTGGCCGGGTGTCGCGCTCGGCGCCTTTCTCGCCAATGTGGCCATCGGGCCGACACCTCTCACCGTCCTGGCCATCATGGTGGGAAACACGCTCGCACCGGTCTGTTCCTACCTGCTGCTGAGGCGCGCGGGCTTCCACAACGACCTGGACCGGCTGCGCGACGCGCTCGCGCTGGTCTTCCTGGGTGCCCTGGGCGGGATGCTCATCAGCGCGACCGTGGGCAGCAGTGTGCTGGTGCTCTCGGGTGCGCTGCCCGCAGGCGATTTCTGGCGCACCTGGTCGGTGTGGTGGACAGGCGATGCGATGGGCGTGCTGGTCGTCGCACCGTTTCTGCTCGTCCTTCGCAAGGCGAGGTGGCCACGGGGTGTGGCATTGCGGCGGTGGGCCGAGGCGGTGGCCCTGTTGGTCGGCACCCTGGCGGCCACGCTCCTGGCGACGGCGGGCACCAGCGCCTCCCTGCTCTTCCTCGTCTTCCCGTTCCTGATCTGGGCCGCGTTCCGCTTCGAACTTGCCGGTGCCGCGTCGTGTGCGCTGGGAGTCTCCACGTTGGCGATTCTGGCCGCCGGCGCCGGGACCGGCCCGTTCGCTCATAAGGATCTCTTCACCAACATGGTCACGCTCCAGGCCTTCAACGGGGCCACGGCCCTCACCGCGCTGCTGCTCGCGGCGGTCATCACCGAGCGGAACCGCACCCACGGGGAGATCAAGCGGCTCTGTGCGCGGCTCACCGACATGGTGGCGGCCATGCCGGACCATCCGGTGACCGATCAGTGGCAGACGTCCGACGACCCTGATGACCCCGGCGGCCGGGCCGGCGGCGGTCAGCCCTGAGGGCTGTCCGACCCCTGCGCCACACCGTCGGGCTCGACGTCAGTGGGCTGACAGCACCTCGGCCAGGTCGTATCCCACCACCTCCTCCAGCTGCGCATACGTGCAGCCGCCGGGGGTGCGGTCCGGCCGCCACCGGCGGAACTGGGCAGTGTGCCGGAACCGGTCGCCCTCCATGTGGTCGTACGCCACCTCGCACACCCGCTCCGGACGCAGCGCCACCCACGACTGGTCCTTCTTCGTGGACCACCGGCTCTGCGCGCCGGGCAGCCGGGCGGTCTCGTGCGCGGTGGCGTCGGCCCAGGCCGCCCACGGATGGTCGGCGAAGTCGGTCCGCAGTGGCTCCAGCTCCGTCACGAGTTCCTCGCGGCGCTTCATCGGGAAGGCGGCGCACACCCCGACGTGCTGCAGGACGCCCTCGGAGTCGTACAGGCCGAGCAGCAGCGAGCCGACGATCGGGCCGCTCTTGTGGAAGCGGTAGCCCGCCACCACGCAGTCGGCGGTCCGCTCGTGCTTGATCTTGTACATGACGCGGACGTCGGGGCGGTACGGCAGATCGAGCGGCTTGGCGACGACACCGTCGAGCCCGGCCCCCTCGTACCGCTCGAACCACTCCTGGGCGACGGCCGGGTCCGTGGTCGCGGGGGCGAGATGGACGGGGGCCGAGGCACCGGACAGCGCCGCCTCCAGCACCGCGCGCCGGTCCACCTGCGGGGTGCCCAGCAGAGAGTCGTCGCCCACCGCGAGGATGTCGAAGGCGACCAGGCTGGCCGGGGTCTGTTCGGCCAGCAGCCGCACCCGTGAATCGGCCGGATGGATGCGCTCGCTGAGCCGGTCGAAGTCCAGCCGGCCGTCGTACACGACGACGACCTCCCCGTCGATCACACAGCGCGGCGGCAGATTCTCCCGAACCGCCGTGACCAGCTCGGGGAAGTAGCGGGTGAGCGGCTTGCCGGTGCGGCTGCCGATCACCACCTCGTCGCCGTCGCGGTGCACGATAGCCCGGAAGCCGTCCCATTTGGCCTCGTACTGCATCCCGGGCGGGATCCTGGACACGGACTTGGCGAGCATCGGCTTCACGGGCGGCATCACCGGCAGATCCATGGAGCGATTCTTACCCGGATACCTCGATCAGTCTCCCGATATGCGGCATATGTGAGCCCGGCCTAGCGTGGCCCCATGGGCGCAGCGGGAACAGCGGTGGAGCTGGATGCGGACGGGCGGGCGGTGCGGCTGTCCAGCCCGGACAAGGTGTACTTCCCGGAGAAGGGCTACACGAAGAGGGACGTCGTCGAGTACTTCCTCTCCGTCGGCACCGGGATCACCCGCGCCCTGCGGGACAGACCGACCACCCTCCAGCGCTTCGTGGACGGCGTCGACGGCGACTTCTTCTACCAGAAGCGCGCCCCGAAGAACCTCCCCGACTGGATCCCCACCGCCCGGATCACCTTCCCCAGCGGCCGTCCGGCCGACGAGATCTGCCCCACCGAACTCGCCGCCGTCCTGTGGGCGGCCAACCTCGGCACGCTCACCTTCCACCCCTGGCCGGTGCGGAGCGCCGACACCGACCACCCCGACGAGCTGCGCATCGACCTCGACCCGCAGCCCGGCACGGACTACGCCGACGCGGTCAGCGCCGCCCATGAGCTGCGGGCCGTCCTCGACGACCACGGGTTGCGCGGCTGGCCCAAGACCTCCGGCGGCCGCGGCATCCATGTCTTCGTACCGATCGAACCCCGCTGGACGTTCACCGAGGTCCGCCGCGCCGCCATCGCGGCCGGACGGGAACTGGAACGCCGGATGCCGGACCGGGTGACCACCGCCTGGTGGAAGGAGGAGCGCGGCGAACGCATCTTCGTCGACTTCAACCAGACCGCCCGCGACCGGACGATCGCCTCCGCCTACTCCGTACGGCCCCACCCGCACGCCCCGGTCTCCGCACCCCTGCGGTGGGACGAGATCGACGACGCCGAGCCGCGCGACTTCGACATCAGGACGATGCCGAAGCGGTACGCGGAGGTGGGCGATGTGCACGCGGACATGGACGACCACGCCTTCCGGCTCGACGGTCTGCTGGAACTGGCGGACCGTGACGAGCAGGAACGCGGGCTCGGCGACATGCCGTATCCGCCGGAGTACCCGAAGATGCCCGGCGAACCCAAACGGGTCCAGCCGAGCCGCGCCCGGCACGACGAGGACGGGGCTGCATGAGCGCGCCCGACCTGGAGCCCGTCACACCGCACGGCGACCATGCCCGGCCCCCGGCCCCCGGTGACCGATGGGCGGCGTTCAAGGCGTCCCCGTATCTGCCCGCCGTCGTGCTCCTGTTCATCATCGCGGCCGCCGCTGGTCTCTTCGCCGGCTCCTACACGTACGCGATGGCCAACCCGACCCCGCGCAACATCCCGGCCGCCGTGGTCGGCGACCTCGACACCGTGCGCGACAAGGTCTTCCTCGACCGGCTGGAGGCCGCGCTCGACACCTCGCTGGTGCTCCGTGAGTACGGCACCCAAGCCGAAGCCCGCACCGCACTGGAGCAGCAGAAGGTCTTCGGCATCCTGCGGTCCGAGAACGGCGGGGTCGGTCTGGATGTCGCGAGCGCGTCCGGAGCCTCGGTCGCCCAACTGCTCGCCGAGTCCACGCTGAAGGTGGGGGAAGCAACCCATGTGCCGGTGAAGGTCAAGGACGTGAAGCCGCTGCAGCGGGGCGACCCGCGCGGCCTCGCCCTCTTCTACATCTCGCTCGCCGCGGTGATCATCGGATTCGTCGGTGCCATCCAGCTGAATGTGCACGCCAAGGCGCTGGCCCCCCTGGACCGGATCGGATTCACCGTCGCCTACGCCCTGCTCGGCGGGTTCGCGATCGCCGCCGTGGTGGACTGGCTGCTCAGCTCCGTCAAGCTGCCGTTCCTCCAGTCGTGGATGATCCTCTCCCTCACCATGTTCACCACCGGCATGGTCTTCACCATGTTCAACGCCCTGATGGGGCGCTGGGCGATGATTCCCACCTGGGGACTGATGGTGCTGCTGGGCAACCCGTCCTCAGGCGGTGCGGTCTCCTGGCCGCTGCTGCCGTCGGTTCTCGGCTTCATCGGCCGCTGGCTCCCCCCGGGCGCCTCGGTCAACGCCCAGCACGCCGCCGTCTACTACCAAGGTCACCAGCGGGCCTTCCCGTACCTGGTGCTCGCCGGATGGTCGCTGGTCTCCTGCACCGTGTTCCTGGTGTGGCGCCACCGGTATCCGGAAGGCCGCGACCACATGCCTCAGCATGCGGCCGCGGCCACCTGACGTCTCCCTGAGCGGTTACAGCTCCTTGATCCGGATGTCGCGGTACGAGATCACGTCCGAGGTGCTGTGGACCTGGAGTCCGATGTAGCCGGACGAGTAACGCCGGCCGTCGGTGCCCGGGTCGTCCCCCCGTGGCGGTTCGAAGACCTGTCCTCCGTTGTTGTCGAACTCGTTCAGCAGGACACCGTTGCGGTAGATCGAGTAGTGCTGGTCGACCACCCGGATCTCGTAGTCGTTCCAGGTGCCCTTGGGCGTCACCCCGGCGCCGGCCAGGCCGATCCGGTCGAATCCGTAGATCGAACCCGTCTTGTACATGTCGCCGTCCGGCTTGTCGAGGATCTGCACCTCATGGCCGTATTTGATGGCTACCCACTCCGGGCGGGACTCCTCCGGGTTGTCGTGGACGTTCGGGAAGCGGACGAAGACACCTCCGTTGGCGTTGCCCGTGCCGGGGGCGTCATCGCGCCACTGGAGCTTGAGCGAGAAGTCGCCGTACTGCCGTCCCGGGAACCAGAGCATCCCCATGCCGTCCACGGTCGTGGAGCTGGTGATCGAGCCGTCCGCGTTGAGCCCGAACCTGCCACCGCCGACCTGCTGCCACTTGGCGAACGAGTCGGCCGTGCCGTCGAAGAGCTTCTTGTACCCCTCGTCCTGGCCCGGCTTGCCGATGCCCGACTGCTTGGCCGCCCGGTAGATCTTCTTGTGCTCGCGGGCGTCGATCACCCCGGCGGCGAGCAGCTTGTCGAGGACCTTGTCGACGTGCTTGAGGAACAGCGCGTGCGACGGCCAGTCCTTCTCGTCCTCGATCAGCTCATTGATCGTGCAGCGGTTGCCGGTGATGCGGTTGGGAACGCCCGTGTCGACCGTTCCGACGATGACGGTCAGCCGCTCGTCGAACTCCGGGCAGTTCGGCGCGGGCACGCCCCCGCTCTGCGCGATGGTGAACGACACCTGCTTCGCCTCGGAGGTGTTGCCCGCCTTGTCCGTCGCCCGGTGGGCGACGGTGTGGTGGCCGACGCGGTCGACGATGACCGTGGCCGTGTACGCGAGGTACGGGCCGCCGTCGAGCGAGTACTCGATCCTGTCCACACCCGACCCGGCGTCGGTCGCCGTCACCGTCACCTTGGCGCTGGTGAGGTAGGCGTTGTCCGAATTCTTGTCGCCCTCGACCTTCGCCGTCGTCTGCGGCGGGGTCGTGTCCTGCGACGGCGGGGCGACGACGGTGAAGTCGACGGACTTCTCGGCGGCCGTGTTGCCCGCCTTGTCGGTGGCCCGGTAGCGGACCGTGTGCGCCCCCACCTCGTGGACCATCACCGGTGCGGTGTACGGCTGCCAGGCGCCGTCGGCCCCGACCGCGTACTCGATGGTGTTGACGCCGGACCCGGTGTCGGACGCGGTCACGGTGACCGTGGCCATACCCAGGTACGCACCCTGGGCGTCCTTCTCACCGGAGACGGTCGCCGAGGTCTCCGGCGCCGTACTGTCGTCGGTCGGCGGCGCGGCGACCGCGAAGTCGACGGACTTCTCGGCGGCCGTGTTGCCCGCCTTGTCGGTGGCGCGGTACCGGATGCTGTGCGTGCCGACCTCGTTCACCACCACCGGCGTGGTGTACGGCTGCCAGGCGCCGTCGGCCCCGACCGCGTACTCGACGGTGCCGACGCCCGAACTGTCGTCCGTCGCCGAGACGGTGACCGTCGCCTGACCGATGTACGCGCCGTCGGCGTTCTTGTCGCCGTCGACCTTCGCCGACGTCTCGGGTGCGGTGGTGTCCTCGCCGCCACCGCCGTCGGTCACGGTGAGGATGCCCTGCATCGCCTGATGACCCGGCATGGTGCAGTGGTAGAAGTACCGGCCGGGCGTGAGCGTGACCTCGACGGTGTGCCTGCCGCCCTGGTCGTCACCCGGGTTGGCCAGGATGTTCAGCGGCACGTCGTTGTTGAACTCGGGGTCGGAGACGCTGAACGTCAGCGTGTGCGGCATGCTCGTCGTGTTGCCGGTCGCCGTGCTGTTCTCGAAGACGATGGTCGCCTTGCCGGCCACCGCGGTCGTGGGAGCCGACAGATAGTGGTCGATGGGATCGCCCGCGGTCCAGGTGAGGACCTGATCGGCCGCCGCGGCCTGCCGGCCGGCATCACGACCGTACGCGGCCGTCGACGTCAGCCCCAGAACCATGAGGAACGAGCCCAGCATGGCCAGCCACAACAGCACGGGCCGATAATGAGGTTGAGCGAGGAACGAACGGTGTCTCACTGCACTGCCGCCTTCCTGGCCAGATCAGAGGCGGCCGGGGTCGGCTCGCCGCCCTTGTACGTCACACGCCAGAGCGCGGACTTGGAGTCGGAGGTGAAGAAGCCGCGCCCGTAGTCCAGGACGTACAGCGAACCGTCCGGGGCGAACTTCCAGTCCATCAGGTTGCGGATGCCGTCCGCCCCGACCGGGATGATCTTCTTCAGGGACTCGGCGTGGGTGGGCAGACCGCCCTTGCCGACCGTCTTCGGGTCGGTGAGCACCGCATGCCGCGGCTGCGTGTCGTCGTAGAAGTCACCGACGAACCACTTGCCGTCCCAGTACGACGGCCACTTGTCCGCGCTGGTGCTCGCCGCGTCGTACCGGTACACCGGGCCGTTCATCGTCGCCTGGCCACCGCCCTTGAGCCACGGCAGCAGCTGCTTCTGCTCCTCCACCTTGTAGCTCGGGATGCCGTTCGCGTCGCGCGGGTAGTCCACGCCACCGCCCTGCGGCGAGTACCAGATGGTGTTGGACGTGATCGGCGGCAGATTCACCAGACCGTCGTTGTTCGGCGACTCGTTCCTGGGATGGTCGCAGTCGTACCAGCCGAGCGGCTTGCTCGGGTCCGGAAGATTGCGGTCCCGGTACGGCTGCTTGTTGCCCATGCAGTACGGCCAGCCGTGGTTGCCCGCCTTGGTGATCGCGGCGAACGTGTCGTACTTCGCCGGACCCCACGTGGTGCTCGGCGCGCCGGCGTCGGGGCCGACCCAGCCCGCGTACAGGGTGTCGGTGGTCTTGTCGACGGAGATCCGGGCCGGGTTGCGTACGCCCATCACATAGATCTCGCCGCGGGTCTTGCCGCCGCCCTCGTCCGGCTCCTTGCCGGTGAAGAGATTGCCCTCGGGCAGTGTGTACGTGCCGTCGTCCTCGGGGTGGATCCGCAGGATCTTCCCGTTGAGGTTGTTCGTGTTGCCCGCGGTGCGCCGGGCATCGGCGAACGACACGCCCTTGTAGTTCGGCGCCGGGTTGTTGCCGGAGTAACCGTCGCTGAAACCGGAGGAGTTGTTGTCACCGGCCGCTATGTACAGGTTGCCCTTGGAGTCCCAGGCCATCCCGCCGCCCGCGTGGCAGCAGCTGTGGATCTGGACCGGCCAGTGCAGCAGCACCTTCTCGGACGAGAGATCCAGCTTGTTCGTGGCCAGGTCCAGGGTGAACCGGGAGACCTGACGCACCGCCATCTGCTTGTCGCGGTCGATCTTCGAGTGGGGCGTGTAGTGCAGATACACCCAGCCGTTGGACTCGAAGTCCGGGTCCAGCTCGATCCCGAGCAGGCCCTCCTCGACCTTGACCAGCTCGTCACCGCCGCCCTTGTTCCCGAAGACCGTCAGCTCTCCGGCGAGGGTGACCTTCTTGGTCTTCGGGTCGTAGACATGGATCTGGCCCAGGCCCTTGCCGATGTTCGGGTCGTTCCAGTCGGTGACGACCGGCTTGCTGCTGTCGGCGCCACCGCGCCCGATGTACAGCACCCGTCCGTCGGGCGCGACGACCAGTCCGTGCGGCTCGCCGATCTGGTCGTTCTGACCGGGCTGATTGGGCTGGGTGACCCGTTCCGCCTTGTAGTTGGAGGTGATCGTCGCCTTGCAGTCGGCCCGCGAGATCCGGGTCGTCCAGGCGAGTGCGCCCCGCAGATGGTCGCGGAAGTCCGTCTCCGCGAAGCTGTCGGCCGTACCGCCCATCGCGGTGTAGAAGGACCGGCCGCCATCGTAGTCACGACACCAGGACACCGGGTGGTCCCAGCCGTTGGCACTGGCCCCCGGCTTGTACGTGATCTCGCGGACGCGGGCCACGGTGTGCACATCGCCGGACGGGTTCTTCGTCCAGTTCAGCCACCTGTCGGGGCGCTTCCACTCCAGCGGCAGGTTCTTCGTCGCCGGGTGCTGCCGGTCCCCGATCTCAACCGTGGCCCGCTGTACGGCGGTTGGGCTGTCGGCTGCCGGACGGGCGCCGACCAGGCCGGTGAACCAGTCCGAGTACGGTTCGGTGCGTGCCGCGTCATGGATGCCGAGGAAGCCGCCGCCGGCCTCCATGTACGCCTCCAGGCCCGCCTCCTGCTCCGGGTCGAGGACATCACCGCCGCCGGTCAGGAAGACGACGGCGTTGTACTTGCCGAGCTGCTTTCCGTTGGTGAAGACGGCCGGATCGTCAGTCGCAACAGTCTTGAATCGCCCGGCCTCCGGTCCGGTGAGGCCGATCTTCTCGATGGCCGCGATACCGGCGTCGACGGTCGGGGACTCGTCGGTCGCCGAGGCGTGGAAGACGAGCACCTTGACGGTGGCGCCGCCGGGCGGAGACGGCAGGGACAACGTTGTCGCCATCGACTGCGTGTCCACCGGATGAGGCCTGGCATCGGCGGCGTTCTGGCCGAGTAATGAGACGGTCAGCGCGCCGGCCGCCACGGCCGCCGCCAGCCCGCGTCGTGATCTGGACCGGTGATGTGGTGTGCGCTGCATGTGGTCACCCACCCCTCTTTGGTCACTGCAACAGCATGGAGTCACTGCAACAGCCGATGAAGCTAGACCTCTTTTCGCGACTCGCCAATAGCTATGGCGGCAATGGCACGAACTTTGTCCTTAGTGTGGATAAACGAAGATCCCCGGGCTACCGTATGGCCCGTCCCGGGGGTCACGTGCGCCCCGCCGGTCTCTGGAAACCTCCGCAAATACCCTTATGACAGTCGGGAGTTCGACATGGATCGAAGGAGCTTCAATCGCCGGTTCCTGGTGGGCAGCGGGGTCGCGGCGGCGACCGGAGTGACATCGTTGTCTCTCGGAACGATCGAGGCCAGCTCGGCGGAGCCCCCGCCGAAAACCGCTCCGGCGGGCGGCGTGGTCCGCCATCTCAAGCTGTACGCGGAGAAGTTGGCGGACGGTCGGATGGGCTACGGATTCGAGAAGGGCAAGGCAACGGTCCCGGGTCCGCTCATCGAGATCAACGAGGGCGACACCCTGCACATCGAGTTCGAGAACACCATGGATGTGGCCGCCAGCCTCCACGCGCACGGCGTCGACTACGACATCGCGAGCGACGGCACCCGGATGAACAAGAGCATCGTCGAACCGGGTGGCACGCGCACGTACACCTGGCGCACCCATGCGCCGGGCCGCAGGAAGGACGGCACCTGGCAGCCGGGCAGTGCGGGCTACTGGCACTACCACGACCATGTCGTCGGGACGGACCACGGCTCGGGCGGCATCCGTAAGGGGCTGTACGGTCCGGTGATCGTCCGGCGCAAGGGCGACATCCTGCCGGACAAGACGATCACCATCGTCTTCAACGACATGACGATCAACAACAAGCCGGCGACCGAGAGCCCCAACTTCGAGGCCACCGTGGGTGACCGGCTGGAAGTCGTCATGATCACGCACGGCGAGTACTACCACACGTTCCATGTCCACGGTCACCGCTGGGCCGACAACCGCACGGGCCTGCTCGCCGGCCCCGACGACCCCAGCCGGGTCATCGATACGAAGATCGTCGGCCCGGCGGACTCCTTCGGCTTCCAGGTCATCGCGGGCGAACACGTGGGCGCGGGCGCCTGGATGTACCACTGCCATGTGCAGAGCCACTCCGACATGGGCATGGCCGGGCTGCTGCTGATCGCCAAGGCGGACGGCACGGTCCCGGGCTACGACCCGCACGACATGCATGAGATGCACGACATGAAGACCGACCCGCCGAAGGCCGAGAAGTCCTGAGGGTCAGCCTCGGGTCATGCCCGTCGCGAGGCGCAGCTGTTCCTCCTCGACGATGCGCCGGGCCAGGCTTCTCTCCGACACGTCCACGGCGTCCGGTGTCGTCTCGGCGACATCGCTGCGCCGTGCGTACGCGTCGAACAGCCGCTTCTTGCGGGCCAGGATGTCCAGCATCCGCTGGTCGACACTGTCCGTCGCGAGCAGCCGGTGCACCTGGACCGTGCGTATCTGCCCCATCCGGTGCGCACGGGCCACGGCCTGGTGCTCCATCGTCGGCTTGATCTGCGGCTCGCAGAGGATGACCACCGACGCGGCCTGCATGTTCAGTCCGACGCCCCCTGCCTGGATCTGGCTCAGCAGGACCGCATGGCCGTCCACCGCACTGAACTCGTCGATCAGCTCCTGCCGGCGGGCGGCCGGGACGTTTCCGGAGACAGGTCCGAACATGCCCTCGCCCAGGGCCTGTTGGACCGTGGCGAGCACCTCGCGGAAGTACGAGAACACGACGACCTTGAGTCCGTTGCCGGCGGCCTCCGTGACCAGCTCACGCAGCCGGTTCAGCTTCGCCGAGGTCTCGGGGCGCGCGTACGCCGCCCGGCGCATCCGCATGAACTGCCCGGCGGCGACCGCCTCGCGGTAGACGGCGAGATCGACCTCGCTGAACTCCTCCCACTCGTCGACCTGCACCAGCGCCGGGAGTTCGGTCAGCACGTCCTCCTGGTTGCGGCGCAGATAGGCGGGCGCGACGGCTTTGCGAAAGGCGTGCGAACCCGCGACACCATGGGTGGTGCTGATGGACGGGGCCAGTTCGGGCTGGAGATGGCGGACCAGGCTGCGGAACTCCTCCACACGGTTCTCCATAGGCGTACCGGTCAGGAAGAGCACCCGATCGGTGTGTCCTGCCCAGCCGGACACCGCGCGCGAGCGGCGGGTGGCCGGGTTCTTGATGTAGTGGGCCTCGTCGACGACCAGCATGCCGGGCCGCTTTCCGCCGTCCCGGGCGGCCGGCAGGGTGTGCAGAGCGTCGAACGTGGTGAGGGCGACTCCGCCCCGCTCGTGCCACTCGGCGAACGCCTCCTGCCGCTCGGGGCCGTGCACCGGCAGGACCCGCAGCGTGGAGCGGGCCCGGACCTCCCGGGCCCAGTTGATCAGCACGCTCGCCGGGCACACCACCAGGAAGTGCGTCTCGCCCCGCGCCGAGAGATGCGCGAGCGCGGCGATGGCCTGCACGGTCTTGCCGAGCCCCATCTCGTCGCCGAGGATCACCCGCTTCTGTGCGAGCGCGAAACGGGCGCCGAACGACTGGTAGCCGCGCAGCGAGACCCGCAGGTGCGCGTCGTCGAGCCGCACCCCGCGCACCCGGTCCGCGATCCTGGAGGGGAGGAACCCCTCGGCGGCGTGTCGGTCGGGGCCGGTGCCCGACACCTCGGCGAGCAGGCTGTAGTACTCGGCGGACCGCAGCTCGAAGTCGACCCAGGCCGCGACTTCCGACTCCGGGGCCCGCAGCAGATCGACCGACACCTGCCCGAACAGCAGCGGTAGTCCGCGCTCCGCCGCTTCCGCGACGACGGTCCGTACGGACGCGACGGCGGCGAGCGCCGTCGCGCGGGCCTGCCGGCCGGAGAACAGCATGCGCAGCCGCCCGCGAGCCGGCCCGGCCTCCGCGAGCAGCGGCTCCAGCCGGCCGACGAGTCGTCGGGCCGCGTCCACCGCCCGCCGGACGTCCGGTCCGGCCTCGACCAGCCGGTGCAGGGCCGTGATCAGGGCGGTGGTGGACTCGTCCGGCGCTTCCACGTCGATCCGGACGGCGACCGTGTCCCGGACCGCGTGGGCGATCTGCCCGGCGGCGGCGAGTGCCTGGTCGGCGGTCTGCGCACCGACGCCGGGGATCTGACGGAGCTCGTACCGGTTGGCCTCGTGGACCTGGCCGACGGTGGTGTAACCGGCCTGCTCGACCGCGCCGATGCGCAACCGGCCCTCGGTGACGTCCTTGAGCCGGGAGACCGGGATGGCGGCCAGCTCGCGGCGGATCAGGGAGTCGAGGATCGGGGTGAGTTCGGCGTGTATGGCCTCGACGGCGCGGGTGTGATCGGACAGCACCGCACGCGCCACGCCGAGCAGCTGCTCGGCGTGCGCGAGCAACTCCCGGGCGGCCTTCCCCCTCGGAGCCCCGGTATCGGTCTCCCCGGCCTCTGTCATGTACGTTCCTCTGTCCGCGCAGCCCCGCTGCCGCCTCGCCCGGCACCTGCCCGAGTGAGACATATCGTGCCACGGGCCGATGACAGGGACGGCCGGGCGGGGCTGGGCGGTGGACCGGCAGGGCACGTGCGGCTGCGGTTCACCGACCCGGCCGCGTACCGGTCCGCCGCCGCGCTGCGCGAGGCCACCCGGGACGACGAGGGGCTCGCGCTGCAGATCCTGAGCGATGGCAGCCGGCGCGAACTGCGCTCCCTCCTCGACTGCCTGGACGCGGCTGCCGAAGAGAGCAGGGGCCGGTGGCGCGTGGGCCGAGGGGCGGAGCAAGGGCGCCTACGAGGCATGGGCCCTTCTGGTCGCCATGTGCCGAGCAACCATGAAGGCCGTGCCCCGGCGCAATGGATTCCGGCGTTGCGTGGACCGCGGTTGTCAGTGCCCGGTGCAAGACTCGGAAGGTCAGGAGATACCGCTGCAGTACTGGTACGGGACTCGCTGAAGGAGCCGCGCGATGCTCACCACCGATTTTGTCACCGGATCCCCCAACTGGCTCGATCTCGGCTCGCCCGACCTCGATGGGGCCACCGCCTTCTACCGAGGCCTCTTCGGCTGGGAATTCGTGCCCGGCGGTCCCGAGACCGGCGGATACGGGATGTTCATGCTGGACGGGAAATCGGTTGCGGGAGCGATGACCGTCCCGCCGGAGCAGGCGAAGTCGTCCTGGTCGGTCTACTTCCAGACGCCCGACGTCGATGCCACCGCGAAGTCGGTCGAGCAGGCCCGCGGCGTGGTGCCCTTCCCGCCGATGGACATCCTCGACTTCGGCCGGATGGGCGGCTTCACCGACCGGGGTGGGGCGTACTTCGGGACCTGGCAGCCGAAGAAGGTACCGGGCCTGGGCGCGGTGGGCGTTGCGCGCACGCTCTGCTGGGCCGAGCTTTACACCCCGGACGTGCCCGCGGCCGCCGCGTTCTACCGCACTGTCTTCGGGTGGGACACCGCCCAGACGCCGTTCCCCGGCGGCGGCGGGTCCTACACTGTGATCCGCACCGCGGGCGGTGGCGAAGAGGCCGGCTTCGGCGGGCTCGTACCCGTCAACACCGTTCCGACCCTGGCCGTTCTGGGACCGCACTGGCTGCCGTACTTCGAAGTCGAGGACTGCGACGCCGCGGTCGCGGACGTCGAGCGGCTGGGCGGCAAGCTGACACTGGAACCCATGGACATGCACGGCGTGGGCAAGCTCGCCAATGTCGCCGATCCGTACGGTGCGCACTTCGCGGTGATCAGGAGCGCCGAGGCGCCGGGGAGCTGACCGGAGGCCGTGCGAGCCCCGCATTGATGCGTCGTTGATCAGTCGTTTATCGCGACCGGGCACTGTGTCCACCATGCTGATCAACACCGTGACCGACTCCGCACTCGCCTGGCAGGAGACAGCGCTGTGCGCGCAAGCGGGACCCGAATTCTTCTTCCCTGCCCCCGGCAGCTCCACACGTGAGGCCAAGCAGTTGTGCAACGCGTGCGAAGGCCGGGAGGCCTGCCTGGAGTACGCCCTCGACAACGACGAGCGGTTCGGCGTCTGGGGCGGCCTCTCGGAGAAGGAGCGGGAACGACTGCGCAGACTTGAGCGCAAGCAGGCCTGAACTTCCCCTGTACATGCCACAATTCGGCCCTGCGCGATCCTGAGTCCACAGTCCAGGGGGAGCCGAGTTGAGCGAGTACGACTACATCGTCGTCGGGGCGGGATCGGCCGGCTGCGTGCTGGCCGCGCGACTCTCCGAGGACCCCACCGTCCGGGTCGCGCTCGTCGAGTCGGGCGGGCGCGACCGAAAGTCGGAGATCCGGATTCCGGCCGCCTTCCCGAAGCTCTTCAAGACCGCGTACGACTGGGACTTCAGTACGGTGAAGCAACCGGCCCTCGGCGGCCGGGAGCTGTACTGGCCCCGGGGCCACACCCTCGGCGGATGCTCGTCGATCAACGCCATGATGTGGGTGCGTGGGCACCGCGACGACTACGACGCCTGGGCCGGGTCCGCCGGTTCGGACTGGTCCCACGACGCGCTCGTACGGTACTTCCGCCGGGCGGAGCGGTGGACCGGCCCGACCGGCGACGGCACGGTGTACGGCACCGAGGGCCCCCTCTTCATCTCGCCGCCCCGCGACCCCAGCCGGCTGACGGCCGCCTTCCTCGACGCCTGCTCGCTGGAAGGTCTGCCGTTCCTGCCCGAGCTGAACGCCCCCGACCACAGTGGCAGTGCCCTCACCCCGGTCAGCGTCCACCGGGGCCGCCGCTGGAGTGCCGCCGACGGCTACCTCAAGCCGGCCGGCCGCCGCGCCAACCTCGACATCCTCACCGGAACCCGCATCCGCAGCCTGGCCTTCGACTCGGACGACCCCGCCCGCGTCACCGGCGTCGTCACCGAACGCGGCCACGGCGCGGCCACGCTCACCGCACGCCGCGAGGTCATCCTCAGTGCCGGAGCCATCGGATCACCGCAGCTGCTGCTTCGCTCCGGCATCGGCGACCCGGACCAGCTGCGCGAGTCCGGCATCGAGGTGCGGGCGGCATCCCCGGACGTGGGCCGCCACCTCCAGGACCATCTGTCCTTCGCCGTGACCGTGCACTGCCCGCAACCGGTGAGCATGACCGGAGCCGACAGTCTCGCCAATGTCGGCCGCTTCCTGCTGGCGCGTCGTGGGCCGCTCACCTCGAACCTCGCCGAGGCGGTGGCGTTCATCCGCTCCACCCCGGAACTCGCCGCCCCCGACCTGGAACTGATATTTGCCCCGGCTCCGTTCATCAACCACGGTCTGACCCCACCGACCGAACACGGCATCACCATCGGCGTGGTCCTGCTCCAGCCCGAGAGCGCCGGCCGCATCACCCTGGACCCGGACACCGGCGAGAACGCCGACGGCGCCCCGGGTGTCCGCATCGACCCCGGCTACCTGACCGCCGAGTCGGACCTGCAGCGCATGATCGCCGGAGTCCGCCGCGCCGAGTCCCTGTTCGCCGCCGCGCCCCTGGCCGCGCACACCTCGGGTCCGATGGGGCCGTACCCCGGTCCGGTCGACGACGCGCGCCTCGCCGAGGCGATCCGTACCGGAGCCGAGACGCTCTACCATCCGGTCGGCACCTGCAGGATGGGCGAGGACCCGGAGTCGGTGACCGACCCCCGGCTGCGGGTGCGCGGCGTGACGGGGCTGCGGGTGGTCGACGCCTCGGTGATGCCTCGCATCACCCGTGGCCACACCCACGCGCCCACGGTGGCCATCGCCGAGCGGGCGGCCGAAATAATTCGTGAGGACGCACGAGTGTCAGCTGGTTAGGATCTCCCCAATGCCCGGACGTGGCGCAGAGGCGGGCGCGCCGCCTCGCCGGGGCGGATACGCCGGTTCGTCCTCGCCGTGCATGCCGATGTCGCTGTCGTCCGCAGCGTTCACCGGGCCGCTCGTGGCACTTCGATCCCGGAAGGCACAATCGCCCCATGGTGAAAGCTCTCCTGGACGCACTCGACCCGCTCCCGTATCCGCAGCGCATGCGTGAACTTGCCGCGCGGGCACGCGGACTGGCCGCCGACGGCGAGCTGCGCCCGGTCCTGGCGGAGCTGGAGCGGCGTGGACCGTACGAGCGGGGCCTCGCCGTCATCGCCGCGGCCGTCGGCCGGGACAGCGAATGGATCGCCGCGCACCTCGCCGACGAGGACACCTTCGTGCAAGGCCACGCCCTGCGGGTCGCGCACAGCCTCGGCGTACCGGACACGGCGTACGAAGCGGCCCTCGACGATGCCCCCGAAGCCGTGCGCCGCAGACTGCTCCGCGCCGTCGTGGACGGGCATCGCACCGCTCTGGCCGACCGGCTGATCGACGGGCTGCGCGCGACCTGGGGCGACGCCGAGGCGGCCCGTCTGCTGCCGGGCTGCTCCGCAGGGACCGTGACCCGACTGCTGCCGGAGCTCTTCCACGCGGTGTCCTGCTGGTCCGCGTTGGGCCGCCGCCACCCCGGCCCGCTCCTCGACGCCGCGGAACGCGAACTGGCCGCCAAGCCGGAGACATCGCGTGACGGATGGTGGCTGTGGTACGGACACGACCGAGGGATCGCCGCGGCCGTCACGCACCGTCCGGAGCGGGTCCTCGACCTGATCGAACGGTACGGTCCGTCACAACTGCCCGAACCCCTGCGCCGCCGGCTCGGCATCCTGGTCGCCGCCGCCCCCGCACGCTGCGTTCGGCTGCTGCTCGGCCACCACGGCTTCGCGATCCGCCGCAGTGGCGCACTCACCCGCACCGTGCTCCGCCGCCTGGCCGACACGGTGCCGGAGGAACTCCTTGTCGAGCTGGGCCGTGCCATGGCCGGGTTCTCCGAGCAGAACCGGCTGATCCGGGCGCTGCCACCGGGCCGCCGTGGGGCCTTCCACACCGCGGTCGCCGACGGGCAGGGCGCCGGCTCACGCGTCACCGTCGACGCCACGCTGCTCGATGTGCTGCCCCGTACCTCCGTCGTGGAACAGGCGCGGCGGATGGCGGACCGGGCCCGGGACCGCGGCGCCCCGTGGTCCGCCGTGCTGCTCGCGGAGTCGTATCTGCCCGTCGGTGAGGTGCGGGCGAAGCTGCTCGCCGCCACCCGGCGGTCTGCCGCGGACGACCGGGCCGAAGTCTGGCCGCTGCTGATACGCAACGCCGGACGCTCCGGCGACCCGGCCGCCGTCGCCGTCGTCCTGGACGACATGGCGAGGCTGCGCAACGAACAGGACCCCGTCCGGTCCGCCGCGCTGCACGCGCTCCTCGCCGTCCCGCCCGCACTCCTCACCGACGACGTGGAACCGCAGCTGGACCGGTTGGTCGCCGACGCCGTCGAGGTCCGCGACTCCTCCCCGTACACCCGCGAAACGCTGAGCTCCCTCGCTGTCGCCGTGCTGCGCACCCACACGGCCACCGGGCAGCGCGCCCTGGTCAGTTGGGCGTTGCGCACGCTGACCAGGCTCTCCGGGAACACCGGCGGCGCCGACCTCGGCCGGCTCGATCAAACCCTGCGGCGCGGCCAGGAGCACACGGTCTTCGAGGCGCTGCGGCCCTGGCTGGAGGCGGGCGCCGAGAAGTCCGACTACGGGCTCGTCCTCTCTCTCACCCGGGCGGTGGGCCGTCGCGCGGCCGCCATGGAGGACCTGCAGGAACTGCTGTGGCAGGCCGTGCGCTTCGGGACCGGTTCCACCTCCCGGGCCGCCGTCGACCTCTGGCTGCAGCCGCGCGCCGACCGGGACGTCCGTGTCGAACGGATCCTCGCCCGCGAGCCGTCGGCCGCCGTGCTCCCCGCCGTGCTCTCGGTCCTCGTCCGGCGGCGCACCGATCTGCTCGACCGATTCCTCGGCGACACCCCGCCGTACGGACGGTTCCTCACCCACGGCACGCCGTGGACCGTGCCGGTCGGGCGCGAGGTGCGCCGCTGGGTGCCACGTCAGATGCGGGCCGCCGCCCGTGCGCTGGAGCAGTCGGCGCAGGACGAGAAGCTGCCGCTGCACGCACGGGCGACGGCGATCGGACAGCTGGCCGCGGTTCCGGGGGTGGGGGCGCAGGCGCTGAGCCGCTGGACCGGTTCGTCCGACGTGGTCCTCGCCGAGGCGGCACTCGCCGCGCTCGCCCGGACCGACCGGCCCGCCGGCGTGTTGCCCGAACTGCTCGTACACACCGGGGGCGACCGGGCCCGGGTCGCGGTGTACGCGGCGAGCCGCGTCTCGCGCCACGTCCGACCGTCACGGCTCGGTCCCCTGCTGCGGGACCGGGTGGCGCCCGGCACCGGCAAGATCACCAGCCGCAAGGAGGCCGTGCGGCTCGCCGCGGCCCGGCTGCCGGCCTGCGAGGCGGCGAGCGTGCTCGCCGAGGCGTACGCACTGCCCGGCCAGCACCCGGATGTCCGTGCGGCGTGCGTGGCCTTCGGTACGGAACTGCTCGGTGACGAGCGGATGTGGGAGGTGATGGCGGACGCGGCGACCGACGGCCGGGCACTGCGGACCGCCGTACTGCGGGTGGGTCCGGCCGAGCTGCCCGAGGCCTACCGGCCGCGTTACGCGCGCTTGGTGCAGCAGGTGTGCGCCACCGACGACGAGGACCTGGCCGCGCTCGCTCACCAGGCGCTGGCCCGCTGGGTGCCGTGGGCGCCCGGGGCATGCGTGGTGCTCGTCGACGCCCTCACCGACCTGGACCGCCGTCGTGGCTGGCAGTCCGCCGCCGTCGCGCTGACCGGCGCGGCCTCCGCGGCGCCGGAGGCGGCCGGTGAACTGAACCGGGCGCTACGGACACTGGCCACCACCGACACCGCCGACGAGGCGGGATCCGAACGGGACCGGCCCGCCCGGCAGCGGATCGATCACCTCGTGAACCTGTTGACCGCACGGGCCGTGACGCACCCCGAAACGTTCCGGGCGGAACGTACCGCCGCCGCCGACATCCTCGCGGCACACCGGGGTTTCGTACCGCAGGCTGCCGTACTCCTCGCCCACGCGCTGGACCTGGACGCCGGTCCCGACCCGCTGCACTCGGCGCTGGTCCGGCTCGCCCGCCTGCACGAGGGGCGGCCCGTGCTCGCTTCCCGAACCGCGCAGACGCTCGCCACCCGGATCACGTACGCACACCGGAACGGCATCGGAGACACCGACACCCTGCTCACCGTCGCCGCCCGGCTCGGCGCCACCGGAGACACCGCGGAAGGGCTGTTCGCCGCCGCGCTCACCGCGACAGGCGGCGCCCGCACCGCGTGGACCGGGCCCTGGCGCACCCAGCTGAGGCTGCTGCGCCAGCACCCGGTCCCCGACGTGCGCGACGCCGCCTACGCAGAGGTGACGGCCCACGAGTGAGCGGGCTCGTGGGCCGTCGGTGAACCGTGGGGCCGAGGGTCAGGCGCCCGCGCGGGCGGCCATCCGCGCCTTGCGCGCGGCCAGCTTCTCGTCGAACTTGGCCGCCTCGCTGTCCAGGCCGCCCATGTACAACCCCAGCTCCTCCTGCGCCTTCAGCCCGTCCGGGCCGAGCCCGTCGATGTCCAGGACCTTCAGGTGGCGCAGCACGGGCTGGATCACGTCGTCGTGGTGGATCCGCATGTTGTAGATCTCGCCGATCGCCATCTGCGCGGCGGCCCGCTCGAAGCCGGGCATTCCGTGGCCGGGCATCCGGAAGTTGACCACGACGTCGCGCACGGCCTGCATCGTCAGGTCCGGGGCGAGCTCGAAGGCCGCACCGAGCAGGTTGCGGTAGAAGACCATGTGCAGGTTCTCGTCGGTGGCGATGCGCGCCAGCATGCGGTCGCAGACGGGGTCGCCCGACTGGTGACCGGTGTTGCGGTGCGAGACGCGGGTCGCGAGTTCCTGGAAGGCGACGTACGCCACTGAGTGCAGCATCGAGTGGCGGTTGTCGGACTCGAAGCCCTCCGCCATGTGCGCCATCCGGAACTGCTCCAGCTTGTCCGGGTCGACCGCTCGCGAGGTGAGCAGGTAGTCGCGCATCACGATGCCGTGCCGGCCCTCCTCGGCGGTCCAGCGGTGCACCCAGGTGCCCCAGGCGCCGTCACGGCCGAAGAGGGAGGCGATCTCGTGGTGGTAGCTGGGGAGGTTGTCCTCGGTCAGCAGGTTCACGACCAGTGCGATCTTGCCGATGTCGGAGACCTTGGACTGGTCGGCCTGCCAGGCCTCACCGTCCTCGAAGATGCCCGGGAAGTTCCTGCCGTCCGAGAACGGCACGTACTCGTGGGGCATCCAGTCCTTTGCGACCTTGAGATGACGGTTGAGCTCCTTCTCCACCACCTCTTCCAGGGCGTACAGCAGCTGGGCGTCTGTCCACGCCTGCGAACTGCCGAGGTGGGGAGAGGTGATCGTCACGGGGGCTCCTGGGGACGGGAGAAGTACTTACGGCCTCGTAGGTTACGAGACCGTAGGTTAAGGCGGGAGTAAGGCCCTCGCCAAGCCCACTCACCCGAAGTTCGTTTACGTACCGTTATGTACGCAGGTCACGCTGGGTGTACGGAGAGGTACATCACGCAGTCTCCGAGTGTTGCGACTCACTGATGCGGGGGTACGGCGGACGGGACCGCCCCCAAGTGGCGAGCGTCCCCACCCCCGTGCGGTCCTCATCCGTCCGCCGTTCCGCCCACGCTCCTCACATTTCCGCGCGTACCGCCTCGGCCGACGTGTCACGCAGTTCGCCGTCGAGCAGCAGCCAGCGCGTGATCCCGAGCGACTCCAGGAACGGCACGTCGTGGCTCGCCACGATCAGCGCCCCCTCGTACGACTCCAGAGCCGCCGTCAGCCGGCGCACGCTCGCCATGTCCAGGTTGTTCGTCGGTTCGTCCAGCAACAGCAGCTGCGGCGCCGGCTCGGCGAGCAGCAGCGCAGCCAGCGCCGCACGGAAACGTTCCCCGCCCGACAGCGTTCCCGCGTGCCGGTCGGCCCGCGCCCCCTTGAACAGAAAATGCGCCAGCTTCGCCCTGATCCGGTTCTCCGTCGCATCCGGTGCGAACCGCGCCACGTTCTCCACGACGCTCAGCGCGTCGTCGAGCACGTCCAGGCGCTGCGGAAGAAAACGCAGCGGCAGATGGGCCGTTGCCTCACCGGCCGCCGGGGTCAGCTGACCGGCCAGCGTGCGCAGCAGAGTCGTCTTGCCCGCCCCGTTGCGGCCCACCAGGGCGATCCGCTCGGGGCCGCGTACCTCGAACTCGCCACGCACCCGCGCCCAGTGAGCGAGTTCCAGGTCGCGCAGTACGAGCACCCCCTGGCCCGGATGGACCTTCGTGCGGGGCAGTTCGACGCGGATCTCGTCGTCGTCGCGCACGGCCTCGACGGCTTCGCCGAGGCGCTCCTTCGCCTCGGCCAGCTTCTCGGTGTGCAGGACGCGGTGCTTGCCGGCCGACACCTGGGCGGCCCGCTTGCGGTTGCCCATGACCGCCTTCGGCTCGCGCTTGGTGTCCCACATCTTCTGCCCGTAGCGCTTTCGCCGGGCCAATTTGAACTGGGCGTCCGCCAGTTCACGCTTCTGGCGTTGTACGTCGGCTTCGGCGACCCGCACCATGCGCTCGGCCGCCTCCTGCTCGACGGCGAGTGCCTCCTCGTACGCCGTGAGGTTCCCGCCGTGCCAGGTGACCTGGCCGTCCCGCAGATCCGCGATCTGGTCGACACGCTCCAGGAGTTCACGGTCGTGACTGACGACGACCAGTACACCCGTCCAGGCATCGATGGCGTCGTACAGCCGCAAGCGGGCGTACAGATCCAGATTGTTCGTCGGCTCGTCCAGCAGCAGTACCCCGGGGCGGGCCAGCAGTAGCGCGGCGAGGCGCAGCAGCACGCACTCGCCGCCCGACAGCTCACCGATGGTGCGGTCGAGCCCGATGTGACCGAGGCCGAGCTGATCGAGGGTGGCGCGGGCGCGCTCCTCCACGTCCCAGTCGTCACCCACGGCCGCGAACCACTCCTCGCGGACGTCACCCGCTTCGATGGCGTGCAGTGCGGCCCGGGTGTCCGCGACACCGAGCGCGGCATCGACCCGCAGTGCCGTGTCGAGGACCAGGTTCTGCGGCAGGTAGCCGATCTCGCCCAGCGTTCGGATACGGCCTTCGGCGGGGGTGAGTTCACCGGCGATCAGCCGCAACAGCGTCGATTTTCCACAGCCGTTGAGACCGATCAGACCGGTCCTTCCGGGGCCTACGGCCAGCTGGAAGTCGTCGAAGACCGCACTGCCGTCCGGCCAGGCGAAGGAGAGCGACGAGCAGGCGATGTGAGTCATGGGGCTAGACATACGGATCTCCCGGTTGCGAGGAAGGACAGAAGGCAACGGGTGAGACACCGGTCCAGGGCGTTCCACAGGCATGGCGCGCGGCCAAGGAGGAGCCCCGGTTGCGGAGGACGGCTCGAAGAGCTGAGGTCACACCCGGGCGCGCAGACATGACAGACATGAACGGGCATGAACTGTCCGGACACGGCGCGCGACGCGGTGTCTCACGACCTCAGACGAGCAACGTCCTTCTCCGATCCGACGACAACAAGGACGTCACGAACGGTACGAGCGGACCTCGCGGCACAGCAAACGATTTACGTCGATCCGGGCCGCGCCGACGGGTGCGGCGGAACCCGGGCCGGTGGAGCCGCCGGGGGAGTCCGGGTCAGCAGGTTCCGCCGAGCAGGTCCGCCAGACTGCGGTCGAGATCCAGGTACCGGTGCTCATCGCCCGGCGGGACCAACGCCTGCGCCCGCCGGAGGAAGCGGCGCAGCTCCCCCGTGCGGACATGCACCATCGCGATGCCCTCGGCGGCATGGAATTCCAGAACCGTACGGTCGTAACCGAACGGCCTGATCCGTACGTCCCCGACACCGGCCGGCGCGTCCATGCCTTCCGACAGCAGTTCGCGGGAGAACTCCCAGGCCACCTCGGTGCCTTCCAGCGTCGCCGGGGCAGGGAACGCCATGCGTACGGCGAACGGGTCCCTGCGGTCGTACTGCAGCGTGGCGGGAAGGGTCTCCATGCGCGGCGCCGACGCGACCATGCGTGCCTGCACGGACTGCTCGATAACGATGGACACGACTCGCTCCCCCTCGGGCCGGATGAACGGTAACCGGCATCGACAGAGACGACAGAAGTCTCCGAACCGTGCACTGGTGACAACGTGAGCTGCGTCACCGTGCGACGCCGCCGCGATCGGATGTCCGCTTCGAGGGGGCGCACCCTGGACGGCGCGCTGACGGTCGGTTAGCTTCCTGCGCCATGAGGTTCAAGGGGACGACGAGACGACTGATGTCATGGGGAGTGTGCGGGGCGGCGCTGACCGCCGCACTGGCCACTCCGGCCGCGCAGGCAGCACCGGGGGAGGGGCGCGGGCCCGGCCACCGGCCCGCCTGGACGCTCACGGAGACGGGAACCGACGCCCGCTTCCGCGGCCTCGCCGCCGTCAGCAACCGCACCGCCTGGGCCGCGGGCTCGAAGGGCACGGTTCTGCGCACCACCGACGGAGGCCGCCACTGGCGCGACGTGGCGCCGCCCGGCGCGGCGGAGGCGGCCCTGGAGTTCCGCGACATCGAGGCCTTCGACGCGCGGCGCGCGGTGGTACTGGCCATCGGGGAGGGCGACGCCTCCAGGGTGTTCCGTACGGACGACGGCGGGACCACCTGGACCGAGTCCTTCCGCAACACCGACGCCCGCGCCTTCTACGACTGCATCACCTTCTTCGACAGCAGGCACGGCGTCGCCATGAGCGACCCGGTGGACGGAAAATTCCGCATCCTGTCCACCGCGGACGGCGGCCGCAGCTGGAAGGTGCTGCCCACGGCGGGGATGCCGGACGCACAGGCAGGCGAGGCGGGGTTCGCCGCCGGCGGCCAGTGCCTGGTCAGTTCGGGGTCCAAGGACGTCTGGCTGGCGACGGGCGGCGCGGCCACCGCCCGGGTGCTGCACTCCGCCGACCGCGGGCTGACCTGGACGGCGACCGATTCGACGATCCCGGCCGGAGACCCGGCCCGAGGCGTCTTCGGCCTGGCGTTCCGTGACCGTACGCACGGCATCGCGGTCGGCGGTGACTACCGGGCCGACCAGGCCTCGCCGAACGCCGCCGCCGTCACGGGCGACGGAGGCCGCAGCTGGCAGCGGTCCACCACCGCGCCGCCCGCCTACCGCTCCGGTGTCGCCTGGGTTCCGCACACCCGCTCGACGGCACTGGCCGTCGGCCCGACCGGGACGGACGTGACGACGGACGGCGGGCGCACCTGGCGCACGGTCGACACCGGTTCGTACGACACCGTGGACTGCACACCGGTCGGCGGCTGCTGGGCGGCCGGCGAGAAGGGGCGGATCGCCCGGCAGGGCCAGGGCCTCTCGTTCGGATCACCCTGAGGGCTGTCCCGTGATCCCTGGCGGGCGCGCGACGACAGCTACGGCACCTCTCCCCCGTAGCCTCAACGGCACGGGGGTACCCCCTCCGTTGTCGGAACACCCGAATACGCCCGGTATGAGGATGCTCCTCCGCCTTGCGATGCACCGCATCCGACGCCGCGTGCTGATCCGCCAGGGATTACGGGAGAGCCCTCAGGGCCCGTCGTCAGGGCAACTGCTGCCGGTGCGGGGCGAGTTCGTCCGACGTCTTCGTCGCGATGAACTCCGTGATCCGATACGCGCACACGCCCTCGGCCGCGAAGGGGTCGGCCGCCGCGATCTTCTCGATCTGCGCGCGGTCGTCCCCCACAGCGAGGATCACACCGCCTTCGCGCGGGTTCTTGCGGCCGGACGCGATGAAGACACCGGCCGCGTACTGCGTGTCCAGCCAGGCGACATGCGCCTGCATCAGCGCGTCGACACGCTCGACGGGGGCGGTGTAGGTCAACTCGAGCACGAACATGAATGTCACCTTGTCGACACCGCATCGGAGCCCGCCCGGACGGGACTTCTAAGCTGGTCGGCACCATGACGACCTTCCGCACACCCGCCGACGCGGCCGAAGCCCGTGCCATCCAGGACACCCTCCGCGCCCGCGTGGTGCTCGACGAGCCGGGACCGCCGCCCGGGACGGGTCGGGCGACCGGTGTCGACGTCGCCTACGACGACGAGCGCGATGTCGTGGTCGCGGCGGCGGTCGTGCTCGACGCGGCGACTCTGGACGTCGTCGCGGAGACCACCGCCGTCGGACGGGTCACCTTCCCGTACGTCCCGGGACTCCTCGCCTTCCGGGAGATCCCGACCGTGCTGGCCGCGCTGGAGGCCCTGCCGGTCGACCCCGGTCTCGTCGTCTGCGACGGATACGGCAGGGCGCACCCGCGCCGCTTCGGGCTCGCCAGTCACCTGGGCGTCCTCACCGGACTTCCCGTCATCGGCGTCGCCAAGAACCCGTTCACCTTCACGTACGAACAGCCGGGCCCCCGGCGCGGCGACTCCTCGCCGCTCCTCGACGGGGACGAGGAGGTGGGACGGGCGCTGCGCACCCAGGACGGCACCAAACCGGTGTACGTCTCGGTCGGACACCGGACCGGCCTGGACAACGCCTGTGCGCACACACTCCTGCTGGCCAGGGACTTCCGCCAGCCGGAGACCACGCGCAGGGCCGACGCGCTGTGCAGGCAGGCGCTCCGGGAAGCGACCGCCTGAGTGCGCACGGCCGCCCGCACCTGAGTATGTGTACGGATACCGCCTGCCGATCATGACCGGCACCCTTGCACACATGAACGATCATCGAACGTCCGCACGTACCGGAACCGTCTACGTCGCCCAACGGCGCCTCGCCGTGGGAATGACCCTCGGCGTCCTCGCAGGCGTCGTGTGGGCCGTCGCGATGATCTGCACACTCGTGTCCTGGATGCTCTGACCGGCAGCTCCGTCCTGCCCACTTCTCCCGCGACGGGTCGAGCGGCCGGTCCGCTCAGCGGACCGCCGCGACCCGGAAGCGCAGCCCGGCCCCGCGCAGCCGCTCCAGCAGCGCCTCACCCATTGCGACGGCCGTGGTGACCTGCCCCGATGTCGGCGGAAGCTCGTCCAGGGCGAGGCAGAGCGCCGACTGTGCGAGCATCTTCGCCGTCTCGCCGTAGCCGGGGTCACCGCCGGACACCTCCGTGAAGACCCGGCGGCCGCCGCCCTCCCCGACGAAACGCACCGTGAACCAGCTCCGCCTGCGGCGTTCCGCGTCCGGGCCCGCCCCCGGTTCGTACCGGCCCATCAGCCAGTTCCGTGTGGCCGGCAACTGAGCCATGCCGAGGAGGGCGCCGATCGCAGCCGTGCCGCCGAGCGCCACCGGCAGGCGCTTCACCGAGGCGAAGTGGCGGTAGCGGAAGTCGGGCCCGTACCGCGCCAGTCGGCGCGCCGAGCGTTCGACGACCTGTGGGTCCAGGGTCGGCAGGGGGAGCGCCCAGGTGCCGGTCTCCGCATTGAAGTGCGGGGTGCCCAGCGATGCGCGGGCGCGGCGGCCGACCAGGCGTGGTTCGTGCAGCCGGCGCTCCTGGGCCGCGCGCAGCATCTGCCGGCCGCGGCCCATCGCGGTGAGCGCGGATGCGAACGTACCGCCGGAGAAGACGGCATTGCTGCGGACGAAACCGTCGATCGTCAGCGGCACGTCCTGCGGCAGCTGCTGGACGGTGAAGTACACCCCGAGGTCGTGCGGTACCGAGTCGAAGCCGCAGGCGTGCACGAGCCGGGCACCGGTCTCGCGTGCCCGCGCGTCATGCTCCAGATACATCCGGTCGACGAACTCCGCTTCGCCGGTCAGGTCCGTGTAATCCGTCCCGGCCTCCGCGCAGGCGGCGACCAGCTTCTCGCCGTACCAGACGTACGGACCCACGGTCGAGGCCACCACATGCGCCGATTCGGCGAGTTCGCGCAGCGCGTCCGGGTCGTCGGCGTCGGCGTGCAGCAGGGGAAGGTCCGCACAGCGCGGATCGATCGCGGTCAGGCGGTCGCGCAGCTCGGCCAGCTTGGCCGGGCTGCGGCCGGCCAGCGCCCAGCGGCAGCTGTCGGGTGCGTGGGCGGCGAGATATTCGGCGGTGAGGGCACCCACGAAGCCGGTGGCACCGAAAAGGACTATGTCGTAGGGGCGTTGTGCCCCGTTCTGCCTGTTCATGAGTGCCTCCGCAGGGGCCGGCGCCGATGTAGCAGGCAGAGGTTAGCGGAGGGGGTCGTGGCGGTGTACAGCCGGGCGGCGATCGTGAGGGAGGATCCAGGGGAAAGAACTAAGCGCTTGCTCGGCTCAAAGGGTTGTGCGGAGCGCGGCACGTTCTTAGCATCATCGCTGTTACATCAGTTGTGTCACACCGCTGGGGGCTTGATGGCAACGACGGAGCACGGCCCGCTGGCGGGCGTACGCGTGGTGGAGCTGGCGGGCATCGGCCCCGGCCCGTTCGCCGCGATGCTCCTGGCCGACCTCGGTGCCGATGTCGTCAGGGTCGACCGGCCGGCCGGCCCGGGGCTAGGCATCGATCCCGCGTACGACCTCACCAACCGCAACAAACGCTCCGTGCTCGTCGACCTCAAGGCCGAGGACGGCCCGGACCGTGTCCTGGACCTGGTCGAACGCGCCGACATCCTGATCGAGGGCTACCGGCCGGGCGTCGCCGAACGCCTCGGCGTCGGCCCCGACGCCTGTCTCGCCCGCAATCCCGGGCTCGTCTACGGGCGGATGACCGGCTGGGGCCAGGACGGGCCACTCGCCGAGCGGGCCGGACACGACATCGCGTACATCGCCCTCACCGGCACGCTCTCCATGATCGGCAAGCCCGGCGAGCCGCCCACCGTCCCCGCCAATCTGGTCGGCGACTACGCGGGCGGCTCGCTCTATCTCGTCGTCGGCATCCTCGCCGCCCTCCAGCACGCCCGCACCCCCGGTGGCACGGGCCAGGTCGTCGACGCGGCGATTGTCGACGGCGCCGCCCATCTCGCCACGATGATCCACGGGATGCTGGCGGCCGGCGGCTGGCAGGACCGGCGCGGCTCCAACCTCCTGGACGGCGGCTGTCCGTTCTACGGTTCGTACGAGACCGCCGACGGCCAGTACATGGCGGTCGGCCCGCTGGAGCAGCAGTTCTACGACGAGTTCGTCAAGCTCCTCGGCATCGAGGACCGGGCCCCGGACCGCAAGGACGTCACCCGCTGGGAGGAGCTGCGCACGGCCGTCGCCGACCGGTTCAGGACCCGGACGCGCGCGGAGTGGACCGAGGTCTTCGAAGCCACGGACGCCTGTGTGGCCCCCGTCCTCTCGCTCCGCGAGGCCCCGCATCACCCGCACCTCGCCGCCCGCTCCACCTTCGTCGAACACGGCGGCCTCACCCAGCCCGCTCCCGCACCCCGCTTCTCCGCCACACCCGTCTCCGTACGCAGCGGACCCGCGCAGCCCGGCGCGGACACCGAGGACGTCGCCCGCGACTGGGACGTACCGAGCATGCACCGGCCCCGGAAGGACACCACCGACTGATGGAACTCTCCCTGCCGCTGAACTACGCGGGCGACCCGCGCGAGGCCTGCGACCAGGTCGCTGCCCTGGAGTCCGCCGGACTCGACGCCGTCTGGGTCGCGGAGGCCTACGGCTTCGACTCGCCCACCCTCATGGGCTATCTGGCCGCCCGCACCGAACGCATGAAGATCGGTGCGGCGATCCTCAACGTCTACTCCCGCACCCCCGCCCTGATCGCCCAGACCGGCGCCGGACTCGACGCGATCTCCGGCGGCCGGGCGCTGCTCGGGCTCGGCGCGTCCGGGCCGCAGGTCGTCGAGGGCTGGCACGGCAAGGCGTACGACAAGCCGCTCGGCCGGACCCGCGAGACCGTCGAACTGTGCCGCCGGATCTGGCGCCGCGAAGTCATCGACCACCACGGCATCACCGACATGCCGCTGCCCAAGGAGAAGGGCGGCCGGCTCGGCAAGCCCCTGAAGATCCTCACCCGTCCGGTGCGCGAGGAGATCCCGCTCTACATCGCCTCGCTCGGCCCCGCCAATGTCCGGCTGACCGCCGAGATCGCCGACGGCTGGCTGCCCACCCTCTACCTCCCCGAGAAGGCCCAGCAGGTGTGGGGCACGGTCCTCGCCGAGGGCGCCGCCGAGCGCGACCCGGCGCGCGGCCCGCTGCAGACCGTCGCCGGCGGACTCCTTGCCATCGGCGACGACGCGGCCGCGCTCAGGGACCTCGCCCGCCCGCAGATCGCGCTGTACGTCGGCGGAATGGGCGCCAAGGGAAAGAACTTCTACAACGACCTCGCCGTCGCCTACGGATACGAGAAGGAAGCCGCGCTCATCCAGGAGCTGTACCTCTCCGGGAAGAAGAAGGAGGCCGAGGCCGCCGTCCCGGACGAATTCTGCGAGCTCATGTCGCTGTGCGGACCCGAGGGGTACGTACGCGACCGCATCGAGGCGTTCCGCGAGTCCGGCGTCACCATGCTCAACGTCATCCCGGTCGGTCCCGATCCGGCCCGGCTGATCTCCACCGTCAAGAACTGGCTCTAGGGGGCCCGCAGTGCAGCGGCAGATCTTCACCGAGGAGCACGACGCGTTCCGTGAGACCGTCCGGACCTTCCTGACCAAGGAAGTCCTCCCGCACTACGAGCAGTGGGAGAAGGACGGCATCGTCTCGCGCGAGGCCTGGCTCGCGGCCGGCCGGCAGGGACTGCTCGGCTTCGCCGTGCCCGAGGAGTACGGCGGCGGTGGCACCACCGACTTCCGCTACAGCGCCGTCCTCGCCGAGGAGTTCACCCGGGCCGGCGCCCCCGGACTCGCTCTCGGCCTGCACAACGACATCATCGGCCCCTACCTCACCGGGCTCGCCACCGAGGAACAGAAGCGGCGCTGGCTGCCGGGCTTCTGCAGCGGCGAGATCATCACCGCCATCGCGATGACCGAACCCGGCGCGGGCTCCGACCTCCAGGGCATCCGCACCACCGCCGAGGACAGGGGCGACCACTGGCTGCTGAACGGCTCCAAGACGTTCATCTCCAACGGCATCCTCGCCGACCTGGTGGTCGTCGTGGCCAAGACCACCCCGGAGGGCGGCGCGAAGGGGCTCTCGCTGATCGTCGTCGAACGCGGCACGGAGGGCTTCGAGCGGGGCCGCAACCTCGACAAGATCGGCCAGAAGTCCCAGGATACGGCCGAGCTGTTCTTCAACGACGTCCGCGTCCCCAAGGAGAACCTGCTCGGTGAGCGCGACGGCGCGTTCATCCACCTGATGACCAACCTGGCACAGGAGCGGATGGGCATAGCGCTCGCCGGTATCGCCGCCGCCGAGTACCTCCTGGAGATCACCACCCAGTACGTCAAGGAGCGCGAAGCCTTCGGGCGGCCGCTCTCCAAGCTCCAGCACATCCGCTTCGAGATCGCCGAGATGGCCACCGAGTGCGCCGTCACCCGGACCTTCGTCGACCGGTGCATCGTCGACCACTCGAACGGCGAACTCGACGCCGTACACGCATCGATGGCCAAGTGGTGGGCCACCGAGCTGCAGAAGCGCGTCGCCGACCGCTGCCTCCAGCTCCACGGCGGCTACGGCTACATGGCGGAATACCGGGTCGCCAAGGCGTTCACCGACGGCCGCATCCAGACCATCTACGGCGGAACGACCGAGATCATGAAGGAGATCATCGGCCGCTCGCTGCTCGCCTGACCCCGACGATCGACCACCCTCGAAAGGCTGCTGTCTTGAGTACCGAAGCATTCGTCTACGACGCGATCCGCACCCCGCGCGGCCGCGGCAAGGCCAATGGCGCCCTGCACGGCACCAAGCCGATCGACCTCGTCGTCGGCCTCATCCACGAAATCCGCAACCGCTTCCCCGGGCTGGACCCGGCCGCCATCGACGACATCGTCCTCGGCGTGGTCAGCCCGCTCGGCGACCAGGGCTCCGACATCGCCCGGATCGCCGCCATCGCCGCCGGACTCCCGGACTCGGTGGCGGGCGTCCAGGAGAACCGGTTCTGTGCGTCCGGTCTGGAAGCCGTCAACCTGGCCGCAGCGAAGGTCCGTTCGGGCTGGGAGGACCTGATCCTCGCGGGCGGTGTCGAGTCGATGTCCCGGGTGCCGATGGGCTCCGACGGCGGCGCCTGGGCGATGGACCCGATGACCAACTACGAGACCGGCTTCGCCCCGCAGGGCGTCGGCGCCGACCTCATCGCGACCATCGAGGGCTTCTCGCGCCGCGACGTCGACGAGTTCGCCGCGCTCTCCCAGGAGCGGGCCGCCGAGGCGTGGAAGGACGGCCGCTTCGCGCGCTCCGTCGTCCCGGTCAAGGACCGCAACGGCCTCGTCGTCCTCGACCACGACGAGCACATGCGCCCCGGCACCACCGCCGACTCGCTGGCCGCCCTCAAGCCCTCGTTCGCCACCATCGGCGAGCTGGGCGGCTTCGACGCCGTGGCGCTGCAGAAGTACCACTGGGTCGAGAAGATCGACCACGTCCACCACGCGGGCAACTCCTCCGGCATCGTGGACGGCGCCGCCCTCGTCGCCATCGGCAACAAGGAGACCGGTGAGCGGTACGGCCTCACGCCGCGCGCCCGGATCGTCTCCGCCGCGGTCTCCGGCTCCGAGCCGACCATCATGCTGACCGGCCCCGCCCCCGCCACCCGCAAGGCCCTCGCCAAGGCCGGACTCACCATCGACGACATCGACCTCGTCGAGATCAACGAGGCGTTCGCCGGTGTCGTCCTCCGCTTCGCCCGGGACATGGGGCTCTCCCTCGACAAGATCAACGTCAACGGCGGCGCCATCGCGCTCGGACACCCGCTCGGCGCTACCGGAGCGATGATCCTCGGCACGCTCATCGACGAACTGGAGCGCCAGGACAAGCGGTACGGCCTCGCCACCCTCTGCGTCGGCGGCGGCATGGGCGTCGCCACCGTCATCGAGCGTCTCTGACCGTCCCCGGCCACCCCTTGCCTACGGAGAACACAGCAATGACCGAGAGCACGACCATCCGCTGGGAACAGGACGAGACCGGCGTCGTCACCCTCGTACTCGACGACCCCAACCAGTCCGCCAACACGATGAACCAGGCCTTCAAGGACTCCATCGCGGCCGTCGCCGACCGCGCGGAAGCCGAGAAGGACGCCATCCGCGGCATCATCTACACCTCCGCCAAGAAGACCTTCTTCGCGGGCGGCGACCTCAAGGACATGATCAAGGTCGGTCCGGAGAACGCCCAGGACGCCTTCGACGCGGGCGCCGCCATCAAGGGCTCGCTGCGCCGCATCGAGACCCTCGGGATTCCCGTCGTCGCCGCCATCAACGGAGCGGCTCTCGGCGGCGGTTACGAGATCGCGCTCGCCTCCCACCACCGCATCGCGCTCGACGCGCCCGGCTCCCGCATCGGCCTGCCCGAGGTCACCCTCGGCCTGCTGCCCGCGGGCGGCGGCGTCACCCGGACCGTACGCCTCATGGGCGTCGCCGACGCGCTGCTGAAGGTCCTCCTCCAGGGCACCCAGTACACCCCGCAGCGCGCCCTGGAGAACGGCCTCGTCCACGAGGTCGCGGCCACACCCGAGGAGATGCTCGACAAGGCCCGGGCCTTCATCGACGCCCACCCCGAGTCCCAGCAGCCCTGGGACGTCAAGGGCTACAAGATCCCCGGCGGCACCCCGTCCCACCCGAAGTTCGCCGCCAACCTGCCAGCCTTCCCGGCCAACCTGAAGAAGCAGCTCGCGGGCGCCCCCATGCCTGCGCCGCGCAACATTCTGGCCGCCGCCGTCGAGGGCTCCCAGGTCGACTTCGAGACCGCGCTGACCATCGAGGCCCGGTACTTCACCGAGCTCGTCACCGGTCAGATCTCGAAGAACATGATCCAGGCGTTCTTCTTCGACCTCCAGGCCGTCAACTCCGGCGCCAACCGTCCCAAGGGCATCGAGGAGCGCCAGGTCAGGAAGGTCGCCGTCCTCGGCGCCGGGATGATGGGCGCCGGCATCGCGTACTCCTGCGCCCGCGCCGGCATCGAGGTCGTCCTCAAGGACGTCTCCACCGAGGCGGCCGCCAAGGGCAAGGCCTACAGCGAGAAGCTGCTCGACAAGGCGCTCTCCCGGGGCCGTACGACCGAGGCGAAGCGTGACGAGCTGCTGGCCCGTATCACCCCGACGGGCGACCCGGCCGATCTGGCGGGCTGCGACGCCGTCATCGAGGCGGTCTTCGAGGACACCGCGCTCAAGCACAAGGTGTTCCAGGAGATCCAGGACATCATCGAGCCCGACGCACTGCTCTGCTCCAACACCTCGACCCTGCCGATCACGGTCCTCGCCAAGGGGGTCGAGCGCCCCGCCGACTTCATCGGCCTGCACTTCTTCTCGCCCGTCGACAAGATGCCGCTGGTGGAGATCATCAAGGGCGAGCAGACCGGCGACGAGGCCCTGGCGCGCGCCTTCGACCTGGTCCGACGGATCCAGAAGACGCCGATCGTCGTCAACGACTCGCGCGGTTTCTTCACCTCGCGTGTCATCGGCCAGTTCATCAACGAGGGCGTCGCCATGGTCGGTGAGGGCGTCGAGCCGGCGTCGGTCGAGCAGGCCGCGGCGCAGTCCGGCTACCCGGCCAAGGTCCTCTCGCTGATGGACGAGCTGACGCTGACCCTGCCGCGCAAGATCCGCAACGAGACGAAGCGCGCGGTCGAGGAGGCGGGCGGCACCTGGGCCGGGCACCCTGCGGACGCGGTCATCGACCGGATGGTCGACGAGTTCGGACGAGCCGGACGCAGCGGCGGCGCGGGCTTCTACGAGTACGGCGAGGACGGCAAGCGGGCCGGGCTGTGGCCGGGGCTGCGCGAGCACTTCGCCAAGCCGGACGCCGACGTCCCGTTCGAGGACATGAAGGAGCGGATGCTCTTCTCCGAGGCACTGGACAGCGTGCGCTGCCTGGAGGAGAACGTCCTCATCTCGGTCGCCGACGCCAACATCGGATCCATCATGGGCATCGGCTTCCCGCCGTGGACCGGAGGCGTGCTCCAGTACATCAACGGGTACGAGGGCGGCCTGCCCGGCTTCGTGGCACGCGCCCGGGAACTCGCCGAGAAGTACGGCGACCGGTTCCTGCCGCCCGCGCTGCTGGTGGAGAAGGCCGAGAAGGGCGAGACCTTCCACGACTGACCGGCGTCCCCAGCGGGCCACGTACCGGCCGGAGGCTGCGGTATCCGCATCCTCCGGCCGGAAAATACCGGGTGGACAGCGGGACACCCTGCTAGCGTCAGCGCCATGAAGCGCGCTGCCATGACGACGACGCCGGAGAGTGTCCCGGCGCGCTGACAGATGTCTCAGTCCGAAGCCCCGGGGCGAGTGCCCCGGGGCTTCGGCACGGGGTCCCTCACTGCTCGAGCGAAGCCGAGAGCGTGGGGGAGGTCACTCGCCCGATGACCGCGAGGAGACCGCCATGCACGACCACCGCAAGCTGGGCCGCGAACTGGCCCTGTTCGACACCGACCCGCTGATCGGCGCGGGACTTCCGTACTGGCTGCCCGACGGCGCGACCGTGCGGCACACCCTGGAGGAGTACATCCGCACCGCCGAGCGGCGGGCCGGCTACCGGCACGTGTACTCGCCGGTGCTGGGCAAGCGGGAGCTGTACGAGATCTCCGGGCACTGGTCGCACTACAGCGACGACATGTTCCCGCCGATGGACCTGGGATCGGAGCAGGTAGTCCTGCGGCCGAGTCTCTGCCCGCACCACGCGGTGATCTACCGCTCCCGTTCCCACAGTTACCGCGAGCTGCCGCTGCGCATGGCCGAACTGGGCGGCATGTACCGTTCCGAACTGTCCGGCGTGCTCGGCGGGCTGACCCGCGTCCGGGCCATCCAGCTGAACGACGCGCACATCTTCTGCACCCTGGACCAGGTCGCCGACGAGGCGCGGGCCGCCCTGGAGATGATCCGCAGCGCGTACCAGGCACTGGGCATCAGCCCGGCCCGCTACCGGCTCTCCCTCCCCGGCCCCGGCGGCAAGTACGTGGCCGCGCCCGAGAAGTGGCAGCGGTCCACCGCACTGCTCACCGAGGTACTCGACCGCTCCGGCCTGCCCTACGACTCGGCGGAGGGCGAGGCGGCGTTCTACGGCCCGAAGATCGACGTCCAGGTCACCGACGGTGCGGGCAGGGAGTCCACCCTGTCCACCGTCCAGGTCGACTTCCATCAGCCCGAGCGGTTCGACCTGCACTACATCGGCGCGGACGGCGCGAAGCACCGGCCGGTCATGGTCCACCGCAGCATCATCGGCAGCGTGGAGCGGGCCGTCGCCCATCTCATCGAACAGCACGGCGGCGCCTTCCCTGCCTGGCTCGCCCCGACCCAGCTGGCGATCCTCCCGATCTCCGAGGCGGAACTGCCGAACGCCGTGGCGCTGGCCGAGCGCTGCACCGACCGTGGGCTGCGGGCCGAGATCGCCGGGCCGGAACGCGGCACCCTGGGCGCCCGAATCCGGGAGGACCGCCTGGTGCCTTACCAAGCCGTGATCGGGGCGAGGGAAGCCGCCGACGACCAGGTCGCCGTACGGCTGCGCGACGGACGCCGCCTCGACCCACAGCCTTCCGATGCCTTCCTCGACCGGATCGGCGCACTCATCGACGCCCACACCACCGAGCTGTGGGACGAGGCAGTCTCGTAACGGACCGCACGCCGGGAAGGCGCTGCGGCCGCCTGCGGCGGGGGCTCACTCCGCCGTGAACGCGGCCCGCAGCTCTTCCTTGAGCGACCGCTGGAACGCGGTCACCAGAGCCTGCAGCACCATCGGCTGCATATGGGCCGACAGCGACTTCATCGCCGCCACATGCTCCGGGTCCGACTCCCGCTCCCGGTACGGGTTCCACACCTCGTCCCGGAACAGCCGCGTCAGCTCGTGCGCAGCGGAGCGGGTGTGCTCCAGCAGCACCGTGCGCGCCGCGAGGATCGTCTCGTTGGTGATCGGTACGTCGAGCAGCTCCACCCCCAGCCGCAGCATCCCCGGATCGACCCGGAAGCTGTCGTCCGCCGCCTCCGCGCGCTCCAGCACACCCATCGCGGCCAGCCGGTCCACGTCCTCCTCGGTCAGTGCCCGCCCCGCGCGCCGCTCAAGCTCCGCCCGGGTCGCCTCCTCCGCCGAGTCCGGCGCCCAGGACGCCACCAGCGCCCGGTGGATCGCCAGATCGTGGGCGCTCAGATCGGGCGGCAGCTGCTCCAGATAACGTTCGATCGCGGCGAGCGTCATGCCCTGGTGCTGAAGCTCCTCGATCAGTGCCAGACGGGACAGGTGGTCGTGCCCGTAGTGCCCGACCCGGCGCGGCCCGATCACCGGGGGCGGCAGCAGCCCCCGGGTGCTGTAGAAACGCACGGTGCGTACGGTCACTCCGGCGCGCGCCGCCAGCTCGTCGACAGTGAGCGTCGGCTCCTCGGTTCCGGTCGCCATGTCTGCTCCTCGCTGCTGACCGCTGGGCACTGCCGTCCCCGGTTATGCCTGTACCGACGGCACTGTCCGCATCCGTGTGCACCAATCCAGTTCAACAGTATTGCTGTCTCACCACTGTTGTGAAAGTCTCCGGCACCGCCGAGGCGCAGGAGACCGCAGTACTCGCCGCCGGGCCCTGACCCATCTGGGAGCCGCCGGGTGATCCACGAAGGGTACGCAGATCATCGAGGCGCTGTACGGGGCGGGCTGAACACATGCCCCGGATCGGATGCGGCCTCGCAGGCGGTAAGTGGTCCCGGACAGAGCCGTTGATCGAGCGTCGGCTGCTGAGCCGGGGCATAGCCGTGACGGTGTACGACTACGAGTAGGGCCCCGGACGCTGAGCCCGTGTCACCGGTGAACCGTCGGTCGCCGTAGGCTCCCGGCCATGCGAACCGACAGCGCTCCGGAAGCCCGCGCCCTTCTGATCACCGGCACCGTCGGGGTCGGCAAGACGTCGGTGGCCGACGCCGCAGGAGATCTGCTGGCCGGCTCCGGCGTGCCCAACGCCGTCATCGACATGGACTGGCTCTGCCGGAGCCGGCCCGCGCCCGCCGACGACCGCTTCAACTTCGCCCTGCTGGTGCGCAACCTGAGGTGCATGGTCGGCAACTACCTCGATGCGGGCGTCACCCGGCTCGTTCTCGCGGGCGTCGTCGAGGACGCGGAGGACCGGGAGCAGTGCGCGAAGGCGGTGGGTGTCGACCTGTCCGTGTGCCGGCTCCGGGTCGAGCTGCCGGTGGTCCGGCAGCGGCTGTCCCGGCGCCACGCGGACGAGCCCGAAGCGCTGCGGTGGCACCTGGACAGATCGGGGGAGCTCGACGGGATCCTCGACCGGGCCCGGGTGGAGGACTTCACGGTCGACGCCACCCACCACCGCGTCGACGAGGCCGCGGCCGCGGTGCTGGAAGCGGCCGGCTGGCGGTGACGGGCGGCACCGCCCTCCCGCGCACACAGTGGCCGCCGGCCGAACCGGTCCCGCCGCCCCTGCCGCTCGCCGGCCCGCCCGCGATCGCATACTGGAATACACATCAGCCGGGCACCGGCCCGCACGTCCGTCGACTGCTGGGAGTCCCCGCATGAGCAGCGAAGCACCCCGGGGCGGGGACCGGAAGCGGGAGCCCGAGCCGCCGCCGCCCGGCGGAGTGCTCTGGAGCCTTGCCGGAGACGTCCGCGCCCTGCTGATGCTGCCCGCTGCCCTCACACTCCAGGTCGCCCACCCGGCGGTCGGCGCGGGCGTCGACGATCACTCGGTGTTCCGCACGGACCCGTGGGGGCGCGGCGAGCGGTCGCTGCGCTCGCTCCAGCTCTGGGTGTACGGGGGTGAGGAAGCCGCCGAGGAGGGGCGCAGGCTCCGCAAGCTGCACCGCACCATTCAGGGAACCGACACCCGCGGACGCCGTTACCATGCGCTGTCACCCGCGAACTATGCGTGGGTGCACGCCACGGGCTTCCCCATCTACCGGCACGGCACGCGGTATCTCGTCCGCCCGCTCACCGAGGCGCAGGAGCGGGCCCTGTACCGGGAATGGCTCCAGGTCGGCCGGATCCTCGGCATCAACGACCGGGACATGCCACAGTCGATCGAGGAGTTCTGGCCGTACTACCGCAAGGTGCTCGCCGACGAGATAGAGGCCACCGTCGTCGTCGAGGAGCTGGTCGCCACCGACCGGCCGGTACCGCCGCCGGACCTGGGTCCGCGGCCGGTCAGGCTGCTGGTCAAGGCCCTGTGGCCGGTCCTGTTCCCGCCGCTGGCCAGGTTCCGCAGGTTCATCACCATCGGGCTGATGCCGCCGGACGCGCGCGAGGCGATCGGTCTGGAATGGACGGCCGCGCAGGAGCGGAAGCTGCGGAGGTTCTGCGGTGTCGTCCGGGCTGTGGTGCCCGTGCTTCCTGAGCGGCTGCGCTATCTGCCGTACGCACGCCGGGCCCGAGCCGCCCAGCGGATGCGCGGCACCCGCTGAGCTCACCCGGGCCCACGGTGTTCAGCTGCCTGATGCGCCTTCGGTGACTGCGGGCGTCCGCCGGCCGGTCGCGGGCGCACGGGCTCGCGCGCGGGCGGGGGTGCCGGTGCCGATGGCGTCCTCCGGCCGGACGGGTCAGGCCGAGACCCGTCGGACCAGCTCGGTCGGTGTGATCACCGAATCGGTCTCCTGCCCTTCGCCGTTCAGCCTCTGCATCAGCAGCCGCACCATCAACCGTCCCATGCCTTCGACATCCTGACGGACGGTCGTCAAGGGAGGATCGGTCGCTTCGGCGACCTGCTCCATGTCGTCGAAGCCGACCAGCGCCACGTCCTCCGGTACCCGGCGGCCGTGCTCGCCCAGCACCCGAAGGGCGCCGGACGCCATCAGGTCGTTGGACGCGAACACGGCGTCGAGGCCGGGGTGGCGCTCCAGCAGTTCGGCCATCGCCCGGGCGCCGCCATCGACGGTGAAGTCGCCCTCCACGACCAGTGACGGATCGCTGTCGGGCAGCACATCGCGGTAGCCGTCGATCCGGTCGAGCGCCGACGTCTGGCCGCGGGGCCCCGCGATGTGCCCGATCCGCTGCCGGCCGAGAGAGACCAGATGGCGTACGGCCTCGCGGGCGCCGCCGCGGTTGTCGCAGTCGACGTAGGGGACGGCGTGTTCCGATGCGTCCCCCGGTGTGCCGGGGCGGCCGCCGTAGACCGTGGGCACCCGGAACCGGCGGATGACGGCGGGAAGTTCGTCGTCGGTGTGCAGCGAGAACGCCAGCACGCCGTCCACATGGCCACCGGCCAGATAGCGGGTGATCCGGTCGAAGTCCCCGCTGCCCTCCACCAGGAGGAGCACCAGCTGGGCGTCGTACACGTTCAGTTCCCGGCTGATGCCACGGATCTGCCGGGAGAAGAACGGGTCGGAGAAGATCCGGAACTCCGGCTCGTCGATGATCACGGCCACCGCGCCGTTGCGCCGGGTGACCAGGGTCCGCGCGGCATGGTTCGGTATGTACCCGAGTTCCTCGACCGCCTTGCGGACCTGGTCCACCAGCGGCTGCCGCACCCCCGCCCCGCCGTTCACGACCCGGGAGGCCGTCGCCCGGGAGACTCCGGCGCGGGCCGCCACGGCCTCCAGCGTGGGGCGGGCATCACGGGAGGAAGGGGTCGGACCGGGCAAGGGACGCTCCTCGTACGCGCGGGAACCGGCCGGAATCGGCCGAAGCTGCGGAACAGCACGAACCCCACCAGCCTACGGGCTTGGTGTACGGGAGGTCCCGCCCGACCGGCGCCACCGGCACGCGACCGGGCGCCGGCCACACCGGGGAAAGAGGGCGGCGCGCAGACCGAACCCTTCGGGGCAAGACATGTCCATGACGGCTGCTGACACACGGATCGCTACTCGGCCGTCATGGCAGTTCGGCCGCTCTCACGTCACGTGGACGCGGAATCGCCCCCTGTTGCCCAGGAGTTGACCGGGGTACCTTCCGCAGATGCCGATACGTGTGCGGGGCACCCGCTTGACGTACAGATCGCTGGTGGTGGCGGCCTCGGCCGCCCTGATGACCGTCCTGCTTTCACCGGCAGGCGCGCAGGGCGCGAGCCCGCGGGAGAGCAGACCCGTCTACTCGTACGGGAACGCCGTCCGTGAGTCCATCTGGGTGGACACCGGACTGGACGGCGACGGAGACGGAAAGAGCGACCGGGTCGCCGTCGACATCGTGCGGCCGCGCGAACCCGCAGCGCAGGGCCGGAAGATACCCGTGATCATGGACGCCAGCCCGTACTACTCCTGCTGCGGGCGCGGCAACGAGAGCCAGCTGAAGACGTACGACAGCCAGGGAAATCCGGTCCAGTTCCCGCTGCACTACGACAACTACTTCGTCCCGCGCGGCTACGCCTTCGTCGCCGTCGATCTGGCCGGTACCAATCGCTCCGACGGATGTGTCGATGTCGGAGGCCGCTCCGACATCCAGTCCGCCAAGGCGGTCATCGACTGGCTGAACGGCCGGGCCCGCGGCTACACCACCCGCACCGGCACCGAACGCACCGGAGCCGGCTGGTCCAACGGCCGCACCGGAATGATCGGCAAGAGTTACGACGGCACCATCGCCAACGGGGTGGCGGCGACCGGAGTCGACGGTCTGCGGACCATCGTTCCCATCGGATCCATCTCCTCCTGGTACGACTACTACTTCGCCCAGGGTGCCCCCCTCTACGACAGCGGCCCCGAATGGCTCTCCGACTATGTCGAGAGCCCCGAGGCACGGGCGCGCTGCGCCGCCGTCCAGCAGAAGCTCGTCGACGAGGCGCCCCGCACCGGCGACCGGACGAAGCTCTGGAACGAGCGCGACTACGTGAAGGACGCCCGCAAGGTGAAGGCCAGTGTCTTTGCCGTCCACGGGATGCAGGACCTCAACGTCCGCACCAAGCACCTCGGCCAGTGGTGGGACGCCCTCGCGGACCGGGGCGTCGAGCGCAAGATCTGGCTCTCCCAGACCGGTCACGTCGACCCGTTCGACTACCGGCGCGCCGAGTGGGTCGACACCCTGCACCGCTGGTTCGACCACTACCTCCTCGGCTACGACAACGGCATCGACCGCGAACCGATGGCCGACATCGAACGTCACCCCGACCAGTGGTCCACCGACAAGGTCTGGCCGCCCCGCACCACCGCGGTCACCACCGTGCGCCCCGGCACCGGCACCGCGCCCGGCGTCGGTACCCTCACGCGCAGGCCCGCCCGCCCCGGCGCCACCGAGACGTTCACCGACGACCCGAAGCAGAGCGAGACGGACTGGGCCGCCGACCTGGAGAGGACCACGGGCGCCAAGGCCGGGTTTCTCACCGCACCACTCGCCCACGACCTGCGGCTCGCCGGCTCTTCGCAGGTGACCGTCACCGCGACCCCGACGACCGCCACCGCCCATCTCTCCGCGGTCCTCGTCGACGTCGGCCCCGACACCATCCGGGACTACGCCGCATCCGGCGAAGGCATCACCACCCTCACCGACCGCACCTGCTGGGGTGCGAGCACCGCCGGGGACAGCTCCTGCTTCAAGGCGACCGAGGCCAGGACCACCACCGTCGACCGGACGGTCTTCAGCCGCGGCTGGGCCGACCTCGGGACGTACGCCTCCACGGACAAGGGGCGCCCTCTCACCCCGGGCAAGCGCTACACGATCACCGTCGACCTCGCCGCGAGCGACCACGTCGTGCCGGCCGGACACCGCCTCGCCCTGATCGTCGCGGGCACCGACAAGGACCTCATCGACCCGCCGGACTCCACGCCCACGCTCACCCTCGACCTGGCCCGTACCTCCGCGAAGCTGCCGTTCGTCGGCGGCGCCGCAGCGTTCGTGCGCGCCACCGCCGGCCCCGCGCCCGCGACAGCCACCCCCCGCGTATCCCGTCCCGAGGGCGTGGCACCGCCGCGTCCCGCACACCGCATCCCGGGAGGCAGCCGCTCATGACATCCCGTATCCCGATCGTCCGTCAGCTCCGCGTCCGGCCCCTTGCTCGGCGCCTCGGCATCCGTCGGCCGGGCCTCCGGTACCTGTCCCTGACGGCCGCGGCCGCGGTTCTGGCCGTGCCCCTGGTCACGGTGCCGGCCGAGGCCGCGCACACCCCGCCCCGTACCGGTTTCGAGATCAGCAACGGGGCCCACTGGACCGGTCAGCCCGAGGAGCAGTCGTTCCTCGCCGCCGTCGACCGGGGGAGCGATCGCGTCTCCATCGACCGGATCGGCACGACGAAACAGGGCCGCCCGCTCCAGCTCGTCCGTATCGGCAACCACCGCCCCACGTCCGACACGATGCTGCTGATCTGCAGCCAGCACGGCAACGAACCGTCCGGCCGCGAGGCCTGTCTGACCACCGTCCGGGATCTCGCGTACGCCAAGGACCCGGCGACGCGCGCCTTCCTCTCCCGGACCGATGTCCTCGTCGTCCCCACCGCGAACCCCGACGGGCGGGCGGCGAACCGCCGCGGCAACTCCGACGGTGTCGACATCAACCGCGACCACATCGCCCTGCAGACCGCCGAGGCCCGTGCCATGGCCGCGGTGATCCGCGACCGGAAGCCCGACGTGATCTACGACTTGCACGAGTACGGTGCCACCCCGCCGTACTACGACAAGGACCTGTTCGTCCTCTGGCCCCGCAACCTCAACACCGACGACCGGGTGCACGGCGAATCGCAGACCCTGTCCGAAGGGTATGTGCGGCCCACCGCCAAGGAGGCCGGCTACAGCAGCGGTCTCTACGGCATCTGGACCGACCCGGTCACCGGCGACCCGATAAAGCAGACCGCGGGCGACGGACAGGAGCGCATTCTGCGCAACACCGCGGGCATCAAGCATGCGGTGGGCCTGCTCATCGAGTCCCGGGTCGACGCGCTCACCGACGCCGAGAAGGCCGACCCGGCCCTCAACAGCCGACGTCGGGTCGACTCGCAGCTGGCCGCACTCGACGGGCTGTTCAGCTTCACGGACGAGCGACGCGGGCGCATCGAGGCCGCCACGGCCGCGTCACGCACGGCAGGGTTCAAGGACCGCGGTCCCGTCTACCTCGGCGGTGCCGACAACGAGGCGGCCGAGCCCGCCGAGATCCTGCAGGACCCGCCCTGCGGCTACCGGCTGACCGCCGCCCAGTTCGCCGACGTCAGGGACGAACTCGCTCTGCACGGCGTCACGTTCCGGCGCGACGGTGACGGAGCGTACGTACCGCTGCGCCAGTCCGCCCGGAACCTGGTCCCGCTCCTCCTCGACGAGCGGGCCGCATATCACCTCACAAACGGGCAAGCCGATACCGCTTGTTGATCCCGCGAACGGCACGACACGTGTGGTACTGCCTACGGAGAGCGAAATTTCGGCTTCCGTGAAAGGTGCCACTCGTGTCGCAGGACGAACAGGGAACGGGTGGTCGGGGGGATCTTCCGGTAACGGCGGATCTGCCCGGCGACCCGACTCAGGACCGGCAGCCCACGACCGACCGGGTGGTCTTCGGAGTCACCGCCGTCCTCACCCTCGCCTTCGTGACCTGGGGGGCCGCCGCCACGGGATCGCTGGAGGCCGTCTCCAGCAAGATGCTCAACGGGCTCATCCACAACGGTGGTTGGGCCTTCATGCTCGTCGCGTCCGGGTTCGTCGTCTTCGCCCTCTGGCTCGCCGTCAGCCGCTACGGGAACATCTCCCTCGGCCAGGAGGGCGAGGAGCCCGAATTCCACACCGTGTCCTGGGTCGCGATGATGTTCAGCGCCGGCATGGGCATCGGACTCATGTTCTATGGCGTCAGTGAGCCGCTGGCCCACTTCACCAACCCACCGCCCGGCACCCACCCCTTCGACGCCGCCGACGCGATGCAGACGGCGATGGCCACCACCCTCTTCCACTGGACGCTCCACCCCTGGGCGATCTACGCGGTCGTCGGGCTCGCCATCGCGTACAGCTCCTACCGGCGCCGCAGGCGGCAGACGATCAGCGCGGTGTTCGAGCCGCTCATCGGCGCCCGGCACGCCCACGGCGCCGTCGGCCGGCTCATCGACATCCTGGCCATCTTCGCGACCCTCTTCGGCTCCGCCGCGTCGCTCGGCCTCGGCGCACTCCAGATCGGCAGCGGGTTCCACGAGCTGAACTGGCGGGAGAAGACCGGCACCGGACTGCTCGTCCTGATCATCGCGGTTCTGACGGTGGCGTTCGTCTTCTCGGCGATCTCCGGGGTCGAGAAGGGCATCCAGTGGCTGTCCAACACCAATATGGTGCTTGCCGTGGTCCTCGCGGTCTTCGTCTTCATCGCCGGCCCCACGATCATCGTGCTGGATCTGCTGCCCACCTCGATCGCCGCGTACTTCGGCAACCTCGCCCAGCTCGCCGGACGCACCGAGGCGACCGGAAAGGGTGAGGTGGCCGAGTGGCTGGGCAGCTGGACCGTCTTCTACTGGGCGTGGTGGATCTCCTGGACGCCCTTCGTCGGCATGTTCATCGCCCGCATCAGCCGCGGCCGGACGATCCGTCAGTTCGTCGGCGGCGTCATTCTGGTGCCCAGCACCGTGAGCCTCGTCTGGTTCGCGATCTTCGGCGGAACGGCGATCAAGCTCCAGGAAGCGGGTCGGCTCGGCGCTGCCACGACCCAGGAGGCCCAGCTGTTCGGCGTCCTGAAGCAGTTCCCGATCGCCACCGTGATGAGTCTGCTGGTGATGATTCTGGTCGGCATCTTCTTCGTCTCGGGCGCCGACGCGGCCTCCATCGTGATGGGCACGCTCTCGCAGAAGGGCATCCGCGAACCGGCCAAGTGGGTCGTCATCTTCTGGGGTGTCGTCACCGGTGCGGTGGCGGCCGTGATGCTGCTGATCGGCAACGGGAAGGGCGACGCGCTCGCGGGGCTCCAGAACCTGACGATCCTCGTCGCCGCACCGTTCACGCTCGTCATGATCGGCATGTGTGTGGCACTGATGCGGGACCTGCGCGAGGACCCGCTGATCGTGCGCCGCGAGTTCGGCATCGAGGCCGTCGAATCGGCAGTGATCGAGGGCCATGCGAAGTACGCCGGCGACTTCGAGATCCGGATCGGCCCCGGCGGCAGCCAGATCACCACCGAACACCACGACAAGTCCGACCCTCCGAACCCGCCAGGCGATTGAGCACACCACGGGGCTGATCCCCCGAACACGGCGGCTCAGCCCACCAACTGGGCCGCTGTCTCCGCGCAGCCCCAGGCAACCGTCACCCCCGCGCCATCGTGCCCGTAGTTGTGGACCAACCGCCCGCCGCCCGGCAGCGGTTCGGCCTCGATCCGGACACCCGCGTCGCGGGCCGGACGCAGCCCCACCAAGTGCCCGATGATCCGCGCCCGCGCGATCTCCGGCCGGATCCGGGCGCACCGGGCCACGATCTCCCCGGCCGTACCGGGATCAGGCACCATGCTCCAGTCGTCCACCTGGGCCGTGCCGCCGAGGACCAGCCGCCCGGGCTGCGGGAAGTAGTACGTGGTCGCCTCCGACGTCGGGTCCGCCTCGGTGAACCACTCCTCGATCCCCGGGTTCTCCACCAGCACCAGCTGGCCGCGTACCGGTCGCACCCCGGCATCCCGGACCAGTTCCCGGGCCCCGAGACCGGTGCAGTCGACCACCGTCGTGGCCTCCGCCGCCGCTTCGTCGAACGCGGTGACCGCGCGCTGCTCGACCGCAACCCCCGCCGCCGCGAGTCTCCGCTCCAACCAGCCCAGGTACACCGGCATGTCGATCAGCGGCAGCCGTGCCCGCAGGCCGTCCGCCACCTGCACCAGGTCCTTCAACTGCCCCGCCCACGGCCCGAGCGCGGCGAGTCGCTCGCCCCGGTGCAGGCCGGCGACCAGCCGTACACCGGTCTCCTCCGAGCGCCGGGCCAGCTCCTCGTACCTCCGCAGCGAGGTCAGTGACCAGTCACCGGCCGGCTCCGCCGGCTCGATCCGGTACGGCCACCACAACGCGCCCGCCACGGCCGAGGCGGTCGCCGCGGCCGGCTCCCGGGACCAGACCCGTACCCGGTGACCTCGCTCGGCCAGCACCAGCGCCGTCGTCAGTCCGCTGACCCCGCCGCCCACCACGATCACGTCCGACACTTCTGCCCCGCCCATCCCATCGGCCCATGCGCTGCTCACGGGCGGACGTTAACGGAATGCCCGATGCCGCGCTCACAACAGGTCCGAGCCGGGAATACTCGGGTCATGTCTGCCGAGTACGCGACCTTCGGCCTTGCGCCGGCGATGCGAGCCGGTGGAGTCCTCGCCGATGGCGACTACCAGGTGCACCGGGACTTCATGGACTTCATCGTCGACGGCCGCCCGCTGCTGTTCCAGCTCACCGACCTCGACGCCGTGTCCCCGCTCGCCTCCGACGTACCGCCCGCGATCTTCACCACGCACGTGCGGCGCCTGCTCCTCGAAGTGGAAGCCCCGCTCGCCGACGGGCGCTACGTGATCTACGGCTGCCCCGAGTGCGAGAGCCTCGGATGCGGGGCGGTCACCGCTGTCATCGAACGCGACGGCGCCGACATCGTCTGGCGCGACTTCGCCTGGCAGACGTACGAGACCGTCGACCTGGAACGGAGCGGGTACCACGGCATAGGGCCGTTCCGCTTCGACGGCTTCCAGTACCGGCAGGCACTGGAACGACTGCTTCCGGCAGCGTCGGCGGACGGCTCCGAGCCGGGCCCGGACGTGCCCGCCGGGCGCCGCGTCCTGCTGATCGGCGCCCGCGTCGCCGTACTCGCCAAGCTCGCCGCCGCACTCCGCGCCATCGGGATCGGCGCCGACGTCGCCGCCGACGTCGCCCAGGTGTCGCCCGACGAGCTCCGCGGCTACCGTGCCGTGGCCTTCGGCCGCGCCATCACCGAAGACGAACGCGCCGCCGTGCGGCAGGCCTTCACCCGGGCCGGAGCGGACGTCGCCTACGTCGACGGCCTCGCTCCGGTCATCCCCGTACTGGTCGCCCAGATCGAACATGCCCTTGACCGCACCGCACCCGCCCAGCGCCGTCTGGTCCGGCTGGCGGCGGCGGACGGCACGGCCGGAGTCCACGTCACCTCGTCCTGCCGGGTGAGCCTGGTCGCGTACCGGATCGACCGGCTGTACCGCACCCACACCCAGGAGGTCTTCGACGGCGTACTGGAACCGGGCGAGCACCGAATTCCACTGGACGCACGGGCGGTGAAGGGGCAATCCTTCATCGTGGCGCGCACCATGGGGAGCGTGCTGGTCGCACCGATGGTGCACCACTGAGCTGGAAGTCGATGGCCCCGGCGAGCCGCCAATCGCCGCACACGATGCCTCGTACGCACCACCACCCGTCCGGGAGGTCCGCCTCCGTGCCGCGATGAGCGGCGACCGGAGCGGGCCCGCGATCCGCACCCGTACCCGCACGGAACTCCGCCGCACCCGGCGCCCGCGCGCACACTCCTGCTGGGACCACCTCTACGCCGCTCCGCTCTGGCCGCTGCACGGAGCGAATCTCGGCACCCTGGCCCGTACCTGTGACGCCGTCGGCGCCTGCCTCACCGTGCCCCGCCACCCGTGGGTGCCCGAGGCCCTGGCCCGCGGCAACACCCTCCGCAAACCCCTCTGCACCCACTGGACCGGCGATCCCCTCGGCTGGCTGCAGAAACAGCGCGAGCGGGGTCTGCGGATAGTCGGTGTCGAACTGGCCGACGAGGCGATCCGCCTCGCCGACCTGCCCGCGGCCCGCGAACCGACCGTGATGGTCCTCGGCCACGAACAGCAGGGCATCCCACCCGAGGCCCTGGATCTCCTCGACACCTGCGTCGAGATCCCGATGATCGGCACCGGCGCCAGCCTGAACGTCGCCGTGGCGGGATCCCTCGCCCTCTACCGACTGGCCGGCCTGCTGTGACACCCGTCGAGGGCGAGGCCGGGCGCCGATTAGGATCGGGACCCTGATGACTGCCACTCTCGTCGCCAAGGACCTCGCCGCCGGACACGGCGACCGCACACTGTTCGCCGGGCTCGACCTCGTCGTCGCGCCCGGCGACGTGATCGGTCTCGTCGGAGTCAACGGAGCCGGAAAATCGTCGCTGCTCCGGCTGCTCGCCGGGCTCGACCGGCCGGAGGAGGGCGAGCTGCGGCTCTCCCCGCCCACCGCCACCGTCGGCCACCTCCCGCAGGAGCCGGAGCGGCGCCCGGACGAGACCGTGCGGGAGTTCCTCGCCCGCCGGACCGGCGTCGCCGACGCACAGGCGGCGATGGACGCCGCGACCCAGGCCCTGGTCGACGAGGCGCCGGGTGCCGACGACGCGTACTCCGACACCCTCGAACGCTGGCTGGCCCTCGGCGGCGCCGACCTGGACGAGCGTGCCGAGGAGATCGCCGCCGACCTCGGTCTGACCGTCGGCCTCGACCTGCCGATGACCGCACTCTCCGGCGGTCAGGCCGCCCGCGCCGGCCTCGCCTCGCTGCTCCTGTCGCGCTACGACATCTTCCTGCTCGACGAGCCCACCAACGACCTCGACCTGGACGGCCTGGAGCGCCTGGAGCGGTACGTCTCCGGGCTGCGCGCAGGCACCGTCGTGATCAGCCACGACCGCGAGTTCCTGATGCGCACGGTCACCAAGGTCCTCGAACTCGACCTCGCCCAGCAGCAGATCAACCTGTACGGCGGCGGTTACGCGGCCTACCTGGAGGAGCGCGACCGCGCACGCCGGCACGCCCGCGAGGAGTTCGAGGAGTACGCCGACAAGCGCTCCGCCCTCGAGGGGCGGGCGCAGATGCAGCGCGGCTGGATGGACAAGGGCGTCAAGAACGCCCGCCGCAAGGCCACCGACTCCGACAAGATCGGCCGCAAGTTCCGCAGCGAGGCGAGCGAGAAGCAGGCCGCGAAGGCCCGGCAGACCCAGCGCATGATCGAACGGCTCGATGTCGTCGACGAACCGCGCAAGGAGTGGGAGCTGCGGATGGAGATCGCGACGGCCCCGCGTTCCGGTTCGGTCGTCGCGACCCTGCGCGACGCACAGGTCGAACGCGGCGATTTCGCGTTCGGCCCGGCGTCGCTGCAGATCGACTGGGCGGACCGGGTGGCGATCACCGGCGCCAACGGAGCCGGTAAGTCCACCCTCCTCGCGGCGCTGCTGGGGCGCCTCCCGCTGGACTCGGGCCACGCGACGCTCGGCTCGGGCGTGGTGGTCGGCGAGGTGGACCAGGCACGGAAGCTGTTCCACGGCTCGGAGTCGCTGCTTGAGGCGTTCTGCGCGGCCGTCCCGGACACCGAACCCGCCGAAGTGCGCACGCTGCTAGCCAAGTTCGGGCTGCGCGCGGACCATGTGATGCGCCCCGCGACGACGCTCTCCCCGGGGGAGCGCACCCGCGCGGCACTGGCCCTCCTGCAGGGCAGGGGCGTGAACCTCCTGGTCCTGGACGAGCCCACGAACCACCTCGACCTGCCCGCGATCGAGCAGCTGGAATCGGCGCTCGACTCGTACACCGGGACGTTGCTCCTGGTCACGCATGACCGGCGGATGCTGGAGGCGGTGCGGACGACGAGGCGGGTCGAGGTGGCGGCGGGCAAGGTGACCGAGGCCTGACGGCCTTCCGGGGCTCTGCCCCGGCACCGCTCCTCAGCCGCCGGAGACGCCCGGAAATTGTCCTCGGACGCCGGACGGCATGGGCTCTCCCGCCTGGACGGGGCGCCTTCGGTCAGTCCGGCGTACGAGGACCGGAGCCCCGCTTCCGGGAAGGGGCGGGGTGGGGGCAGCCCGCTCGGCGGACCGCCCCCACCCGCGCCGCCGTCAGCGCTTCTTCCCGCCCTGCTGCGGATCCGCCAGTCCCGCCCGCCGCAGCGCATCCGCCATCGCACTGTTCACCGGAGCCGGCGCCGGACGAGCAGAGCCACCGGCACCGCGCCGCTCGCGGTCCTGACCGCCCTGACCCTGACCCTGGCCCTGGCCCTGCCGCTGCCGTGGCGGCCGGCCACCCTGACCGCCCCGCTCGCCCCGCTCCCGCTTCGCTCCGCCGCCCTGAGGCGCCGCCCCCGCCGACGCCTCGTCGTCCAACCGCAACGTCAGCGAGATCCGCTTCCGCGGGATGTCGACGTCCATCACCTTCACCTTCACGATGTCGCCCGGCTTCACCACATCCCGAGGGTCCTTCACGAAGGTCTTCGACATCGCCGACACGTGCACCAGACCGTCCTGGTGGACGCCGACGTCCACGAACGCCCCGAACGCGGCGACATTCGTGACGACCCCTTCCAGCACCATCCCGGACACCAGGTCGCCGATCTTCTCGACGCCCTCCTTGAAGGTGGCCGTCTTGAACGCCGGCCGCGGGTCGCGCCCCGGCTTCTCCAGCTCCTTCAGGATGTCCGTGACCGTCGGCAGACCGAACTTCTCGTCCACGAAGTCGTCGGCCCGCAGCGACCGCAACACCCCCGTGTTGCCGACCAGCGAAGCGACGTCACTGCCCGTCCTCTTCACCATCGCCCGCACCACCGGGTACGCCTCCGGGTGCACGCTCGACGCGTCCAGCGGGTCGTCGCCCCGGATCCGGAGGAAGCCCGCGCACTGCTCGTACGCCTTCGGGCCCAGCCGCGCCACATCCTTCAGCGACCTCCGGGACCGGAAGGGCCCGTTCGCGTCCCGGTGCGCGACGATGTTCTCCGCGAGGCCGGAGCCGATGCCCGAGACCCGCGAAAGCAGCGGCGCCGATGCGGTGTTGACGTCGACACCGACGCCGTTCACGCAGTCCTCGACCACCGCGTCCAGCGAACGCGACAGCTTCACCTCGGACAGATCGTGCTGGTACTGGCCGACACCGATCGACTTCGGGTCGATCTTCACCAGTTCGGCCAGCGGATCCTGCAGGCGCCGCGCGATGGACACCGCGCCGCGCAACGACACGTCCATGTCGGGGAGTTCCTGCGAGGCGAAGGCCGAGGCCGAGTAGACCGAGGCGCCCGCCTCGGACACCATCACCTTGGTGAGCTTCAGCTCCGGGTGCTTGTCGCACAGCTCACCGGCGAGCTTGTCCGTCTCGCGGGACGCGGTGCCGTTGCCGATCGCGATCAGGTCGACGGAGTGCTCCTTCGCCAGCCGCTCCAGCTTGGCCAGCGACTCGTCCCACTTGTTCGCCGGGACGTGCGGGTAGATGACGTCCGTCGCCACGACCTTGCCGGTCGCGTCGACGACGGCGACCTTCACCCCGGTACGGAAGCCGGGGTCGAGCCCCAGCGTGGCCCGCGTCCCGGCCGGCGCGGCGAGCAGCAGATCGCGCAGGTTCGACGCGAAGACCCGTACCGCCTCGTCCTCCGCCGCCGTACGCAGCCGCAGCCGCAGATCGATCCCGAGGTGGACGAGGATCCGGGTCCGCCACGCCCAGCGCACGGTGTCGCCCAGCCACTTGTCACCGGGGCGGCCGCGGTCGGCCACACCGAAGCGGCGGGCGACCATGTTCTCGTACGTCGACGGGCCCGGCTCGTCCGACGGCTCCTCCGGCTCCAGGACCAGGTCGAGAACGTCCTCCTTCTCGCCCCGGAGCATCGCGAGCACCCGGTGCGAGGGCAGCGCGGTGAACGGCTCGGCGAAGTCGAAGTAGTCGGCGAACTTCGCGCCGGCCTCCTCCTTGCCGTCCCGCACCTTCGCCGCCAGCCGCCCGCGCGACCACATGCGCTCGCGCAGCTCGCCGATCAGATCCGCGTCCTCCGAGAAACGCTCGGTCAGGATCGCGCGGGCGCCCTCCAGCGCCGCCGCCGCGTCCGCGACGCCCTTGTCGACGTCGACGAAGGCGGACGCCGCGGCGAGCGGCTCGACCGACGTGTCGCCCAGCAGCCCGTCGGCGAGCGGTTCGAGCCCCGCCTCCCGGGCGATCTGCGCCTTCGTCCGCCGTTTCGGTTTGAACGGCAGATAGATGTCCTCAAGACGGGCCTTGGTGTCGGCCGCCCGGATCTGCGCCTCCAGGGCCTCGTCCAGCTTGCCCTGCTCGCGAACGGAGTCGAGGATCGCGGTACGCCGGTCCTCCAGCTCCCGCAGATACCGCAACCGCTCCTCGAGCGTGCGCAGCTGCGCGTCGTCGAGCATCTCGGTCGCTTCCTTGCGGTAGCGCGCGATGAACGGCACGGTCGACCCGCCGTCGAGCAGCTCGACGGCCGCCTTCACCTGCCGCTCGCGTACGCCGAGCTCCTCGGCGATCCTGCCTTCGATGGACGTCGTCACGGTTTCTACCGACTCGCCTTCTCGTACTGGCTGTGCTTACCGGGGGCCAGGGCACGCCGTGGCTCCTTCGCCAGCATTGTGCCGCGTGGCCGGGCGCCGTGTCGCCCGACCACCCCGTTTGTCGACCGGTCGGCGGCTCAGCCCTTCCCGATCAGGTCGGCCGGGAACGCACCCGCCGAAGCCGCCGTGAACAGGAAGCCGCGCGCCAGCTCGGTCAGCCGCGCCACGCCCGCCGCGCCGAGATGCTCGTACGGTGCCGCGTCCATCCGGTCGGTGGCGTCCTCCAGCTCCGCGCGCAGCGCCACGCCGGCCTCCGTCAACTCGCCCTCGCCGTCGAGCAGTCCACGCCCCCGCAGCCGCTCGGTCGCGTCGTCCCAGTCGTTGCGGCGCCAGCCGCGGGTGGCGAGAACCCAGCGAGGCGACATGCCCTTGCCGGTTGCGGTGTGGCTGGCCAGGGCCTCGACCGGGTCGAGACCGGCGGCGAGGAGCGCGGCGAGATGGCCGTCGCCGCGGTGTTCACGCAGCAGTGTCGCGGCGTGCCAGTACGCCAGGTGCGGCTGCTCGGGCACGGGCAGATCGGCGTGGGCGGCGTACAGCGGCCGGGCGTGTCGGGTGCACGCCTCGGCGGCGCGCAGCGCCAGCTCCGCCGCCTCGGCCAGTTCGGGGGAGTCGATGATCTCCGGGCCGAGCAGCCGGCGCAGCGTCGTGTCGACGGCGCGCAGCCGGGCCTCCAGGACCGCCTCCGGCGAGGCGACGGACCACACCGCGGGCAGGTGCCGGGCGACGAGGTCGTGGTTGAAGTTGTAGAAGGTCGCGGTGACGGTGCCCGGTCCGACAGCACCCAGCGCCGCCCCGCGTGCGGCGAAGTAGGCGGCGTTCGAGTCGTCGATGCCGAGCTCTCCGAGCTCCTTGCCGAGGTCGGGGGAGAAGTAGACCGTCGAGTGCAGCGGGTTGATGGCGTTGTGGCAGCGGCGTCCGGCGAGCGGCGGCAGAGTACTCATGCGCGCACGTTACCGACTGGTCGGTACGTGACGGAACCCCAGGGCCACGTCCGGTCCGCACCGGATCCCCGATGGCAGAAAAGGTGGGTTGTTCGTCATTGCGGCCATCTCCGCGGCCCACAAGGATGGAGGACATGACGCAGCGATCCGTACTCGTCGTCCTCTTCGACGGCGTCCAGAGCCTCGATGTCACCGGGCCCATGGAGGTCTTCGCGGGGGCCGCGCGCTTCCCGGACGTCACGTACGACCTCCGCACCGCCTCGCTCGACGGCGCGCCGGTCCGCACGAGCGTCGGACTCACTCTCGTACCGGACGGCAGCCTCGCCGACGCCGAACCGCCCCACACCCTCCTCGTCCCCGGCGGCCAGGGCACCCGTGCCCCGGATCCGGCACTCGTCGACTGGCTGCGGGTACACGCCCCGCACGCCGAGCGGCTGGTCTCGGTCTGCACCGGGGCCCTGCTGCTCGCGGAGGCGGGACTGCTGGACGGGCACCGGGCGACCACGCACTGGGTGGTCGCCGAGCATCTCGCCCGCACCTATCCGGCCGTCGAGGTCGACCCGGACCCGATCTTCGTACGCGACGGGAAGCTGGCCACGTCCGCCGGTGTCACCGCGGGCATCGATCTCTCCCTCGCTCTCGTCGAGGAGGACTTCGGCAGGCAGATCGCGCTCACCGTCGCCCGCCACCTCGTCGTCTTTCTGCGGCGGCCGGGCAACCAGGCCCAGTTCAGCGCGCAGCTCACCTCGCAGATCGCCCGTCGCGAACCGCTGCGCGAGGTCCAGCACTGGATCACCGCGCACCCCGGTGACGATCTCTCCGTCGAGGCGCTCGCCGCCCGTGCCCGCCTCTCGCCCCGCCACTTCGCCCGCGCCTTCCAGGCCGAGACGGGGCAGACACCGGGCCGGTACGTCGACCGCGTTCGGATCGAACACGCCCGGCGGCTCCTGGAGGACACCTCCGACGGGGTCGCCCATGTCGCGCACGCCTGCGGGTACGGCACCCCGGAGGCGATGCGTCGCGCCTTCATCAAGACCCTCGGCACCGCGCCCGCCGAGTACCGGCGGCGGTTCCGCCCCCAGCCCGTGACCAGCACCAGCTGAAAGGCATGCCATGCAGATCGCCGTCGTCCTCTTCGACCGCTTCACGGCACTCGACGCCGTCGGCCCCTACGAAATCCTCTCCCGCACCCCCGGCGCCGAGACCGTCTTCGTAGCGGAGCGGACCGGCCCCGTGCGCAACGACAGCGGCAGCCTCGCGCTCGTCGCCGAACGGACCCTCGCCGACGTACCCGCCCCGGATCTGGTGATCGTCCCCGGTGGCCCCGGCCAGAGCGCCCAGATGGAGAACGAGACGCTGCTCGGCTGGCTGCGCGCCGCCGATGCCACCAGCACCTGGACGACCTCCGTCTGCACCGGCTCGCTGCTGCTCGCCGCGGCCGGTCTGCTGGAGGGGCGGCGCGCCACCTCGCACTGGCTCGCCCTGGACGTCCTGAAGACGTACGGCGCCGAGCCGACCGGCGAGCGCGTCGTCATCGACGGCAAGTACGTCACGGCCGCCGGCGTATCGTCCGGCATCGACATGGGGCTCACCCTGCTCGGCCGGATCGCCGGCGACGAGCACGCCCAGGCCGTACAGCTGCTGACGGAGTACGACCCCGAGCCGCCGTACGACGCGGGGTCACCCGAGAAGGCGCCGGCCGCGCTCGTCGAGGAATTCCGCGCCAAGAGCCGCTTCATCCTCCGCTAGGGCTGTCCCGTGGGGCTGTCCCGGCCGACGCTCAGGTCGTCCAGGTGAAGCGCGGCGCCCGGCGCTCCAGAAAGGCGGCGACACCCTCCGCGGTGTCGCCGCTGCGGCGCGCCTGCTCCGCCCAGTACGCGTCCCGGTCCTCACGTCCGGCGGCGAACTCCTTCGCCGCCGCCTGCGTCAGCTGCGAGCGCGAGGCCAGGATCCGTACGTACGACTCCACGCGCTTGTCCAGCTCCCCGGCCGGCACCACCTCGTCCACCAGACCGGTCCGCAGCGCGCGCTCCGTCCCGATCAGCTCGCCGGAGAACAGCAGATGCTTCGCCGCGGCCGGGCCGATCAGCGCGACCAGCCGCCGGGTCGACGACGCGGCATAGACGATCCCCAACTTGGCCGGGGTGACGCCGAAGGACGCGCCCTCCTCGGCGAACCGCAGATCGCAGGCGGCCGCCAGCTGGCTGCCGCCGCCCACGCAGAAGCCGCGCACGGCGGCGAGTGTCGGCCGGGGGAAGGCGGCCAGAGCCTCCTCGGCCGCCACCGCTAGAGCCTGCGGATCATAGTCCGGATCGTTCACCCGGTCCCGGAGCGAGGAGATGTCCGCACCCGCACAAAAGGTGTCCCCGGCGCCGGTCAGTACGAGGGCGCGCACGGCGGGGTCGGCGGCCAGCCGCTCCAGCAGCGCGGGCAGCGCCTGCCACATCGCGGCCGTCATCGCGTTGCGTTTGGCCGGGTGGCTGATCACGACGGTGGCGACGCCGTCCGCGACGGCGTGCTTCAGCTGCGGTTCCTCACGGTCCATGCGCCGGATGCTATCCGTACTGTTCGAACCCATGATCAAGAAGGGGTCGCGGAGCAGGTGCGCACCGTGACGAGCTGTCGGATGACCGGTCCCGCGGTCCGGGGCAGGAAGCTGAGCCGCAGTTTCTGACGGTGACCGAGGAGCTGCCGGACAAGCCGTAGAAGAAGATCAGAAACAGTCCGAGAAGTGACGCCGTCCTACTCGATCGATCAAATTCTGTCGATAGAGGTCGACTTTTGTTCAGTAGTACGGTCCGGACCAACCACTCCCCGCACTCTGTACTCGACGTGCAGTGACCAACGAGTCGAGAGCGGGTGCCGGAACTATGGAGAGCCGCGGGAGTGTCCCGGCCCGGCCCGTTTCGTACGAGGGGGTCTGGCGCTTCACCGCGCCTGCCGTCGACGTCTCCGTACCGCAGGCCCGGCACGCCGTACGCGATCTGTTGAACCGCCAGGGCGTGCCGATGGACGAGGACATCGCCCAGGGTCTGCTGCTCATCGTCTCCGAGCTGGTCACCAACGCGGTCAAGCATGCGGCACTGCTCTCCCCGGAGCTCGCCGTGGAGGTGGCCGTCGGCGCCGAATGGGTCAGAGTGTCCGTGGAGGACAACCATCCGTACCGGCCGACGGCCCTGGAGACGGACTACGCGCAGACCGGTGGGCGCGGGCTGCTGCTGGTCCGGGAGATCACGCTCGAAGCGGGCGGCACCTGCGACGTCGAGCACACCGCCGCCGGCGGCAAGATCATCTGGGCGGCGCTGCCGCTGAGTGCGAAGCTCTGACGGCGCGTACCCGCCCCGATCCGCCGGCCCGTGCAGTCCCCGATCCGTCCTTGCCGCCGGCCCCGTCGCGCCGGTCCGCCGTCACCAGCCCGCGGACGGGCCGGTCAGCTCCCGGATCGCCGGGCGTGCGGCATCGAGCACCGTCATGAACCAGGCCGAGAACGGCGCCTCGTCATGCCGCTTCGCCAGCTCGTCTGCGGCCACGAACGCCGTCTCGTCGATCTCTTCGGGGTCCGGCCGCAGCTGCGCCTGCGCCAGGCCCACGAAGAGGTGGTTGAACTCCTGCTCCACCAGTCCGGATGCCGGGTCGGGGTGGTTGTAGCGGACGGTGCCGGCCTCGGCGAGCAGCGACGGCGAGATCCCGAGCTCCTCGTAGGTACGCCGGGCGGCAGCGGCGAAGGGCGCTTCGCCCGGATACGGGTGACCGCAGCAGGTGTTCGACCAGACACCGGGGGAGTGGTACTTGCCGAGCGCACGGCGCTGCAGCAGCAGCCGGCCCTGCTCGTCGAAGAGGAACACGGAGAACGCGCGGTGCAGTTGACCGGGCGCCTGGTGGGCGGCGAGCTTCTCCGCCGTGCCGATGGTGGTGCCGTTCTCGTCGACCAGTTCGAGCATGATCGCTTCTGCTGTGCCGTTCGACGAGCTGTTCGCCGCGGTGGCTGGTGTGGTCGGCATACCCATCCTTCGCTATGGTCCCCGGCACCGTGCGCCGGTCCCCTCGAGTCTGCTCAAGTCTGCCGTACAAAAGCGGCTTGTCCGTACTTCGGGTCCTGGCATGTCCGGTCCCACCACGCTGCACGGATGCGGTGGGACCGGACCACGCGTCAGACTCCGAATGCCGCCGGATACTGGATCATGCCCTGCGGCACCGGCATGGAATCGTCGAGCACCAGAGCCATCATCGCCTCGTCCGGCACGTCGAAGCCCGGTCGGATCCCGTACCGGGAAGCCGGTACGAAGCCGAACCTCGGGTAGTACCCGGGATGCCCGAGCACCAGCACGAGCCGTTCGCCCCGCAGCCGCGCCGCATCCAGCACGGCCCGCACCACCGCCTGACCGGCCCCCTCGCGCTGCCGGTCAGGAACGGTCGCCACGGGTGCCAGTGCCAGCGCCGGTGCGTCACCGACCCGGCACCGGGTCAGCAGCGCGTACGCGGCGATGTGACCGTCCGGCCCGTCCTGCGCCACGTACGACAGGCCGGGCAGCCAGGCCGACGGATCGGCCCGCAGCGCGTCGACGAGACCGGCCTCGTCCGGTGTCGGGAACGCGGCGGCGTTGACCGTATGCACGGCCTCGATGTCCGCCGCCGTCTCCGGCCGGGTGGTCCAGCGGGGGTCGGCGGGACGCAGGGCGTACGAGGCGTAGCCGTACTCCTTGCCGTGGTCGCGGCGCATGGCCAGTTCCGCACGGGTGGACGCGAGCGCCCACGCCATGCCGGGAGCCGAGGGATCCGCGGCTTCGACATGCCGGGCGAGCGGGACGTAGTACTCGTCCCAGTCGCTTTCGGGCTGCACCCGCACCCCGAGGACGTGATAGCCGGCCGCGACGGCCGCCGCGGTCTGCGCGGCCACCGGGAGCATCGGGCCGTCCTGGTCCCAGAAGGCGCGCGCCTCGTCCGACGGCTCGTCCGTCGTCCAGACACAGTGGCTGACGACCAGGGAGCCGCCCGGGGCGAGCAGCCGCCTCCAGTCCCGCAGCGCGGTGTCGAAGCCGATGATGTACGCGGACCCCTCTGCCCAGACGAGATCGAACGACCCGTCCGGGAGGTCCGGTGTGCCGGTGCCGGAGAGCTTGCCCATATCGGCCCGGACGGTACGGATCCGGTCGCCGAGCCCGCGCGCCTCGGCAGCCACGCGCAGCTCGTCGAGGAACGGCTGGTGGGTGTCGACGGCTGTCACTTCGGCACCCGCCTCGGCGGCGAGCAGCAGTGCGGCCCTGCCCGGGCCGCAACCCAGATCGAGGACGCGCGGACGATTCGGCAGCGGGCCGGTGAGGGCGAGCAGCTGCCGGGTGGTGGCGTCGGAGCCGGGGCTCTGTCGCGGCAGGTTGTGGTGCAGGGAGAAGAACGCCTCGTAACGAACGGCGTGATCGTTGTCGGTCAACGTGGGAAACCCTTGAGTGAGAGGGCTCCGGTCAACGTCGCGACTCGGCGTGAGTCGGGGTGCTAGCCGGGAACCCGGGAGCTGAAGAAGGACCGAATGCTGCGCCGGGCAGGCGCCGTCGTGACGGTCATCAACCTCAGCTCCTCTCTCAGACACGGGCGAGGCTCGAATGCCTCTGCGGGGACCCTACACCCGTCCCCCGAGGGGCTGTTCAGTGACAGAGCTTGGCCTCGTGCTCCGCATGACCGATGGGTTCGAGCTGGAATGTGCAGTGCTCGACATCGAAGTGGACACCGAGGCAGCCCTGCAGTTCGTGCAGCAGCTTCTCGTGACCCACCGAGTCGAGCAGTTCCTGGTGCACCACCACATGGGCGGAGAGCACCGGCATGCCCGAGGTGATGGTCCAGGCGTGCAGGTCGTGGACGTCCAGCACCCCGGGCAGGGCGGTGATGTGGGCTCGTACCTCTCCCATGTCGACCCCCTTCGGGGCCGACTCCAGCAGCACACCGAGTGTCTCCCGGAGCAGCTTCACCGTGCGGGGGACGATCATCAGGCCGATCAGCAGCGAGGCGACCGGGTCGGCGGCCTGCCAGCCGGTCGCCAGGATGATGCCCGCGGAGACGAGCACGGTGACCGAGCCGAGCGTGTCCGCCAGCACCTCCAGGTAGGCGCCGCGCACATTGAGGCTCTCCTTCTGTCCGCGCATCAGCAGCGACAGGGAGATCATGTTGGCGACGAGGCCGAGCAGCGCGAAGACGATCGTCAGGCCGCCCCGGGTCTCGGTCGGTGTGATGAAGCGCTCGACCGCCTCGAACAGCAGATAGCCGCCGACCCCGAGCAGCAGCAGACAGTTGGCCAGAGCGGCGAGGATCTCCGCCCGGGCGTAGCCGAAGGTGAGGTGGAGTCCGGCCGGCTTGTTGGCGAAGTGGATCGCCAGCAGCGCCATGCCGAGCCCCAGTGCGTCGGTCGCCATATGGGCGGCGTCGGCGATCAACGCCAGCGAGTCCGAGAGCAGACCGCCGACGATCTCCAGGACCATCACGGTGAGCGTGATGCAGAGCGCGACCCGCAGTCGCCCCTTGTACGCGGCGGCCGCGGTGCCGGTCGGCGGCGGCCCCCCGTGTGTGTGTCCGTGATCGTGCCCAGCCCCCATGGGGACGCCTCCGGTCGTCTCGCGGACCCGGGCCCGTATCGGCCCGAGAAGGCCAGTGAACTACGGGTGGGGGGTATCGGGCAACACGGCACTGAACACCGTTGTCAACTGCTCTGACCTGCGGAAATGGTCGCAGGTCAGAGCGGTTGGGCGATCATGCGCGGGTCATGCGCCGAGCGCCTGGGGGTGGCGCAGACACCAGCCCTCCCAGGCCGACTCGACCATCTCCCGCACCCCGCGGCGGGCCGTCCAGCCCAGCTCCTCGGACATACGCGTGGCGGAGGCGACGGCCCTGGCCGCGTCGCCGGCCCGGCGCGGCTCGGCCTCCGGCTTGATGCGGTGGCCGGTGATCTCGCCCACCAGATCGGCGAGCTCGCGCACCGAGACGCCCTCGCCGCGGCCGATGTTCACGGTCAGGTCCGCGGGACCGCCCTGCTCGCTCAGCCTGCGGGCCACCGCGAGATGCGCGTCGGCGAGGTCGGCGACATGGATGTAGTCGCGGATGCAGGTCCCGTCCGGCGTCGGATAGTCGTCGCCGAAGATCCGCGGGGCCTCGCCGCGGGTCAGCCGGTCGAAGAACATCGGAATGACATTGAAGACACCGGTGTCCGACAGTTCCGGTTCGGCTGCTCCCGCCACATTGAAGTAGCGCAGACAGCCGGTGGACAGGGAGTGCGCCTTCCCGGCCGCCCGGACCAGCCACTCCCCGGCGAGCTTCGTCTCACCGTACGGATTGATCGGGGCGCAGGGGGTCTCCTCGGTGATGAGCTCCGCGTCCGGTACGCCGTACACCGCGGCCGATGAGGAGAAGACGAAGCGCTGCACACCGGCCGCGACGACGGCCTCGAGCAGAACCGCGAGCCCCGAGACGTTCTCCCGGTAGTAGAGCAGAGGCTTCTCGACGGACTCTCCGACCTGCTTCTTCGCTGCGAGATGCACCACACCGGTCACGGCGTTCTCGGCGAGCACCCGGTCGAGCAGTGTGCGGTCGGCGGCCGAGCCGCGGATCAGCGGTACATCGGCCGGGAGCCGGTCGGGAATGCCGGTGGAGAGGTCGTCCAGGACGACCACCCGCTCCCCGGCGCCCGTCATGGCACGCACCACATGTGCCCCGATATATCCCGCTCCGCCTGTGATCAGCCATGTCATGTCTGTCAGCCTAGGTCCATGCAACCGTGGGCCATCAGCCGAGGCCGGGGCCGTGGCCACCGCGGTTTGTCGGGCGAGGCAGGGATCGACGATGATGATCGCGGGCGGCGCCGCATCATGGCGGCCCACCCCGAACGGAACATAAACGGGCGGTGAACTCCCGCTTCCGTTCATCAGATAGCCTCTGCCGACGTGCCGCCGGCCCGCATCCGGGCCGCACTGTCGCGCGCCGTCCCTGTCAGCACCAAGGAGTGAGTTCGTCTGTCGACCGCCATCCTCACCGGTGCGCCGGTACCCGGGTCGTCGCTCGAGGACGATCTGAGGTCGCTGGGCTTCGACGTACAGGCCGCCGCTGATGTCACCGAAGCCGCGGAGCTGCTCGCCGCGGCTCCCGCCGACGTCCGCGTCGCCCTGGTCGACCCCCGGTTCGTCGGGCATGTTCACGCCCTCCGACTCGGACTGACCGACCCCCGCTTTCCCGCCGTCACCGTGCCCGGTGCACTCACCGCGCAGCCGGAGGCGCGTGCCGCGCTCGTCCAGGCCCTGCGCAGCACCGCTGCGGCAGTCGGCGCGGGCGTCCCTGTGGGACGGGCCGGCGGCGCGGACACCGTGCCCGTCACCGACCGCACCGTGCCCGGCCGCATCGCCGTCGCACTGGAGGCCGAGGGCACAGCCGTGCAGCGCCCCGAGCTCGGCTCGCTCGTCGCCGCCGTGCCCGCCGACCAGGCCGCCCGCGCCACCGCGCAGTCCGCCGTGGCCGCGGTCGACGACGAGGCGGTGCGGCTGCGCAGCGCCGTGAAGGCCCGCGACGGCTTCGTCACCACGTTCTTCATCAGCCCGTACTCGCGCTACATCGCGCGCTGGTGCGCGCGCCGCGGCCTCACCCCGAACCAGGTCACCACCGCCTCCCTGCTCACCGCGCTGATCGCGGCGGGCTGCGCGGCCACCGGTAGCCGCGGCGGCTACATCGCCGCAGGGCTGCTGCTGCTCTTTTCGTTCGTCCTGGACTGCACCGACGGGCAGCTCGCCCGTTACTCGCTGCAGTACTCGACGATGGGGGCCTGGCTGGACGCCACGTTCGACCGGGCCAAGGAGTACGCGTACTACGCGGGACTGGCGCTCGGCGCCGCCCGCAACGGCGACGACGTATGGGCGCTCGCGCTCGGCGCGATGGTGCTGCAGACCTGCCGCCATGTCGTCGACTTCGCGTTCAACGAGGCCAACCACGACGCGATCGCCAATTCGAGCCCGACTGCAGCGCTCTCCGACAAACTCGACAGCGTCGGCTGGACGGTCTGGCTGCGCCGGATGATCGTGCTGCCGATCGGTGAGCGGTGGGCGATGATCGCCGTGCTGACGGCGGTGACCACCCCGCGGATCGTCTTCTACGCCCTGCTGATCGGGTGTGCCTTCGCTGCCTGCTACACCACCGCCGGCCGCCTGCTGCGTTCGCTGACCCGCAAGGCGCAGCGCACCGACCGGGCCGCCCGGGCACTCGCCGACCTCGCGGACTCCGGGCCGCTGGCCCAGCTCATGGCGGCGCGGGGACCCCGTATCGGGAGCGGCTGGGCCGCACCGGCGGCAGCCCTCGTCGGCGCACTCGCCCTGGTCGCCGCCGCTCTGACGCAGCCGTTCGGCAGCCGGCAGATGATCGTCGCCGCGGTCTTCTACGCGGTCTGCTCAGGCGTCGCCGTGGCCCGCCCGCTCAAGGGCGCACTCGACTGGCTCGTACCCCCGATATTCAGGGCGGCGGAGTACTGCACGATCCTGGCTCTGGCCGCCCGCAGCGATGTCGATCAAGCTCTTCCTGCGGCTTTCGGGCTGGTTTCGGCCGTCGCCTACCATCACTACGACACGGTGTACCGCATTCGCGGGGGCACCGGCGCGCCGCCCCAGTGGCTGGTGCGGACGATCGGTGGGCACGAGGGCCGGACCTTGGTGGTGGCCGTACTCGCCGCCGTATTCACTCAGCATTCAGGCTTCACCGTGGCACTCACCGCTCTCGCAGTGGCCGTGGCACTGGTGGTGCTTGTCGAGTCCATCCGTTTCTGGGTCTCCTCCGGAGCACCTGCCGTTCACGACGAAGGAGAACCCGCATGATCGGCCTCGTACTCGCAGCCGGTGCCGGACGGCGTCTGCGCCCCTACACCGACACGCTTCCGAAGGCCCTCGTGCCGGTCGACGGCGAGAAGACCGTGCTCGACCTCACGCTGGCCAACTTCGCGGAGATCGGTCTCACCGAGGTCGCGATCGTCGTCGGCTACCGCAAGGAGGCCGTCTACGAGCGCAAGGCCGCGCTCGAGGCGAAGTACGGCCTGACGCTCACCCTCGTCGACAACGACAAGGCCGAGGAATGGAACAACGCCTACTCCCTGTGGTGCGCCCGTGACGTGCTCGCGCGAGGTGTGATCCTCGCCAACGGCGACACCGTGCACCCGGTCTCCGTCGAGAAGACGCTCCTCGCCGCCCGCGGCAACGGCCAGAAGATCATCCTCGCCCTCGACACGGTGAAGAACCTCGCCGACGAGGAGATGAAGGTCATCACCGACGGTGACAAGGGCGTGCGGCGCATCACCAAGCTGATGGACCCGGCCACCGCGACCGGCGAGTACATCGGCGTCACCCTCATCGAGCCCGAGGCCGCCGCGGAGCTGGCCGACGCCCTGAAGGCGACGTTCGAGCGCGACCCGGACCTGTACTACGAGGACGGCTACCAGGAGCTCGTCAACCGCGGCTTCACCGTCGACGTGGCCTCCATCGGCGAAGTGACGTGGGTCGAGATCGACAACCACGACGACCTCGCGAAGGGCCGTGAGATCGCATGCCAGTACTGAGCCGGCTCATTCCGTCGCCCGTCGTCGTCGACATCCGGCGCGGTGCCCTGGACGATCTGGCGGCCCTCCTCGCCGACCAGCGGATCTCCGCCTCCGGCAAGCTCGCCGTCGCGATCAGCGGCGGTTCCGGCCTGGCCCTGCGCGAGCGGCTCGCCCCGGCGCTGCCCGGCGCCCACTGGTACCAGGTCGCCGACGGCACGATCGACTCGGCCGTCAAGCTCGCCGACGACATCAAGGGCGACCGGTACGACGCGGTGGTCGGCCTCGGCGGCGGCAAGATCATCGACGTGGCGAAGTACGCCGCGGCGCGCGTGGGCATGCCGATGGTCGCGGTCGCGACGAACCTCTCGCACGACGGTCTCTGCTCGCCGGTCGCGACCCTGGACAACGACAACGGACGGGGTTCGTACGGCGTCCCCACCCCGATCGCCGTCGTCATCGACCTGGACATCATCCGTGAGGCGCCCACCCGCTATGTGCGCTCCGGCATCGGCGACGCGGTCTCCAACATCTCGTGCGTGGCGGACTGGGAACTCGCCCACCAGGTCAACGGCGAGGAGATCGACGGACTCGCCGCGGCCATGGCCCGGCAGGCCGGCGAGGCCGTGCTGCGCCACCCCGGCGGGGTCGGCGACGACTCCTTCCTGAAGGTGCTGGCCGAGGGCCTGGTGCTGACCGGCATCTCCATGTCGGTCGCCGGGGACTCCCGGCCGGCCTCCGGCGCCTGCCACGAGATCAACCACGCCTTCGATCTGCTGTATCCCAAGCGCGCCGCCAGCCACGGCGAACAGGTCGGCCTCGGCGCCTGCTTCGCCATGCACCTGCGGGGCGCGCGGGACGAGTCGCTGCTCATGGCGGCCGCGCTGCGTCGCCACGGGCTGCCGGTCCTGCCCGACGAGATCGGCTTCACGGCCGACGAGTTCGTCCAGGCCGTCGACTACGCCCCGCAGACGCGCCCGGGACGCTTCACGATCCTGGAACACCTCAACCTGTCCACCGACCAGATCAGGGACGCGTACGCCGACTATGCCAAGACCATCCGTAGCTGAACTCCGTCCGGTCGTTCACCCTCCGGGCGTCAAGGACCGGCGCAGCGGTGAACACTGGGCGGGCCGGCTCTACATGCGTGAGCTCTCACTGCGTGTGGACCGGTATCTGGTGAACACCAGGGTGACGCCCAACCAGCTGACCTACCTGATGACCGTCGCCGGCGTGCTCGCCGCTCCGGCCCTGCTCGTCCCGGGCATCCCTGGCGCGCTGCTCGGGGTTCTCATGGTCCAGCTCTACCTGCTGCTCGACTGCGTCGACGGCGAGCTGGCGCGCTGGAAGCAGCAGTTCTCCCTGGGCGGCGTCTACCTGGACCGTGTCGGCGCCTATCTCTGCGACGCGGCCGTGCTGGTCGGCTTCGGCCTGCGCGCCGCCGACCTGTGGGGCAGTGGACGGATCGACTGGCTCTGGGCCTTCCTGGGTACTCTCGCGGCCCTGGGCGCCATCCTGATCAAGGCGGAGACCGACCTCGTCGGGGTCGCACGTCACCAGGGCGGGCTGCCGCCGGTCAAGGAGGCCGCGTCCGAGCCGCGCTCGTCCGGCATGGCGCTCGCCCGCCGGGCCGCCGGTGCGCTCAAGTTCCACCGGCTGATCCTGTGCGTCGAGGCGTCACTGGTGATTCTGGTCGCGGCCGTCCTGGACTCGGTCCGGGACGATCTCTTCTTCAGCCGCCTCGCGGTCGCGGTCCTGGCCGGCATCGCTCTGCTGCAGACCCTTCTCCACCTCGTGTCGGTCCTGGCATCGAGCAGGCTGAAGTGAGCACGCCCATGAAGCTCGGCGCGGTCATCATCACGATGGGAAACCGTCCTGACGAGCTGCGTGCCCTCCTCGATTCGGTCGCCAAGCAGGACGGCGACCGGATCGAGACGGTGGTCGTCGGCAACGGCGCCCCCGTCCCGGACGTCCCCCCGGGCGTCCGGACGGTCGAGCTCCCCGAGAACCTGGGCATCCCCGGCGGCCGCAACGTCGGTATCGAGGCCTTCGGCCCGTCCGGCGCCGACGTCGACGCCCTGCTCTTCCTCGACGACGACGGACTGCTGCCGCTGACCGACACCGCCGAGCTGTGCCGCCAGGCGTTCGAGGAGGACCCGAAGCTGGGCATAATCAGCTTCCGGATCGCCGACCCGGACACCGGTGTCACCCAGCGCCGGCATGTCCCGCGGCTGCGCGCCGCCGACCCGATGCGGTCGTCGCGGGTGACGACCTTCCTCGGCGGCGCCAATGCCGTCCGGACCCGGGTCCTCGCCGAGGTCGGCGGGCTGCCGGGCGACTTCTTCTACGCGCACGAGGAGACCGATCTCGCCTGGCGGGCGCTGGACGCCGGCTGGATGATCGACTACCGCGCCGACATGGTGCTCAACCATCCGACCACCGCCCCGTCGCGGCACGCGGTTTACCATCGCATGGTGGCCCGTAACCGGGTCTGGCTGGCACGCCGTAATCTGCCCGCACCGCTGGTGCCGGTCTACCTGGGCGTCTGGCTGCTGCTGACCCTGCTCCGCAAGCCCTCGGGCCCCGCCCTGAAGGCGTGGTTCGGCGGATTCCGGGAAGGCTGGGCGAAGCCCTGCGGACCGCGCCGTCCGATGAGGTGGCGTACGGTATGGCGGCTGACCAGACTGGGCCGACCTCCCGTGATCTGAGAAGCTCTCCTCTGAGAGCATGAGGCGTATTTTTTTCTTTACGCGACCTGTCCGCCTGAACCGCGCCCGCGACTGGCTGCGCATCTTGAATACGAGAGTTTCATCTGGTGAGTGACACAACCCATGATGGTGCGGTCGCGCTGAGCACCCCGCCATCCGCCGACGACGGCCTGAGCGCCGCCGAGAGGGCCGAAAAGTACGGCCTGACGGTGAGCGGTGCCCGGCCCGGGCTGTTCGAGTACGTGCAGCAGCTCTGGGGGCGCCGCCACTTCATCATGGCGTTCTCCCGGGCGAAGCTGACTGCCCAGTACAGCCAGGCCAAGCTCGGCCAGCTGTGGCAGGTGGCCACGCCGCTGCTCAACGCCCTGGTCTACTTCTTGATCTTCGGGCTGATTCTGGGCACCAGAAAGGGAATGTCCCAGGAGGTATTCATCCCCTTCCTGGTGACGGGCGTATTTGTCTTCACCTTTACGCAGAGCTCGGTGATGGCGGGCGTACGGGCGATCTCCGGAAACCTCGGACTGGTCCGCGCGCTGCACTTCCCGCGCGCCTCGCTGCCCATCTCTTTCTCGCTGCAACAGCTCCAGCAGTTGTTGTACTCGATGATCGTGATGGCGGTCGTGGTGGTCGGCTTCGGCAGCTATCCGTCGCTGTCCTGGCTGCTGATCGTCCCCGCGCTCGTCATGCAGTTCGTCTTCAACACCGGTCTCGCCCTGATCATGGCCAGGCTCGGCAGCAAGACCCCGGACCTGGCCCAGCTGATGCCGTTCGTCATGCGCACCTGGATGTACGCGTCCGGTGTCATGTTCTCCATCCCGTTGATGCTGCAGGGCAAGCCTGAGTGGATCGGCAGGGTGCTGCAGTACAACCCGGCGGCCATCTACATGGACCTGATCCGCTTCGCACTGATCGATGGGTACGGCTCCGAGAACCTGCCGCCGCACGTGTGGATCGTCGGGCTCGCCTGGGCGGCCTTCATCGGCGTCGCGGGCTTTGTGTACTTCTGGAAGGCAGAGGAACGGTACGGCCGTGGCTGAGGACAACACTTCGGGGCGCGTCCCCACCGTCATCGCCGACGATGTGCACATCGTGTACCGGGTCAACGCCGGCGGCGGAGGCAAGGGCAGTGCCACCGCGGCGCTGAGCCGGATACTGCGCCGCGGCAAGGGCGAGGCGCGCGGAGTCCGTAAGGTGCACGCCGTACGCGGCGTCTCCTTCACCGCCTACCGGGGCGAGGCCATCGGTCTCATCGGCTCCAACGGCTCCGGCAAGTCGACCCTGCTGCGGGCCATCGCCGGTCTGCTGCCGACCGAGCACGGCAAGGTGTACACGGACGGCCAGCCGTCGCTGCTCGGTGTGAACGCGGCGCTGATGAGCGACCTGACCGGTGAGCGGAACGTGGTGCTCGGCGGGCTCGCGATGGGCATGACACGCGAGGAGATCCGCGAGCGCTACCAGGGGATCGTCGACTTCTCGGGCATCAACGAGAAGGGCGACTTCATCACCCTGCCGATGCGGACGTACTCCTCCGGCATGGCCGCCCGGCTGCGCTTCTCCATCGCCGCCGCCAAGAAGCACGACGTCCTCATGATCGACGAGGCGCTGGCCACCGGCGACCGCAAGTTCCAGATCCGCTCCGAGAAGCGCATCCGCGAGCTGCGCAAGGAAGCGGGCACGGTCTTCCTGGTCAGCCACAGCAACAAGTCCATCAGGGACACCTGCGACCGGGTGCTGTGGCTGGAGAAGGGCGAGCTGCTGATGGACGGCCCCACCGACGAGGTCCTCAAGGCGTACGAGCGGGAGACCGGGAAGTAGCACCCCCACCGCTCTCCGACACCGCGGCGGCCTCAGCCGGAGCACTCCGGCAGAGGCCGCTGCCGTGTCCGGATCGTGGACGCCGCGGGGGGCGTGCGCCGCGCCGACGCACGCCCGGGGAAGATCTCCTCCCGCCGGATGACGTCAATTTCCTTGTACGCGGGGAAGGTTGGCGGAGAACGCAGCGTTGTTGTAATGCGCGCTACACCCCGGCGTATGCCTGGGCGTTGTACAACGTAAGCTGTACCGGTGCTGATTCGTGGCAAGTGGGGCGATACCGCCTGGGTGTACCGCCCGTAGGTGGTCCTCCGCACTCGGGAGAGCGGGCGGCGTGTCCGGAATGGGATGTTTTGGGTCAGCAGTGTAGAACGGGAGATGTGACGGCAATGACGGAAAATCTCCAGCTCCGAGGTGTATATGCCGTCCCCGCGCCGGACGGTCAGTGGTGACCCGTACCCAGCAGGCGCGCCATGACGCCGCTGTACCCGCCACGCTCGACAAGGCCGCGGACGAGAACTTCCCCGTGGCGCCGTTCTTCCTGCCACGCGCCTGGCGTAACGATCTGATGGCGGTGTACGGCTACGCCCGCCTGGTCGACGACATCGGTGACGGCGATCTCGCCCCCGGCGGCGCCGACGCCCGCCACCTCGGGCTGGACCCCGGGCAGACCGATGACCGGCTCGCGATGCTCGACGCGTTCGAGGCGGACCTGCACAGGGTCTTCGACACCGCGGGCGACGGCCCGCGCCACCCGCTGCTGCGCGCGCTGCGCCCGACCGTGCGGCGCTGCGCCCTCACGCCCGAGCCGTTCCTCGGGCTCATCGAGGCCAACCGGCAGGACCAGAAGGTCCGGCGGTACGGGACGTACGAGGAGCTGCTCGCCTACTGCGAACTCTCCGCCAACCCGGTCGGCCGCCTGGTCCTCCAGATCACCGGCACCGCGAGCCCCGAGCGGATCCGCCGTTCCGACGCCGTCTGCACCGCCCTGCAGATCGTCGAGCACCTCCAGGACGTCACCGAGGACCTCGGCCGCGACCGGATCTATCTGCCGGCCGACGACATGGCCAGGTTCCACGTCACCGAGGGCGACCTGGCAACCCCCTCCGGGGGCGCATCGGTGCGTGCACTGGTTGCATACGAAGCAGAACGCGCCCGGAACCTGCTGAATGAAGGCACCCTCTTGGTGGGTAGCGTCCACGGCAGGCTCAAGCTGCTTCTCGCCGGATTCGTGGGAGGGGGGCGCGCCGCCCTCACCGCGATCGCGGCCGCCGGGTTCGACGTACTGCCCGGACCGCCCAAGCCCACCAAGCCCAGCTTGCTGCGCGAGGTGGGAGTTGTCTTGCGAAGAGCGCGTAGAGAGGGGTGAGCCGGACCGTGGAGGGACAGACGACGTACATGTCGGCGCCGGTACAGGCCGCATACAGTTACTGCGAGGCCGTCACCGGACAGCAGGCGCGTAACTTCGCGTACGGAATCAGGCTGCTGCCTGCCGAGAAGCGGCAGGCCATGTCGGCGTTGTACGCCTTCTCCCGCCGGGTCGACGACATCGGCGACGGCGAGCTGGAGCCGGAGACCAAGCGGCTCCGGCTGGAGAGCACCCGCACGCTGCTGGACCGGATCCGGGACGGCGCGATCGACGAGGACGACACCGACCCGGTGGCCGTCGCGCTCGCCGATGCCGCGCGCCGGTTCCCGCTGCCGCTCGGCGGGCTCGACGAACTGATCGACGGCGTGCTCATGGACGTGCGCGGCACGACGTACGAGACGTGGGACGACCTCAAGGTCTACTGCCGGTGTGTCGCAGGGGCCATCGGCCGGCTCAGCCTGGGCGTTTTCGGTACGGAACCGGGCGCACCCGGCGCCGACCGCGCCGCGGAGTACGCCGACACGCTCGGCCTCGCCCTGCAGTTGACCAACATCCTGCGCGACGTCCGCGAGGACGCGGGCAACGGGCGTACGTATCTGCCCGCCGACGACCTCGCCAAGTTCGGCTGTTCCGCCGGCTTCCACCGGGCCACCCCGCCGCCCGGCTCCGACTTCGCGGGCCTGGTCCACTTCGAGGTGCGGCGCGCCCGCACCCTCTTCGCCGAGGGCTACCGGCTGCTGCCGATGCTGGACCGTCGCAGCGGCGCCTGTGTGGCCGCCATGGCCGGTATCTACCGCCGCCTGCTCGACCGGATCGAGCGCGACCCCGAGGCGGTGCTGCGCGGCCGGGTGTCGCTGCCGGGCCACGAGAAGGCGTACGTCGCGGTGCGCGGCCTGTCGGGTCTGGACGCGCGGTACATTTCGCGCCGGACGGCCCGGGGGCGTGTCTGATGCGTAATGCAGATATCTCGCGCACCATCTGCATCACGGACGCTCGGTCCAGACTTTGGGCAACCCTGCGGTGGTCCGACGCGTCCCTGACTGAAACAGCGTGCCTGACCGAAAAGACGAGCCTGGCCGGACCGGCCGGGCCGACCGGAGCGACCCGGCGAAAGGGGGACGCGTGACCGACGAGGCCCTGCGTTCCTCCCGCGCGGTCGTGATCGGCGGCGGACTGGCCGGCATCACCGCGGCCCTCCGTCTCGCCGACGCCGGGCTTGACGTGACCCTGCTCGAAGGACGGCCGAGGCTCGGCGGACTCGCCTTCTCCTTCAAGCGCGGCGAACTGACGGTGGACAACGGTCAGCATGTCTACCTTCGCTGCTGCACCGCCTACCGCTGGTTCCTCGACCGGGTCGGCGGCGCACGCCTGGCACCCCTGCAAAACCGTTTGGACGTGCCTGTTCTCGATGTCGGACGTCCCTCGGGGCCCCGGCTCGGACGGCTGCGCCGCAACGCCCTGCCGGTGCCGTTCCACCTTGCCGCCGGGCTGGCGGGCTACCCGCATCTCTCGCTCGCCGAGCGGGCAGGTGTCGGGCGCGCCGCACTGGCGCTCGGCCGGCTCGACCCGGACGACCCGGCGCTCGACGCCATCGACTTCGGAAGCTGGCTGACCCGCCACGGGCAGTCCCCGCGCACCATCGAGGCACTCTGGGACCTCGTCGGCGTCGCCACACTCAACGCCACCGCCCCGAACTCCTCGTTGGCCCTCGCCGCGAAGGTTTTCAAGACCGGACTTCTTTCCGAGCCCGGCGCCGCCGACATCGGCTGGGCGAGCGTGCCGCTCGGCGAGGTGCACGACACGCTGACCCGCAAGGCGCTCGACTCCGTCGGCGTACGGACCGAACTGCGCACCAAGGCCGACACCGTCACCCGCTCCGCCGACGGGCGCTGGATCGTCGACACGGGCGCCGAACGGATCGAGGCGGACACCGTCGTCCTCGCCGTCCCGCAGCGCGAGACGCACGACCTGCTGCCCGAAGGCGCACTCGACGAGCCGGGCAGGCTGCTCTCCATCGGCACCTCACCGATTCTCAACGTGCACGTCGTCTACGACCGCAAGGTGCTGCGCCGCCCGTTCTTCGCCGCGCTCGGCTCCCCGGTCCAGTGGGTCTTCGACCGTACGGACGCCTCGGGGCTGACCGGCCCCGGACAGTACCTCGCGCTCTCCCAGTCCGCGGCCGACGACGAGATCGACCTGCCCGTCGCCGAGCTGCGCAGTCGCTACCTGCCCGAGCTGGAACGGCTCCTGCCGGCCGCCCGCGGAGCCGGCATCAGGGACTTCTTCGTCACCCGGGAACGCACAGCGACCTTCGCCCCCGCTCCCGGTGTCGGCCGACTGCGCCCCGGGACCCGCACCCGTGCCCCCGGCCTCTATCTGGCCGGAGCATGGACCGCCACCGGCTGGCCCGCGACGATGGAGGGCGCGGTGCGCAGCGGGTGCAGCGCCGCGGACGCCGCGCTCCGTACGCTCGGCCGCACCCATGAACTTCCGCTGCAGGAGGCGGCATGAGCAGTACCACCGGAACAAGAGGAGAGTCAGTGACCCCGGCGAATCCGGCTTTCGACACCGTGGTAGACACCGCGGACGTCACCGTGCTTCTGGAGCGCGGACGGGCCCTGTCCGCTCCGGTGCTCCGGGCCGCCGTTGACCGGCTCGCACCGCCCATGGACACCGTCGCCGCCTACCACTTCGGCTGGATCGACGCCCAGGGCCGGCCCTCCGACGGCGACGGCGGCAAGGCGGTCCGCCCGGCGCTCGCCCTGCTGTCCGCCGAGGCGGCGGGCGCTGCAGCCGAGGCCGGCATCCCCGGCGCGGTGGCCGTCGAACTCGTGCACAACTTCTCGCTGTTGCACGACGACCTGATGGACGGCGACGAGCAGCGCCGCCACCGCGACACCGTATGGAAGGTGCACGGCCCCGCGCAGGCGATCCTGGTCGGCGACGCGCTGTTCGCGCTGGCCAACGAGATCCTGCTGGAGCTCGGCACGGTCGAGGCGGGCCGCGCGGCCCGCCGGCTGACCACCGCCACCCGCAAGCTCATCGACGGGCAGGCCCAGGACATCTCCTACGAGCACCGCGAGCGGGTCACCGTCGAGGAGTGCCTGGAGATGGAGGGCAACAAGACGGGCGCCCTGCTCGCCTGCGCCGTCTCCATCGGTGCGGTGCTCGGCGGCGCCGACGACCGTACCGCCGACACCCTGGAGGCGTACGGCTACCACCTCGGCCTCGCCTTCCAGGCCATCGATGATCTGCTCGGTATCTGGGGCGACCCGGAGTCCACCGGCAAGCAGACCTGGAGCGATCTGCGTCAGCGCAAGAAGTCCCTGCCGGTCGTCGCCGCGCTCGCCGCGGGCGGACCGGCCTCGGAGCGCCTCGGCGAGCTGCTCGCCGCGGACGCCAAGAGCACCGACTTCGACAGCTTCTCCGAGGAGGAGTTCGCCGCCCGGGCGGCGCTCATCGAGGAGGCGGGCGGCCGCGAGTGGACCGCCCAGGAGGCCCGTCGGCAGCATGCGGTCGCCATCGAGGCGCTGCACGGTGTCGACATGCCGGAAACCGTGCGTGCGCAGCTCACGGCGCTCGCGGACTTCGTCGTCGTACGAAAGAGATGATCATCATTCGCATATGACTCGCAGTCGCCGGTCGGCGCCCTCGAAGGGCGCCGACCGACGGAGACCCCAGCACAGCAGAGGACCAACTGCACGAAGGGGAAGCCATGACAGCGACGACCGACGGAAGCACCGGGGCTCTTGACCCCCGCGCAGCCTCGGCCAGCGAACCGACCGAATCAACCATCGCCGCGGACGACGTGCTCGCCGCCGCGCGGCGGGCCGCGGAACGCTCGGTGGAGCATCTCCTCGGCAGACAGGACGACCAGGGCTGGTGGAAGGGCGACCTCGCCACCAACGTCACCATGGACGCCGAGGATCTGCTGCTCCGCCAGTTCCTCGGCATTCAGGACCCGGCCACCGTCGAGTCGGCCGCCCGCTTCATCCGCGGCGAACAGCTCGGCGACGGCACCTGGGCCACCTTCCACGGAGGGCCGGGCGAACTCTCCACCACCATCGAGGCGTACGTCGCGCTGCGGCTGGCCGGAGACCGGCCGGACGATCCGCACATGGCCCGCGCCTCGCGGTGGATCAGGGAGCAGGGTGGCATCGCCGAGAGCCGCGTCTTCACCCGGATCTGGCTGGCCCTGTTCGGCTGGTGGAAATGGGACGACCTGCCCGAGCTCCCACCGGAGCTGATGTTCTTCCCGAAGTGGGTCCCGCTCAACATCTACGACTTCGGCTGCTGGGCCCGGCAGACGATTGTGCCGCTGACCGTCGTCTCGGCGAAGCGTCCGGTACGGCCCGCGCCCTTCGCCCTCGACGAGCTGCACGCCGACCCGCTCGTCCCCAACCCACCCAAACGCCGTGCCCCGGCGGCCAGTTGGGACGGCGTCTTCCAACGCCTCGACAAGGCGCTGCACGTCTACCACAAGGTGGCCCCGCGCCGGCTGCGCCGGATCGCCATGAATGCGGCAGCGCGCTGGATCATCGAACGCCAGGAGAACGACGGCTGCTGGGGCGGCATCCAGCCGCCCGCCGTGTACTCCGTCATCGCCCTGCATCTCCTCGGTTACGACCTCGACCACCCGGTGATGCGGGCCGGCCTGGACTCGCTGAACCGGTTCGCCATCTGGCGCGAGGACGGCGCCCGCATGATCGAGGCCTGCCAGTCACCGGTCTGGGACACCTGCCTCGCCACCATCGCGCTTGCCGATGCCGGAGTCAGGCCGGACCATCCTGCGCTCGTGAAAGCGGCGGACTGGATGCTCGGCGAGGAGATCGTCAGGCCCGGCGACTGGTCCGTGCGTCGACCTCAACTCGACCCGGGCGGATGGGCGTTCGAGTTCCACAACGACAACTACCCGGACATTGACGACACCGCCGAGGTGGTCCTCGCGCTGCGCCGGGTCCGGCATCCGAATCCGGCAGGTGTCGAGGCCGCCATCGAACGCGGGGTGCGCTGGAACCTCGGCATGCAGTCCCGCAACGGGGCCTGGGGCGCATTCGACGCCGACAACACCAGCCCGTTCCCCAACCGGCTGCCCTTCTGTGACTTCGGCGAGGTCATCGATCCGCCGTCCGCCGATGTCACCGGACACGTGGTGGAGATGCTCGCCATGGAGGGGCGGTCCGATCACCCCGCCACCCGGCGCGGCATCGAGTGGCTGCTTGCCGAACAGGAGGCGAGCGGTGCCTGGTTCGGCCGTTGGGGCGTCAACTACGTGTACGGAACAGGGTCGGTGGTGCCCGCCCTGGTCGCTGCCGGGCTGCCCGCTGCCCATCCGGCGATCCGCCGGGCGGTCGGCTGGCTGGAGTCCGTGCAGAACGACGACGGCGGCTGGGGCGAGGACCTGCGCTCGTACCAGGAGGAGAAGTGGATCGGGAACGGTGCGTCGACCGCGTCCCAGACCGCCTGGGCCCTCCTCGCCCTCCTCGCTGCCGGCCGGCGCGAGAGCACGGCGGTGACCCGGGGCATCGCCTGGCTGACCGAGGCCCAGCAGGCCGACGGATCCTGGGACGAGCCGTACTTCACCGGCACCGGGTTCCCCTGGGACTTCTCCATCAACTACCACCTCTACCGGCAGGTCTTCCCGCTCACCGCACTCGGGCGGTACGTGTACGGCGACCCGTTCGCCGACCGCACGGCCGTCCGGGAGGGGGCCTGATGGGCGATGCACCGGGGCCGTCCGGCCCCGCGGGGCCGCTGCTGATCGCCTGCGCGCTCGGTATCGAGCAACTCGCCCTGCGCAGTGGCAGAGGAAAGGCGGGCGACGCCCCGGGCCAGGTGACCGTGCTCCGTACGGGCATGGGCCCGAAAGCCGCCGAGACGGCCGTGGCGCACGCGCTCGGCCAGGACCCGGCGCTCGGCGCCGCGGTCATCGCCTCCGGGTTCTGTGCCGGGCTCGCGCCCGGCATGCACCCGGGAGACCTGGTGGTCGCCGACGAGACCCGGGAGGCCGGCGACTCGACGCCCTGCACCGGTGCGGGTCTGCTCGCCGAGGCACTCGCCAGGACGGTGCCGGGCCGCACCGTCCACACCGGTCCGCTGACCGGCTCCGACCATGTCGTGCGCGGACATGAGCGGGCCGAACTGCGGGCCACCGGAGCGATCGCTGTGGACATGGAGTCCGCCGCCACCCTTCGTACCGCCCTGCGCACCGGGGTACGCCCCGTTGCGGCCGTACGGGTGGTCGTGGACGCTCCGGAGCACGAGCTCGTCCGCATCGGCACGGTACGCGGTGGAATATCGGCTTTCCGTGTTCTCCGTGCTGTCCTGCCGGCTTTCTATGAATGGCACCGATCTTTGCTGCTCCCCAGGAGGTGAGCTAGATGGCCATGCCGCTCCGTCAGACCATCAAGGTTGCGACGTACCTCGTTGAACAGAAGCTCCGCAAGCGGGACAAATTCCCGCTCATTGTCGAGCTGGAGCCTTTGTTCGCCTGCAATCTGGCGTGCGAGGGCTGCGGAAAGATCCAGCATCCGGCCGGAGTGCTCAAGCAGCGGATGCCGGTGGCCCAGGCCGTCGGCGCGGTGCTGGAATCGGGTGCCCCGATGGTGTCCATCGCGGGCGGTGAACCCCTGATGCACCCGCAGATCGACGAAATCGTGCGGCAGCTGGTGGCGCGGAAGAAGTACGTCTTCCTCTGCACCAATGCGATGCTGCTGCGCAAGAAGATGGAGAAATTCACCCCGTCCCCGTTCTTCGCCTTCGCCGTGCACATCGACGGTCTGCGTGAGCGGCATGACGAATCGGTGGCCAAGGAAGGCGTGTTCGACGAGGCGGTGGCGGCGATCAAGGAGGCCAAGCGGCGCGGCTTCCGGGTCACCACGAACTCCACCTTCTTCAACACCGACACCCCGCAGACCGTCATCGAGGTCCTGAACTACCTCAATGACGACCTGAAGGTCGACGAGATGATGATCTCGCCCGCCTACGCGTACGAGAAGGCTCCCGACCAGGAGCACTTCCTCGGCGTCGAGCAGACCCGCGAGCTCTTCAAGAAGTCCTTCGCGGGCGGTAACCGGGCCCGCTGGCGGCTGAACCACTCGCCGCTCTTCCTGGACTTCCTCGAGGGCAAGGCGGACTTCCCGTGCACGGCCTGGGCGATCCCCAACTACTCGCTCTTCGGCTGGCAGCGGCCCTGCTATCTGATGAGCGACGGGTACGTCCCTACGTACCGGGAACTCATCGAGGAGACCGACTGGGACAAGTACGGCCGCGGCAAGGATCCGCGCTGCGCCAACTGCATGGCGCACTGCGGCTACGAGCCCACTGCCGTCCTCGCCACGATGGGCTCTCTCAAGGAGTCCCTGCGTGCCGCGCGCGAGACCGTCGCCGGGAGCCGGTGACGTCATGACCACTGGAGAACCAGTCGCACTGGGTCTCCCCGAGCTGCCGGCCCGGCCGCTCGCGGTGCGCCGCCCCTCGCGGCGCATCCAGGTCGGGTCGGTGGCGGTCGGTGGGGATGCGCCGGTGTCGGTGCAGTCGATGACCACGACCCGGACGTCGGACGTCGGTGCGACGTTGCAGCAGATCGCGGAGCTGACGGCGTCGGGCTGTCAGATCGTGCGGGTTGCGTGTCCGACGCAGGATGATGCGGATGCGCTTGCGACGATTGCGCGTAAGTCGCAGATTCCGGTGATCGCGGATATTCATTTCCAGCCGAAGTATGTGTTCGCGGCGATTGATGCGGGCTGTGCTGCGGTGCGGGTGAATCCGGGGAACATCAAGCAGTTCGATGACAAGGTGAAGGAGATCGCGCGGGCGGCGAACGATGCGGGGACGCCGATCCGGATCGGTGTGAATGCGGGTTCGTTGGATGCGCGGTTGTTGAGGAAGTACGGGAAGGCGACGCCTGAGGCTCTGGTGGAGTCGGCGTTGTGGGAGGCGTCGCTGTTCGAGGAGCACGGGTTCCGGGACATCAAGATCTCGGTGAAGCACAACGATCCGGTGGTGATGGTGAATGCGTACCGTCAGCTGGCGGCTCAGTGTGATTACCCGTTGCATCTGGGGGTGACGGAGGCGGGGCCGGCGTTCCAGGGGACGATCAAGTCCGCGGTGGCGTTCGGTGCGTTGTTGAGTGAGGGGATCGGGGACACGATCCGGGTGTCGTTGTCGGCGCCGCCGGCCGAGGAGGTCAAGGTCGGTCTGCAGATTCTGGAGTCGTTGAATCTGAAGCAGCGGCGGTTGGAGATCGTGTCGTGTCCGTCGTGCGGTCGTGCGCAGGTGGATGTGTACAAGCTGGCGGATCAGGTGTCTGCGGGTCTTGAGGGCATGGAGGTGCCGTTGCGGGTTGCCGTGATGGGCTGTGTCGTCAATGGTCCGGGTGAGGCCCGTGAGGCGGATCTGGGTGTGGCGTCGGGGAACGGCAAGGGTCAGATCTTCGTCAAGGGCGAGATCATCAAGACGGTTCCCGAGTCGAAGATCGTCGAGACGCTCATCGAGGAAGCCCTGAAGATCGCCGAGGGCATGGAAGACGCGGGGACGCCATCAGGGGTTCCCGCCGTCACCGTGAGCTGAAACAGGACCGGAGAGGGGGCCCGAGCGTGACCATTCTGGAGACCATTCGGGGGCCGCACGACCTGAAGGCACTGAGCGGACCGGAACTCGGTGAACTCGCCGAGGACATCAGGAAGTTCCTGATCGAGGCGGTGGCCAGGACCGGCGGCCATCTGGGGCCCAACCTGGGGGTGGTGGAGCTGTCCATCGCCCTGCACCGGGCCTTCGACTCACCCGTGGACCGCATCCTGTGGGACACCGGGCACCAGAGCTACGTACACAAACTGCTCACCGGGCGGCAGGACTTCTCCAAGCTGCGCGGGAGGGGCGGCCTGTCCGGCTACCCGTCGCGCGAGGAGTCCGCGCACGACGTCATCGAGAACTCGCACGCCTCGACCGCGCTCGGCTGGGCGGACGGCCTGGCCAAGGCGAACGAGGTGCTCGGCCGCCCCCACCATGTCGTCGCCGTCATCGGGGACGGGGCGCTCACCGGCGGCATGGCGTGGGAGGCGCTCAACAACATCGCGGCGGCCAGGGACCGGCCGCTGATCATCGTGGTGAACGACAACGAGCGTTCGTACGGCCCGACCATAGGCGGCCTCGCCGACCACCTCGCCACCCTCCGTACCACCGACGGATACGAGCGCTTCCTGTCGTGGGGCAAGGACGTCCTGCAGCGCACACCCGTCGTCGGACAGCCGCTGTACGAGTCGCTGCACGGCGCGAAGAAGGGGTTCAAGGACGCCTTCGCCCCGCAGGGCATGTTCGAGGACCTGGGGCTCAAGTACGTCGGGCCGGTCGACGGGCACGACATCGCGGCCGTCGAGTCCGCGCTCAGCCGGGCGAAACGCTTCCACGGCCCGGTGCTGGTGCACTGCCTCACCGAGAAGGGCCGTGGGTACGCGCCCGCGCTGGAGGACGAGGCGGACCGGTTCCACACCGTCGGTGCGATGGACCCGCTGACCTGTGCCCCGCTCGCACCGCTCGGTAACCCGTCGTGGACCTCGGTGTTCGGGGACGAGATCGCCGAGATCGGTGCGGAGCGGCCGGACGTCGTCGCGATCACGGCGGCGATGCTGCACCCCGTCGGGCTGACGAAGTTCGCCGAGGCGTTCCCCGACCGGGTCTGGGACGTCGGGATCGCCGAGCAGCATGCGGCGGTCTCCGCGGCGGGGCTCGCCACCGGCGGGCTGCATCCGGTCGTCGCCGTCTACGCCACGTTCCTCAACCGCGCCTTCGACCAGCTCCTGATGGACGTCGCGCTGCACAGGTGCGGGGTGACGTTCGTCCTCGACCGGGCGGGTGTCACCGGCCCGGACGGTCCTTCGCACAACGGCATGTGGGACCTGTCCGTGCTCCAGGTCGTGCCCGGGCTCCGGATCGCCGCCCCGCGCGACGCCGACCGGCTTCGGGAGGAGCTGCGCGAAGCCGTCACCGTCGACGACGCGCCGACCGTGCTGCGCTTCCCGAAGGAGTCGGTGGGGGAGGCCGTCCCGGCGATCGGCCGGGTCGGTGCCATGGACGTACTGCACCGCGCCGACGACCCCCAGGTGCTCATCGTGGCGGTGGGCGTGCTTGCCTCCGTCTGTCTGCAGGCCGCCGATCTCCTTGCGGGCGGCGGGATCCGCTGCACGGTCGTCGACCCCCGCTGGGTCAAACCGGTCGACGAACAGCTCGCCCCGCTCGCCGGACGACACCGGCTGGTCGCCGTCGTCGAGGACAACAGTCGTGCGGGAGGCGTCGGTTCGGCGGTCGGACAGGCGTTGCGCGATGCCGGTGTCGACGTACCGTTGCGCACGTTCGGCATCCCCGAGCAGTTCCTCGCGCACGGCAAGCGCGCCGAGGTGCTGGCCGACATCGGACTCACACCCGTCGAGATCGCCGGCCGGATCAGTGCCGCGCTGGCCGCCAAGGCCGCAGTCGAGCGGATTGAGGAGAGCGGGGAATGAAGGACGGCGGCCCCAAGGGCTTCGATCTGGCGCAACTCCTCGCGGAACGCGGCGCCGAACGCTATGAGCTGCACACGAAATACCTCAACCACCAGCTGCCGCGGATGCTGCACACCATCGGCTTCGACAAGGTCTACGAGCGGGCCGAGGGCGCGTACTTCTGGGACGCGGACGGCAACGACTACCTCGACATGCTCGCCGGCTTCGGCGTGATGGGTCTGGGCCGCCACCACCCCGTCGTCCGCAAGGCACTGCACGACGTCCTGGACGCCTCGCTCGCCGACCTCACCCGCTTCGACTGCCAACCGCTGCCCGGGCTGCTGGCGGAGAAGCTGCTCGCGCACAGTCCGCACCTGGACCGGGTCTTCTTCGGTAACAGCGGCACCGAAGCCGTCGAGACCGCGCTGAAGTTCGCCCGGTACGCCACCGGGAAGCCGCGCGTGCTCTACTGCACCCACGCCTTCCACGGCCTGACGACCGGCTCGCTCTCGGTCAACGGCGAGTCCGGCTTCCGGGACGGCTTCGCCCCACTGCTGCCCGACACCGCCATCGAACTCGGCGACCTCGACGGGCTGCTGCGGGAACTGAAGCGTGGCGATGTGGCGGCGCTCGTCGTCGAGCCGATCCAGGGCAAGGGCGTCCACGAGGCGCCGCCCGGCTTCCTGCGCGCCGCGCAGGAGCTGCTGCACCGGCACAAGGCGCTGCTCATCGCCGACGAGGTGCAGACCGGCCTCGGCAGGACCGGTGACTTCTACGCGTACCAGCACGAGGAAGGCGTCGAACCCGATCTGGTCTGTGTCGCCAAGGCACTCTCCGGCGGCTATGTGCCGGTGGGAGCGACCCTCGGGAAGGACTGGATCTTCAGACGCGTCTATTCGTCGATGGACCGGGTTCTGGTCCACTCGGCGAGCTTCGGCTCCAACGCCCAGGCGATGGCGGCGGGGCTCGCGGTCCTCGCGGTGATGGAGGACGAGGAGACCGTCGCCAACGCCCGCCGCACCGGCGATCTGCTGCGCGAACGGCTCGCCGCGCTCATCGGGCGGTACGAGCTGCTGCACGAGGTCCGTGGCCGCGGGCTGATGATCGGCATCGAGTTCGGCCGGCCGTCCTCGCTGAAGCTGCGCAGCCGCTGGACCGTGCTCCAGGCGGCCCGCAGGGGTCTCTTCGCGCAGATGGTGGTCGTACCGCTGCTGCAGAAGCACCGGATCCTCACTCAGGTCTCCGGCGACCATCTGGAAGTGATCAAGCTGATTCCGCCGCTGGTCATCGGGGAGCCGGAGGTGGACCGGTTCGTGACCGCGTTCACCGCGGTGATGGACGACGCGCACAGTGGCGGTGGGCTGATGTGGGACTTCGGCCGGACACTGGTCAAGCAGGCGGTCGCCCACCGCTGAGCCCCACAGGATTTGCCTCGGAGGCAAGAAAATTGCCTCTGAGGCAGAATCCTGGCCCAATGGGTATATGAATCCTCCCGAAGGAGGGGTGGCCGACGAGCTGCCCGGGGTCGCGCCACGCCTGCGCGATCTGCGTCGCAGCCGTGGTCTCACCCTCGAGAGCGCCGCGCAGCGTGCGGGGCTTTCCCCCGCCCATCTCTCCCGGCTCGAAACGGGCCGGCGGCAGCCCTCGCTGCCGATGCTCCTCGGACTTGCCAGGATCTACGGTACGACGGTCTCCGAGCTGCTCGGCGAGACTGCGCCGGAACGTGACGCGATCGTCCGCGCCGGCAGGTTCGAGGGCGCCGAGGCCGACGGCTGGATGTACCAGCAGGCCGGTGGCTCCGGCCGGGCGATGCAGGCGCTGCGCGTCCGCGTGCCGTACGGCGCTCAGGGCGATCTCGTACGGGTTCATCCGGGCGAGGAGTGGCTGTACGTACTCGCCGGGCGGCTGCGGGTGAGCCTCGGCGACACCGTGCACGATCTCGGCCCCGGGGACAGTGCTCACTTCGACTCGCTCACCCCGCACCGGATCGCCGCCGTCGACCGCGACGGATCCGAGCTCCTCTTCGTCCACACCCTGCTCCAGAGCCCTGCTGCCGAGACGTGCCTCGGCAGCGGGATCCACCGCCGCTGAGCCCGGTCCGTCCGGTCGCCAGAGAGGACTGTCATGTCCGATTCAGAGAACTTCGATCCGCTCACCCCGGCCAGGTCCAGGAACGACGGACCGCAGGAGGGGAAGTTTCCGCGCGGCGTGGTGATCCGGCTGGTCGCCTATCTCGTCGCCGGACACGTCTTCGCGGCCTTCCTCTACCTCCTCTTCGCGGTGGCCGGCAAGGGGTGACCGCCGGCCACCGCTGCCGGGAGGTCCTTACGCCTCGTCCAGCAGCCGTCCGCGCAGCCGCTCCAGCGTCTGCGGAGTGAGCTTCAGTCCATCGGCGAGATAGCGGTCGGTGCTGCCCCAGGTCTCCTCGATGGTGGTGAAGGCCTGGGCGAGATATTCGGCGCGGGCGTCGAAGAGCGGGCTGAGCAGCTCCATCACCTCGGGCGACATCCCGGTCGCCGAGGTGTCGCTGCGGCGCACCTTGTACCGGCGGTGCAGCTCGTTGGACTTGAGGTAGTCGGCCTCGATGGCCTCGCGCTCGACCCCGACGGCGAGCAGCGCCACCGCGATCGAGATCCCGGCCCGGTCCTTGCCCGCCGCGCAGTGCATCAGCGCCGGGACACTGTCCTCGGCCAGGGCGTGCAGCACCCGGCTGTGCTCGGCGGTGCGGTCCCTGACGATCGCCCGGTACGAGGCGGTCATCCGGGCCGCTCCCTTGCCGTCGGCGAGGATGTCGCGCAGCTGCTCGATGTTGCCGTCGCGGACCATCTGCCAGAACTCGGCGCCGTCGGCCGGGTCGGAGAGCGGGATGCTCACATTCCGCACACCCGGCAGTTCTACGTCCAGGCCGTCGAGCTTGTGGTCGGCCGCATTCCGGAAGTCGAAGATCGTGTGCAGCCCGAGACCGCCGAGGAACGCCGCGTCCTCGGAGGTGGCGTGCGCGAGGTGACCGCTGCGGAAGAGCCGTCCGTACCGCACCCGGCGTCCGTCGAAGGTGGGCAGCCCGCCCACGTCGCGGAAGTTGCGCACGCCCGACAGCTCGGGTTCCGTCGACGGGATCTGCGGCACCTGCTGCGTCACGGTGTCTCCTGGAATGTCTGGCGTCGGCGCGGCTCGCCGGCGAGGTCACTCCCGCGACGATACGACATCAGTGCCTCGGGCAATCATCTCGGCCGTTCTCGCCCCGACCGCCGGTGAATTCCCCCTGCACGGGCGTTGTCCGGCCGACCGTCGGAGCTTGATGATGTGCGGAACTGTGTGAATGTGGGGATGACATGATCGAGACTGGTGACACGGGTCGGACCTGGCTGCTGACCGGGGCGACCGGCAGCTATGCGCTGCATCTCACGGACCGGGACGAACTGCTGCATCTGCACTGGGGGCCGCGCATCTCCCTCGCGGCCGCCGAGACCCTCGCCGCCGCACCGGTACTGCCCTTCCGCGGCTTCGAATCGCGGCTGGACGGCCGCGAGGAGTACCCGGTGGAGGGTGGTCCCCGGTTCGTCCGGCCCGCGCTCTCGGTACGTACCCCCGAGGTCCGTGGCACCGAATGGGCCTACGCCGAGGCGGCGGTGGACGGCGACGAACTGCGCATCGCGTTCTCCGACTCCGTACAGCAGCTCGCGCTGACGCTGCACTACCGGATGCGGGACGACTCCGATGTGATCGAGCGCTGGGTCACCGTCAGGCACACCGGCCCCGACGGACCGCCGCTGGAGCTGCTGCGAGCCGACGCGGCCGCCTGGGCGCTGCCCGCCCGCGACGGCTGGCGCCTCAGTCACCTGCACGGGCGGTGGGCGGCGGAGACGCAGCTCGTGCGGTCGGAGCTGACGTACGGCGAGAAGGTCCTCTCCAGCAGGCGCGGTCACACCGGGCACCAGTTCCTGCCCTGGGTCGCGCTCGACGCGGACGGAGCGGCCACCGAGGTGGACGGCGAGGTGTACGGCTGCGCGCTCGCCTGGTCCGGCTCGTGGCGGATCGCCGTGCAGCAGCTTCCCGACGGGCTCGTACAGATCACCGGCGGGGCCGGCTACGACGACTCGGGGCTGCTGCGGCTCGCACCGGGGGAGACGTACACCACACCGGTGTTCGCGGGACTCTGGAGCGCCGAAGGGTTCGGCGGGGCGAGCAGGGCCTGGCACGCCTGGCAGCTGGCCCACGTCGTTCCGGACGCCGAAAGCCTGCGGCCGGTGCTCTACAACTCCTGGGAGGCCACCGGCTTCGACATCGCGGAGGACCAGCAGCGCGCCCTGGCCGTGCGCGCCGCAGCGATGGGTGTCGAACTGTTCGTGGTGGACGACGCGTGGTTCGGGCAGCGCACCAGCGACCGGGCGGGACTCGGCGACTGGACCCCGAACCCCGAGCGCTTCCCCGGCGGGCTGAAGCCGCTCGCCGACGAAGTGCACGCGCTCGGTATGCAGTTCGGTATCTGGGTCGAACCGGAGATGGTGAACGCCGACAGCGACCTGTACCGCGCGCACCCTGACTGGGTGCAGCACTTTCCCGGGCGGACCCGCACGGAGTTCCGAAATCAGCTGGTGCTGAATCTGGCCCGGACCGATGTACAGAACTATCTGTGGGAACAGCTCGACTCACTGCTCTCCGGCGCCCCGATCGACTATGTGAAATGGGACTTCAACCGCTGCTTCACCGATGCGGGCTGGCCGGGCGAGGAGTATCCGCAGAAGCTCTGGATCGAGCATGTGGATGCGCTGTACGCGCTGATCGACCGGCTGCGGGCGGCGCACCCCGGTGTCGCCTTCGAATCCTGCTCGGGCGGCGGCGGCAGGATCGATCTGGGCATCCTCGCCCGTACCGACCAGGTGTGGACCTCCGACAACACCGACCCGCTGGACCGGCTCGCCATCCAGGAGGGCTTCGGGCAGATCCATCCGGCTCGAGTGATGGCCGCCTGGGTCACCGACAGCCCGAATGCCCAGCTCAACAGCAGGGTGAGCTCGCTGCGCTTCCGCTTCGTGAGCGCGATGGCCGGGGTGCTCGGGGTCGGCGGAGACCTCACCGAGTGGAGCGACGAGGAGCTGGCCGAGGCCCGCGGCTGGGTGGACCTGTACAAGGAGATCCGTCCGGTGGTGCAGCACGGTGCGCTGTACCGGCTGCGTGCGCCGCGCGGCGGGCTCAGCGCCGTGCAGTACACGCACGGTGACGAGACCGTGGTGCTCATGTGGTTGGAGGCACAGAGGTACGGGGAGCTGCCGCCGGTCCTGCGGCTGCGGGGGCTCGACCCCACGGCGACCTACACCTGCTTGGACACCGGGGTCGCCCACCACGGTTCCGTGCTGCTGCATCAGGGACTGCACAGCGGCCTGCGGGGGGACCTGGACGCGAAGGTGCTGAGGCTCCGACGCGGATGATGTTCATGACATGTCCGTATTGAGGCATTTAGTAGAACATGCCCTGATTATGCGGGAGATGAGGGGTCTCTCGTGAGCGGGATCATATCCGTGACGGTGTGTGGTGGCGCGGCGGCCGGGTAATCCGTACACCGCGCGGAAAGCCAAGATCCTTAATCCACGGAGTGTGACCGGAATTCCGCGTCGAATTCCCGGCGCGGATTCCGGCACGCAACCGATGGCTTGTTCTGCTCGTCCTCACTCGTTTACGGTCACCGTCAATCCGGACGGACCGCCTAATCCTGCCGCCGACCGGAATTCACACCCACTCATCGTGTGGCAGGAGCGGGGGAACCAGGTAAGCCGCCGACCGGAGAAATCCGGCCGGCTCGGGGTGAAGTCGCACTTCCTGCGACCGGGCATCTCCAGCCCGAACCCGACAGCTCACCTCGTAGGCGCCGGAGAGGAAATTCTTCATGCCCATATCGGGTAAGCATCGTCGTCCGAAGTCCAGCACCATCGCTCGTGGCGTTGCCGCCGCCGGCGCCGGCGGGGCCGTCATCGCCCTCCCGCTGCTCGGTGCCACCGGTGCCCACGCCGCGGAGCAGGCCGCCCCCGTCGCGCACTCCGCCGCCGCCACGCACGCCGCGTCGGCCGCCCCGGTCGCGAACAAGCAGGCCGAGACCCGGACGTACTCCGTCGTCGCCGGCGACTACCTGGCGAAGATCGCCTCCGACAACAAGGTCGAGGGTGGCTGGGAGAAGCTGTACCAGGACAACCGTGAGGTCATCGGCGGCAACCCGAGCCTGATCCACCCGGGCATGAAGCTGACCCTCGGCGGCTCCGCCGCGGCCACCGGCACCACGCAGGCCGCCCCGGCCCCGTCGAAGGCTCCGGTGGCCACCAAGCCCGCGCCCGCCCAGAGCAGCAGCTCCGGCTACGTCGCCCCGGTCCCGGGCAAGCACACCACCAACTACCGTGCCTCCGGTGCCAACTGGTCCAGTGGCAGCCACACCGGCATCGACTTCCCGGTCGCCACCGGCACCAGCGTGAAGGCGATCACCTCCGGCACCGTCGTCACCGCCGGCTGGGGTGGCGCGTACGGAAACGAGGTCGTCGTCAAGCACGCCGACGGCCACTACTCGCAGTACGGCCACCTGTCCGCGCTCTCCGTCTCGGTGGGTCAGACCCTCTCGACCGGCCAGCAGATCGGCCTCTCCGGTGCCACCGGCAACGTCACCGGCCCGCACCTCCACTTCGAGGTCCGCACCGGCCCCGCGTACGGCTCGGACATCGACCCGGTCGCCTTCCTGGCTTCGCACGGAATCTCCGTCTGATCGGATCCGATCAGGCCTGATCCGAACGGCTTGTTGATGGGGCGGTGCGCGGCGGCGCACCGCCCCATCACTTATTCCCTCTTTACCAAAACCTGACCGGGTGGTCTATCTCACCTCCCGTCAACCCCTTATTACGGTCGCGTAGGTCACATTCAGCAGTGCAGGATGTGCCCTTGTGGCAGACGATTCGAGAAAAAATCAACGTGGCGTCAACAACCGGCATGGCGCCATCGGGTCGTACGCAGCGATTGGCGACAGCTTCACCGAGGGGGTCGGAGACCCCGGCCCGGACGGAACCTTCGTCGGCTGGGCGGACCGATTCGCCGTACTCCTCGCGGACCAGCTCCCCGACCCCGACGCAGCGACGAACAGCGATGGTTCCGCCGGTTCGGCTCACGGGAACTTCCGGTACGCCAATCTCGCCGTACGCGGACGCCTCCTCGACCAGATAGTCGAGGAACAGGTGCCCCGCGCCAAGCAACTCGCCCCCGACCTGGTGAGCTTCTGCGCGGGCGGCAATGACATCATCCGGCCCGGCACCGACCCCGACGACGTGGCCGAACGCTTCGAGCGCGCGGTCGCCGACCTGACCCGGTCGGTCGGCACCGTCATGGTCACGACCGGCTTCGACACCCGCGGCGTTCCCGTGCTGCGCCATCTGCGCGGCAAGATCGCCACCTACACCGCCCATGTGCGGTCCATCGCCGACCGCTACGACTGCCCGGTCCTCGACCTGTGGTCGCTGCGGTCCGTGCAGGACAGGCGCGCCTGGGACGACGACCGGCTCCATCTGTCGCCCGAGGGACACACCCGGGTCGCGCTGCGCGCCGCCCAGGTCCTCGGCCTCGATGTGCCGGCCGACCCCGACCAGGAGTGGCCGCCACAGGCACAGCGCGGCACGCTCGAGGTGCGGCGCGACGACATCCACTGGGCGCGCGAATATCTGGTGCCGTGGATCGGACGGCGGCTGCGCGGCGAGTCCTCCGGTGACCACGTCGAGGCGAAGCGGCCCGACCTGCTGCCGCTGTGACCGGCGCGGTGTCCTCTTCGGCCGGACGGGCTTGTTCGCCGAGGCCCGTCCGGCTCGATCAGGCCCGTCCGCCGACCGGGAACAACGGCAGCAACGCTTGATCCCGGTGCGCCGGTACGCGCGCCGGCTCGGCCGGTATGCGTTCCAGTACACCGCCCGCGAAGACGTCGTACAGCGGCAGCGTCTCCAGATGCACATATCCGATGTGGCAGTCGCACACGGCGAGCGGACAGGCCCGCGGGCCCAACGCCCGCCGGTAGCTGCCGTCGTAGAGATTGCCGAGCTCGGCCGGGACGAAGTGGCAGCGGCGCACCGTGCCTTCCCCGTCCACCGAGATGACCGACTCGCCGGTCCGGCAGGGCATCCCGGCCGAGCGGTGCGGCTCCCGGCTGTACGGGAAGAGGGGGTCGAGGGCCGTCCAGCGGTCCGCCTCCTCGTCCGTGTAGCTCCGCCCCTCGGCGGCGTTGACCCAGAGGTACACCTCGCCGGGCAGGTCGGCACGGAGCCGCCGCGCCTCGTCGAGATGCTCGTCGAGACCGACCACACCGACGCTGTACCGGACACCGAGGCCGGTCAGCTCCCGGCACTTGGCGAGGAAGCGGCCGTACGGCGTCTGCCCCGGGTGGTACGTGCACCACAGCGCGATCCTGTCGCGACCGGACTCACCCGCCTCGGCAAGCCACCGCGTGCGGCCGCTGAGATTGGTCTGGATCGCGACCCGGCCGATGTGCGGCAGCTGCGCCAGCTCGACCAGCGCCCGGCGGTACCAGGAGCGGACCAGCCCCTCGCCCCATGGCGTGAACAGCACCGAGATCCGGTCGCCGGTCTGCGCCGCCGCCCAGGTGGTGAACCGCTCCAGCGCGGCACGGTCCGCACGCAGCTGTTCCGGACTGTCGCGCCGCTTGGCGAACGGGCAGTACGGGCAGTCGTAGTCGCACGACGCCAGCGGACCGCGGTACAGGATCGTCAGGTCCATATGCGTGCTCACTTCAGTTCGTACGCGGCCATTGCGGCCCGTACGGCGGGGGAGAACAGCTCGGGACCCAGCGCGTCGGAGTGCGCCAGGCCCTCGGGCGACAGCCGCAGCAGCCCGGACGCGTCGGCGGCGCCGTCCAGCCAGCCGCGCGCCTCGATCCGGTCCAGCTCGCTGCGGAAGTCGTCGCCGGGCAAGGTTCCGAACCGTTCTTGGTAGTCGGCCAGTTGCAATCCCTGGGCCTGGAGCAGCGACTGCAGGAGATGGCGTCTGCGCGCCTCGTCGCCGTCGACGTACCGACCCACTTCGGCGCGTGAGAAGTCCTCGGTGGCGGTGTAGCCGTCGATGATCGTCCGTACTTCACGCATCTCCACCGCGTAGTCGAACGAGTAGTGCAGCCGTGTGGTGTACGAACGGGCGCCACAGCCCAGACCGATCATGCCGTCCGTCTGGCACGCGTAGTCGGCGGGGCCCTCCTGCGGGGCGTCGGCACGGCGGAACATCCGCATCGAGACCTGCTCGTAGCCGTGGGCGAGAAGATGGTCCCGGCCCGCCCGGTACAGCCGCAGCCGCTGCTCGTCCCACGCCGCGTCCGCCGCTGCCTCGACGTCGGCGCCGTACCGGCCCAGACCGGTCAGCGGGCGCACGTACAGCGGATAGAGGTACAGCTCCTCCGGCTGCCAGCCGAGCGCGGCGTCCAGCGAGGTGCGCCAACTGTCCTCCGTCTGCCCTTCGATGCCGTAGATCAGGTCGATGTTGAGGACCGGGATGCGCACGTCACGGATCCGGCCGAGGGCGGCTTCCACATCGGCGCGGCGCTGCGGGCGGACCGCCGCGCGGGCTTCGGCGTCGATGAAGCTCTGTACGCCGATGCTGATCCTGGTCGTCCCGCGGTCGGCGAGGACGGCCAGCCGGTCGGCCGTCGCGGTCGACGGCGACGTCTCGATCGACAGGGGTACGGAGCGCAGGTCGGCACCCATCCGCTGCTCCGCGATGTCGCAGAGCCGCTCCAGTTCGGCGGCGGTCAGAAAGGTGGGGGTGCCGCCGCCGAACGCCGCCGCGGCGAACCGCACCGGCGCCTCGTCCCCCAGCGCGTCCCGGACCGCGGTGGCCTGTCGGTCCAGCGCGTCGAGGTAGCGGGTCGTCAGCTCATCGGGAGCGCCGATCCGGGTGAAGAGGTTGCAGAAGCCGCAGCGGACCTCGCAGAACGGTATGTGGAGATAGAGCGACAGCGCGTCCTTGCGCTCGGCTGCCCACAGCTCGCGCAGCGCGGGCCGCCCGGTGGGGTGTGCGTCGAGTCTCCCGTACGCCGTCTTGTGCGGATAGGCGTAGACATAGCTCTGGTACGGACGGATGGTGGGCTGACTCGTCAGCATGCGGTGGCCCCCGGTTCCAGGAAGAAGTGCGCGTACGGAACGGTCCAGACGGACTCGTGGCCGAGCCGGTGACCGGTGTAGCCGTCGTCCCCGTACGCCGTGCCATGGTCGGAGCAGACGATGGCGAAGCAACGGCGGCGGCTGCCCGCGGCGGCGAAGAGCCGGCCGATGTGCGCGTCGACGTACTCCAGGGCGGCGGCATGCGTGGCGCGGGAGTCACCCGCCTCCGGGGTGGCGCCCGGTCGGTGGAACCAGTTGGGCTGGTGCAGCGCAGACACGTTGACGAAGAGGAACAGCCGCTGTTCGGCCGGAAGCCGCGCGACGACCTGCTCGGCCCGGGCCACCTGGGCCTCGAAGGAGGTGGGCGACGCAACCCCGAACTCCGGTTCCCAGTGGCTCTCCTGGAACATGCCCGGCAGAACCGAACCGAGCGGGCCCTGCCGGTTGAAGAATCCGACGCCACCGATGCACACCGTGCGGTAGCCGACCCCGGCGAGAGCGGACACCAGATCGGGGGTGTCGAAGACGAAGGTGCGGGAAGCCGTGGTCTCGCTGCCCGCGAAGCGCGCCGCGAACAGCCGCGGATGCGGGCCGGGGGCGGCGGGTGTCGGCAGGAAGCCCGCGAAGATCGCCTGGTGGGAGGCGTATGTGAAGCTGCCGGGAGCATGCCGCTTCTCCCAGACCCCGCCCGGGAGATGGCGGGCCAGATGCGGGATGCGGCCGGCGGCGGCGAGCTCCGCCGCCACGTCGTACCGCAGGGTGTCGAGCGTGATCAGCAACAGGTCGTGGCTGCCCACGATCTCACTCATGTCCGGGTTCCGGGCGTCGGTGGGGGAGGGGCTGGTATCAGGCGGTGGTGGTTGCACGGTGGTTCCTTGCTCTGTTCATTACGACGGCGACCTGCGCCGCATAGGTGTCCAGGCCCTCGGCGCCACTGCCCGGCAGGCCGGTCAGGCGCGGCAGCAGATCACCGAAGGCGTTGACCTCGCCGACGGCGAACCGCCGCCAGCCCGTCGCGGGCAGCAGGTCGACGGCCACGCACAGCGTCTCCGGGAAGCAGGCGGCGGCCCGCTCGCACACGGCGAGGACCTCGGCCCAGCTGCCGCCCGCTGCCCGGACGGCCACGCGGACCTCGTCGAGACTTCCGCGCTCCCCGCCGAGGTGAAGATTGGTCATGGGGGAGCGGCTGGTCCGTACCACGGCATGGGTGGCGCGACCGGCCACCACCACGACACGCAGATCCGCCGACCGCCCATGTTGCGATGCCTTGGGCAGCCAGCGCTCGATGTGCAGCCCGTCCGGTGCGAGCGCGTCGACGATCGCCGCCACCTCGCGTTCCGTCGTACAGCGGCGCACCCGCAACGAGTTGAAGAGCCGCCCGGCGTTGTCGCGCTCCACCGACGTCGTCGCCCGCACGCGGCCCGGTCCGGCCGTCTCCACGGCGAGTACCCCCGAGGCGGACGAGCCGTGCGCGAGCTTCACGAAGGCCCTCGGCATACCGTGCCCGGCCATCAGCGCACGCACGTCCGCCCAGCCGCGCACCACCGGCGCCCCGGCCCCGGAGGTCGCGGATGCAGGCACGGGAACTGCGGCGCCGGCCAGTACGCCATGGCAGAGCCGCTTGTCGAACAGCACTGCCACATCGCCCGGATCGTCCAGCAACTCGGCGCCGGCCGCAGCTGCCGCCCGCGCCACCTCCCGTACGGCCGCGGTGAAGCGGGCGTACCAGAGGGCGGTGCCCTCGACCCTCGTCGGATCGTCGACCGCCCGCAGCAGCCGTTCCACCTCGGCGTCCTCACCGGGCGAGTCCATCCGTACGGTCTCGCCCGGCCGGAACGTCGCCTCGCCGCGCAGCACCGCCGACCAGGGCACGACCCGCGCGGCCGGCAGCCCGGCGGCGCGTACCGCCTCCTGGAACAGCGTCACCCGACGGTTCCCGGGAACGCCGACGACGGCAAAGCGTGGCACCGGACCGACCGTGCTACTCGGAGACCGCGACATAGCGCTCGTCGTCCTCATCCGGATCCCAGTACTCCACCTCGTGCGGTTCGCCGTTCACCCGGCCGGGTCCGATCAGCCTCCTGAGCCGATCGACCAACGGGTCGCTGATGTAGTGATGGTGCAGATCCAGCGAGGTCAGATGAGTGAGGGGCTGGCCCGCGAGCAGCGCCTCGGCGCCGATGTCGCTCAGGGTCCCCATCGCGAGGGAGAGCGACTCCAGGTGGGCGACGACCGGGGCCGAGGCCACCGCGGCCGCGATCTCGTCCTGGATCTCACTGTTCTGCAGACCCAGATGGCGAAGCTTCGGCAACGCGGCACCGGACAGCAGCGGGGCGAGGTCGTCGACCGTCGAGTCGCCGCCGTACTCGGTGACGCCCAGCCAGAGTTCGAGATGCTCCAGCGCGGGCAGCTCCGAAGCACCGATCGCCCGCACGACGCCGGCCGGGAGCCCGCCCGACTCGAACCGAAGCGACCTGAGCGCCTTGTGCCGCACCGGCTGCAGGCCGAGGATCTCCGTGCCCTCGATCGGCTCACCGCATCCGCGTACGGTCAACTCCTCCAGCTGCCCGAACGCCTGGACCACCGGGGTGATGTCGGACATCTGCAGCCACGAGAGCTCGCATTCCTCGCTGACGACATCGGCGAGGAAGAGCGCCCTCAGGGCCGGGAAGCGGTCCGCATGGGCGCACAGCAGCTCGACGACCGGTGCGAACGGGGTGTACTCCTCCTCCCACCAGGGGCCGATCAGCAGGGCCCTTACCGCGGTCGTGTCCACCGTGTCGAGGAAGTACTGCCAGAGTGCCGCGAACGTCAGATCGCTCTGCCAGGCGCTCTCCAGCCGCCAGGCGACGGCGTCTGCCGCCGGGAGGGGATCAGCGCGCGGCCGGTCGGGGCCGGGCAGCGTGAGGACCGGCAACCCGTGGAAGAACTCAGGGTGTTCGATGTCCGTCATCGCACATCACTCCGCAACCGTGGTGTAGCGGCCTTCGACCCCGCGGCCGCCCCACGGCTCCTCGCGCTCGGAGAGATCGACGTGCACACCGTGCGGCTCCAGCGCCTCCTTGATCCGGCGCTCCATCGGCTCGGTGAGGAAGTGGTGGTGCAGATCGAGCCGTTCGAGATGGGTCAGCGGCTGGCCCTCGAGCAGCGCGGCCGCGCCCTCGTCGCCCAGCGTGCCGTTCGACAGGTCGAGGGTGCGGAGCTGGGCGACGACCGGGGCGCTCGCGACGGCGCGCGCGATCTCGTTCTGCAACTCGCTGTTGCGCAGACCGAGGTGGTGGAGCCGGAGGAACCGCGAGCCGGAGAGCAGCGGGGCAAGGTCCATGACATCCGCGTCGCCGCCGTACTCGGAGACGCCAAGCCAGAGATCGAGCCGCTCCAGCGCGGGCAGCTCGCTGTCAAGAATGCCGTGGATCACTCCGACCGGAAGCCCGCCGGTCTCGATGGTCAGCGAACGCAGCCGGTCGTGCTTCGACGGGGAGAACGTCAGATCCGTGCCGCCGCGCACACCCAGTTCGAGCAGGGCGGGGAACGCGGTCAGCAGCGCGGTGACGTCGCACTGCTCGATCCAGGAGATCTCGTTCTCCTCACGCGTCATGTCGCCGACGAATATCGCCTCGAGCGAAGTCAGCCGGTCGGCCGCGGCGATCACGAGACCGATCGGGTAGGACGACGTCTCTTCGTACGACTCGCCCCACTGACCGATGATCAGGGCTCGCACACCGGCCGGTTCTACCGCCCCGAGGAACGCCTGGAACGCCTCCTCCCAGGTCATCTCGGACTCGTCGTCGTACGGGTCGACCGCGATACGCCAGGCCGCGGCGTCAGCGGCCTGCGCCGGGGCCTCGCCCGACGTGTGCTGGAAGTCGACGGCCGGAAGGCCGAGCAACTCGTGCAGGTGATCCACACCGGACATGGCCCTGAACTCCTGAGACTGGAATCGGCTGATGTCCGCAAGGTTTATCAAGTGGCACTGACAATGTGGCGGGCGGGACCGGTTGTGACCGATTGTCAGACCCTCCTCGTAGCGTTTTCTCCATGGCAGGCACAGCGGGTGCCGCCGTGGAGGGGAGACGTCCGTGTACCGGCAGGGCGATGTACTGATCGTGTCGTTGGAGGAGCCAGCGGTGCCCGCGCACCTGGTGGACGCGCCGGGAGAGCCGCGGGACTCCCGGGGGCGACTGGTGCTCGCGCTCGGTGAGGTCACCGGTCATGCGCATGCGGTACAGGGGCCCGGTCGGCTGATGCGCGAGGCGGGCGCCTTCGGCCCGATGCTGCTCCACCTCCCCGACGGTGGACGGGTGGTGCACGAGGAGCATGCGGCGATCCCGCTGTCGAAGGGCTGGTACCGCGTGGTGCGCCAGCGGGAGTACGCACCCGGCGCGGTCCGCATCGTGGCGGACTGACCGGCCCGTCCGGAGCGGCCAGTGGGCACCGGACAGGACGTGGGCCAGCAGAGATTCAGGACCGGACAGCGAGACAGGGGACGGGGACAACCGATGCAGTATGTGGAGTCATGGCGGGCCGTGGCAGCGGCGACCGGCGCGGCGGACCGGGCCGCGGCCGAGGACGGCGTCCGCCGCGCCTACCGCAGCGCGGGCCTGGCGGAGCCGGAGGAGTTCGTCTGGGCGGACTCGCCGAAGGCGGCCGTCGAGGCCGTCGAGAAACTCGTCGGCGCGGGGCGCTCGGTGCGCGACGAGGTGCGCACCCGCCCGTGGGCGCAGGAGCGGCGCCGGATGTACGACGAGCTGGGGCCGGCCGGCTGGTCCGCCCTCTGGTCGGCCACCGGCGCCCAGCTCTGGGAGACCACGGCGGCGCTTGCCGAGCGGATACGGGCGGGTGTCGTCGCGGCCCTCGCCCAGCGGCCCGAGGACGAGTCGGCTGTCCGGTTGGTGCTGCTCGACGCGGTGCTCGGCCAGCACGACGCGGCGTGGCTGGCCGCGTTCGACGGCCGTGGTGACCGGCTCGACGGGCTGGCGGAGGTGGCCCGGCACGCCGGCTGGTGGTGGCCCTACGAGCGCACGGTGGTGCTCAGCGAACGCCCGGAGGCACTCCACCGCGACGAGGCGGGGCGGCTCGACCGCGGGGACGGCCCGGCCCTCTCGTACCCTGACGGGTTCGCGCTGTACGCCTGGCGCGGCATGCCGGTCCCCGCCGAGTTCCTGGCGGAGCTGGCGGCCCTGACCCCCGAGCGGATACGCAACGAGGAGAACGCGGAACTGCGCCGCGTGATGCTGGAGTTCTACGGCTACGACCGCTACCTCGCCGAGTCGGGTGCCGAGCCGGTGCACCGGGACGAGACGGGCATCCTCTGGCGGATCGCCCTGCAGGGCGACGAGGACGTGGTGATGGTCGAGGTGGTCAACTCCACCCCGGAGCCGGACGGGACGCACCGCACGTACTGGCTGCGGGTGCCGCCGACGACCAGGACCGCGAAGGGCGGCGTCGCGTGGACCTTCGGACTCGACGGCGAGACCTACGCCCCACTGCGTCAGACCTGATCGGCCGACAGGAGGGGAGGGAGCCGGGAGGAAACGGGGAGTGCGGGGAGGGGAACCGGCCGGGTCAGGCCGTCAGTGCCTCCTGGTCGATGCCCAGCTCGCGGGCGAGCGCCTCGTCGGTCCACGCCAGCATCGTGGCCCGGGAGAGGGGACCGGCGTACGACGTCATCTGGACGGCCAGACCGTCCAGCAGGGCGGTCAGCCGCCAGGCCACGGACATCGGATCGTCGCAGTGGAACTCCCCCGCGGCGGCGCCTTCTTCGAGGACCTCGGCCAGTTCGGCCTTCCACTGCTGGTCGAGATCGCCGGCCACGTTGCGCAGCGCCGGATCGCGCAACGAGGCCGCCCAGCCCTCGATCCACAGCCGCCACCCCTTGGCCTGTCCGGTCGGCGCGTACCAGCGGACGGCGGCGCGCAGCCTCCGTACCGCTGTGGTGCGGCGGCTGAGCAGCTTGCGCAGATGGGCCAGGTCGGCCTCGGCCGCATGCGCGAAGGCGGCCGCGACCAGCTTCTCCTTCGTCGAGAAGTGGTAGAGCACGAGTGCGTTGCTCACCCCGAGGACGGATGCCACATCGGCGATCCGTACCGCGGCGACGCCTCGCACCTCGATCTGCTCGACGGCAGCACGCAGCAGCTCCTCGCGTCGTTCCGCCACGCTCAACCGCACTCTTGCCACGGCGTCACCCTAACCAATGCGCGGGTTCCCGACAGGCCGGGGGCGGGACCGCAAGCGGCCCGCCCCCGACTCGCTTCCAGCTGTCAGGCCTCGCTCAGCACCAGATGTCGGCGCAGCCCGAGTTGTACGCGTCGATCAGGGTCTCCGTCAGCGACGCACCGGTGGTGTCCGTGACGGTTGTCCGCAGGTCCACCTTGGCAGTGCCGGCCGAAGGCACCGTGACCTTCCACCGGCCGTCGGCCCCGCGCGCCGCCTTGGCCTGCTTCCAGTCGGTGCCGTCCGTCGCGTACCAGACCTTGAACGACGCGATGGGAAGCGCACTCTGACTTCCCTGTGCGGTCAGGCCGACCGTGTAGTCGAGCGGCTTGCCCGCGTCCGCCGCGTTCTCGCCGGTCAGCGGCAGCCGGTAGTCGAGGTCCAGCAGCCGGGCCGCGGCAGCGGACTTCTCGTGGCCGGAGCGGAACCGCCACTCGCTGGTCACCTGCGCCCCGAGCATCCATGTCACCGGATCCGGTGACATGCGGGTGGCATCGACGGTCAGCCGGTACCAGTTGTCCTTGCGCGGCAGATCGAACGTGGCCCGGCCCGGTGCGTTGTTGCGGGCCAGTACCTTCCCGCTGTCGTCCGCCAGCACCGTGCTGCCGGTGTCCGCCACCGGCGCCGTCTCGGCGCGATGGCCGGCCGCGTCGGAGAACATCGGGAGCGCCACATTCAGCTTGTCGCCGTCCCGGGTGATCTGCGCGGGTCCGGCCTGTTTGCCGAGCGCGGGGTTGAAGGGCGCGGACATCCAGTCGTCCCGGTAGTCACCGCCCGCGCGGTACACGGTGGGCGCGCTGACCAGCGTCCCCAACGGATAGACCCGTTCGGCGACGTCGTACTGGTAGTGGAAGGTCGCCGTCGTCCACGCCACGTCCGGGGTGTAGTAGAGCGTCTGCTCCGACGGCGGCCGGTAGCGGGTGGACTGCTGGAAGAGCGTCAGCCCGTGCCAGGTCGTCCAGGCGTACATCCCCTTGGGGTCGGACGGGTAGCCGTGTGTGCGCTGCACCGTCGTCACCTTGGCCAGTTCCGACCGCCGGTCGAACCAATCGGCGCCGGCCGGGACCCTGCCGTCGACCGAATGGTGCAGGAAGTAGGCGTCCGCCGAGCTGTTGACGCCGTCGAGCGTCAGCGTCAGCGGTCCTTCCGCCAGGCGGGCCCGCAGGGCGGGCACACTGGCCGTGTCCAGCCTGAGTACCGGTGTCGGCTTGTAGACCGAGAGCCCGTAACCCACGTACATGACGGCGGCCGTACCCGCGTCCGACAGCTTCTGGTAGAGCGCGTTGTTGAACGCGGTCTGGCCGGTGGCCGGTGTCCACAGGACGATCTTGCCCTTGAGGTCCATCGCCGCCGGGTCGGTGTCCGCGCCGGTGCCGATGTCGACGACCTCGCCGGTGGCCGTACCCAGCCAGCTGTAGATGCTGTACTGCGAGAGCAGCAGCTTCAGCGCGTCGGCCGAGGAGCCGGGCTCATGCGCGTCGACCTCCCGCTGCTGCCAGCTCAGCCCGCCGAAGAAGCTGAGGCCGTCCAGCGTCCCACCGGTGGTGGGCACCGCCTCGACCCGGTACTGACCGGCGGAGCTCGGCGCGACCAGACCGGTGTCCTGGGCGTTCGTACCGGAACCGATGCGTGACACGATCCCGGTCGCCGACTGCAGGGACACCCGCGCCGACCCGTCGTCCACGCCGATCCTGACCGGCTTCGCACCCGCGGTGTCCAGTGTGACGGAGGTGTCCCGGCCGACGGTGACCCGCCGGGCGAAGTGGATCGCCGCGGTGCCGACGACGGTGTTGCCCACCGTGTCGTACTCCCAGGTGTGCCCCAGGATCCGGTAGCTGCCGCGCGGCAGCGTCACCGTCCTCGGCTCGGTGCCGTCCAGACCGATCAGCTGGGACGCGCCGGTCGTCTCGTTCTGCAGAACCGCACCCGTCGAGGTGCGCTCGGCGCCTTCGCGCGGTGCGGGACCGGTCAGGGTGAGGGCGTACGTCTCAGGATCGGCCTCGACCGAGACGGGCACCGTCGCCCGGCCGCCCCCCGGCCAGGTCGCGGTGACCGCCCCGCTGTACGTCGTCCCCGCCTCGACCCGCGACGGCTCGAGGCTGACGTCCGTGACCGCGGACGAACGCGCGGGCACGGTCACGGTCTCCGCGCCCAGCCGGATCGCCCGGCCCGGCCCGGCGGACAGCCGCAGCTTCACCGGCTTGTCCGTGGTGTTCGTCCACGTCACCTCATGGCTCTGCGCGGCGGCGGAGGCGTTGGGGTACGTGGTGTGAGCGGCCAGCGTGGCGGGTTCGGCAACCACCTTCGCCGCCAGCGCCGCCGGTACGTCGGTGAGACCGGCGCCCGTGTCGGCCACCGACGCACCCGCCACCGGGGCGGCACTGCCGACGAGCGCGGACTTCAGCCGTGCCCCCGACCAGTCGGGGTGGCGCTGGGCCAGCAGGGCGGCGGCCCCCGCGACGTGCGGGCTCGCCATCGACGTACCGGAGAGTGAGGCGTACTGCTCGGTGACGGCCGCGTCGTCGAGCGTGCCGGCGGCGCGGGCGGCCACGATGGCGCTGCCCGGTGCGGAGATCTCCGGCTTGACCGCGGGCCGGCCCTCGCGCGGTCCACGCGAGGAGAACGCCGACATCTCACCGGCCTTGGTGACCGAACCGACCGTCAGGGCGGCATCGGCGGCGCCGGGCCCGCTGATCGTCCGGTCGCCGCTGTTCCCCGCGGCGATCACGAACAGCGTGCCGTGCTCGGCGGAGAGCTTGTCGACCGCGGCGGACAACGGGTCGGTGCCGTCGGAGGCCAGGTTCGACCCGAGGCTCATGTTGACGATCCGGGCGTCCTGGTCGACGGCCCACTGCATGCCCGCGAGGATCCAGGAGTCGTAGCCGTAGCCGTCGTTGCCGAGGACCTTCCCCTCGATGAGCTCCGCGCCCGGCGCGACGCCCGCGTAGCGCCCTTCGGACGCCGCACCGGAGCCGGCGATGATCGACGACACATGGGTGCCGTGGCCCTGCAGGTCCTGGACGTCGCCGTCCTCGGTGAAGTTCTGCGAAGCGGTGACGGTGTCCTTCAGATCGGGGTGGTCACGGTCGTAGCCGGTGTCGAGCACCGCGACCTTGGTGCCCTTCCCGGTGATCCCGGCCCGGTGCGCCTTGTCCGCGCCGATCTGCGGCACGGACGTGTCGAGCGTGGCCCGCACCCTGCCGTCCAGCCAGACCTTCCCGATGCCTTCGGTGCGGGCACGGGAGGCCGTGCCGAGCTGCTTCCACACGGTGCCGGCCGACTTCTTGGGCACGGTCAGGGCCGTGGTCCCGGTGGTCCGGAAGGCCGCGGCGACGCGGGCGCCCTTCGGCGCGTCCGGGCTCCCGGCGGACGGCGTGGCGCCGCCGACCAGGACCCGTAGCGTGTCGGTGCTGCTGTCCGAATACCCCGAGGCGACCAGCTCGGTCACGTCGAACAGCCGCTGGTCCACCCGGCCCTGCGAGATCTGTCCGACGGCGTCGATCGGCACCGCGTACTCGTGGCCGTCCGCCCGGAACCGGGTGAAGCCCATGCCCTCGCGGCCGGATCCCGGCACGATGGAGCTGATCTGTACGGCGTTCCCGCTGCCGGAGTACGTCACCACGTCGCCGGTCAGCAGGGTGACGGTGCGGGTTCCGCCGCCCGCTCCCGGGGACAGTGCCGGGTCGGCGAACGCGGGTGCCTGGTCGGCGGCGGCGGGGAGCGATCCACCGGCAAGGGCGGCGGCAAGCGCTGTGGCGCAGGCCGCCGCCCATCTGGTCCGTCTCATTCTCACCTCGTGAACTCGTGTGTTTTCAGGGGGTGGTGAGGTGAGACTGTCAGGAGCATGGCGTAACAGGGGCGGTCGGAGCTGGCGGGAAGCTGCCATGGCAGCTATTCGCCGTACGGCCCCTGGGGAAGCGGGAGTCGGGTCGCCCGTACAGGTCGGGCGGCTCAGCGGGCCCGGCGGCCGGGCAGGGTCATCGATACCAGCCGAACCGCTCGGCCATCACCGGAAGCCGCTCGGCGACGAGGGCATGGGCCGCCGCCCGGGGAGTGGAGCCGTCGGCCTCGGCACGGGCCAGCATCCGGCCGATCAGCGCCCGCATCGAGCGACGGGTGTACTCGAACGCCTCCTCGGCATCGGCGCCGATGTCACCGAACAGCGTCCACCACCACCATGCGTTCGTACCGGAGTTGACGACCACGTCGGGCAGTACGGTGATACCGCGCTCGGCGAGCAGCGCCTCCGCTTGCGGTAGTACCGGCATGTTCGCCGCCTCGACGATCCAACGGGCGCTGATCCGAGCCTGGTTCGTGGCGTCGACGGCGTACGAGACCGCTGCCGGCACGAGCACCTCCGCCTCCTGCGTCAGCCACGCGTCGGCGGCCAGCTCCCGGTCTCCGTCCCGCAGCGCACCGCGGTCCACCGTTCCGTACGCGTCCCGGGCCGCGAGCAGCGCCTCGACATCGAGGCCCGCCGGGTTGACGATCGTCCCCTTGATGTCGGCGACGGCGACGACCTTGAGTCCGGCCCGGGCGAGGAACCGTGCCGTGGCGCCGCCCATGGTGCCGAGCCCCTGTACGGAAACCCTGGCTTCCGTGTACGCGACGCCCGCCCGGTCCAGCGCGGCGAGCGCGGACTCGGCTACCCCGCAGCCGCCGACCAGCTCGTCGAGCCCGATGCCGTCCACCTCGACGGCGAACGCGTCGGCGAGCCGCTGCCGCGCCGCCGTCTCGTCGTCGAGCAGCGGATAGACCGCCTGGATCGAGGAGACGAGCCCTGCCTCGGCCGCCGCCCGGTCGACGATGTCCTGGGTGAGTCCGAGATCCTCACCGGTCGTCCAGACGTTCTCAATATACGGACGCACGGCCCGCAGATAGCGCACGAGCACTCCGTACGCCTCCGGGTCGCGCGGGTCGCAGTCGATGCCGCCCTTGGCGCCGCCGAGCGGTATGTAGCGCGCCTGTGTGTCATCGGCATCGAAGTGCAGGGCCTCCTTCATCGTCATGCCCCGGGCAAGTCCCGCCACCTCGTCGAGCGTGCAGCCCGCTCGCATCCGCAGCCCGCCACTCGACACGCCGCGCACCAGCCGGTCGACGACCAGATGTCCCTGGCGTCCGGTGACGTGGTCCGTCCAGGTCAGCGAGATCAGCGGGGCGGACGGAGCGGCCGGGGACACCGCCGGCGCCTTCGGAGTCGTCATCGGGGTGTCTCCTCGGTATCAGTGATCAGCGTGGGCCCCGGAGTGGTCCGGGCCGGGCCCGGGCGAGCGCCTTCGGTGGTCCGGGGTGACCGCCGCAGTCAACGACTTACTGAATCGCCGGTCAGTATCTGGAGGCGGGGGCGCCCCTGTCAATGTGGCCCTTGCTGAATGCTTGTTCAGTGGCTGGAGTCAGGGACTCTCGTTCGGATCGGGCCGAGTGGGAATCGGTGCGGGAGCGCATGTTCTCCACGGCGACCATGGTCGTCAGCTCGACCAGGGGCTTCTCGCCGTGCGCGGGCCTGATCGGTCCACCAGGGTGCGGGACCGGTCGAGCGACATGCGGGCGGTCGTGGCCGGTTTCCTTGTCCGGTGTTCACCGGTGCCGGCGGGCTGCTGTCGCGGATGCGCCGGGCGACGGCCGCCGGATGTGACATGAGTCAGTGGCGGAACGCGGAATCCTGCGATCGGTGTGCACGTTGGATTCGTCATGACGGGATTCGATGCACAGCAGGATGCGCTCCTTCGGCTGATCGCCGAAGAGAGCGGCGGGGTGCTCGTGACGCTGAAGCGGGACGGCCGGCCCCAGCTGTCCAATGTCAATCACTTCTACTATCCCGCAGAGCGCATCATCCGTGTCTCGATCACCGATGACCGGGCGAAGACGCGGAACCTGCGGCGCGATCCGCGGGCGAGCTACCACGTCACCAGCAAGGACCGCTGGGCCTGGACGGTCGCGGACGGCACGGCCGAGTTGTCGCCGGTCGCCACCGATCCGTCCGACGCGACCGTCGAGGAGCTGATCACGCTCTACCGCGACGTGCAGGGCGAGCACCCCGACTGGGACGATTACCGCAGCGCGATGGTCCGCGACCGGCGGATCGTGCTACGGCTGCACGTCGAACACGTGTACGGGCAGCCGCGTGGCTGAGACGGCGTGCCCCCGCCGTCATTCCGTTGGCCGCCCCGTACTCGCACTGTCCTACCCCCTGCTCATAATGAAACGACACCGACTCCCTCAGGAGATGTTGTGACCGGCGCTGACTCCTTGCATTCGCTCCGTACCCGGCTGCGTTCGCTGCGACCCGCCGCATTCGGCGCCGACCCGGGGGGCGCCCGCATGGAGCGCATCCGTAATTCGCCCAATTTCGCCGACGGGGTCTTCCAGAACCCGGTGGGGGCGCGGACCAGGCCGTCCGGCTCGACGCTGGAGTTCGCGAAGGTCTACTTCCACAAGGAGGAGCGGGTACGCAGGTCACCGAACGGCATGGTGCCCGTTCATGCGACCACTCTCGCCGACCTCGCCCGGCCGCCGGCCTCGGGGCTGCGGCTCACCTGGATGGGCCACTCGAGCGTGCTCGCCGAGATCGACGGCCGACGGGTGCTCTTCGACCCGGTGTGGGGCGAGCGCTGTTCGCCATTCGCGTTCGCCGGACCCAAGCGGCTGCACCCGGTGCCGTTGCCGCTCGCGACGCTCGGCCCGCTCGACGCGGTCGTGATCTCGCACGACCACTACGACCACCTCGACCTGCCGACAATCCGCGCCCTGGCGGGCACGGACACGGTCTTCGTGGTGCCGCTCGGTGTCGGTGCCCACCTGGAGCGCTGGGGCGTGTCCACCGACCGGATGCGTGAGCTCGACTGGAACGAGACCACGAACGTCGCCGGGATCAGCTTCACCGCGACTCCGGCCCGGCACTTCTGCGGACGCGGCCTGCGCAACCAGCAGCACACGCTCTGGGCGTCCTGGGTCGTCGCGGGCCCCGAGCACCGGATCTACCACTCCGGGGACACCGGCTACTTCCCCGGTTTCAAGGACATCGGCGCCGAGCACGGCCCGTTCGACGCGACGATGATCCAGATCGGTGCGTATTCGGAGTACTGGCCCAAGAACCACACGGACTCTACGCCTCTCCCTGGTGGGTGGCCCGACATCCATATGACGCCGGCTCAGGGGGTCCAGGCGCACCTTGACCTGCAAGGGGGCAAGCCGCACGGCGTCATGATGCCCATCCACTGGGGCACCTTCACGCTCTCCATGCACCCGTGGGCAGAGCCCGGCGAGTGGACCAAGGACGCCGCCGAGGAAGCCGAGCAGCCGGCCGCATTCCCGCAGCCGGGCGAGCCCTTCGAGCCCTCGGGAACGCTTCCCCTCGATCCCTGGTGGCGTGCCGTGGCTGCCCCGATCGCACACCCCTGGCGCCGTACCAAAGCAACGGACGTTGCCCAGGGTCAGGACAGCCGCGATCTTGATCTTGCGGGTGAGCGGTGACTCGGGGCAGGGACGAAAGCTTGAACACAATGACGCAGGTGTTTCGCCAGGATGACGGAGGCTGAAATGAGAACCGGAGGGTGAGACCCCCTCCGGCTACTCGGCAGAGCGCACTGGAAGGCGAAGGACGGCCGCCTCTCGAAGGTGCTGCGGCCGAACAACGCCCACCTCCTGCCGCGACCGAACGTCGCGTCAGGCTCCGCGGCGAGGAGATCAGCCCGCGCAAAGGTCGCTTTCCGCGGCCACTGGTCGAGGCGGTCCAGGTCGGCGGGGGTCATGCCGGGCGGGCCGAGGACGACATCGCCGAGTTCCTCGGTCACTGCCATCAACAGCTCCGCGTCCAGCTCGGTCTCAGGCGTGGCCGGGTGAAGTGGGGTGCCGGCCCGGGCGATGAGCTCGGCGAATCCGGCTGGCGAGCTGATATTGAGGGCCCGCGCTCCATCGGGGCCGGACTTGATGCCGTGGGGCACGTCCCTGGGAATGGTGAAGAAGTCACCGGAACGCAGGGTCACAGTGTCCGACCCGGCTCACACGGACAGCGAACCCGGAAGCAGACCGCGCGAACAGGCCGCTGCGGGCCGACCTTGTGCCCTCGGACTGCCCTCCGTCCTCGGGATCGCTGGACAGCATCTCCATCACGACAGGTCCGAGCGAACAAAGTCCTCGGCGCACAGGCCGGTCCGGCAGCACACGGGCAACCACTCGGCCGCGATCTCCCGAACGTGCGGCAGGCAAGCCCTGTCGGGCTCCACTAGCGTCAGGATCTCGAAGGGGGTGCCGGCAGCACTCCTCCGGCAGATCAAGTCCAAGTCCGCGTCCCGCGGAGCCAAAATCTGTGCCCTCGCCGGCCACAAGACACGGAAGGTGGTCGAGGAACCAGCCGCGAGCAGCCGGCGCCGGGACCCGCCGATTTCGCGGCGAGCCCCGTGCTCAGTGAGTGCTAAAGTCGAAGTCATAACTTCGGATCTAGCAGTAACCGGGGGTCGTGGTCCCTCTCTGCCGGCGCACTCGAGGCGAGTCCCTGGTGAGGGCCCTTCATCTCGTACCCCCGGCTTCCGCCCACCCGCACTCACTTGGAGGTGCCATGAACGGCAACCAGCCCCAGGCCGACGTACTGCCAGGCGTCGTCACCGAGTACCTGACGGCCCACCGCGAGCGCGACGCCGCCACTGCGATCACAGCGTTCACCCACGACGCCACCGTGACCGACGACGGCAAGACCTACACCGGCGCCGCGGCCATCGAGTCCTGGCTGAACCGCTCGGCCAGCGAGTACACGTACACGACCGTACTCACCGGCGCGCACAGCATCGATGCGTCCCACTACACGGCCGTGCATCGGCTCGAGGGCGACTTCCCCGGCGGCGTCGTCGACCTCCGCTACCAGTTCACGCTGCGCGACGGCCGCATCCAACGTCTCGTCATCGAGCCCTGACCGCGACTGCGCCGCGGCAGTCCCCACCTTTTTCCTCCTCTGCCGACAGAAAGATGTCTATGAAGACCTGGTTCATCACCGGAGGCACCCCCGGCGGGTTCGGCATGGCTTACGCGGATGCCGCGCTGGACAATGGCGACCGTGTCGTGCTGACCGCCCGCAGACCTGAGGAACTGCATGCCTGGGCCGCGCCCTACGGTGATCGGGTCCTCGTCCTGCAGCTGGACGTCACCGACGCCGAGCAGATCCGGTTGGCCGTCTCGACCGCACAAGCCCGCTTCGGCACGATCGACGTGCTGGTCAACAACGCCGGCCGCGGCTGGTACGGGTCCGTGGAGGGCATGGAGGACATTGCGGTCAGGAAGCTGTTCGAGCTGAACTTCTTCGCGGTCCTGGCAGTCACCCGCGCCGTTCTGCCCGGCATGAGGGCCCGGCGCAGCGGGTGGATTATCAACATGTCCTCGGTTGCAGGCCTGTCCGGCGTCGTCGGCTTCGGCTTCTACAGTGCGGCCAAGTTCGCGATCGAGGGAATGACGGACGTGCTGCGCGAGGAGGTGGCGCCGCTGGGCGTCAACGTGATGGCCGTGGAGCCGGGAGCGTTCCGCACCCGTGCCTACGCCGGGTTCGCCGAGGAACCGGTGCAGGAGACCATTGAGGACTACCGGCCGATGCTCCGGTCCGTCCATGCAGCCATGGTCGAGCAGGACGGGAAGCAGCCCGGCGACGCCGCACGGGGCGTACGGGCCGTTATCGCCGCGATGAACCAGGACGATCCGCCGCGTCAACTCGTGCTCGGCGGTGCCGGTTTCGAGCGGGCCGTCGGCCATATCGAAACTGCGCTCGCCGGCATCCGCGCGCACGAGGCCCTTTCACGGGGCGCGGACTACCCGCCCGGCCAATAACGCCCTCCCGTGCCGAAACCGGCCGGGGCCGAGCCTGATGAGGCGGGGCCCGGCCGGACGTACCGGCGGTCCGGCCGGGATGACTTGAGCACTGCATCAGCTGCAGCGGAGGTCTCCCGCGCATGTTCGCCGTCCGCGCCACTCACGCAGACGCCGACGACCCGTATCCCGAGGGAAGGGGGCGTGAGAAGGCCCGCCTCGCGTAGCTGCTAAAATAGAAGTAGTAAGTTGTGCTTTAGCGCCTATGCGCGTGAGGTGGTCAACGTGGCGAGCCGAATCAGACTGGAAGACAGAGAGTGTCCGCTGTCGACGACCGTGGGGCATGTCGGTGAATGGTGGACCCTGCTGATCCTGCACGACGCGTTCGACGGCTACACCCGCTTCGATCAGTTCCAGGAAAACCTCGGCATCTCCTCGAGCATGCTCACCACCCGCCTCAAGTCCCTCGTTGCCGAGGGAGTGCTCGAGCGCCGCCCCTACCAGGACAATCCGACCCGCTACGAGTACGTCCTCACCGACCTCGGCCGCTCGATCCGCCCGGTCATCGTCGCCCTCGCCGCCTGGGGCAACTCACGGTTGGCGCCGGAGGAACGCAGCATGATCCTGGTTGACGCCAAGACCGGGAAAGAGGTCGAACCGGTCGTCGTCGACGCCGCCACTGGTAGGAGACTGGACGACAGCGAAGCCTTCGTCTACACCGCGGGACCCGCCGCCAGCGACGCCATGCGCGCCCGTTACGTAGAAACCGGCCCCACGTAACCGAAGGCACAGAGCCGCTGCTGCTGAACGCCAATTCCCGCCCTGCCGAAGGTAAATCAACCCGCGCGGCGGCGCGCATCACCTCCAGCACCTGGTTGCCCGCCGGCCGGCACCGGGGTCCAGCACCCAGGGACGTGACAAGTCGAGCTCGCCCTGCCACACCGATGGACCGCACGCGCGGACGTGCGGCACGACACGATGAGGAAGAGGCCCTGTGCCGACTGCGGATGAACTGCTCGGCGTGGACACAGTGCACGCTCTGGCCGACTGCTGGCAGAAGGCGGACCAGCATTCCGTGGCATCCGCGGTGCGCGAATGCGCGCCGCGCCTGGCAGGCCTGGGCCTGCGCGAACGCAGCGACCTGCTGTGCGACGCCCTGTTGCGCGCCGGACCGACACCGTACGCAGCCTTCGCCGCCGCCGTGCGCACCGCGCTCGCCGACCCCGCTTTCAGCGGCTGGATGATCTGGCCAGTCTCCGAAGCCGTTGCCGCCAAGGCCACCACTGCGCCTCAGGGAACGTGCTTCGAGGACGCCCTGTGCCTTCTGTCGGATCTCACCCCTCGCCTGACGGCCGAATTTGCCATCCGGCGGTTGCTGAACACAGACCTGGACCGCGCACTGGCCGTGATCAAGAAGTGGACTGCTCATCCGGATGAGCATGTGCGCCGCTTGGCCAGCGAAGGCACGCGACCACGCCTGCCCTGGGCGGTCCGCGTACCCGCCATCCAGGAACGCCCCGAGACCACGCTTCCCATCCTCAACGCCCTGTACAAAGACCCTTCGGAGTACGTGCGCCGGTCGGTCGCCAACCATCTCAACGACATCAGTCACACACAGCCCGAACTGGCCGTCGACGTGGCCGCCGCCTGGGCCGACAAACCAGACACCCACACCCCCCGGCTGATCCGCCACGCGCTGCGAACCGCAGTCAAAAAAGGTGACCAGCGAGCCCTGGCACTGTTGGGTTTCGAGCTCCCTGTCGACCTCACCGTCACCGGTCCGAACGTGGCGCGGGACATTGTCGCGGTGGGCGAACAGCTCCGCTTCGACTTCACCCTGGAAAACCGCGGAGACAAACCCCAACGCCTGGCTGTCGACTACATCGTCCACTATCGCAAGGCTAACGCGACCACCTCCCCGAAGGTCTTCAAACTGACTGTCCGAACGATCCAGGCCGGGGAACGAGCCGCACTCAGCGCCTCCCGATCCTTCGCACCGGTCAGTACACGTGTCTTGCACCCCGGCACACACTTCCTGGAGCTGCAGGTCAACGGGCAGCCGCACGGCAAGGTGCCTTTCGAGGTCGTGCCTGCCCGGTGGGGCTCGTAAAGTCATCGCTGCTGGTCAGCGCCCGCCTTCAGGCTCGTTGGTGGGGACTTGATGGCGAGCAGGCCCGCCTCCGGCCGGGCATACGGGTGCAGATCTGCACGCGGACGGGGCGGGACGTGTTGTGAGGGGCGGCCGGCGCGGTCGTCCCGGTTACTTCGGGTCGCGGTTGAACTGCGCCGTCGACCAGCGGTAGCCGAGCGCGATCAGGCCGACGCACCAGGCGATCGCGATCCAGCCGTTGTTGCCGATCTCGGTGCCGAGGAGGAGGCCGCGGAGGGTTTCGATGGCGGGGGTGAAGGGCTGGTACTCGGCGATCGGCTGGAACCAGCCGGGCATGGTGTCGGCCGGGATGAAGGCGCTGGAGATGAGCGGGAGGAGGATCAGCGGCATTGCCATGTTGCTGGCCGCCTCGGGGTTCGGGCTGGCCAGGCCCATGCCGACTGCGATCCAGGTCAGCGCCAGGGCGAAGAGCACGATGAGCCCGAATGCTGCCAGCCACTCCAGGACGGTTGCGTCCGTGGAGCGGAAGCCGATGGCCACGCCGACGGTGCCGACGAGGACCACGCTCATGACGGATTGCAGCACGCTGCCGACGACGTGCCCGATGAGTACCGAAGGGCGGTAGACCGCCATCGTGCGGAAGCGGGCGATGAGGCCCTCGGTCATATCCATGGAGACGTACACCGCGGCCCCGATCACGGTGCTGCCGATGGTCATCAGCAGCAAGCCCGGGACGATGTAGGCGATGTAGTCGGAGCGGTCGGCGCCGCCGCCGCCGATGCCCGCGCTCATCACGTCGCCGAAGATGTAGACGAAGAGCAGCAGCATCATGATCGGCGTGAGTAGCAGGTTCAGGGTCCCTGAGGGGTAGCGCCGCGCGTGTAGCAGGTTGCGGCGCAGCATCGTGTTCGAGTCGCGTACGGCGAGGGGGAGGGAGCTCATCGGACGGTCTCCTTGGGCTGGTTGGGGACGCTGGTTGGGCCGGTCAGGGCGAAGAACACGTCGTCGAGGTCGGGGGTATGGACGGTCAGTTCGTCCGCCTCGATGCCGGCGGAGTCGAGCCGGTCGAGGATGGAGCGCAGTTCGCGCTGACTGCCGTCGCTGGGGATGGACAGCGACAGTGCCTCGTCGTCCCGGCTGACCTCGCGCAGGGCGTCAGCGGCGGACCGGTACGTGACCGGGTCGGTGAAGCGGAGCCGGACGTGCCCGCCCGGGATGAGCCGCTTGAGCTCCTCGGCGGTGCCCTCGGCGGCGATCCTGCCGTCATGCAATACAGCGATGCGGTCGGCGAGTTCGTCGGCCTCCTCCAGGTACTGGGTGGTGAGGAAGACGGTCACGCCGTCGGAGACGAGGCCGCGGATGATGCCCCACATGTTGTGGCGGGAGCGCGGGTCGAGCCCTGTCGTCGGCTCGTCAAGGAAGATGATCCGCGGGTTGCCGACCAGCGTCATCGCGAGGTCGAGGCGGCGTTTCATGCCGCCGGAGTAGGTCGAGGCGGGCTTCTTCGCGGCCTCCATCAGGTCGAAGCGTTCCAGGAGTTCGGCGGCGGTGCGCCGCCCCTCGCTCTTGGACAGGTGGTGCAGATCCGCCATGAGGAGCATGTTCTCCTCGCCGGTGATCAGGCCGTCGACAGCAGAGAACTGCCCGGTGACACCGATGGCGGCACGGACCGCCTGTGGGTCGGCGGCCAGGTCGTGCCCGCCGACGTTCAGGTCACCGGCGTCGGCGGTGATGAGCGTGGACAGGATCTTCACGGCGGTGGTCTTGCCGGCGCCGTTCGGGCCGAGCAGCGCGAACACAGACCCGGCCGGGATGCGCAGATCGATACCGTCGAGGACGAGCTTTTCGCCGTATGACTTGCGTAGCCCGACGGCGGAGACGGCGGTCGGCGACGGGTGACCGTCGCCTTGCCTGGATGTGGGCATGACAGATGAAGGCATGGTGGCTTCCCTTCGGAGGCTGGAGACGCAGGGGAGTGGAAGCTGTTACGGAATCCGGATTGAGTGACTGTCCGTGCTACACGTCAGTCGTGTCATCTTGGAGAACGGGGTCGAGCGGCCCGCCGCCGGAGACCTGCCCGCCGGGGGTACGGGCAGGACTGAGCCAGGTATCGCCAGCCTGCTCGACCACCTCGGTGGACAGGATCTGCGGCGGCTTCCGGTGACCGGTCGGTCCGCGCCTGTTCGCGCTGCGCCGAGGCGAACGAACCGCGCGTGCGGGCTACGCGCCCACCGGCATGAGGCGACGGGTGCTACTTCCCGGCCGTGCCGGGTTCCCTGCTGATGGACTCCTGGTAGACGTCCGCATAGGTGCGTGAGTCCTTGACCAGGTCGTCGCAGAACGCGGCGACGTCGCTGCCGATGAGTTGCAAGACCCCCTTGCCCGCGGCGGCGCCCTCCTCGAAGAAGTCGACGATCCCGGGGAGCAGGGGCCCGTCAGGAAGGTCGATCGGTCCGACCTTGAACAGGTATTTCTGAATCTCCTTGTAGACGATCTGGTAGTCCGGCGGGAGCGCCTTGACTCGAGCCATGTGCGCCCGCCACTGCTTCTTGCCCTCGATGATGTCCTGGATGCCCACGTCAGCCTCCTAGCCGGCTCAATTTCCTTGCGACGTTCCTGTTCAACTGCTCGCGCCACCGGTCGCGATAGGTTCGGGCCCCTTCTCCACCGGCCAGTGCCGTGCAAAAGCCTCGGATGTCGTCGCCGAGCACCTCGTGGACGCTCTGCCCGTCGGCCGCTGTTTCTTCGAGCAGCCCCAGGGCTGCGTCGAGGATCGGCATCAGGTTGCGGCCGGTGAAGCTCCCATGGGGGAAGAGGTGGCCCTTGATCTGTTCCCACGCCACCCGGTATTCGTCCGGCAGGGCCTCGGCCCGGGCTTCGAACGCCTTCCATTCCCTGGTGAGATCGCTGCCTGTGATGGTCTCCCAGAAGTTCATCTCCCGCCCTCCTTGAGCCTGTCGATGCGTGATGAGACGTACTGCCATTTCGTCCAGAACTTCGCGAGTTCCTCGCGTCCGGCGTCGTTGAGCGCGTAGAACTTGCGCGGCGGACCGACCCCGGATGGTCGCTTCGTCACCTGGACGAGTTTGTTCCTCTCCAGTCGCAGCAAGATCGTGTAAACCGTCCCTTCGACGACGTCGGCGAAGCCGAGATCGTTCAGCCGGCGGGTGATGGCGTACCCGTAGGTTTCCTCGCTGCCGATGATTTCGAGCACGCACCCTTCGAGCGTGCCCTTCAGCATCTCCGTCAGGTCGTCCATCGCGAGTCCTCCTCGGTCCTAGTGGTACTGCGTAGTACCGAGTACCACTATACGGTATCACCGAGTAGTGGAGGCTGCCAGCGATCGGCGAACACGGACCGGACTCTGTGATCCGCGAAGCGAAGGAAGGGATCCAATGCGACGAACCTCGGTCCTCCGGTGTTCGCAAGGTGGCGATGTGCGCCTGGCGTTGCGGTGGTCAGCAGGTGGCGTTCAGCTGGAGTACACGCCGTTTCAAGATCGTGTCACCAGAGTTTCAACTCGTGCCTACCTCACACTCACATTCCGGCGTCGCCTCGGTATGCGCTGCGGCTTTGACGCTTTCAGGACTGCTCATCACAGGGATGCTGGCCGCTCAGTCTGCGGCTGCCGCGGACCCGGCCGGCTACCCGAACGTTCGGATCAACGAAGTCACCTCGTCGAACAACGACACGGTGGAGCTGTACAACACCGGCTCGACCGCAGTCAGCATCAGCGGCTGGAAGATGTCCGACGACAGCTTCTCGCCGCAGACGTTCAGCCCGTCCTCCAGCACGATCCCGGCGGGCGGCTTCGTCAGCTTCAACTCGCCCAAGGGGCTCGGTGACTCGGACAAGCTGGTGATCTACACGTCCGGCGGCACGGTGGTCGACCGCGTCGAGTGGGCGACCGACAAGGCGAAGCCGGCGATGGCGCGTTGCGGCGGCGACGGCTCCGGGGCGTGGGTGACCACGACCTCGGCGACCACGTTCGGCGCCTCGAACGCCTCGGGCTGCCCGTCGTCGATCCCGGCGGCGAGCCGGGTGCGGATCAACGAGGTCACCTCGAACGGCTCCGACACCGTGGAGCTGTACAACGGCGGAACGAGCGCGGTCAGTGTCGGGTCGTGGAAGTACGTCGACAACGACACCTCCCACTCCGCGGCCTCGATCTCGTCCTCCTCGCCGAGCGCGACCAGCATCCCCGCGGGCGGCTACGTCACGTTCAACTCCACCATCGGACTGGGCGACAACGACTCGGCCTTCCTCGTCGACAACAACGGCAACAGCATCGACTCGGTGACCTGGGCGACCGACGGTGCCAAGCCGTCGGACGAGCGCTGCACCAACGGCAGCGGCTGGTTCCGGACCGCCACGACCGCGACGCTCGGCAGCGCGAACTCCTGCTCCGGCAGCGGCGATGGTGGCGGCGGCGATGAGACCGGACACTTGCTGGGCGGCGGAGGCTCGCTCACCAGCGGCTGCACCCCCGAGGCGGCCGGCGGCACGGGTTCCACCCCGACGGGCACCCTGGCGTGGCCGGGCGGCCTTGACGTCACGATCGCGGACAACGTCTGCGCGTTCACCACGTCCACCGGCCCGGAAGGCCGGGACCTGAGCGGCTTGGCCTTCGACCCGGCGCACCCGTCGGTGCTGTGGGCCGCCAAGAACAAGAACTGGCTGTACAAGCTGGCCAAGAGCAACGGCAAGTGGATCCCGGACTCGTCGTGGAGCGCGACCGGCAAGCAGATCCGCTTCGCGGGCGGCTCCGGCGAGCCGGACGCAGAGGGTCTGACGGTCGGCAGTAACGGCCACATCTACGTGACCTCCGAGCGCGACAACACCAAGAACACGGCGCCCAAGGACACGATCCTGGAGTTCGACCCGGCGGCGACCGGCTCGACGCTGACGCCGGTTCACCAGTGGGACATGACCTCGCAGTTCCCGCAGCTCAACACCGGCGACAAGGACGACGCCAACCTGGGCTTCGAGGGCGTCGGCTACGTGCCGGACAGTTGGCTGACCGCGAACGGCTGGGTCGACCCGCGCACCGGCGCCGCCTACAACCCGGCGAACTACCCGCTGCACGGGTCGGGCCTGTTCTTCGCCGGCCTGGAGTATGACGGCACGTTGCACGTCTACGGCCTGAACTCCGACGGCACGTTCACCACGTTCGGCGCGATCGCGACCGGCAAGGCCTCCGTGATGGACGTGACGTTCGACGCCGGAACCCAGCGCCTCATCGCGACCTGCGACAACACGTGCGGCGAGACGCACACCTTCATGAAGGTCAACGCCTCCGGTGCGCTCGTGCCGGACGTGACCTACAAGAACCCGGCCGTCATGCCGACCGAGAACCTGGAGGGCTTCGCGATCGCGCCGACCTCGACCTGCGTCAGCGGCTTCCGCGAAGCCGTCTGGAGCGACGACGGCATCTACGGTTTCGGCTCCGGAAGCTCCTCCTACGGACACGCCCTCTACAGCGGCACCTTCCCCTGCTGATCTTGCCGACCACGGGAGACGGCTCACCCACGGGGTCGCCTCCAGGGTGAGGCGCCCAAGCAGTACGCAGCGATGAAGCTCCTGGCAGACGGGGTGACGACCAAGACCACCCGCCGACTGCCAGGAGCTTCGTCGTGCCTGTCCCCGGGACCGCCTTCAGCCTGTGGACGCCGGACGTGCTCATGGCCCATCGGCGCGGCCCCATCCTCTTCGTGGCCGTGCTTCGGCTGCGGTGGTCACCATCACCAACTACGAATCGTCACGCGCCGTTCCCCTGGAGGGGTGGGCCGAGTGGCCGCCCCTGGAGTCGACCGCGGCCGTCGTCACGGCGGCCCCTGATGACGAGCTTGTTGCGGAGATCTGATGCCGAACTGAGCTGACATCGAGTGCCCCGCTCTTCCGGCTCGACGGCGGGGTGGGACCTCTACCGGACCCGCAGCTCGGACCACCCCGGGACCCGCGCTACTCGAACCGCGGACCGCCTAAGTCGTGACTAGTAGTAGCCGGGGTACACGGGGTACACAGGGTAGACCGGGTACACGGGGTACACGGGGTACACGGGATAGGTGGTGGTCCATGGCTGCCATCCGCACTCGCTTGGGTGCCAGTCGCACCAGCCGGCGGGTACGGCCTGTGACGCGGTGGTCTGTGCCGGAACCTGTGGCGCCGCCTGGGCTGTCGGCGCAGCTATTGAGAAGGCAAGTGCTGAGGCCAAGGCGGATGCACACACGAACGCTGGGATTCGTCTACGCACAGTTCTGGTCATGATGAACCTCGTCCTGTGGAGACCCCCGAGTTCTGCTTCACCCCCGTATTCCCACGCTCCGCCTCTTACCAGCCGCTGGCAACCCCTCCGCGCCTGTCGACCGAGGCATGTGCGCTTGGCCCCGCTCCGCGCAGGTCGGACGGTCGACGGCATCGTGACAGGAAGCCGGCACTCCTGCTGAGGCCCGCAGCGGGATGCGGTCCCGGGTGTGCCGTGATCCACTGAGATGGCGGAACGTGCGTGCGCGGGCGTGGGACGAGACGGCCGATCCGCAGGGTTCGGAAGGGGCGTCCACATGAAGGTCGTCGTGGACCTCACACGGTGCCAGGGATACGCACAGTGCGCTTTCGCCGCACCGGATGTGTTTGCCATCCGGGGGGACGAGGCGCTGCTGTACGACACCGATCCGGACGACGCGCAGCGGGAGAAGGTCGCGCGGGCCGCGGCGGCCTGCCCGGTCCAGGCCATCTTCCTCGACCGTGACGACACCCGGCTCCGGCAGCCCGCGCCCGAGAAGCACGTGGCCGCCCCCGGCTCTGGGGGAGCGTTCAAGCGTACGGGGCGCATCGTCATCGTCGGGGCGTCCCTGGCCGGCCTGCGGGCTGGTCGTACGCTGCGCCGGGAGGGCTTCACCGGCTCGCTGACCGTGATCGGGGACGAGCCTCACGCACCCTATGACCGGCCGCCGTTGTCCAAGCAGGTCCTCATGGGCCAGGTTCCGGCGCGGCGGACCGGACTGCCCCGCCACGAGGCACTCGACGCGCACTGGCGGCTCGGAGTCGCGGCCACGGGACTTGACCTGAGGGGCAAGCAGGTGCTGCTGGCCGATGGCGCGAAGGTGGGATTCGACCGGTTGCTCATCGCCACCGGGGTGCGAGCGCGCCCGTGGCCGAACGAGGCGGAGGCCGCGCTCGACGGGCTGTTCGCACTGCATACGCCGGAAGACGCGGAAGGGCTGCGGCAGCGGCTGGTGGCCGGACCCGGCCGGGTGCTGGTCATCGGCGCCGGGTTCACCGGCTGTGAGGTCGCCTCCGCCTGCCGCGAGTTGGATCTGCCGGTGACCGTCCTGGAGCGAGGCCCGGCCCCGCTGGCCGGGGCGCTGGGCGCGGTGATCGGCGGGGTCGCGGCGCAGATGCAGCGCGACAACGGCGTCGACCTGCGGTGCGGCGTTCGGGTCGAGTCGCTGGAGGGCGATGACAGCGGGAGGCTGCGGCGCGCGCGTCTGTCCGACGGCAGCACTCTGGACGTCGAAGTGGCGGTGGCCGCGCTCGGCAGCATCCGCAACGTCGAGTGGCTGGAAGGCTCGGGACTGGCGGCAGGTGTCTGGGGTGTGGCATGCGACGCGGGCTGCCGCGCCGTCGACGTCAACGGCGTCGTCACCGACGATGTGTTCGTCGCGGGCGACGTGGCCCGCTGCCCGCACCCCGTCTACGACTACCAGTACCTTTCACTGGAGCACTGGGGCAATGCCGTCGCCCAGGCGGAGATCGCCGCACACAACATGATCAGCGGCGAGGGCGAACGATGGCCGCACCTGGCGTTGCCGGAGTTCTGGTCGACCCAGTTCGGCACCGAGATCAAGTCGGTCGGCGTCCCGACCCATGCCGACCACGTCGTCATCGCGCAGGGATCGGTGGCCGAGCGCCGCTTCGTCGCCGTCTACGGCTACCGCGGGCGGATCACCGCGGCGGTCGGCTTCAACCAGTCCAAGTGGCTGGAGTTCTACGCGGGGTTGATCGACCGGGCGGCGCCGTTCCCGCCGTCCTCCGCACCACCGACCAGCCCACCGACGCACGGCCGGTCGCGGCCGAGGTCCCCGACAGGCCCACCCCTCACGCCACCGTCGTGGTGACCGGTCACGGGCCCAGCGAGCGGCGGGCCACCTTGGTCCGCAGGACGTACCTGTGACGCCTGCCCGAACCACGACGCGTCCGGACCTCCGAGTTGCGGGAGATGTTCCATGAACCAGACCAGCATCTGGCAGCAGATCCTCGACCACTCCCACCGCGCCGACCCGTACCCGCTCTACGCCGAGCTGCGCAAGACGCCCGTGGTACGGGTGGAGGACGGGAGCTATGTCGTGAGCACCTACCGGGAGATCGTCGCCCTGCTCCACGACCCGAGGCTCAGCTCGGACATGCGTAACCTCCCCGAGCTGGCCGCCGGGGCGTCGGCGCGAGGGCTCGACGAGGGCCCGGCCACGCTCCCGCCCAGTTTCATCCTGACCGACGCACCCGAGCACGACCGGCTCCGGCGGTTGCTGACGCGGAACTTCGGCCCACCGCACCGTCCCGGTCGCATCGACAGCATGATTCCCCACATGTTCGAGATCGTGACCGGCGAGATCGACGGCTTCGTGGGGAAGGACCGGTCGGGCACGACCCGGGTCGACATCGTCGACGACTTCGCCTACCCCTTCCCGGTGACGGTGATCTGCCAGCTGCTGGGAGTCCCGCGCGAGGACGAATCACGATTCCAGGCAATGTCCGACGCGGTCGTCCAGGCCGGCGACCCGAGCACCGGCGGGATCGTGGAGCGGCAACAAAGGCGCGCGAAGGCCGTCGCCGACCTCGGCCAGTACTTCGCCGAGCTCCTCGACGCCCGCCACGGCCGACGGGGCGACGATCTGCTCTCCGGACTTCTCAGCGGCGACGGCGACGAGACGCCGATGTCACCCGAGGAGATACTGAGCAACGCGGCCCTGCTGCTCGTCGCCGGCCACGAGACGACCGTCAACCTCGTCACCAACGGCATGCTCACCCTCCTGCGCCACCCCGAGGTACTCGACCGGCTACGCCGCGGCGACGAACCCGATCTGGCCGCCCGGGTGGTCGAGGAACTCCTGCGCTACGAACCACCGGTGCAGATTTTGTCCAACAGCCGGAACACCCTCGACGACATCGAGATCGCCGGCACCACCATCCCCAAGGGTTCACCGGTCGTACTCGTGCTCGCCTCCGGCAGTCGCGACCCCGACTTCGTTCCGGACCCCGACCGCTTCGACCCCGACCGCGAGCACAACGAGCACCTCGGCTTCGGCGGCGGCATCCACTACTGCTTCGGAGCCCCACTGGCCCGTCCCGAGACGCAGATCGCCCTCACCGAGCTGGCGCACCGGCTGAAGAACCCCCGACTCGTCGTCGACCCGCCGCCCTACCGTGCGAGTCCGTCCCTGCGTGGCCCCCGTCACCTCCTCGTCGACCTCGACGGCGTCAACCCCGGACTGCACCGCCCACCATGAAAACCATGACCGTGCACGGCACCCACCTGAGCACCGTCCGTGCTCGTGGATTCGCGGGTCCTGCACCCACCTCCTGCAAGCTCCTCCGTGACCACGGCCGGGGAATCTGCGCTCGGAGCGGCTCGGGCCGTCCGGCTCTGCCGGATCGGCCGTGCCGTTCTACGTGCTCCGGCTGCCCGGGTGTCCGTGCCCGGGTGTCAATGAGGCGTATTCGGTTGTCCGTGCGAGAGCTCATACCAGAGCGGGACGGATGGCGGGCAAGTTCTGCAACTGCCCGCCACGGATGCTCGCTCGGCGACTACCGTGTGTGGCCGGTGATCAACGGTGGGCTCATATCTTGCGGGCCTGCCCGACCGATGACCTGAGCCTGACCGACCACCGTAGGTGCCACCACATGAACGCCGATTCCTGGTGCCCCACGTACCGAGGACGCTGATGTCTCAACTTCGCGCACCCGAAGCGCGACCGGAACGCCGAGAAGGCGGGCGGCACGGCCGGCCGGGGGCCCGTGCCCACTCGGCCGCCGCCAGGCCACGCGCCGCACAGCTGTCCCCCGATGCCCGCATACGACCCCAGATCTTCCGCACGGCCGTGCTGCCGGCCATCGCCGTCGCACTGTGCGGCGCCGCAGCAGTCATCATCACCGTCCGCTCCACGAGTGCCCCGATGACCACCCCGCTCTGGACCGCGCTGGGCGGATCCGCGGCGCTGGCCGTCGCCGCTGTGGTCGCCGCGTTCCTCGGCGCCAACCGGGTCGCCACCACCGTCCTCGGCCGTTGTCTGGCCCTGCGCCGTGCCAGTGCCCAGGGGCAGGCCGAACTGCAGCGGGTGGTGGAGCAGTTGCGCAACGGCGAACCGTTGCCCGCGCGGCGGCCCCCGCAGCCCGCGCCACCCGGCAGCGACGCCTTCGACCTGCTCGCGCAGGAAATGGGCCGCTCGCACGAAGGGGCTGTGGCCGCAGTCGTGCAGGCCTCCCGGCTCACCCATGAATCGGGCGAGGAACAGCGGGTCGAGGTCTTCGTCAATCTCGCCCGCCGGCTCCAGTCGCTCGTACACCGTGAGATTCAGCTGCTGGACGAGCTGGAGAACGAGGTCGAGGACCCCGATCTGCTCAAGGGCCTGTTCCACGTCGACCATCTCGCCACCCGCATCCGCCGGCATGCGGAGAACCTCGCCGTCCTCGGCGGCGCCGTCTCCCGGCGGCAGTGGAGCAACCCGGTCACCATGACCGAGGTGCTGCGCTCGGCGATCGCCGAGGTCGAGCACTATCCACGGGTCAAGCTCGTGCCACCGATCGACGGCACGCTGCGCGGGCACGCCGTGGCCGATGTGATCCATCTGCTGGCCGAACTCGTGGAGAACGCCACCGTGTTCTCCGCCCCGCACACCCAGGTGCTGTTGCGCGCCCAGCACGTCACGGCAGGGCTCGCCCTGGAGGTCGAGGACCGCGGACTCGGCATGCCGGCCAACGAACAGAAGCGGATGAACACCCTGCTCGCCGATCCCGACCGGGTCAACGTCGCCCATCTGCTGCAGGACGGCCGGATCGGACTGTTCGTCGTCGCGTCACTGGCCCGCAGGCACGGCATCGCGGTCCGGCTGCAGAGCAACATCTACGGCGGCACACAGGCCGTACTGGTGCTGCCGCAGTCCCTGCTCGGGGTCGAAGGGGACGCGCCCACGACGGCCGACGCCGCATCGGTCCCGCCGCCCGGCCCCGTACACCGGCCACCGGCCCAGAACGACACCGCCCGCCGGCGGGACCTGGGCCCCGCGCCGGCCCAGAACCGGCAGCCGCAGGTAACCAGTCAGCCGCTGCGGCTGCATCAGCCACCGCAGCAGTTGCGAAGGCAGGGCGAAGCACCACCGCTGCCGCTGCGTGTCGAGAGCGTCAACCGGTCCATCCCCGCCGATGCCCGCCCCGGCGTCCAGCGCCCGGACGACGCGATTCCGGCTCTCCAGCCCGACCCCGGAGTCGTCCGCGGCACCATGGGGCGGCCCCAACTCCCCAGGCGCGCCAACCAGGAACACCTGGTCCCACAGCTCAGGGAGGCGCCCGCGCCGCGCACCGAGGACGAACAACCTGTCCTGCACGACCCGGGCCTGATGGCGTCCTTCCGCCGGGGCATCGAGCTCGCCGAGGCCCGCAGCGTGTCGGACGCCGACACCGCGCAGGCCCCGGACGGCACCCGCGACGCGCCCGCACCGCAGGCCTGGCAACCGCCGGCCCCACTCGAACCGCTGCCGGTCCGCGGAGTCACCGCGCCCGCCGAACCGTCGCACCCCGCCCCGGACCCTCTCGAAACGAACACCCTCAAGGAGTAGATGCACCATGGCGACCGATATGCCGTCCGGTCAGGTCTCGGACCTCGACTGGCTGCTGAGCGGGCTGGTACAGCGTGTGCCGTACACGCGCAGTGCGGTCCTGCTCTCCGCCGACGGGCTGGTGAAATCCCTCCACGGCATGGACGCCGACAGCGCCGACCACATGGCGGCGCTGGCCGCCGGCCTGTACTCCCTCGGCCGCAGCGCCGGAGCGCGCTTCGGTGACAACGGAGAGGTCCGCCAGGTGGTGGTGGAGCTCGACTCGACGCTGCTGTTCGTCTCCACCGCCGGTTCCGGCACCTGTCTCGCCGTCCTCGCCGGACGTGAAGCGGATGCCGCGGTGCTCGGTTATGAGATGACCATGCTGGTCAAGAGCGTCCGGCCGTATCTGATGACCCCGGCCAGACAAGCGGCCGGGGCACCGAGCGCCACGGGACTGTGAGGGTGTCGGCCCAGCAGGACGGGCCGTTGCTCGACGATGCGGCCGGCCGGCTCATCCGTCCGTACACCGTGAGCGACGGCCGTACCCGTCCGACGACCGTGCTCGACCTGCTCTCCCTGGTGATGGCCACGGGCACCGATCCGCAGACCCATCTCGGCCCCGAGCACTCCGTGGCGCTGGGGCTGTGCGGCGGCCCCACCTCGGTCGCCGAGATCGCCGCGCATCTGCGGCTGCCCGCGGTCGTCACCAAGGTGCTCGTCTCCGACCTGGTGGACTGCGGCGCAGTCACCGCGCATCCGCCGGCCTTTCATGACATGCCCACCGACCGATCCCTGCTGGAGGCAGTGCTCGATGGCTTACGACGACAGCTCTGACGGCTTCGGCGGATCGCCCGGGGGTGACGGCACCGGGGACACCGAGTACTTCCCCGTCGCACTCAAGGTCCTGGTGGCGGGCGGCTTCGGCGTCGGCAAGACGACGTTCGTGGGCGCGGTCAGCGAGATCGCACCGCTGAGCACGGAAGAGCTGCTCACCCAGGTCAGCGCGGCGACCGACAGCCTCGAGGGGATCGAGTCCAAGACCGCGACCACGGTCGCCATGGACTTCGGCCGCATCACCCTCGACGAGCAGCATGTGCTCTATCTGTTCGGTACCCCGGGCCAGGAGCGCTTCTGGTTCATGTGGGACGAGCTCTCCCAGGGCGCGCTGGGCGCGGTCGTGCTGGCGGACACCCGGAGACTCGAGGAGTGCTTCCCGGCCGTCGACTTCTTCGAACGGCGCGGCATCGGATTCATCGTCGCCGTCAACGAGTTCGACGGCTCCTACCGCTACGGCCCTGAGGAGGTACGTGCCGCGCTCGACCTCGGGCCCGACGTGCCCGTCGTCCTCTGCGACGCCCGGATCGCCAGCTCGGGCACGGGAGCGCTGGTCACGCTGGTGCAGCACTTGATCAACGCCACCTCCGCACCGGCCCCGCTCTCCGGCTTCGGATCCCATCCGTGAGCCGACACGCGACCGGACGGCCGCTGCTGACCCCCGTCGACCGCGATGCCTCTGTCCGCACCCGACGGCTGCGGATGCTCGGGCTCGGGGAGCGGGGCGACACCTCGTTCCACAGCTTCGACGCGTTCGCCGACAAGGTGGCCGAAGTGACCGATGTGCCGTATTCGATGGTCAACTTCATTGACGGGAACCGGCAGTTCTTCGCCGGTCTGCACACCCCGGCCGGCACCTGCACCGGTTCCGATCTGGGTGTCACGGCTGCGGGCAGCGGCCGTGGCGGCCGCTACATGGCGCTCGACCACGGCTACTGCCCGCATGTCGTCGCGCGGCGCAAGGCACTGGTCCTGGAGGACGTCTGCGACTACCCGCGATTCGCCGGAAACCCGGTCGTCGACGAGATAGGTATCCGTTCCTATCTGGGGGCGCCGCTCATCGACCGTACGGGCGTCGCACTGGGCGCCGTCTGCGCCGTCGACACCGTGCCCCGCCCCTGGGGGCGGGCCGGCCTCGACACGATCAAGTCCCTGGCGCAGGAACTTATCGGGCACATCCACCGACGGGAGGACAACCAGGGCATCAAGCCCTGAACCGCCTCGCCTCGCGCGCTCACGCCTCGACCTCGGTGCCGTCCAGGAAGGTCAGCACCACCGTATCCGCATCCGCCCGCACCGCCACCGACGTGCGCAACGCCTGCGGATGCAGGGTGTCGCGGGACAGTGCGATCAGCGAGACGTGGATGCTCCGCCCGCCCGGACCAGGGCGGGAACACGGCAGCTGGACCACCCACGGGATTCGCACCGCGCCTTCAGGCACGTGAGACTCCTCTCCACCGAGCACGGGACAGCACGGTCTGAACCTGCACCATCCGATACGACACAGCGGTGCAGCCTGACCGGTGACACCGAATACCGTCACGAAGCAAGCGTGCAGAAGCTCACCAGTCGTTGCCGCGATGGTAAAGGCTGGTTCAAGCCAAGGGTAAGTACGCACCAAGGCGTGAATCCGCAGGTCGTCGAAAAATCAGTCGGATATCTGATGCCCGTTGACCAATTTCACCATGGTCAAGTGATCGACCAGAAGGTATCGTGCACGTGTGTTCGGCACCTGAAGGTTGAGGTGCCAGCACGCCGATTCCTCCTTGACCAGAGGGTTCGGCAGAAGCTAAGTAATCGGGGGAAGTGGTTCGGGGGGACCTTTCGGTTTCCACGCCTGTTCGGGTTGCCCATGGGCTTCCTTCCCCTTGCGACGACGCGAGGGATAACACGAATGAACCGTAATGCTCTGCGCCTGGCGGCTGTTTCGGCAGCCGCTGCCATCGCTCTTGGCGGGGCTGCGGGCCTGGCCCAGGCCTCCCAGGCCACCGCGGCCGCGCCTCAGGCCATCTCGGTCACGCAGCAGGCCGAGGCTCAGCAGGCCGCGCGCACCCTGCTGGCGAGCTCGCTCGCGGTCGGTCTCTCGGCCGCCGAGCGGACCGAGATGAACAAGATAGCCAGCGGTGAGGTCTCGGCCGCCAGCAAGTGGAGCGTCATCAAGGCCGCCTTCCAGAAGGTCGGCGGCTTCGCCAAGGCCATCGCCGGCAAGTACAGCGACTTCAAGAAGTGGTACGACGGTCTGCCCTGGTATGCGAGGGCCCCTCTCGCGGCTGTCTCCCCGGGGCTGACGCTCCTGGAGATCTACAACGCCCTCCACTGACGAGGCTCAGGGGGCCGGAGTGCTTGTGACCCCTGACTGAATGGCTGCAGCTGGGTCTGCGCGGGTGCACCCGCGCAGACCCAGCTGCAGCCAGTACACCGCGACACGGAAACACTGGAGCTCCCGGATGACCGATACCAAGCCCCTTCGCACTGCCACCGAAGGCACATGGGCCCTGCCTCTTCTGACGCTTGCGCCCCTTGCCGCGATCAGACTTCTCACGGAGCTCTCCACGCCATGGCTTGTCATTTCCTGGATTCTGTGCGCCGTGTCCGCCCTTTTGGTGGCAACCGGATGGGCAACGGTATTCCGTCGTGGGACGCGCACGCCCGGAGCGTGGGGTATGTGCATTCTTGTGCACGCCGTACTGGTCTGGCAGCTGATTGCTCTCGTGCGCCGATAGACCGGGCCGTGAACATGTGCGTATTTCCGTCGCGTATTCAAGGAATTTAATCGGGGGAAGAAGTCCGCGCGGGGACCTTCCGGTTTCCACGCCTGTTCAGGTCGCCCTTGAAGGCTTCCTCCCCCTTGCGATAACGCAAGAAGACCCTACATGAACCGAAGTGATCTGGACACGGTGGCTGTTTCAGTCAAAGTTTGCTGCTCAATCGGCCGGCCGGCCGGTCTACCAGGTGAAGGAAGCGCGCAGTGGAGAAGGGTGACGCCCTCGTCGAGGCGCAGGGGCTTGGCCAGTCCTTCGGCGCCAAGCGGGTTCTGGATGGCGTCTCACTCACTCTCCGCGCCGGTGAGGTGACCGGTTTCGTCGGAGCGAACGGCGCGGGAAAGACAACAACGATCCAGCTCATGCTGGGCCTGTCGAGGGGCGATGGGCGAACACTCTTCCTCGGCAGGCCATTGTATGAGTGGGGCGCGCCCGGCACGGTCGTCGGTGCGGTCCTGGGAGGCGTGGCGGGCCACCCCAAGCACCGTCTGCGTGCGCATCTGCGCATGGTGGCCGCCGGGTCCGCAGTGCCGGACGAACGCGTGGACGACCTACTGGAGACCGTCGGGCTGACCGATGCAGCCCGGCGAAAGCTGTCCGAACTGTCGCTGGGCATGGCGCAGCGCGCGGGCATCGCGCAGTCGCTGCTGGGCGATCCGCCCGTGCTGATCCTCGACGAGCCGGCGAATGGGCTCGATCCCCATTCGATCCGTTGGCTGCGGGACTTCCTGCGTGCCCAGGCAGCGCAGGGCCGGGCAGTGCTGGTGTCCAGCCATCTCCTGGGGGAGATGGAGCAACTGGCTGATCATGTGGTGGTGCTGGCCCGCGGCCGGATCGTGGCGGCGGAGCCGATGACGGAGGTGCTCAAGCGTGCGTCCCACCGACGTGTAGTGACGTTGGAGGCACCGGACTTGTCGGCCCTGGCCCGGCTGGTGGCCGACCACGGCGGGCGCCTGGAGCCCGCCGGTGGGCACAGAGCCACCGTTACAGGTCTGGACCGCGTTCGGATCGGCACGCTCGCACTGAAGGCTGGGGTGCCGCTGTACTGGCTGCATGAGGACAGACCCTCGTTGGAGGACTTCTACCTCGGCATAGCGCAAGAGGAGTTCAGGATCTCGTGACATCTGCCGTGATGAAGGTCCCGGTGGCGGTCGGGCCTACCGACGCGTTCCGCAGGGCATGCCGCTACGAGTGGCGGCATCTGACCGCACTGCGCTCGACATGGATCCTGCTCGGCGTGGTGGCGGTGCTGAGCTTGCTGAGCGGCATCACGGTCCTGCTCGAGCTCGGCAACCAGCACACTGTCAGCTCCGCGACGGTGGCAGACGTGATCGCGTGGACCCCGCTGTCGATGCAGATCCCGGCCCTGTGCTTCTTCGTGATGGTCCTGGGCACCGGGCCGGTCTCGACCGATCTTGTGTCAGGTGCCGCACGGACGACCTGGCTGGCCGTGAACGGACGCGGTGCCGCCTACGGGGCGAAGTGTGCGGTCGGCTTCGCCGTCGGAGCCGGTGCAGCCTCCGCCAGTGCGTTGCTGGGGGCGCTCTCCTGCGCGGTGTCGCTGGCCATGGCCGGCGCCTCCCAGCCGGCCTGGACCGAAGTCCTGGCACCGGCTGCCCGGTTCGTCGGGTGGATGGGATGCTGGGCGCTGCTGTGCCTGGCCTTGGTCGCTTTGCTACGCAGCCGCATCGTTCCGGTCCTGCTCCTGGTCCTGTGGCCGCTGCTCGGTGAGCGCCTCGCGGGTGCGCTCCTCGGGTACGTGCCGGGGATGGACGGCGTGGGCGACTGGCTGCCGTTCGCGGCCGGCCGGGCGATGCTCACCGACGTCTCCGCCTACTCGGACGACGAACGGTCCTTCGCCCAGGCACTGGTCGGCTCCCACCTGTCCACCCCGGTCGCGGTGGCGGTCTTCTGCCTGTACACGGTAGCTGTCACTGCAGCCGGGTTCTGGGCCTACTGCCAGAGGGACGCCAAGGCGGGCTGACGACTTGTCGAACATGGCAGCGGCTCAGAGAGCTGCCGTCGGGCCACCGGAGCCGCCCCCCTGCCACCACCACTGACGCGCTCGCTGCCCACCAACACGCCTGCCCCCGGCCTCAAGGAGGTCCCTCCCAAGACCTCAAGGGCATGGGGGCGATTGAGGACAAAGCCGGCCCCCGGGCGCCCCCGGTCACCGCACTCCACCCCCCGGCACCCCCGTACTGCCCCGCAACACCACTTCCCCCTCCACCCGCACCACCCGCGCCCTCCGTACGGCCCCTGTCTCCCGCAGCGCCAGTGCGATCACGCTCTCGCCCATCGACGTCAGCGGCAGCGCCACCGTCGTGAGCGGCGGCGACAGTTCCCGTACCAGCGGAATGTCGTCGAACCCGGCCAGCGACACGTCCTCCGGTACCCTCAGCCCCGCCTCGCGCAGTGCCGCCAGAGCACCGACCGCCATCACATCGGTCACCGCGAACACGCACGTCGGCCGTGGCCGGGACGACGCCCGACCCGCATCGAGCAGCAGCCGCCGGGCCGCCTCGTACCCGCCGTCGCGGGTGAACGCCCCCTCCACCACCGGCCCGAGCCCGATGCCCGCCTCGGCGAGCCCCTCGCGGAACCCCGCCAGCCGGTCGGAGACCGTTGTCAGCGCGGCCGGCCCGGTGAGCACTGCGAACGTCCGATGCCCCAGCTCCACCAGCGCCCGGGCGAGCGCCGCGGCCCCCGCCCGGTTCTCCGGCTGCACGGCGTCCACCCGCAGGCTGCGGTGCCGGCTGATGACCGCCACCCGCCCGCCGACCCGGACGTACGGCTCCAGTTCGGCATCCATCGCACGCTCCCAGGCGCGGTCCTGGAAGCCCGATCCGATCAGCAGGATCGCCCGGGCGTGCTGGGCCCGCAGCATGGAGACGTAGCTGATCTCCCGGGCCGGTTCGCGGAACGTCGAGGCCAGCATCACGAGCAGCCCCTGTTCCGCCGCGGCCCGCATCACGCCGCTGGAGATCGCGGCGAAGTAGGGGTCGCTGACGTCATGACAGATCACGCCCACCGTACGGTTGTTGGCGGCGCCGGCCAGTGCCTGGGCGTGGGCGTTGGGGATGTAGCCGAGCCGGTCGGCCGCCTCGCGCACCCGCTGCCGCAGATCGTCGCGGACCCGGGCCGTGCCGTTCAGTGCTCGCGAGGCGGTGGCCGGTGAGACCCCGGCTTCCCGGGCGACGGCGTCGAGCGTCACATGGGTCGCGGTCCGGACGCCACGCCGAGACCCCGGAGGGTCCGTCGCCCGTGTCACCCGTTGGCTCAACTCGACTCCTAAGGGCGCGGTGGCGGCAGGGTCCCGAAACTTCGGGACAACCTATTGACCATGCGTGCAGGCAGTCATTAGCGTGGCGGCACCTTACCAGAAAGCGCTTTCTGAAAGCGCCTTCTCCGTCACCGCGAGATCGCACAGCTCTCCGTAACTGCCGCCGAAGCACAGGGAGTTCAAGTGAGCCAGAGCGCGTTGGCCCAAAGTCCCGCCGAAGTGGCCGGAGTTGCCCGGCGGTCCGCGCCGTCGGCAGCCGAGCGGTTCGCGCGGGCGGCCGAGCAGAGCTGGCGTCCGGTCGCCCTGCTGCTGGCCTGCTTCGTCGCCTGGTGGGTGATCTCGGCGGCCGAGCTGGTGGAGCCGTACCTCGTACCGTCACCGGGGGCGACTCTCGATGTCCTCACGGGCAAGGCGAGTTATCTCTGGCAGCACAGCTGGGTGACCACGTACGAGACGCTGCTCGGCTTCGTGATCGCGGTGGCCGTCGGTGTGCTGGCGGCCGTGATCATGGTCTACTCCTCGACCGTCGAGCGCACGCTCTACCCGATCCTGCTGTTCGCGCAGGTCGTACCGAAGATCGCCATCGCACCGCTGTTCGTGGTCTGGCTCGGCTTCGGTATCGCACCGAAGATCCTCATCGCCGTCCTGATCGCATTCTTCCCCGTGGTGATCTCCATGGTCACCGGCCTCAAGGCGGTCGACCCGGAGATGCTGCAGCTGTCGGCGACGATGGGCGCCAAGCCCTGGCAGACCTTCCTCAAGATCCGCTTCCCGGCCTCCCTCCCGCATCTCTTCTCCGGCCTCAAGGTCGCGGTCACGCTGGCCGTGACAGGGGCGGTCGTCGGCGAGTTCGTCGGTGCCAACGAGGGGCTGGGCTATGTGATCCTCCAGGCCAACGGCAACCTCGACACCCCGATGCTCTTCGCCGGGCTGCTCGTGATGTCCCTGATCGGTGTCGTCCTGTTCGTCGCTGTCGAGATCGCCGAGAAGCTCCTGCTCCCGTGGCACGCCAGCCGCCGGGACGCCCCCGCCACCACCTCGTACTGAACGCAACGCCCCCCACTGACTGCTGTCACGGACCCCGTCGCGAGAAGGGCCAGCCCATGCACCCGCGCAGACTCCTGATCGGTGTCGTACCTCTTCTTCTGCTGGCCACGGCCTGCGGTGGGAACGACGCGTCGACCACCACCAGTGAATCGGGCAAGAAGCTGGACAAGGTCACGCTGACGCTCAACTGGTACCCATACGGCGAACACGCGCCGTTCTACTACGGCAAGCAGCAGAAGATCTTCGAGAAGCACGGCATCGATCTGACGATTCAAGCGGGCCAGGGCTCGCAGAAGACGGTGCAGGCGACCGCCGCGGGACAGACCGACTTCGGCTGGGCAGACACCCCGGCGCTGCTGGCCGCGGTCGACCAGGGGGTGCGGGTCAAGAGCCTGGGCGTCTTCCTCCAGACCACTCCCGCATCCGTGCAGTCCTTCGACGCCAAGGGCATCGGGTCACCCGCCGATCTCAAGGGCAAGACGATCGCCGGGACGGCCGGGGACGCACTCTCCAAGACATTCCCGATCTTCCTCAAGAAGAACAACATCGACGAGTCGGACGTGAAGGTCCAGAACACCGACCCGGCGGGCAAGATCGCCGCGGTGATCTCGGGGAAGACCGACGGACTGCTCGGATACGCCAGCGACCAGGGCCCCACCATGCAGGACAAGGCCAAGAAGACCGTCTCGTACCTCCGCTTCTCCGAGAACGGGCTGAACTTCTACTCCAACGGCCTGCTCGCCGGGCAGAAGCTTCTCGCCTCGAAGTCGGAGCTCGCGGGGCGCATGGCGCAGGCGGTCAGCGAGGCGTGGGCCGCCGCGGAGAAGGCGCCCGGCCCCGCGGTTGCCGCGATGGACGGAGCGTCGGAGCAGCTGCCGCCGAAGAACGTGCTGGCGGAGCAGTTCAAGACGACGCTCACGCTGCTGCACACCTCGTCGACCGAGGGCAAGGCACCCGGGGTCAACAACGAGGCGGACTGGCAGCAGACCATCGACGTCTTCGCCGAGGCCGGCATGGTCGCCGAGCCGAAGGCCGTCGGGGAGTACTGGGACGCGAAGACAGCGCCGAAGGGATGACGATGCCCAAGCAGGAGGCGAAGCCCCTGGAGCGGGACCCGCTGTCCTCGGGCGACCGCGGCGCCGTCACCCCTGCCGTCGCAGTGTCGGACGTCTCGGTGCGGTTCCGCAGCAGGAACCGCGATGTCACCGCCCTGCGCGACGTCTCGCTCGATGTGGCGCCGGGCGAGTTCGTCGCCCTGGTCGGTCCGTCCGGATGCGGCAAGTCGACCCTGCTCAAGCTGGTCGCAGGACTGCTGAAGCCCTCCACGGGCGAGGTCCGGCTCGGTGGTGAACAGGTCAAGGGCCCACGGCACGACATCGGTTACGTCTTCCAGCGCGCCGCCCTCCTCGAGTGGCGTTCCGCGCGCCGCAACATCCTGCTCCAGGCGGAGATCCGGAAGATGCCCGCGGCCCGGGCGCGCGAACGGGTCGACGCACTGATCCGGATGACCGGGCTCGACGGCTTCGAGGACGCCTATCCGCACGAGTTGTCCGGTGGCATGCAGCAACGGGTGGCGCTGTGCCGGGCCTTGTTGCACGAACCGCCGGTCCTGCTGATGGACGAGCCGTTCGGTGCGCTCGACGCCCTCACCCGCGAGCAGATGAACATGGAGCTCAACCGCATCTGGCGGGAGACCGGCACCACCGTGCTGCTGGTCACCCACTCGATATCGGAGGCGGTCTATCTGGCCGACCGGGTGGTGGTGATGAGCCCACGGCCGGGCACCATCACCGAGATCATCGAGGTGGGACTGGACGCGGAACGGGAGTACGCCGAGACGCTCGGCCGCCCGGAGTTCCGGGACGCGGCCGCCCACATCCGAGACCTGCTCGGGGCGGCGTCCGCGCACGACTGACGAGGCAAGGGGCCGGGGCGTCGACGCCCCGGCCTTCGTGCGAGAGTGCCGACGCCCCGGCCGCGTGCACAGGCGCCGACGCCCGGGTCTGCGTGGGGCTGTGCTGATGCCCGAGTCGCGTGCGCGGGCACCTGCGCCATGACCTGCGTACGAAACGCCCTGCGCCCCGGCCTTCGCGCGTGGGTGACTTTCCTCGTCCCATGGGCCCGGGCTCACACCAGCGCGAACGCGTTCGCCAGCATCTCGGTCTGCGCGGTCAGCAGCGCGTCGCCGCCATGTCCCATGCCCGCGAACTGACCGGCCGCCTCGAGCCCGACCGATCCGTGCAGCTGCGCCCAGGCGAGCACGGCGCCGGCCAGGGCCTGCCCCGTCATCCCGGTGTCGCCGACGGCGGACGGCACATACTCCGCCACCCATCCGGCCACAGCCGCGTCGGACCCGGCCCACGCCGTCATCTGGTCCACCACACGGGCCACTTCGGCCCCCGGCGACCCGTCCGCGAAGACCGGCAGGAACGGCCCGAGCACCGCCCGGGCCCGGTCCAGCGTGTCGGCCGGTGCGACATAGCCCGGCACCGGGGCGCCCTGGATCAGCAGGTAGCGATGCGGCTCGGCGACGGCCCAGGCCCGATAGGCCTCCGCGAGTGAGTGCAGGTGCGCGCGCGGGCCTCGTGAGGCGTCCGAGGAGCGGGCGGCTGCTGCGGCCATGGCCGCAGCAGCGTCGTCGTAAGCGTCCCTGATCAGCGCGTTCAGCAGATCGTCGCGGCTGGCGAAGTAGCGGTAGAGCGCCGGGCCGGAGAGCCCCATGTCCTTGGCGATACGGGTCAGCGCGAGCGCCGCGACACCCCCTCCGGCGAGTTGCCGGAGGGCGGCCTCCTTGATCTCCGACCGGGTCTGCTCCCGGTATCGGGCGCGAGGCCCCTGTTGGGCTTGGACCATCACCGACCCCTTTCGCTAGTCAAGCTCACTTCTGTTACACAGCCTAACAGCGGCACTTGCTATGACTCATCGCAAGAGTTACTGTCTCTAACAGTTGCAAGAAGGCGTCAGCGATGTAGAGGGGTACGCAGTGACCGCAGTACGTGATCTCCAGGTAGTTCTCGGCGCAGGCCCGGCCGGCACCACGCTCGCCCGTGAACTCGTCGACCGCGGCCACCCGGTCCGGCTCGTCGACCGGGCAGGCGACGGGGCGGCGATCGAAGGTGTCGAGCGGTTCGCCGCAGATGTGGCCACCGCGGACGGCGCCCGGGCCGCGGTCGAGGGCGCCGCGGTCGTGTACCACTGCGTCAACGTCGGCTACCACCTCCAGGTCGACGTCATGCCGCGGATCCAGGAGGCCGTCCTCGCCGCGGCCGAGGCGGTCGGTGCGCGGCTCGTCGTACTCGACACGCTCTACCCGTACGGCGAGACGCATGGCGCAGTGATGACCGAGGACTCACCGTGGAACACGACGACCCGCAAGGGCCGGATGCGCGCCGAGCTCGACGCCCGCTACCTCGCGGCGCACGCCGAAGGGCGGCTCCGTGTCGTCCTCGGCCGGTCGGCCGACTTCGTCGGACCCGGCGTGCTCAACTCCACCCTCGGCGGCGCCGTATTCCCGGCCGCGCTGACCGGGGGAGCGGTGCCGGCCCTCGGCGACATCGACCTGCCGCACAGCTACACGTACATCGCAGACGTGGCTGCCGGACTCGCCACCCTCGGCGCGCACCCCGACAGCGACGGCCGGGTCTGGCACCTGCCCACCGCACCCGCGCTGACCACCCGGCAGATCTTCACGATGATCGAGCAACGCACCGGTCGTCCGCTCGACATCACCGTCGTCGACGAGCCCCGCCCGTTCGGCCCGTTCGACGAGGTCTTCATGGCGGAGTACGCGGAGATGTTCTACCAGCACACCGAGCCGCAGATCGTCGACTCGTCGGCCATCGAGAAGGCCTACGGCCTCACCCCGAACCCGCTCCCGGCCACGGTGGACGCGACCCTCGCCTGGTACGAGCAGCTGCTTGCCGCCCACTGAGCACCGCAGCGGCCCCGGAGACTCGAGCGACGCTCTCCGGGGCCGTGCCGCGCGCCGGACCGCTCAGTACCGCAGCCGCGACAGATACGTATAGCTGGCGAGCGCCGACGCGAACGGATCAGCCGGCGAGTCGTGCTCCACCAGCCACTGCTTCACCCCGCCCTGCCGAGCCGTGTCGAACATGGCCGGGAAGTCCAGCACCCCCGACCCGACATCGGCGAAGTCCCCGTCCGGTGCCATGTCCTTCACATGCAGCGCCGGGAAGCGCCGGGGATGGCGTACGAACAACTCGCCGGGCGCCGAGGCGCCCCCGTTGGCTGCCCAGTACAGATCCAGCTCGAAGCCGACGAGTTCCGGATCGGTCTCGGCGAGCAGGATGTCGTACAGGCTGACGCCGTCCACCACCTGATGGTCCGTGCCGTGATTGTGGTAGAGCAGCTTCAGCCCGGACTCGCGGGCCGCCAGCCCCGCCTTGTTGAACTCCCGGGCCACCTCCCGGTATCCGGCCGGACTGTGCAGCGACCCCGGCAGACTGGGTACGACGATCCACTTGCCGCCCAGCGTATGGATGTCCTCCAGCGCCTGCGGCATCCCGGCGCCCCTCACGATGTCGTACCCGACATGTTCGAGGACCGCCTTGAGCTGTGTCTCGTCGAGCATCCGCCGGATGTCGGCGGCGCTGTTGCCGTGCCGGCCGCTCACTCCGACCGTCGCGTACCCGATCTCCGCGAGCCGTTCCAGCGTGCCCCGGAAGTCCGTCGCCAGCGGCGTGCGCATGGTGTACAGGTGCATGCCGATCCCGGACGGCGGGATGCGGCGGCAGCGGCGGGAACCGGCGGCGGACGCCGGGACCGTACCGAGACCGGCGGCCGCGGTGGCACCCAGAGCCGTACCGAGAAACGCACGTCGTGTGCTGTTCATTCGTTTCTCCTCTCAGCCGGCGCGCGCTCAGCTGACGTCGATGCGGACGGAACCGGTGCTCGTGTCGCCCTTGTCGTCGGTGACGGTCAGATGTGCGGTGTACGCACCCTTGCGGTCGTAGGTGTGTGTCGCGGTCGCGCCTTCCGGGCCCGTGGGTTCGACGTTGTCGCCGAAGTCCCAGTGGTAGGAGGTGATGGTGCGCCCGGCGACCGGCTCGACCGCACCGCTCAGCGCGACGGCGAGCGGTGACGTGCCCGTGGCCGGGGCCGCTTTCACCTTGACCTTCGTACCGGGCTTCTTCTCGACGCCGGACCCGTTGAAGTGCAGCCAGTCCACCGCGAACAGATCGGCCTTGTCGCTCGACCACTCCGGATTGCTGAACACCGCGTACAGCTTCACGCTGCTCCCCGGGTTCTGCAGGGGCGTCGTCGGCGAGACGACCTTGCCCCAGTCACCGGTGTTCGGAACGGTCACCTTGCCGAGCAGGGGGCCCGTCGGGGAACCGGACCGGAACTCCACGGTGCCGCCGATCCCGCCGGAGGCCGCGCCGACCGTCACCGAGTCGATGTTCTTCAGATGCACCGGATCGAAGCTGACCCAGTCACCGTCCTCGATCTCCGTCAGCCGCTTCCCGCCGGAGGCGTCGGTCCTGTTCGCGACCGCCACGCCGTCGTGCGCCCCGCCGGTCGCCGTGAAGTGCTCCGCCTCACGGAACGTGGTGCGCAGCGTCAGCGAGGTCGAGCCGGTGAGCGCGGGGGCGTCCGGGGCGCCCTTGTCCTCGTACTGGGCGGTGATCCCGTAGTACAGGTTCTGTCCCGGGCCGTGGCTGTCCCCGGCGTCCGTGACGATCTCGCCCGTGCAGCCGGTGTAGTTGTCGAGCGGATGCAGATGGGTGTCATGGCCGAGCTGCGACTGTACGACCACTCGGGAGCAGTCGATCGGTGCCCCGTTCCGCCCGTCCTCCTTGTCCTTCACCTTGACCGTGAACGGGATGGTGTCGCCGAAGCTGAACATCCCCCCGTTCGGCGGCTGTTTGATCGTCACCTCGGGCCTGGTGTTGCCGACGGTGATGTCCTGCACGGCCTGCGCGGTCAGACCACCGGGCCCGGTGACGGTCAGGCGTGCCGTGATGAGCCCCTTGGCGCGGTACGTGTACGAGGGGTTCGGCTCCGTCGAGTCGGTGGTGCCGTTGCCGTCGAAGTCCCAGGCGTACGTGACCGGTTGGCCCTCCGGGAGTCCGGATCCCGCGCTGGAGAACGCGACGGTGAGCGGTGCGGGACCGCTGTCCCGGCTCGCGCTGATCTTCGCGTCGGGCAGCCGTCCGTCACCGACGTAGTCGATCCGGTAGATGCCCGCCCCCTCGTTGCTGCCGCCGCGTCCGGTGCCGCTGCCGAGCCCGAAGTCGATGACGTACAGCGCCCCGTCAGGACCGAAGTCGGCATCGAACGGCTGGTTCCATTTCATGTCCGCGAAGACGCCGTTGATCGACTGGAGATCACCGGCCTTGACCGGAGCGAACCGCGGATCGGTGAACGTCTGGTCCTTCTGCTGGAACGAGAACGTCTTGAACCACTGGCGGGTCAGCTCATAGGTGAGCCACTTCCCCTCGAAGTACTCGGGGAACTTGGTGCGGTACGTGTTGTCGGGGTCGTAGTCGTAGACCGGACCGCTCATCGGACCACCGCCGCCGGTGCCGAGCTCCGGGAATTCGGCGGACGCGGAGTAGGCGTACCAGACCGTGGCCGGCTGGGCCGGTGGCAGCTCCCGCAGCCCCGTGTTGTTCGGCGAATCGTTGACGAGCGCTGCACAGTCGAACTTCGGGCCCGACTTCTTCGCCGCGAAGTCGTAGTCGTTGAACGGGGTGTTGTCGCCGACGCAGTACGGCCAGCCGAAGTTCCCCGCCTTGGTGATACGGGTGTACTCGACCGTGCCCTCGGGCCCGCGGTCGGCGACCGCGGCCTTGGCGTCCGGACCGTAGTCGGCGACCATCAGCGCGCCACTCAGCGGATCCGTGGTGATCCGGAACGGGTTGCGCATCCCCATCGCGTAGATCTCCGGACGCGTCTTCTCCGTACCGGGTGCGAAGAGATTGCCCTCCGGGACGGTGTACGTGCCGTCGTCCTTCGGCGTGATGCGCAGGATCTTGCCGCGCAGATCGTTCGTGTTGCCCGCCGTGCCCTGGGCGTCCCAGGCGCGCCGGCCCTCGCTCTCGTCGATCGGGTTGAAGCCGTCCGAGGCGAACGGGTCGGTGTTGTCGCCCGTCGCCGCGTACAGATTGCCGTCCTTGTCGAAGGCGAGCGAGCCTGCCATGTGGGAGTTGGCCCGGCCCTCGCCCCGCCAGGTCGGAATGGTCAGCAGTCGCTTCTCCGACGCCGGGTCGACCGTGTTGCCGGTGACGGTGAAGCGGGAGAGGTCGAGCTGTTTCTCGGTCTTGTCGGAGTGCAGTAGATAGAGCCAGTTGTTCGTGGCGAAGCCGGGGTCGAGCGCGAGGCCGAGCAGCCCGTCGGACTGGCTGGTCATCTCCGGCGTGTACGCGAAGTCCAGTGCCGTCGTGACCTTCATGGTCTGCTGGTCGATGGCCTTCAGCTTCCCGGTGCGCTGGGCGAAGAACACCCGGCGGTCGGGGGCGACGGCCAGCTCGAACGGGTCGGCGAGATCGCTGGTGGCCAGGGCGGTGCGCTGGAACGAACCCGTACGGGTCGCCGTGCAGTCACCCGGCGCGGCACCCGCGGCCCATTCGATGCCGCCCAGCAGATGCTTGACGAAGCCCTCCTCCTGGAAGGCCGACGCCGCATGGCCGCCCGCGGTGAACCAGGAGCGTCCGCCGTCGTAGTTCTGGCACCAGGACCACGGATGGTCCACGCCCTCGTCCAGGCCGGTGATGCCGTCGCGCACCTTGATCTGCGCGAGCGTGTGCACCTTGGAGGTCGGGTTGGTGCGCCAGTTGTACCACTCCTCCGTGCGCTCCCAGAGGTCCGGAAGGCCCTTGGTGGACGGGTGCGCATGGTCGAGGACCTTGATCCGGCCGGTCTGCACGGCTGGATGCTGGTCGAAGATCGCGCCGACCAGTCCCTCGTACCAGTCCCAGTCGCGCTCGCTGGCGGACGCGGCATGCAGCCCGACCCAGCCGCCGCCCCCACGTATGAACTTCTGCAGGGCGGCCCGCTCGTCGGCACTCAGCAAGTCACCCGTCTCCGGGGTGGAGTTGGTGTTGTTGAAGACGATGGCCTGGAAGCGGGCGAGATCGGTGTCGTTGAAGACCGCCGAATCGTCGGTGGCCTCCACGTCGAAGCCGTTCTCCGCGCCGAGCTTCTTGATCGCGTCGACCCCTGCGGGGATCGAGTCGTGCCTGAAGTTGGTGACCTCGGAATAGACCAGGACCCGGAAGGGGGCCGCGTGGGCGCGGGGTGGCGAGGCCACCAGCAGGCCGAGGACCAGGGCCAGGAGTGCGGTGAGAGCGAGGAGAGGCGAAGGTAATCCTCGCGAGGGGTGCCTGCTCAGCAGGTGTCTGCTCAGCGGATTTCTGCGGGGCGGGTGGTGACTCATGGGCGCTCCCTGTGCGGTAGATGCCGACTGCGGGATGTAGAAAGCGCTTTCTGGAGTTCGCCGTTCAGAGTAGGTTCACGTCATCCGCGGGGTCAATGGGTCGGAAGGGCTCTCTGTGACTTCGCTGTGACGGGGGGTGGCGGCTGGTGCGGGCGGCCGGGCCCAGCCGCCCGGCCCCACGGCGGCGGAGGGGCCGACTGTCCAACTCGGCCGGCCGCATCCCGCTGAGGGGGCGCGCCGGTGTGCCCCCACTCGGTCTCAGCTGGTCAGGAAACCGCCGATCCGCTCCCGTAGCCCGCGCGGATCCAGGCCGTGCGCGGCGAGTTGTTCGTCCATCTGCCCGTAACGGCGCAGCTCGGCCTTGCCCACCCCGAGCCCCAGCACCCGGTGCGGCAGATCGGCGAGTGCGTCGTTGGCCGCGCCCGTCGAGGTGCCCGCCAGGTACGGCTCCACCAGCACCACGTCCGCCGTCTCCCTCGCCCCGACCGCCCGCCGCAGCCCCGGCGCGTCGAACGGTCGCACCGTCGTCGCGTACAGCACCGTGACATCCAGGCCGTCCGTCGCTGCAAGCACGTTGTCGAGCATCGGCCCGACGGCGATCACCACCCCTTGGGCCCCCTCCCGCACCGGAGTGAATCCTGACCCGGCGCCGACCGGCCGAGCCCGCTCGTTCTGCTGGAGCGAGAGCCGCAGATAGACCCGGTCCTCCCCGGCGGCGGCCTGGCGCAGCAGGGTCTCCGCCTCGTCTGGGTGGCCCGGGACCTGCACGGTCCAGCCGTCGAGGGTATCCATCAGGGCGACATCGCCCGGCGCCATATGGGTGATCCCCGCAGCCGGCCAGTCGTACGAACCTCCGGCGCTGACCAGCACCCCGGACACGCCCTGATGCCCGAAGTCGAGCTTCACCTGCTCGAACGGCCGCTCCACCAGGAAGGGGGCGAACGTATGGATGATCGGCCGCATCCCGGTCAGCGCCAGTCCGGCCCCGGCGCCGATCAGCAGCTGCTCCCGGATGCCGACATTGATCACCCGGTCCGGATGGGCGCGCTCGGCCCGGTCGAAGCCGTCGCTGCTGATCTCGGCCAGCACGACAGCCAGCCTGGGGTCGTCGTCCAGTAGCCGGGCCGCGGTGGTGATGAAGCGTTCGCGCATGGTGTCCATGAGATGTGGTACTCCTCGTTCCGGTGATCGGATCTGCGGGTGTGCCGTGGTGCGGGCGTCAGCTCTTGGGGGCGACGCGGGCGATCACTGCGTGGGGTCGGCCGGGGTGTGGTGCGGTGAAGGCCGCGTGCATCGCGTCGTGATCGCGCCCGTCCACGGTCCGGACCGACCAGCCGGCCGCTTCGAACCTGGACGAGATGCCGCCGGGCCGGCCATAGGTCGCGGAGGCGTTGTCGATCACCAGGGTGTGCAGCTGGTCGAGGCCGGCCGGACCGGCGTAGGCGATCGCCTCGTGGTTGCTGCCCTCGTCCAGCTCGGCGTCCCCGATCAGGACCCACACCCGCGGATCGGTGAGCCCCTGCGCCCGAAGGCCGAGCACGCTGCCGACGGCCAGCGGCAGCCCGTGTCCCAGTGATCCGCTGCCGATCTCGGCGCCCGGGACGAGCAGTCGGTCCGGGTGGTGTCCCAGCGGCGAGTCGTACCCGCCGAAACCGGGCAGCAGAACCTCGTCGAAGAAGCCGTGTGCGACGAGGACCGCGTAGTACGCCATCGGCCCGTGGCCCTTCGAGAGCAGGAACCTGTCGCGCTCCGGATCGTCCACCGTGGCCGGTGTGACGCGCAGCACGCGGTGGTACAGCACCCAGAGTGCGTCGAGGGTCGAGGTGGCCGCGGGTCCGTGTTTCTCGTCGCCCGTCATCAGGCTCATCAGGCGGTTCAGGTCGCGGTACGGGAGCATCGGTGGGGCGGTCTTGATCGTCATGCGTTCCAGCGTTCAACCTCAAGTTTGGTCGAGGTCAAGTACCGAAAGGCGTTCGTGAGCACCGGCCCAAGTGCGGTATTGTTCTCATGCGCGTTCGGCCAAGGGAAAAGCCCAGGTCAGGCGAGCAACGGGACGTGGCGCAGCTTGGTAGCGCACTTGACTGGGGGTCAAGGGGTCGCAGGTTCAAATCCTGTCGTCCCGACGGTTCGAACGTATCGAACGTCGCAGGTGAAGGGCCGTTCTCATAACGGCCCTTTTTCTGTTCCCGGGCTCGCTCCCGGGGAGCGATGGGAGGGGGCGCGCTCGCTCCCGGTGCCCTTAACGACGAACTCGGACGGGCCCGGCGCCCCGGCCGTATGCCAGAGCGCGAGAGACCGCTCGGCCTCGTCCCACAGCAGCACCGGGCCGCCTTGCCGGACCGTCCACCCGTCGCCGTCCGGTGACATCACTGAGAACGAGTCGTTTGTCGAGTCGAGCACGTACGTGTTCACGGCGCCGTCGTCGGCCGGCATGGTGAAGAACCGGGCGTTCGGCACTGCGAGCTGCTCCACGAACCTTGCCCTTGCCGAAACCCCATCCTTACAGGTGAGAGCGTTATGCGGGTCTCGCGGATCTTGATCCCGGTCGGTTGGGCCTACGGTCTGGCGCGAGTGCCGAGCGCTGCGGGAACATGATCGACCGTGCTGCTGCGACTGGCTTACCTGGGCGTGACGAACGCGTTCGCCATGCTGCGCCTGTCAGGCGAGGAAGCGCAGAGCCGAGGTGGACGATCGACGCGGGGGGCTGGGCAGACAAGCACGCGGAAGCTCCTGGTGGAGAGGCGATCTGGGTCGCGCCCTCGACTATCAGGAGCATCTTCACGTCCGGACGCCACCCACCCCAACTATCCGCCAGAGCAGCCAGGTTGTAGCTCACTGGCACTGTTCGGACCGAGAATGCCTATTCCCGGACCTGCCTCGGATCGATCGGAATCTCTCGTGCCGTATTCTCGGCGCGCTCCTCGGCGCTCAACTGCCGCGCCGCGGTCCCGCAGCAGCGGTCGTACTGGTTCTGCCAGTCCGCCATGAACGTGTCGTAGCTGGACCGGCCGATCAGCTTCAGGTCCGACTCGTCGTTGTGCCAGACGCCGTTGCTCGTCCAGTTCGAGGACCCGACGAACACGATCCTGGAGTCGGACGCACCCGCGTAACCGCCGCTGACCATCATGTACTTGTCGTGCGTGTAGTGCAGAGCGTTGCCGTTCGCGTCGGTGCCGCGGGTGGTGTCGTGCACGTCGATATTCGGCCGGTTCTTCAGGTAGCTCTGCACGCTGTCATCTACCTGGCCGGCGGTGATGAGAATGTGGATCTCGACGCCGGTTCGTGCCAGACTCACCAGCTTCTTCGGCAGCTCCAGATAGTTCCGGTCGCCCGGCTGCCCGTGAGAGGTCCACTGGAACATGGCGATGTTGATCGTGGCCGGCGCCTTGATGTTGCTCAGGAAGTCGACCCAGGTGTCGCTTCTGGTGCGCGCCTTGGGCCACTGGTAGGAGGGCGGGGACAGTTTCCTGGCGGCCGTGGCGCTGGTGGAGTTGTAGTAGTCGGGTGTCAGCGGGCCCGGGCCGTAGATCGCCCCCCTGGCCATGGCGGTGAAGTAGCGGACGTAGGAGTTGTACAGGTCGACGTTGCCCTTGACGGTGGCGCTGCTGTTCCACGCTGTGCTGGCCTGGGCGGAGGTGGGGTTGGCGCTGCTGACGGTCACAGTCCTGTTCGCGTCGCGCCCGCCGCTGAGCATGTAGTACTTCGCGTGCAGGGCGGAGCCGCCGAAGTGGGACAGGCAGCCGCCCGGGCACAGCGCGGCGAAGCTGGAGGCTCGCGGGTCGTTGCCCAACTCGGTGACCATCGACTGCCAGATCGTATTGTCGCTGTGAGCGTCCATCAGCGCCTTTACGATGACGCCGCGCTGGTGCGCGGCGATAAGGGCGTTGGCGAAGTCCGGGCCCGGCTGCGCGATGCTGATCGAGTACATGGCGACGCGTATGGTCTGCCCGCAGCCGGCGCTGTTGATCGATTCGATGATCGGGCCCATGATCTTCATCTGGCCGGCGGGGTCCTCCGGGTCGTTGAAGCGCGGGCCCGGGCTGGAGGTGAACGTCCGCGACTCGCAACTGAGCGGGGGCTTGGCCTTCTTGACCGCGGCGTGCGCCGTTGTCAGCGACATTACGGTGACGACCAGCGCGGTGATCAACGTGAACGTTCGCTTCATGGGCGGCCTTTCGCTGGGCTGTTGATGATGAAGAGTCGGGTTGCCGCATGTGGCCCGCAGGAGCGATGCCGCCGTCAGCGGAATCTACTACCGTTCCACCGATTGTTCCGATATTCCCTTGAAATCACCGCATTGCGCATCGCGAGATTCCTTGAGCAGGGGAGCAATCGCGGGTGTTGCTCTGCTGGTCGACCAATGGCTGGACACCGTGGGGAGCGATAATCGCCTGGCGTAGCGACCCGTCCATGCCGTCGGGCCGGCGCTCGCCCCTGCCGCCACCTGCGTCTGACGCGTCCGCTGCCACGAGTGCGGCAAACTCCTTCACCCCGGGCAGGGCTGGGAAGGCAAGGGCAGCATGACCATCCATCCCCGAAGCATGTCCGACGACCCCCTGACCGAATCCCAACAGACCCTCCACGTCGGCGTGTTCAAGCACCACCAGGGCCTCGTGACTGCCGTTCGCTGGGAACCGGTCAGGCATGGCCTCGATGCACCGTCGCCACGGCTACCGCCTTCATCCTTGGTCTGGACGCCGGCACCTCCGGGTGTATGCATACCGGCTTGCGGGAATGGTTGGTGGTCCGTCTCAACCGTGACGACTGAGACGGGACACTTGAGCGCGTGCCATCGAGGTTGAGCGGTGCGGGCCGCTCGCTCGGCTTCCGTGCCTCAGGGTTTGCCCAGGCGTACGGCGAGGGCGGCGATGTCGTCGTCAAGGCGTCCACTGCTGTAGCGGAGGAGGTCGCGGTGAAGAGCCGTGGGCAGTTCGCGTGGCGGTGTCGGGGGCTGTCGACGCACCCGAGCTGCCAGCGGGAAGAACTCCCAGTCAGGGGCGCGGGCCTCGGCGAGCCCGTCCGTACAGAGGAGCAGCAGGTCGCCGGGGGAAGTCGATGGGGTAGTGATCGCTGATCGGCTCCGCGGGGTTGAGCGGTGGCGAGGGGATGGCAGATTCGAGGACACGGAGATTCCTGCGGTTCAGGAGCAGCGGCGAGGGGTGTCCGCAGTTGAGGATGTCGATACGTCTGCCCTCGTGCGGGATCTCGGCGAGAAGGGCGGTGGCGAAGCGCCCCATCGTCCCGTCGGAGGGAAAGGCTGCGTTGTAACGGGTGCACCTGGGTTCAGCCGGCGTGCGACGTTGACCATGTCGGTCTCTGCGTAGGCCGCCTCCCGGAAAGCGTTGACGATCGCCGCGGCCGCCCCCACTGCCGCCGTTGATTGGACGGTCCCAGTCCCCTGCTGCGGCTCCTTGACGGCCCGAGGGGCTGTGATGCGCGCGGGGCCCGCCGGGCTGCGGGCGGGGCGAGTCAGGCGACGGGATTGGTGAGCCCCGACGCCGACGCGGCGCCGGGACCGGACAGCCTGCTGCCAGGCGTGATCGGCCCGTCCCGGATACCTCCCGTCCGGGTCAGTGCTCCGAGGTGGAACGGATCGCGGCGATGTCGAACTGGAGGCGGAGCCGCTCGCTGACCATCGCCCCGCCCTCCGCCAGCCGGGCGTTGTAGGTCAGGCCCCAGTCCGAGCGGTTGATGGTGGTGGTGCCGTCGAAGCCGACCCGTTCGTAGCCGAACGGGTCGGTGACATGGCCGATGTAGGTGAGGTCCAGCTCCACGGGGTGAGTGGTGCCCCTGATGGTGAGGTCGCCGGTCATGCGGTAGACGTCCTTGCCCACGAGCTGAACGGCGGTACTGGTGAAGCTCATCCGCGGATACTTCGCGGCGTCGAGGAAGTCACGGCCGATCAGGTGGGCGTCACGCTGCTCCACCCCGGTGTCGACGCTCGCGGTGTGCAGCACGATCTCCGCGCGGGAGCGTGCCGGGTTCCGGCCGTCGAAGTAGAGGCGACTCTCGTACGAACCGAAGGATCCGCGCACCGTCGTCACCATGGCGTGTCGCACGGAGAAACCGATCCTGCTGTGGGCGGGGTCGATCATCCACTCCCCGGTGAGAGCTGCCAGGGCGGGATCCGGCATCACGGCAGCAGCGGGGGTTGTCGGTGCGGCGGGCGCCGCCGGGCGTCGAAGCGTGGTGCCGCGGCTGAAAAGGTTCATGGAACATGTTGTTACTCGGCGGTACATCGGACGCGCAAGTCGCGGGTGGGAAACCCGCTCATGTATGAACAGACTTTCACAACTCGGATCACTGCACGGGTACGGTCAGTCACCGGCGGTCCTTCACGGGAACGCGCGGAATGCCGTCACCCGGAACGTCGCGAGGGACGCGCCATGCGCAGGGAGTGCTGTCCCATGACAGCCGTGAGCACGCTCATTCCGCGGGCGCCCGGCGTCGGCATCGACTTCAGGCCGGGCCGAATTCCGGCTCGAGACCGGAGCCGGATCCGCCGATCGTCAGCACTCGGCCCGGCACGGTCAAGCGAGGCTCTCCTCCCGGGCACGGGTCCATGCCCGGGCGTACGCACGTGCCGCCGCGCGGGGATCCTCGGCGGCGCAGATACCGGAGACGGCGGCGGCCCCCACCGCCCCGGCCTCCCGCAGGTGTGGCAGGTCGTCCGGGGTGATGCCGCCGATGGCCACGGCGGGCAGGCCACCGAGTCGGGCGAGGTGGGCGAAGCCTGCATGGCCGAGCGGGGCCGGGGCGTCCGCCTTGGTCCGGGTCGCATGCAACGCGCCGATGCCGACGTGGTGGACCCGCGCCGGATCCTCGGCGGCGGCCCGCAGTTGGTCGGGGGTGGCTGCACTCAGGCCCAGAACCGCGTCCTCGCCGATCAGTTCGCGTACGGCGGCCGGCGGCAGATCCGACTGGCCTACGTGAACACCTGTCACGCGTGCGCCGGCGGCCCGGGCGGCCAGGAACACGTCCACCCGGTCGTTGACGATCAGCGCCACTCGTTCGGGGAGTACGGCGGCCACCTCCTGCACGGTGCGCAGGAACTCCCCGCCGTCGGTGTGCTTCTCCCGGATCTGCACGGCGGTGACGCCCCCGGCCACTGCCAGAGCGACGGTCTCGGCCACGCTCCGGCCGTGGGCGGCGCACTGGGCCGTGTCCGTGACCAGGTAGACCGACAGATCGACCGGTGCCGCCGTCACGAGAGAGCCGCCCGCTCGCTGAGGTCCGCTTCCTCCAGCGCGGCGAGCGCGTCCAGGAAGGCGACGGCGAAGCTGCCGGGCCCGGAGGCCTCCTTCGCGGCCAGCTCGGCGGCCACCGTGTACGCGGTGACGGCGGCCACCACCGCGGCGAACCGGTCCTCGTCGACCGCCGCGAAGGCCGCCATCACCGCCCCCAGCGCGCAGCCGCCCCCTGTCACCCGGGTCAACAGGGCGTCACCGTTGGCGATCCGGGTGCCGCGCACCCCGTCGGTGACGAAGTCGACAGGCCCGGAGACAGCGACCACGCAGCCGGCTGTACGCGCCAGCTCGCGTGCTGACTCCTCGGCGGCCCCGACGCCGTCGGAGGAGTCCACGCCGCGGCCGCCGTCGCCCGCGCCCGCGAGTGCGATGATCTCGGACGCGTTGCCCCGGATCACAGTCGGTCGCAGCCGCAGGAGCTCTTGTGCCAGCGCGGTGCGCACCGGCAGCGCGCCGACCGCCACCGGGTCGAGGACCCACGGCGTGCCGGCCGAACCCGCCGCCCGTGCGGCCTCGACCATCGCGGAGCGCTGCTCCGCATGCGGGGTGCCGAGATTGATCAGGACACCGGAGGCGACCCGGGCGAACGGGCCGGCCTCCTCCGGAATGTCGACCATGGCCGGCGAGGCGTCCAGCGCCAGCAGGACGTTGGCGGTGAAGCCCGTGACCACCGAGTTCGTCAGGCACTGAACCAGAGGGGAGTCCGCCCGCACGCGTGCGAGGGCCTGCGGGACGAAGGCGGTGTGATCGGCGGATGCAACGGGCATGGGATTTCGCTCCGTGGGGGAGGGGATGTCGTTCGGGCGCCGGCGGACGGCGGGGTCCGTCGGTCGGCGGCAGGTCAGTCCTGCGGGCGGTGGCGTAGCCGCAGCGGTGCGTAGACGGCGAGCGCCACGAGGAACGCCACGTAGTACGAGAGGTCGGCGCCGTGCAGGGCGGCCGCCACCGGGCCCACGTACAGACTGGTGTCCATGAACGGCACGGCCGCGGCGAAGGCGACGGCGAATGCCAGCAACGGGGGCCATCCGGAGTGCGGCCGGGCGGTCTCGGCGGCGAGGTCGATCGCCGCACCTCCCCGTGCCCGGGCCCGTGCGATCCAGTCGACGATGACGATCGCCACGAATCCGGGGATCCAGTAGCCGACGAACAGCAGCACGTTCTGGAAGCGGGCAGTGGTATCGGCAGCGTGCATCCACAGCACCAGAGGGAAGCCGAGCACGGCGGCGAGAGCGGCGGCCGCCGGGCGCGGAAGGCGCACGCCGACGGTCTGCAGAGCCAAGGAACCGCTGTAGTCGTTCATGGCGTTGCTGCAGAGCGCAGCCAGCGCCACGGCAAGCAGCCCGAACGCGCCCAACACCCCACCGCCCAGCAGCTTGTCCACCCCTGCGGCGGTCTGGTCGGTCAGCACGGACGCGCCCAGCAACCCGAGGGCCTGGACGGCCACGAAGGACACCACGAGGCCGAGAAGCGTGAACCAGAACATGCGCGGGCGCGAGGTGGTGCGCGGCAGATAGCGGCTGAAGTCGCTGGCGTACGGGGCCCAGGACAGGCTCAGACTCAGCGCGATGGTGCTGGTGAGAACGAAAGCGCCGGCCTGATCGGCGCCGTGCGCGGTGCCCGTGCCGACCGGGTGGACCCCGTCGAGCAGCCGCCACGCGATCAGCGCGAACGCAGCGGCGAGCACGAAGGTCATCACGATCTGGAGCCGGTGGATGGCCTCGTAGCCCAGGACGCCGAGGGCGCCCTGGGCCAGCATCATGGCCAGCACGCCGAGCCAGAACGGCCAGCCGCACAGCCGCGCGAGCGCGTCCCCGCCGAACAGCCCGATCAGCGCGTCCCAGGCGACCGAGGACAGCCACTGCAGGATGCCCGGCACCGTCACGGCCCGGCCGAAGGCGAGCCGGGCCAGCGGCAGCTGCCCGGCGCCGGTCTGGCTCCCCCAGGTGCCCAGGTAGGCGGTGGGCACCGCGCCGATCACCGTTCCCAGCACGACGGCGGCGAGCGCGGTGGCGAAGTCCAGGCCGAGGGCGATGCCGACGGTGCCGGTGAATACGCCGGTCATGGTCAGATTGGGAGCGAACCACACGGTGAACAGGCGCCCGGGACCGCCGTAGCGGTTGCTCTCGGGGACCGGATCGATGCCGTGCGTCTCGACGCGGAGGTCGCCGGGGGCCGCCGGCATCCGTCCGTCGAAGACGGTCTGCCGGCCGTCGGCGGGCAGCCCGCCGGAAACATGCGTCAAAGGCATGAAAGACATCCCTCCGCCAGTGCGAACTGGTTCAGGTTCGACGGGTGTGATCTCAGCCCTCGGGTAGGGCACCCCGTGTCCGGTACGACGGTCAGACTAACCCGGTCTCTTGAAACACCTGGACCGAGGTCTGCGCGGCGAACGACTCGGTGGGTTCGTCCGGGGCGTGGGTGCGCGGTCCGCGTCACGGGGGCGGCGGGCCGTGCTCACGGTCGCGTCCCCACCTCCGCGTGACCCGTGCGATCCAGATGCCAGCGGTGTTCCACCTCGAAGCGGTGCAGCCCGGTGCGGCGTTCGACGATCACGTCGACGGTGGCACGTTCCGTGTTGGTACACGTGGCGGTCGCTCCGTCGGGGTCGGTGTAGGAGAGCGACACACAGTCGGCCGGGTCCTGGGTCACATCGATCCGTACCCTGCGCCGCGCGGTGCCACCTGCGACCGACCAGTCGGGCAGCCCGATCCGTGCGCGCAGCAGTGGCGCGGTCAGGAACGGGTCGCGCGGCCAGTCCGTGCCACCGATCCGCAACTGAAGCATGGGCAGCGGTGGCAGCCACCGCATCGTGGGACGGCGGGCGACGGCGGCCACCACTTCCAGTACGTCCCCGCCGCCGAGACCCGCATGGAGCCACGCCCACCGTTGGGCATTGCCGTGACCGGCGATCCGGGCGACCCCTCCGACGGCGTCGGAAAGGGTGAACCGCCTTTCTCCGACGACGAGTTCCCCGTCGAAAATGGCGTCGGGGGCAGGCACGATCTGGGCGGCGGGCAGCAGTTCACGCTGCCAGGACCAGCGTGGAAAGGTGTAGAGGGGCTCTCCGCCGCCGGTGACCGTCAGGCGCCAGGTGATCGCGCCCGCGGTGCCCTCCAGCAGCCGGGGCGTTGCCCGTACCCCCGGCACCTCGAAGTACGCCTCGCCCTGGGGTGGCGGGGAGTCCGGGACCCCGAACCGCTCGGTGACCGGCGGTCCGTCCGGCGGGAAGACGGATATCCAGCCGTGTGCCCGGGCCGGGCCGCCGTGCTTGGGCGCCACCACTTCGTGGTGGATCCACACGCCGGTCCCGGTACGGGGATCGGTCAACGTCGCGTACCAGACTTCGAGACGCCCTGGACGGCCGGTCATCCGTGGCGGGTAGAGCGAGTTCACGAGGGATTCCTTTCACCGGGGCGCGGGGGCCCCGTACCGTGCGCGCACGCCTGCCTCGGCGGTGCTCTCCACGATGCCGGGACAGGCCCGTTCGGCCAGCGCCGCGATCGTCAGCGAGGGGTTGACGCAGAGCGAGGTCGGTACTGCCGAACCGTCGGTGACGAACAGGCCGGGATGGCCTCGTAGTTCGCCGCGTTCGTCGAGCGCCGAGGTGGCGGGGTCGTCACCCATCCGGCAGGAGGCGAGAGGGTGTGCGCTCACGGACCCGGCGGCGTTCTCGCTCCAGGGCCGCACCCGCGCAAGACCGTCGCGCTCCAGCACTGCGCGGGCCTCGGCATCCGCGGCGGCCCAGCCGCGCAGGGTGTTCGCCGTCGGCCGGTACGAGAGCGTGGACAGGCAGAGCGACGTGGCCACGCGCGTCGAGCTTCCGGTGGGCGGCGGCGGGCCGAAGACGCCCTCGTTGTCGTCCTCGGTCATGGCGAGCACGGAGAGCCACGACGGCCAGCGTGCCCGCATCTCCTTCTTGCGGACGCCGAACCAGCTCGTCGCCGGGGTGTCGGTGGCCTGGGCCAGCAGGTCGGTGATGCCGGGGAAGTAGATCTGCTGAAGGGAGAAACGGGTGAACTCCGCCGTCGCCGGGTCGAGCCGGTCGTACGACATGGAGCCGATGGGCTTCCCGATGGGGAAGCCCTGGTACGGGATGCCCGGGGCGCGCTCGAGACCGAGCAGGTCGCGCACCTTGCCTTCGTCGACGTCGGCGATGGACACGCGGTCGCCGTTGCCCGAGAAGTAGCGCCCGACGGCTTGCGGGACACCGCCGAGCAGGGGAGCCGAGCGCTGCAGCAGCACGGGGGTGGCCAGAGCGCCCGCGGCCAGCACCACGGTCTTGGCCTCGATCGCCCCCACGCCGACCGGCAGCCGGTAGTCGCCGGCGTCGAGCTGCGTGTACGAGACGCGGTAGCGGTAACCGGGTGTGGTGGCAGGCGCGATCGTCTGTGCCTCGTGGAGGGGGCGGATCTCGGCGCCGTGCGCGGTCGCGGCGGGGAGGTAGTTCAGCAGCATGGAGCGCTTGGCGTCGAAGTGGCAGCCGTTCAGCATCCAGTTGCAGTTGGTGCAGCGGGCCAGGTCGACGGCGACGGGTGCAGGGTTGCAGGTGCGGCCCGCACGGGCGCACGCCGCAGCGAACAGCCCTCCGGGGTAGGGGACTTGGTCCCAGCTCTGCTGGGCGACGGGCAGAGCCTCCTCGACCCGGTCGTACCACGGGTCGAGGGCCGCGCGCGTCAGGGTCGAGGGCCACAGGCGGTGGCCCAGACTGCCGCGGCGGTCGAAGACGAAGCTTGGAGCGCGCAGCGAAGCGGCGAAGTAGACCACGCTGGACCCGCCGACGCAGTTCCCGGCGACGACGGTGATGCCGTCGCCCTGTACGAGGTCGACGATCCGGGTATAGCTGCCCAGACGCAGGTCGTGGGTGAAGTCGGGGGCGGTGAGGTGCGGTCCGCGTTCCAGGATCACCACCTCGGCGCCACCCGCGGCCAGATGGTAGGCGGGGATGGCGCCCCCGAAGCCGCTGCCGATGACCAGCACGTCGGTGCGTTCGGTGACGCTCATGCGGGGTGCCCTCCGCGGGTGGTGAGCGGGTGCTCGGAGGCGAGCCTTCGGCCGTACGAGTAGTCGGGGAAGCGCCACAGTCCGTCGGCGCCGGGCGCCGGGAAGCCGATCCAGGCCAGGCCAGGGTGGCGTTGCCGGATGGCCACGGCGGTGTGCAGGTGGGCTGCGGTGTCGAAGGCCGCGGCGGCGAAGAGCGCGAGCAGCACGTACAGCTGCCGGTCCGGGGCGCCGGGCGTGAGCAGCTCTCCCGCGAGCGCGGTGCGGTCGGTGAACCGCAGGGCGACGAAGGGAGGTTGAGTGGGCAGCAGGATCCGGCCGTGGGTGGCCGCATAGGCGAGGGCCCGGGTGTTGACGAGCAGTGCCAGCTCGGGCAGCAGTACGCCGATGCCGAGTTCGGGAAGGTTGAGCAGCTCGACGGCCCCTGCCTGTACGGCGCCGGGACCGGGGGCCGCCCCGGCGATCACCACGTCACCGCCGTACCGCTTCTCGCCCGGGACCATGGTGTCCGCAAACGCCTCCAGCGTGGCGGTCGTCGGGTCGGGCAGCGCGAGGGAAGCGGGCTGCAGCCCGGCCCGATCCACCGGGACAGACTCGGGCACAGAACGCGCCGAAGGCGCGGCCTCGGCGGTCAGCTCCCCTGCCCGCAGGGCGGCGACGGCGGCGGTCAGCCCGACGAGCAGCCGGCGCCGAGTGGGACGTGCGGGTGGTTCGCTCAGCACAGCCCGCTCACCGGCAGCCGCACCATCACACCCGCGGCGTCGCGCACGAGCGCGTCGGCGAGCCGGGCGTCGTACGGCCGGATCGCCTTCGCGGCGTCCTCGGCCCGCGCGGGCTGCCCGGCGACGGTGATGTTGCGTACTCTCGCCGCCGCGCTGCCCTCCGCCTTGTCGAACCAGTAACTGCCGTCCCAGCCGACCAGTTCGGTTCCACCGGCCGTGGCCTGCACGCTCCAGTGGTCCAACTGCCAGTAGCGGCAGGCCGGTACGGCGAGCGCGAAGCGGGCCGGCTCGGCCAGCAGAAAGCGTGCCGCGCCGCCGTTGGTCACGGTGATGTCCCGCTTGGCGTACTCCACGCACAGCGGGTCGACGCCGAACAGGGAGAGCGGCGGCGTCTCGCCCTCGCCGTAGCGGTGGAAGGTACACGCGGAGGCGTACGAGGGGTCGGTGTAACCGCCGACGCCTGGTTCTGCAGCCGAGGCGGAAGCGGCGGGGAGCAGGGCGGCGGCTGCCGCCACCACCGCGCCGAAGACGGTGAGACGGACGCTTGTGGACAGGGCGCCGAGGGCGCTCGTCGTGTGGCGGACTACGGGCACAGCAGGACCTTCTTCACGTCCCAGCCCTGATGGGCGGCGGTTACCGGCGGTCACATGCAGTCAGCATCTTGATCGCTGCACGCTGTCGGCGCAAGGGATGGGACGGAGGTGATTCCCGGTCGGTGGACAGGTAGGGCGTCGGCACACCTTCGGGATGCGCGAAGCGTGCGTGCAGGCCGGACAGCGGCGCCGGAAGAGACGCGTACGCCGCGCCGCGCGAGGCCTCCGTGAGCGATCACCGAACTGCGGAGGCCGACGGTGGGAGTTCGTTCTCCACTCCCGGCGCCGGTGCGCCCGCCCCCCGGCAGGCAGCGGCTCCGGCTCCTCCACGGTCAGAGCAGGGCGACATGGCCGGGGACCGTGCGGGCGGCCGTATTCCCACACCCGGACGTGCGGGGCGTTCCGTCAGGTGCGACGTATGAGGATGCTGATCGCGTTGGCCCAGACGACGGTTGCCATGCCGGCCCACTCGATCCAGCCCAGGTTCTGCCCCAGAACGATCCATCCGACCACGGCCGCCAGGACGGGGTTGACGCTCATGAACAGACCGAAGGTCTGCGCAGGCACGTGCCGCAGGGCGAACAGGTCTGCGAGATACGGCACGGCTGAGGACAGGATGCCGGCGGCGACAGCGCAGACGGCGGCCCCCGCGGACGGCGGATGCTGCACGACGACGAGTCCGACCGGCAGGAACATCAGGGCGGAGAGGCCTGCCGCGGCCGCCGATCCCTCCACTCCGGCGATGCGGCGGCCGACGGTGCGGTTGAGCAGGATGTAGGACGCCCAGCAGACGGCGGCCAGCAGCCCCAGACCCATCCCGACGTAGTCGGCGGACGGTTGCGGGCGCAGCAGAGTGACGACGCCCGCCGCGGCGATCACCGCACAGCACGCGTCCGCGCGGCGACGTGAGGCGGCCAGGGCGATGCCGAGCGGTCCGAGGAACTCCAGGGTCACCGCCAGCCCGAGGCCGATGCGGTCGATGGCGCTGTACAGCGACAGGTTCATCGTTCCGAACACCAGCGCCAGCAGCAGCACCGGCCACCACTGACGCCAGGTGAAGGACCGCAGGCGGGGCCGGCCGACCGTCAGCAGGACGATCGCGGCGACGTACTGGCGTGCCGCGACGACACCGACAGGTCCGAGGACGGGGAAGGCAAGTGAACCGATCGCGGCGCCGGTCTGGTTGGAGAGACCGCTGCCGAACATGGTGACCACACCGGCCAGGCGCTTGCCGCCGGACCCCGGGGCAGGGGGCGCCGAGGCAGTGCGGTGCGCGGGTGCTGCTGAGCCTGCGGTAGCTGCTTGCATGCCCCGATCGTGCGACCGCACACCCCTTGCGCAAAATGCATGAGCCGATCCATCTATACGCTTGAGTCATGGATGTGGAGCTGCGGCAGTTGCGCTGTCTCGTCGCGATCGTCGACGAGGGCAGCTTCACCGATGCCGCCGTCGCGCTCGGTGTCTCCCAGGCGGCCGTGTCCCGCACGCTGGCCTCGCTCGAACGCGCTCTTGGGGTACGGCTGTTGCGGCGCACCTCCCGTGAGGTGACTCCGACCGCGACCGGGCTGCGCGTGGTGGCGCAAGCCCGACGCGTGCTGGGCGAGGTGGCGGATCTCGTCCGGGAGGCCACGTCGGGCCACACCCGGGTGCGGATCGGATACGCCTGGTCGGCCCTTGGCCGCCACACGCTCGCCTTTCAGCGACGCTGGAGCGGCGCGCACCCCGAGACCGAGCTGCAGCTCGTCCGCGTCAACTCCGGTACGGCCGGGCTGGCGGAGGGCGCCTGCGACCTCGCCGTGGTGCGCCGGCCGCTGGACGACCGCCGATTCGACTCCGCCATCGTGGGGCTGGAACGGCGTCTGTGCGCCATGGCCGCCGACGACCCCTTGGCCAGGCGCCGCTCGGTCAGGCTCTCGGACATCAGCGGGCGCACGCTGCTCATCGACCGGCGGACCGGCACCACCACCACGGAACTGTGGCCACCGGACTCCCGCCCGTCGACCGAGGACACGCACGATGTCGACGACTGGCTCACCGTCATCTCCACGGGCCGCTGCGTGGGAATGACGGCGGAATCCACCGCCAACCAGTATCCGCGGCCCGGCATCGTCTACCGGCCGGTGCGCGACGCCGAGCCGATCGCGGTGCGGCTCGCCTGGTGGCGGGACGACCCGCATCCAGCCACCCAGGCCGCGATCGAACTGCTCACGGCGCTCTATCGCACAGGCTGAGCCCTCGCCGTGAGGCCCGGAGACGCGTGGCTGCAGCCGTTATTGGGAGGCATGCCCTCGGGGCGCACGAGGTGGCGCATCGTCACGTCCTACTCGTCCGGGTTCCAGGCCCAGAGCAGGTCGAGCAGACGTCGGTCGCCGTCGAGCTTCAGGGAGTCCACCGGAATACGGCCGTACTGGGCCAGGACCAGCTCACCGGCCGTGCCCCGGAGAGCGGCGTCGGCCGCGGCCGGGCCCTCGCCGGCAGCGGTGGCGGGCATCGTGCCGGGCGTGGGGAGTCGGGCGATCCGTGCGCCGTCGACGGAGAGCGAGAGGTGCCAGGAGCGGCCCTCGGTGGCGTGGATGTCGACGGCAGCGGGCTCGTGCGGCCAGGCGCTCGTCGTTGCACAGCAGGTGGACAGGAACTCGTCGACACCGTCGAGTGCCACCTCGTCCGGCAGCGGCTGCGGGGCGCCCAGGGTGACCTGGGCGTCGTAGGTGTGCACCGCGACCTCGTGGAGCTGGTGCCGGGCGACGGCACCGCACGTCTGCGGCGACTGCGACATACCCCACCACGTCCAGCAACCGCGATCCGGGCCGGCTTCCCGCAGTGCGTCCAGCAGTTCCTGCGTCGATGCGGCCGACCAGGCCAGCAGCGCCTCGCGCTCCCGAGGCGCGGCCGGGGCGCCCTCCGATGCCGACTTGGCCGTGGCGGCAGGCCCTGCGGCGATGGTGGCGGCCCAGGAGCGGCGCCCCTCGCCCAGGTGCTGCACCAGATCAAAAAGCGTCCACTCGGGGCAGGTGGGCACCTGCACGTCGAGGCTGGGCGCCGAGGCGACCGCGGCGCGAAAGGCGGTCGATCGTTCGTCGATCAGCCGCAGCAGATCGGGGAAGTCCAGAGCCTTTTCCTCTCCGGCTGTCCATCACCGTGCTCCGACGACCGGACAGCGATTTTCACAGCCGACGCAGGGGGTGCGCGGCACCGGCCGCGCCCTCGGACGACGCGGTGTCCTCTGAAACGATCAGTACGTCCGGGCGGTCAGGAACCTGTCCACCCACAGGCGCAGCATCTCGTCGTCGAATGTCGGGTCCTCGCGCAGCACGCCGGTGAGCGCCAGGCCGCGGTGCAGGACGAGCAGTGATTCGCAGAGCAGGCCGAAGTCCTCGCGCGCCGCGGTCTCCGCACCGAAGATGTCGGCCATCACCGCACGCTGGGCCGCGCCCACGTCCCGCTCGGCCGGAAGCAGTGCTGCCCTGAGGTCGGCGTCGGTGCGCGCTGCCAGCCACAGTTCCAGGCCCGCGAGGAAGTATGGGCCCGACATCGCCGTGCGCAGCAGGGCGAGCCCCTTCTCGCGGCTCGCCGCGCCGCCGCCCGTCTCGGCGCGGATGTGCGCGAGTCGCAACTCGGCGACATGGTGGGTGGCGGCCGCCAGCAGATCGGCCTTCGAGGCGAAGTGGTGCAACAGCGCGCCGCGGGAGACGCCCGCCCGCTCCTGTACCCGCTGGGTCGTGGTGCCCGCGAAGCCGTGCTCGACCAGACAGTCGATCGTGGCATCGAGGAGGCGTTGACGGGTCTCCTCCCGGCGTTGCTGCTGGGTGCGGCGTGGAGCGGGCATGGCAGCGAGCGTACGACAGGACGGGGAACCAACAAACAGTCTGGACGGACTGTATGTGACGGGTCTATCGTCCGGCGCATGCTTGCCGTAGACCTGGTTCGCCGCGGTGCCGCGCGTTTCGCAGGACGTACCGCCGTGCATTTCGAAAACCGTTCCCTCACCTACGCGGAGGTCGACGAGGCCGCCAACCGCCTGGCCCACGTCCTCGCGGGACTGGGCGTCGGCCGTGGCGACCGGGTCGGGCTGCTCCTCGGCAACGGCCTGTGGTCCATCTCCGTCGACTTCGCCTGCCTGAAGGCCGGGGCTGCCCGCGTCCCCCTCAACGGCCGCCTCTCCGCCCCCGAACACACCCGCATGCTCCAGGACACCGGCGTGACCCTCCTGGTGTACGGGCCGGAACTTGCCGAGCGTGCGCTCGAACTCGGCGCCGCCGTACCGGGGCTGGCGTTGGCATGCCTCGGCAGCCCCGGTACGGCCGGCCACCTCGACCTGCTGGCGGCCATGCGTGAGGCGAGCCCCGCAGACCCGATGCTGCCTGCGGCGGCGGACGACGTGATCCTGATCCTCTACACGTCCGGCACCACCGGAACCCTCAAAGCCGCGCAGCACACGCAGGCCAGCTATGCCGCGATCAGCGCGAACATCCTGTCCAACCTCGTCTCACCCGGCCGCGACGACGTGATGCTGCACGCCGCATCGCTCATCCACGCCAGCGGCACCTTCGTGCTGCCCTACTGGGTACGGGGTGGCGCCTCCGTCGTCCTCGGCGGCTTCGACCCGGACGAGTACCTGGCGGCCATCGCCCGCTACGGGGTGACCGCGGTCAACCTCGTCCCCACCATGCTCGGCATGCTCTTCGCCGACGGGAACGCCGAGCGTGCCGACCTCGCCCGCCTGCATACCGTCGTCTACGGGGCCAGTCCGATGCCGCGCCCGCTCATCGAGCACGCACTGGACGCCTGGGGCCCCAAGTTCGTCCAGTACTTCGGACAGACCGAGGCGCCGCTGTGTCTGACCGTGCTCGACAAGGACGACCATGCCGAGGGCGGTGAACTGCTCGGCGCCGCCGGACACCCGGTGGTCGACGCGCGACTCGTCGTCACCGACGAGGACGGCGCCCCGGTCGCACCGGGCGGGATCGGAGAGGTCCGGGTCAAGGCACCGTTCGCCATGGCCGGGTACTACGACGCGCCCGAACTGACCGCCGAGAGCCTCACCGGCGACGGCTGGATCCGCACCAGGGATCTCGCGCGCTTCGACGACCGCGGCTACCTTCACCTCGTCGACCGCAGCAGCGACATGATCATCACGGGCGGCTACAACGTCTACCCGCGAGAGGTCGAGGACGCCCTCGCGAGCCACCCCGCGGTCGGGCAGTGCGCTGTTGTCGGCGCCCCCGACGCCACCTGGGTCGAGGCCGTCACCGCCTTCGTCACGCTGCGGCCCGGGGGCGCGGTCTCCGAAGCGGCCCTGCGCGATCACGTGCGCGCGCGGCTGGCCGGCTACAAGGTTCCCAAGACCGTGCACTTCGTCGAGACCATCCCGTACTCGCCGGTCGGAAAGATCCTCCGCCGGGCCCTGCGCGACCCCCTGTGGGAGGGAAAATGACGACCGAACACCCCGCCGTACGGATCGAGCGCGACGGCCCCGTCCTCACGGTGATTCTCAGCCGCCCCGAGGTCCGCAACGCCGTCGACGGACCGACCGCCGATCAACTCGCGGACGCTTTCCGTGAGTTCGAGTCCGACCCGGACGCGTCTGTCGCCGTCCTGTGGGGCGAGGGCGGCACCTTCTGCGCCGGAGCGGACCTCAAGGGCATCGGCACGGAACGCGGCAACAAGGTCCACGCCGAGGGCGACGGGCCCATGGGACCCACCCGGATGCGGCTGAGTAAACCGGTCATCGCCGCGGTCTCCGGACACGCGGTGGCCGGCGGCCTGGAACTCGCCGTCTGGTGCGATCTGCGGGTCGCCGAGGAGGACGCGGTCTTCGGTGTCTTCTGCCGCCGCTGGGGCGTGCCTCTGGTGGACGGCGGCACGGTGCGGCTGCCGCGCCTGATCGGTGAGAGCCGCGCGATGGACCTGATCCTCACCGGCCGCCCGGTGCCGGCGACGGAGGCGTACGCCATCGGACTCGCCAACCGGCTCGTGCCGACCGGTGAAGCACGTCGCGCGGCGGAGCAACTCGCCCGGGAGATCGCCGCGTTCCCCCAACTGTGTCTGCGTCACGACAGGCTCTCCGTCCGCGAACAGCACGGCCTCTCCGAGCCGGACGCCCTGGCGGCAGAGTACCGGCACGGCCTGGTTCCGCTGACCGGGGGGGAAACCCAGGCCGGGGCAGACCGGTTCGGCGGCGGTGCGGGCCGCCACGGGTCGTTCGACGAGTGAGCCGAAACCCGGCTGACACCGGAAACGGGCTCGTCCTACGCTCGCCGGATGACGACACCCAGGTACCGGGACAAGCCCCGCCCCGGCGACCGTATCGCCGTCATCTCCCCGTCCTCCGGGCTTCCCGGGATTCTTCCTCTGCCCTACGAGTTGGGACTGCGCAGACTCCGCGACGAGTTCGGGCTCGAAGCGGTGGAGTATCCGACGACGCGCACCATGGGGTCGACCCCGGCCGAGCGGGCCGCCGACATCCACGCGGCGTTCGCCGACCCGGAGATCAAGGCCGTGATCGCCAGCATCGGTGGTGACGACCAGATCACCGTCCTCCCGCACCTGGACCGTGGGCTCCTGCGCGCCAATCCCAAGCCGTTCTTCGGGTACAGCGACAACACCAACCTGCTGGCCCTCCTCCGGAACCTGGGCATCGTGGGCTACCACGGCGGGTCGGTGATGGTCGAACTCGGACGCCCCGGTGCGATGCACCCTCTGACCGCAGACTCCTTGCGAGCGGCCCTCTTCACCCGTGGCACCTACGAACTGACTCCTGCCAAGGAGACCGACCACGTCAACCGCCGCTGGGAGGACCCCCGGACCTTCGACTCCGAGCCCGAGATGCGACCCGCCGACGACTGGGTCTGGCACAACGCCGACCGGGTCGTCGAAGGGCCCGGCTGGGGAGGCAACCTGGAGATCCTGGGGTGGCTGCTCATGGCCGACCGCGAGATCCGGCCGGTCGGCGACTACGCGGGCAGCGTGCTCTTCCTGGAGACGTCCGAGGAGATGCCCCCTGCCGACGAGGTCTACCGGATTCTGCGGAACATGGGGGAGCGCGGGCTCCTGCAGCAGTTCCCCGCGCTGATCATGGGGCGGGCGAAGTGCTGGTCGTTCGCGCAGCCGCTCGGCGCCGAGGAGGGAGACCGGTACCGCGCGGAGCAACGGCAGGCGGTTCTGCGCGCGTTGAGCGAGTACGCCCCCGACACGATGGCCGTCCTCGACGTCGACCTCGGCCACACGGACCCGCAGGTGGTGATCCCGTACGGCGGGAACATCCGGGTCGACGGGACCGCCCGCCGTATCGTCGTGACCTACTGAGAACCCGCCTGCCGGTGGGCTCCTGCTGCGTCGGCGAAGTATGCCGAAGGCGTCGTTCCCACCGCGCGGCGGAACATCGCTGTGAACGCACTGGGTGTCGCGTCGTCCGAGCAGCTGGGGATCGGCATCGATCCCGCTCTGCACAACCGCCTCGACACTCTCTACTGCACGTTCCGCTTCCTCGGCATCGCGGTCGGCTCGCTCGTCGGAACAGTCGCCTGGACGGGCGGCGGCTGGTCCGCGGTGGCCGGAGCGGGTGTCGCCGCCATGGCAGCCGGGCCGATCGTCGCTGTCCTGCCGGCGCGTCGCTGTTCGGTTCGACCACATGTCGTGTGCCCGGAAATGGGGTGCAGGACATGAGGGCGCCATACGTACGCTTGAACTGAACGCGCGCGTCTGCGCGACGGGGTGGCCCACCAGTTGGCGAGCGTGACAGCGGGGTCGAGCGGGTCGGCGGCACCCCGATCAGGCCGGTGCCGGCCGACGTCGCCACGGGCCGCCGTTACTGTCACACATTCCGATGCTGATACCGGCACGGAATGAGTCGTCGGTCCCGTTGAGTGCCTCGCATCTCGCTGTGTCGGCCGGGCGGTTGGCGGACGGAGCGACTGGAGCCCTGTGCCCGGGTCCACGGCGTACCGTGCAGCTGACAGCATTGCTCGCCTTGCAATGGGACGATGTTGACGCCTGAGCCGGTGAACTCGCCAAAAATTCTGCCCACTTCACCATGCGGAGGACATTGCGCCGTGTGTGGCAATGGGACCCCTCATGCAGATCATCAGATTCTTGACCACGATGACCACCCTCATTGGCGGACGAATTACCGGTCGGCCCGCTCAAGAATCCGGTGTCACCCCGAGATTCGCGTCATCGACTTCAAGTGAATGACGCACCTGGATGCGTACGTTCGGGTGGTCTGTACGCCCGAAGTCCGTGACGAATCGTGACGCCATAACGGTCACCTCGTAACTTTGGTGACAATGACGGAGGTTCGGACTCCGGCCTCTCCGGCACCCCCTCGGGCGCCCGTGTCAGCCGTTCGGCTTCCGTCGGATCCATTCCATCCCATCCCACACCGACTCCATGAGATGTGACCAAGTGAAACGTAGGCGATTGTGGACAGGGCTCGCCGCAGCGGCCGTGGTTGGCGCCGGGGCGGCAGTCTGGGCGATCTTGTCCCAGCCGGCCGCCACCTCGGAATCCGAGGCCAAATCTGCGTCCCGGACCGTCGCGGAGGCGCAGGCGCTTCTGAATGCCGGCCTTATGCAGTCGCAGTACCAGGATTATTCCGGGGCGGCCACCAGCTTCAAGCGGGTGGTGGCCATGGATCCGCGCAACAAAATCGCCTGGTACAACCTGGGCGTCATCGCGCAGCGCGACGGCAAGAAGGCTGATGCTCGCGCAGCCTATGACAAGGCGTTGAAGATCGATCCGTCGTTCGACTCCGCCCTTTTCAACGAGGCGCTATTGCTCAAGTCGAGCGAGCCCGACCGCTCCATCAAACTCCTCAAGCGTGTCGTCGCCCACAACTCGAAGGCCTCCACGGCCTACCTGCACCTCGGGGAGGCCCTGGCGAAGAAAGGCCGCGACGACGAGGCCCAGGACGCATTCGGCCGCGCCGTTGCGGCCGACCCCAAGCTGCTCTCCTTCGTACCGGAACCATTCCAGGATTCCGCAAGCCCATCACCGTCAACTAGCCAAGCAGGTAATACCGAATGACGTCGACTGCGACACCGAGGTTCTCCGTCTTCACCCCCAGCCACAGGCCGCGATTCCTCGATGAGTGCCTGACCACCTTGCAGGCACAGACCTGTTCGGACTGGGAGTGGATCGTCCTTCTCAACAACGGCGCCCGCTGGCGTCCGGAGTTCCCCGATGAGCGTGTCCGCGTGGAGATCGCGGACGACGTCCACGGTGTCGGGGCCGCCAAACGAAGGGCCTGTGAACTGGCACGAGGGGAGATCCTCGTGGAGCTCGACCACGACGACCTTCTGGCGAAGGCGTGCCTGGCGGAGCTCGCCAAGGCGTTCGACGCCAATCCCGAGGCCGTTTTCGTGTACAGCAACACCGCGCAGATCACCCAGGACGGCGGGCGGGACGAGAGCCGCTTCAACAAGGAGCACGGCTGGCAGTACGAGGATGTGAGCGTCGACCGCCGTCGGCTGCTGCAGGCTGTGTCCATGGCTCCGACGCCGCACAACGTCTCGTACATCTGGTACGCGCCCAACCACGTTCGGGCGTTCCGCAAGGATGTCTACGAGAAGGTCGGCGGATACGACGCCACCCGTACGGTCCTGGACGACCAGGACCTGATGTGCCGTCTCTTCCAGGCCGGCGACTTCCACCACATCCCTCGCTGCCTGTACCTGCAGCGGATCCATCCCGCGAACACGCAGCGCGATCCGGAGATCAACGCACACATCCAGCGTGAGACGGTCGCCCTGTACGACAAGTACATCGAGGCCAATGCCCTGGCCTGGACCCAGCGCCGCGGATTGTTCGCGCTGGACCTCGGCGCAGCCCACCGGAAGCCGCCCGGCTACCTGGGCGTGGACCAGTATCCGGGAGAGGGCGTCGACATCGTCGCGACCCTGCCCGGGAAGCTCGACCTGCCCGACGGCTCCGTCGGCCTGCTGCGGGCGGTGGACTTCCTCGAGCATGTGCCCGCGAAGGTGCCGCTGATCAACGAGCTGTACCGGCTGCTGGCGCCCGGGGGCATGCTCCTCACCATGACCCCCAGCTCCGACGGCCGCGGCGCGTACCAGGATCCGACACACGTCTCCTTCTACAACGAGAATTCCTTCTGGTACTACACGGACAACCAGTACCGGACATTCGTACCCGAGATCGAGGCCCGGTTCCAGAACTCGCGCCTGGTCACCTACTACCCGACCGACTGGCACTCCAAGAACAACATCTCCTACGTCGTGGCGAACCTCATCGCGGTGAAGGACGGCGCCGCACGGTGCGGCGGACTCCTGAAGGTCTAGGACGTCCGAGGACATGTCCGAGGCGCCCGGCGGGAGCTGAGAGCTCCCGCCGGGCGCCTCTTTGCCGTTCGGAGCGGTCGGGCGGGACGTGAATGCTCTCCTGATGGCCGGGCCGTGCACTTGCTGTTCGGGAACTCGGCCCGGCACTTCGACAGGACCGGGTCCTGCGTGGGGATGCGGCCGGCGGGACTTCTCGCCGAGCAACACGGCCGCGGCCGCGCTCGAGCCGGTCGCCGGGCGGACGTACTACGAGCGCCATCCACGCCACTCAGGGCCGCGGCATCTTGCCGGCAGGCAGGGCCTGTTCGCGCTGGTGCTGACGTGTGCGGCCGTCGCACGAAAAGCAGACGGTGCCCCGAGGCGAAGCCTCGGGGCACCGTCACTTACTCCCGAGTGAAGCGGGCAGCCGGTACCGCACCGCCGCTCACATGGGGTTATGCCTCGAAGTGGCAGATCGCGAAGGAGGTGAGCGAGTCGGTGATGAGGCCGACGGTGGCGGAGGTCTGCCAACCGGTGGCAGGGCCGCTACCGGTGAACACCGGCGCATTCTGCGTGACATTGATGGTGACGGCGTCGGAGTTGTATCCGCCACCGACAGCAACGTCGCCCGGGCTGCACAGGGCGGTCGACTCGACCCCCAGGACGCCGGTCGCGACGTTGCCGGTCACGACGTAGGTGTCAAGTGATGTTGTGCCCTGGGGGCCCTGGACGCCCTGGAGGCCCGGGGGGCCCTGGACGCCCTGGCCGCCGGTAGTGCCGATGGGGCCCTGCGGACCGACGGGGCCCGTCGCACCTGTTGCGCCCTGCGTACCTGTTGCGCCCGGCGCGCCCTGGGCGCCGTTGGCACCGTCGGTGCCGTCCACGCCCGGGATGCCCTGCGGACCGAGGGCGCCCTGCGGGCCCTGGGCACCGTTGGTGCCGTTGAGACCGTTGGCGCCGTTGGCGCCCTGGGCACCGTTGGTGCCGTTGAGACCGTTGGCGCCGTTGGCGCCCTGGGCACCGTTGGTGCCGTTGAGACCGTTGGCGCCGTTGGCGCCCTGGGCACCGTCGGTGCCATTGAGACCGTTGAGACCGTTGGCGCCCTGGGGGCCCGTGCCGCCCTGTGCGCCCTGGGCGCCGTCGAGGCCATCGGCACCGTCGGCACCCTGTGCGCCGTCCAGGCCGTCGGTGCCGTCGGTGCCGTCCACGCCCGGGACGCCCTGCGCGCCCGTGCCGCCCTGGGGGCCCGTGCCGCCCTGTGCGCCCTGGGCGCCGTCGAGGCCATCGGCACCGTCGGCACCCTGTGCGCCGTCCAGGCCGTCGGTGCCGTCGGTGCCGTCCACGCCCGGGACGCCCTGCGCGCCCGTGCCGCCCTGGGGGCCCGTGCCGCCCTGTGCGCCCTGGGCGCCGTCGAGGCCATCGGCACCGTCGGCACCCTGTGCGCCGTCCAGGCCGTCGGTGCCGTCGGTGCCGTCCACGCCCGGGACGCCCTGCGCGCCCGTGCCGCCCTGGGCGCCCGTGCCGCCCTGGGGGCCCGTGCCGCCCTGGGGGCCCGTGCCGCCCTGGGCGCCGTCCACGCCGTCGGTGCCGTCCACGCCCGGGTCACCCTGGGGGCCCTGGGCGCCGTCCACGCCGTCCACGCCGTCCAAGCCGTCCAGGCCCGGGACGCCCTGGACGCCCTGGAACCCCTGGGGGCCCTGGGGGCCCATGGGGCCACCGACGCCACCGGAGGGGCCCTGAGTACCCTGCGGGCCCTGGGTGCCCACGCCCGGCACACCCTGCGCGCCCTGCACGCCGTCCACGCCGTCCTCGCCCGGCACACCCTGGGGTCCCTGCGGGCCTACCTGTCCCCGCGGTCCCTGCGGGCCTCCTTGGCCCCGCGGTCCCTGCGGGCCACGGTCGCCGTCGCGGCCGTCGCGGCCGTCGTGGTCGTTGTCACGGTCGGCACTGGTGGCGCCGTTCGGGCCCGGCAGCCCCGTGCTGTGCCCGGTGCCGGACCTGTGGATCGCGTCGGCGATCGCCACCGTGCTCGGGACAACATTGAGCACAAGAGCAAGGGTGCCCGCAGAAACCAGGGTTGCGGTTTTGATGCGGGAGCTTCGGATCGTTTTACGGCTCACCTAGGGAACCTTCCTCACGGAACTTGGAGTGACCACACCGCGTGCGGGCGCACTCGATAAGCGCGGTTTATTTGCATGCGCGTCACGTCGCTGACAGCCACGGACACAGGCATCCTTCACACTCAGTGATTGAACGTGTGCGGACAGTTCCGTGTCGTGAGTGAAGATCACCCAAAGGGCGGTCAAGTGCTGTAGACACCATCTTCCTGTCCTATCTATGGACCTGATGAGGCGGAACTGTCGGCCTCCGCCGTCGGGCGTGGCGATCTGCAGTCCGCCCTTGGTGCAGGTCGCGTGGGTGTTGCTGCACCGGTGGGCGCACTCGATTCCCCGTGCACGGCGGATGCCGCGCTGCACGGTTCGCCGAGAGGAGATGTCCTTCACGACGCCACCGGAACGCGGCAGCCGGTGTCTGTCGCGGGCCCGCACTCGAACGGCGGCGCGGAACGGGCATGTGAGGTTCTGTGGCCTCCCGACGACTTCCGGTGCCGTAGCGCTTGGCAAGAGCGAAGTGTGCAAAAGATCGACTCCGGCTGCGAGCGGGACGGCGGAGAAGTGGTTCTGGATCACGTTCCGTACCGCGATCGCAGGTTCGCTTGCCGCGTGGCTTTCCTGCGCGGGGGGTAGCGTCTTCTGTCGGTGATGTTTGGTCCGACCACATGTCGTGTGTGACATAGTGGGATGAAGAGCTAGGCAGGGGGTGAACGATGCCCGTCGAGTGGCAACCCGTACGGCAGTCCCGTACGCATGAGCTCGTGCTCCAGAGCATCGAGGAGCGGGTGTTCGCCGGAGAGCTCAAGGCCGGGGACCGGCTGCCGCCCGAGCGGGAGCTCGCGCCGGTTCTCGGAGTCAGCAGGTCCGCCCTGCGTGAGGCGCTGCGGGTGCTGGAGACGATCGGAGTCCTCGTCGCCCAACCCGGTCGTGGCCCGGACGCCGGGGCGCGGATCGTACGTAACCCCGACGGCGCCCTCGGCCGGCTGCTGCGACTGCACTTCGCCCTCGGCAGCTACAGCCTGGAGGACGTCCTGGAGGCGCGCGTCGTGCTGGAGCGGTCCAGCTTCGAGGCGGCGGCCACGCACGCTTCCGCGGAGGACCTCGACGAGGCGGAGCAGTTGCTCGTACGGATGGCGGAACCGGATGTCGGTGTGGCCGAGTTCAACGATCTGGACACCCGGTTCCACGTCCAGATCGCCCGCAGTTCCGGCAATGACCTGACCTCCACACTCACCTCCGCCGTACGCGAGTCCGTGCGCCCGCTGATCCTGCGCGCACTGGAGGAGGCCGAGGACTGGCCGGCGGCGGCGGCCGGACTCAACGCCGAGCACACCGAACTCCTGCGGTTGGTGCGCGCGGGCAAGGGAGCGAAGGCGGCCGGTCTGGCCGAGCGGCACATCCGCAGCCTGCACGGCACGCTGGTGGACGAGAAGTCGTAGCCGCAACACGACAGCAATCAAGGGGACGGCGCGAACGCGTGCCGTCCCCGCGGCATATCCTGCCCCTCTTCACGTTCCGGTTCACGTTCCGGACCGAGGCTAGTATGGTCCGACCATACAAAGGCCAGAGAAACGATCGGAGAGGCCCCATGCGTATCGGACTCTTCGCCACCTGTCTGGGAGACACGCTCTTTCCCGAGGCGGTGAAATCCACCGCGGTGCTGCTCGCCCGCCTGGGGCACGAGGTGGTGTTCCCGCCGGAGCAGACCTGCTGCGGCCAGATGCACGTCAATACCGGCTACCAGCGCGAGCCCGTCCCGCTCGTGCGGAACTTCGCCGAGCAGTTCGGCGACGCGTCGATCGACGCCGTCGTCATGCCCTCGGGGTCCTGCGCCGGATCGGTCCGCCATCAGCACGAGATCATCGCCGAGCGGTACGGGGACGCGGCGCTGCGCGCGGGCGTCGCCACGGTCAAGTCCAAGACCTACGAGCTGTCGGAGTTCCTCGTCGACGTCCTGGGCGTCACCGGCGTCGGCGCGTACTTCCCGCACCGCGTCACGTACCACCCCACCTGTCACTCCTTGCGCATGTTGCGCGTGGGTGAGAAGCCCCTGAAGCTGCTGCGGGCCGTCGACTCCATCGACCTCGTCGAGCTTCCGGAAGCCGACTCCTGCTGCGGGTTCGGCGGCACCTTCGCCGTGAAGAACGCCGAGACGTCGACCGCGATGCTTCAGGACAAGATGCGCAACATCACCTCCACCGGGGCGGCCGTGTGCACCGCGGGCGACTCGTCCTGTCTGATGCACATCGGCGGCGGACTCTCCCGTATCGCATCCGGCACCCAAACCCTGCACCTCGCGCAGATCCTCTCCTCCACCCGCACCTCGCCGTACGTCCTGACGGAGGCCGTCCGATGAGCAGCACCTTTCTCGGCATGCCCGCCGCCCCGCCCCGCTCTCCCTACGGGACGGGCAATCTGCGCGGCGACCGGAAGTTCCCCGCGGCCGCCCACGACGAACTGGGCAACGAGCAGCTGCGCCGCAACCTCGGCAAGGCCACCCGTACCATCCGCGCCAAACGCCTCAACGTCACCGCTGAACTGCCCGATTGGGAGCAGCTGCGCGATGCCGGCTCGGCCATCAAGACCGACACCATGAACCGGCTCCCCGAACTCCTGGAGCAGCTGGAGCGGAAGGTCACCGAGCGCGGTGGCACCGTCCACTGGGCGCGCGACGGCGTCGAGGCCAACGAGATCGTCGCGCGGCTCGTCCGCGCGACCGGATCGAAGGAGGTCATCAAGGTCAAGTCGATGGCCACCCAGGAGATCGGCCTCAACGAGCACCTCGAATCGATCGGCATCACCCCGTACGAGACGGACCTCGCCGAGCTCATCGTGCAGCTCGCCCACGACAAGCCGTCGCACATCCTGGTGCCCGCGATCCATCGCAACCGCGACGAGATCCGGCAGATCTTCCTCAAGGAGATCCCCGGTGTGGATCCGCGGCTCGACAACGTACCCGCCCATCTCGCCGCCGCGGCCCGCGCCTATCTGCGCGAGAAGTTCATGACGACGAAGGTTGCGGTCTCGGGAGCCAACTTCGGGATCGCCGAGACCGGCACCCTGTCCGTCGTCGAGTCCGAGGGCAACGGCCGGATGTGCCTGACCCTGCCCGACACCCTGATCACCGTCATGGGCATCGAGAAGGTGCTGCCGCGCTATCAGGACCTCGAAGTCTTCCTGCAGTTGCTGCCGCGCTCGTCGACCGGGGAGAGGATGAACCCGTACACCTCCATGTGGACGGGGGTGACGCCCGGTGACGGTCCGCAGGACTTCCACCTGGTCCTCCTCGACAACGGACGCACGGCCGCGCTCGCCGACCGGATCGGGCGCGAGGCGCTCAACTGCATCCGGTGCTCGGCCTGTCTGAACGTCTGCCCGGTGTACGAACGCGCCGGCGGCCATGCGTACGGATCGACCTACCCCGGCCCGATCGGTGCGGTCCTCACCCCGCAGCTCGCCGGGATGCACGCCGCCAAGGACGACCCCAACAGCTCGCTGCCGTACGCCTCCAGTCTCTGCGGCGCCTGTTTCGACGCCTGCCCGGTCAAGATCGACATCCCGTCGCTGCTGGTCGAGCTGCGCCACCAGCACACCGAACAGTCCGGTACGACGGCGGAGAAGCTGGCCATGAAGGCGGCGGCCGGCGTGATGAGGAGGCCGAAGCTGTTCACGGCCGCGCAGAAGGCCGCGGGGCTGGGCCGGGTCCTTGCCGGGCGGGACGGGAAGATCTCGCACCTGCCGCCCCCGTTCAACGGGTGGAGCGACAGCCGTGACACCGCGGCGCCGCCGAAGCAGTCCTTCCGCGCTTGGCTGGCGTCGGACGAGGGCGCCGCGACCATGCGGGCCGCCGCCGAGGACGGCAGGAACCAGCAGCAGGAGGAGAAGTGACGACCGCTCGCGAAACGGTGCTCGGCCGGATCCGGGACGCCCTGGCTCTCGCACCTACCCCCGACACTGCCGTCCCGCGCGACTACCGGACCGGCCGCACGCTCCCCGACGACGAGCGCCTCGCGCTCTTCACCGACCGGCTCGTCGACTACAAGGCACAGGTGCACGCCTGCACCGGCGACCGCACCGCCGAAGTGATCGCGCAGGTCCTGCGGGAGCGTGGTGTCCGGAAGGTCGGGATTCCCGCAGGACTCGACGAGCGGTGGCTCGAGGCGTACGACGGGGAGGTCCAGCAGGACTGCGCCGACATTCCGGCGCCCCGGCTCGATGTGCTGGACGGTGTCGTCACCGGGTCGGCCGTCGGCTGCGCCGAGACCGGCACGATCTTCCTCGACGGCTCGCCCGACCAGGGGCGACGGGCGCTGTCGCTCGTCCCGGACCTGCACGTGTGCGTGGTGGATCTGTCGGCCGTCGAGGTGGGGGTGCCGGAGGCGGTGGGCCGGCTGGTGCCGGAGCGGCCGACGACGCTGATCAGCGGGCCGTCGGCCACCTCGGACATCGAGCTGGAGCGGGTCGAGGGCGTACACGGCCCGCGGTCGCTGGTGGTCGTGATCCGCATCGACGCGTAGGGCGGGGGCATCGTCCGCCGGACGGCCATGAAACCGTCCGGCGGACAGCTGGTCAGCGGTGCTCGACCTTCAGCGGTTCGAAGTCGATCCGGGTCGTCGCCCCGTCCTCCGCCCAGCCGACCTCGACCGTGTCACCGTCCACGTTCACCGCGCTCACCGCCGCCGCGAGCGCCGTGGCGTCCGGCTCCGCCGTCAGGGACGACAGGGACACCAGCAGGACTGTCCCCTCCGCGTCCGCGCCCAGCCGGGGCACCACCGCCCAGCGGGTGTACGCCGTGCCCTGCGGGGCCCGTACCTCGTCCGAAGTCTCCCAGCCGTGCAGTCCGTGCAGCGCGGACCGTACGGCGTCGTCCGGGCCGGTCGCCCAGCCCGTCTGCTCGACCCGTGCCCCGGCCGGCGCGCCCAGCACCCGGTGCGCCCGCAGCTCGTACCTCCCGCGGACCACCGTGACGCTCTCGACCCGCAGCCCCGGCACCATCGGCGCACCCGACGTGAAGACCGGACGGTGCCAGGACGCGGCCCAGCCCCAGCCGTCACCCTGTCCGGCGCCCAGCGCGCGGATGCTGCGGCGGCCGCTGCGCGCCCCCGCGACGACCACGGCCAGATGGTTGTCCGCCGCGTTCACCTTCGACGTGGGGCCGGTCACCGTGGAGTACGACTGGCGGCTGTACAGCGGATCGTCCTGCACGCCCGACTCGCCCTCGTGCGGCCGGACATGGTCACTGCCGTGGTTGTGCAGCCGTACGATGCCGTCCGCCCGGGTGGACTGGATCAGCAGACCGGGCGCGGGCAGCGCCAGCACCCGGTCGGGGCCCTCACTGGGCGCGGGTTCCTCCGTCGCGGTCCACAGCGGATGGCTCTCCGAGGCCAGCAGCGAGACGAACGCCTTGGACGCCCAGTACGGGGACGCGGGGCCGGAGTAGTGCTGCAGCGTCGCCTCGTGCGGGCCGTGCCAGCCCAGGCTCAGCAGCCCGTCCGTGCCCGTCGCACCGCGGTCCAGGAAGTAGCGCAGCGATCCGCTGATCACCCGCCGCGAGGCGCCGGGGGAGAGCGGGGTGTGCCCGGTGACGGCGCCCAGTGCGACCGCCGAACCGGCCGCGAAGCGGTAGGTCAGCGAGCGGCCGAAATGGATCGGCGCGCCGTCGCCGCCGAACAGCAGCGAGAAACTGTCCAGGTGTTCGCGCAACCGGGAGCCGTAGTGCGCGGACAGCTCGGGGTCGCCCGACAGATGCGCGTCCAGTACCGGGTACAGGTGTAGCGCCCAGCCGTTGTAGTGGTCGAAGGCGGCGCCGTCGCCGTCCGCGTACCAGCCCTGTCCTCGGTACCAGCCCTCCAGCAGGTCGAGCGCCCGCTCCTTCGCCCGGGTCGTCTCCGCGTCGCCGCGGCCGACCGACTCCAGGAACGCGGCCACGGAGTAGGGGAACAGGTACCAGTTGTTGGGTGCGGGGGTGTGCCGCAGCGCACCGCGCAGCCACTCCTCGGCCCGGTCCTGGACGCCGGGGTCGAGCCGGTCCCACAGCCAGGGGCGGGTCAGCCGCAGCCCGATGGCGACCGAGGCGGATTCGACCATGGGCTGGCCCTGGACATGGTGGTCGAGGATCCACGGCCAGGACTCCAGATCGTCCCGGCCGGGCGTCCGGGTACCGGCGGCGAGTCCGTCCGCGTACCGGTCGAGCCAGCCGTGCGGATCCTTCCCGTCCGCGCCCGCGACCCGGAACGCCGCCGCGAGGAACGTACGGGCGTAGCCCTCCAGGCCGTCCGAGCGCACCCCGGATCCGGACGGTCGGCCCGGCAGGTCCAGCAGCGCGCGCCCGGGTGTCGACCACTGCCACGCGGCCCGCAGCAGCCCGTCCGCCGCCGCCTCCCAGTGCGCCCGGGTGTAGCCGGTGTGCGGGCTCAGGTCTCGGTCGTCGGAGGGAAGTTCAAGGGGGGAGGTCATGCGAGGAATGCCAGCCTTTCGCGTCGTACGGGGTGGGCGAAACCGTCGCCCGCGGCCCAGCGGCCGATCTCGCGGACCGCCAGGTCGACCAGTCGCTGCCACTCGTTGCCCTGCGAGCCCGCGAGATGCGGAGTGATAAGGGCGTTGTCGCACTCCCACAGGGGGTGCGCGGACGGCAGCGTGTCGGGGTCGGTGACGTCGAGGATTGCGCGGATCCGGTCCTGCCGGAGTACGTCGGTGAGCGCGTCCTGGTCGACGACGGCGCCCCGCGAGGTGTTGATGAGCACACCGTCCGGGCGCATCGAGGTGAGGAGTTCACGACTGACGAGCCCGCGGGTGGCGGGCAGCAGCGGGGTGTGGACGCTCACCACATCGCTCTGCGCGAACAGCTCAGTGAGTTCGACCGGCCGGACACCCAGCTCGGCGGCGTCCGCCGTGGAGACGTAGGGATCGTGCAGCAGCACCCGCAGGTCGTACGGGCGCAGCAGCTCGATGACGCGCCGGCCGATCAACGAGGCGGACAGGATGCCCACGGTGCGGCCGTAGTTGCCGACCTCGGGCGAGGTCCGCAGCCAGTCGTCACGGCGCCGCTCGGCCCGGTAGTCGCGGGCCCGCTCCAGAGCCCGCTTGCCGGAGAGCAGGATCATCGCGACGGTGTACTCCGCGACCGGCAGCGCGTTGGCGGCGGCGGCCGAGGACACTTCGATGCCCCGGTCCCAGCAGGCCTCGGTGACGTGCCCGCGGACGGAGCCCGCCGTGTGCACGACGGCGCGCAGCCGGGGAGCCGCCGCCAGCACGACCTCGTCGAGCGGCGGGCAGCCCCAGCCGGTGACCAGGAGTTCGACGTCCGCGAGCGCGGCGCGGGCACGGTCGGTGGTGAAGTCGTCGAGGACGGGCAGTGGTGCGAGGGCGCACACCTCGGCGAGTGCGGCCAGAGATCGGGGGGCGAGGACGGCGGCCGCGGCATCCGGCTTCATGGCGACGACGGCGCGCGGCCGACGGGCTGCGGTGCGGGTGGTGCTGGACATCTTGCTCCTGGTACGGAAGTGGTCCGGGTGGCCCGGCTACTTGACGGCGCCCGCGGTGAGCCCCGACTTCCAGAACCGCTGGAGCAGTGCGAAGGCGAGGATCAGCGGGAGGACGGCGAGCAGCGAGCCCATGATCACGACGGGGTAGTACTCGGGGGACACGGTGGCGGAACTGTTCCAGGTGTAGAGCCCCAGACTGACCGGATACAGGTCCTGGTCGGAGAGCATCACCATCGGCAGGAAGAAGTTGTTCCAGATGGCGGTGAGCTGGAAGAGGAAGACGGTGACCAGGCCGGGTCCCAGCATCCGCAGCGCGACCCGGAAGTAGGTGGTCAGCTCGCCGGCGCCGTCCACACGCGCCGCTTCGAGCACTTCGTTCGGCACGTACCCCTGACTGAATATCCGGCCGAGATACACACCGAACGGATTGAAGAGCACCGGGATGAAGACCGACCAGAAGGTGTTGACCAGCCCGGTGCCGGACGCCATCAGATACAGCGGCAGGGCCAGCACCGTCTGCGGCACCATGACGGCGGCGAGGACCAGGCCGAACAGCTTCTCCTTGTGCGGGAAGCGGTACTTGTCGAAGGCGTAGCCGCAGGCGATGCTCACGAGGGCGCCCAGCGCGGCGCCGAGGACCGCGTACAGCAGGCTGTTCCCGTACCACCGGCCGTACAGTCCGCCGTCCATCGCGAACAGGTCCTTGAGGTTCTGTACGAAGGCGAAGTGGTTCAGCGACAGCACGTCGCTGCCGAACAGGGCGTCCCGGTCCTTCGACGCGGCGAGCACCAGCCACAGCACCGGCAGCAGCGTGTACAGAACCGAGATGCCCACCACGACCTGGACGACGGAGCGGCCGAGAAGCCGGGGCCGCAGTGTGGCGGCGGTACGGGTGGGGCTCGTCGCGCTCATCGGGCGTCCTCCTCGGGGGCGTTGGCGCGGTTGGTCCAGCGGGTGACGCCGTAGGAGAGGGCGATCGTGCAGATCAGCAGGACGACCGAGGCGGCAGCGGCCAGCCCGTAGTTGTTACGGGTGAACGCCGCGTCGTAGATGTACATGCTGGGCGAGAACCGCGAGTTGATCATCGGGGTGGACTGGCTGAGCAGCATCGGCTCGGTGAACAGCTGGAGCGCGAAGATCAGGGTGAACATCGCGACCATGACGATGGACGAGCGCACCAGCGGCGCCTTGACCTGGAGCGCGGTACGGACCGGTCCGGCCCCGTCGACGACCGAGGCCTCGATGACCTCGTGGGGCACGGCCTGCAGGGCGGCATAGAAGACCACCATGTTGTAGCCGAGATTGCTCCACAGGGCGATGTTCACCATGGACGGCACCACGGTGTGCACGCCCAGGAAGTCGATGGTGATGTCGGCGCTGCCGAGCAGGTCGATCACCGGGCTGAGCCCCGGTGTGTACAGATACAGCCAGATGACGGCGGCGATGATGCCGGGCACGGCGTGCGGCAGGAACAGGCCGAGCTGGGCCCAGGAGCGCAGCCGTACCACCCCGGAGTCCAGCAGCAGCGCCAGTGCGAGCGAGGCGATCACCAGCATCGGAATATAGATCAGGCAGTACAGGAAGACGGTGGCCAGGCTGCCGAGGAATGTCGGGTCGGTGAGCACGGCCGTATAGCTGCGCAGTCCGACGAAGACCGTGCGCTCCGGACCGAAGCCGAGCCCAGGCTGGTCGTCGCTGAAGAAGCTGAGCCAGACGGCCGTTCCGACGGGGATCAGGAAGACCGTGACGAGAAGTACGAAGAACGGTGTCATCAGGGCGCCGCAGGCACCGAGTTCACGGCGCCGGGCCGACCTGCGGGTGGAGCGCGCGGGCACGGCGGCCGACCGGGCGTTCGCCGGCCGCACAGGGGCGACCGTGGGGGTGGAAGCGGGGGTGGTCATGCGTCTCACCTGCCTCTCTGCTGCTGGGAATGGGGGGAAGGGGTGGCGAACGGTGTCAGCTGCTGCGCTCGGTGGTGGCGAGGCCGAGTGCCTTGAGGTCCGGCATGGTGCCCTGCTGGGCGGCGCGCACCGCGTCGATCAGCGAGCCCTGGCCGCCGCTCGCCCGGGCGAAGCCGTCCTGCATCACCTTTGCGGTGGCGGTCATCCGGGGTCCCCAGATCCAGCCGTCGCGGATCTTGTGTGCCTCCTCCTCGAACACCGTGTAGATGTCCTGGCCCGCGTAGTAGCTGCGGTCGAAGGCCTTGCGGCCGACGGCGACGAGACCGGGGGCGGCCGGATACTGGCTGCTGCTGCCACTGGAGAGCCGGGCCCGCAGTGCGTCCGGGTGCGACACCTGCCACTCGATGAACTCCAGGGCGGCCTCCGGGTGCCGGCTGTCCTTGGTGACCGCGAACGTGGAGCCGCCGTGGGTGCCGATCGCCGGTTTCGCCGGATCCCACTGGGGGAGCGGGGCCACGGCCCACTGGCCCTTCTGGGCGGGCCGGGCGTTCATCTGCGCCCCGGCGTCCCAGGCGCCGCTGAGCCGGACGAGGATCTGGCCGTTGCTGATCTGGGCGTCGCTCTGCCTGCTGTCCACGGCGTTCATGAAGACCAGGTCCTGGTCGATCAGCCGTTGCCAGTACGACGCGACGCGGCGGGTCGGCTCGTCGGCGAGCGACACGTTCCAGGCACCGTCCGAGGTGTCGAACCACTGGGCGCCAGCCTGCCAGGAGAGCGCCGCGAACTGCATGGCGCCGTCGGTGGCGAAGGTCGCCAGTCGCCGGTCCGGGGCCTGGCGGCGGACGGTCCGGGCCACTTCCTCGAACTCGTCCCAGGTGCGCGGCACTTCGAGACCGAACTGCTGGAACAGGTCGGTGCGGTAGTGCATCATCATCGGCTCGACGTCCAACGGCACGCTGAAGACACGCTTTTCGAAGGTGGTCAGCCCGAGCGCCTGCGGCAGCAGTTTGGCGCGCAGTCCGTCGCCGATCAGATCGGTGAGCTCCCGGGCGACACCGTCGATGGCGAAGCCGGGAACCTGGGGGTACTCGATGGTGGCGACGTCCGGCGCGTTGCCCGCCCGAAAGGCGTTGCTGAGCTTGGCGTAACCTCCCTGGCCCCCGGTGGGGATCTGCTGGAAGTCGACCTGGATGCGGTCGTGGGTGCGGTTGAACGCGTCCACGACCTCCTGGCTGCCGCGCAGGGCAGACCAGAAGGTGATGTGCGTGGCGCGCTTCGCGCCCTTGCTGCTGATGGTGCTGGTCTTGCTCGTGCTGCCCGACTTCGATGCGCCGTCACTGCTGCTGCAGGCGCTGAGCGCGCCCGTCAGCGGCAGGGCGGCGATCGAGGCGAGCACGGATCGACGGCTCTGTCGACCAGGCATGGGTGCCTCCCGCGGCTCCTGATTCGAGACACGGGAATCCTGATCGGCTGATCGGTACGGGTCAATAGATCGCTCAGAAGAAAATTAAAGCGGTCAAACGATCAGTCTTCGGGAATGGGAATCGGCTGTGCCGAACCGCGGATCTTCAGCGTGGGCAGCAATTCCGTCCTGCGCACCGGACCGGTTGCGCCGGCGGTCCCGGCCAGCCGGTACAGCAGCAACTCGGCCGCCGCCCGTCCGATCTCCGCCTTCGGTGGCGCCACCGCGGTCAGCGGCGTACTGCCCAGCGCGGCGACCACATCGTCGTACGCCACCACCGAGCAGTCCCGCGGCACCTGGACGCCGCCCTCCGCCAGTCGCTGCACCAGCATCAGCGCGTCCACATCGCCGTGCAGCACGGCTGCCGTGGCGCCCCGTTCGCGCAGCAGTGCGGCAAGGTCGACCGCCGTGGCGTCGCCGTCGGGATCGAAAGCGGGCGCGGCCTCGGCCGGTGCGCCGGGCGTCTGCGGACCGGGGCCGGGCACCGCCGCAGGCGAACTGAGCACCGTCGACCAGTCCTCCACCTCCGGACGGGCCGCCGCGATCTCGGCGAACGCCGTCCGGATGGTGCGCGCCGTCGGACTGTCGTCGCGGGCGGCCAGGACGATACGGCGGTGGCCCAGCGACACCAGATGGTCCACGGCCAGATGCGTCCCGTACCAGTGGTCGGAACAGACGGAGTCCAGGGCGTGCAGCGCACTGCCCGGCCGGGGCCGCCGCTCCATCAGCACGGTCGGCACCCCCACCTCCGCCAGCCAGCCGTAGTCCAGCTCCTCCGAGCCCGCGTTGCGCCACCGGGGGGCGATCAGCAGCCCGCGGGCCCCGTCCGCCAGCGCCCGTTCCACCAGCGGCCGTTCGGCACCTGCCGACTGCGGCGCGATGTGCAGGGCGATCCGCATCCCGGACTCCTCCAGCACGGTCCGGGCGCCGTGCAGCGTCTCGTACAGGTACGAATGCCGCTCCGGTACGACGAGGGCCACCGCGGCGCCGTCCCCGGCCGGCTCCTCGGTCCGCGCCGCCGGGACCGTGGTGGGTTCCGGCGCGTCGACCACCGGACGGGCCACCCCGTGTCCGCGCCGCAGCCTCCCCACCCGGGTCAGCTCCTCCACGTCCCGCCGGATCGTGACCACCGAGACATCCAGCTCGGCGGCGAGCACGCTGACCTTGACGGCACCCCGCGACTGCACCACCGACAGGATTCGCTGACGTCTGAGTTCAACCGGCTCCCGCATGCTGTTGCCCTCTCGCCGTACCGCTGGCGCACTGTTCGTTTGAACGCTTCGCGTGCGCGCTTTGGTCGCAGCATAACCATCACCCCCGCGCCGTCCATGGCGTCCGAGGGCTTCATGGCCTCCATGGCCGAAGATCGTCGCCCCATACGCCCCTCAGACACCGGGGCATCTTTGCGAGTCGCCCTCCCCGTGACGTGGGAGGCGCAGTGGTTCCCGACCCGGCGGACGGCCGGCACACCTCAGAGGCCGCTGGGGAAGGCCGGTGATGGAGTGAGCCGTGTGACCACACATCGGATGAGCCGGTGCAAAGCCGGGCGTTGAACAAGGGACTCGACCGCGGCCCGAAAATGGGTGCGACTACCATCTGTTCCTGGCATGGACACCCTCACACTCTGGCAACTGGCGGCGCTGGCCGCGGCATCCGCACTCGTAGGCTTCTCCAAGACGGCCGTCAGCGGTGCCAATACGATCAGTCTCGCGGTCTTCGCGGCCGTGCTCCCGGCCCGCGAGTCCACCGGGGTACTGCTCCCGATCCTCATCGCAGGCGATGTGCTCGCCGTCCTCACCTACCGCAGACACGCGCACTGGCCGACGCTGCTGCGGCTGTTCCCCGCCGTCGCCGTGGGCGTGGTGGCCGGCACGCTCTTCATGATGTGGGCCGACGACGACGCGGTGAGGACGTCGATCGGCGCGATTCTGCTCTTCATGGCGGGCGTCACCGTCTGGCGGCGCCGCTCGGGCGCCGAGGGCAAGGAGCCTCCGGAGGAGTCCGGCCGCCCGTCCCGGACGGGCCGGCTCAAGGCCCGTTCGTACGGAGTGCTCGGCGGCTTCACCACCATGGTCGCCAACGCGGGCGGCCCCGTGATGTCGCTCTATCTGCTCTCGGCCGGTTTCCGGAAGCTCGGATTCCTTGGCACGTCGGCGTGGTTCTTCCTGATCGTCAACACCTCCAAGGTGCCGTTCAGCGTGGGCCTCGGCCTCATCGACGCCCAGTCACTGCTGCTGGACGCCGCGATGCTGCTGTTCGTCATTCCCGGCGCCTATATCGGCCGCAAGTGCGTGGACCGGATCAACCAGAAGCTCTTCGAACGACTGGTGATCGGCGCGACCGTGCTCGGCGGCCTCCAGCTGCTCGTGGGCTGAGCGCACCCGGCGGCACGGCAAGGCCCTCCCGGATCCGAGGGTCCAGGAGGGCCTGAAGGGCACCCGAAGAGACCGCGACAGCCGTCGCGTCAGACGATGTCCGCCGCGATCTCCGCCTGCTCACGGGCGTTCCCGTACGCGGACGGCGTGCCGTACGAACGGCGCGCGACGAACCACCAGACGGTGGCCAGCACCAGTACCGCCACCAGTGCGATCGAGGCATAGTTCATCGAGTTGATGGTCACCGGCGACGACTGCGGAAGCAGGAACAGTACGGTCACGATCGCCACCCACACCACGGCGATCCAGCCGATCGGCTTCGACCAGCGGCCCAGGTGCCAGGGGCCGCGCTGGAAGCGGTCACCCGCACGCAGCTTCAGGAAGATCGGGATCGCATAGGCGGGCGTGATGCCGATGACATTGATCGCGGTCACCGCACCGTACGCGGTCGCGGAGTACAGGGACGGAAGCGCGAGCAGGCCGGCCACGACGACGGACAGCCACACCGCGTTCACGGGTGTCTGGGTGCGGGCGCTCACCTTGCGCCACAGCGCCGAACCGGGCAGCGCGTTGTCCCGGCTGAACGCGAACACCATCCGGCTGGCCGCGGCGACCTCGGCGTTGCCGCAGAACAGTTGGGCGGCGATCACGATCAGCAGCATGGCGGTGGCGCCCGAGGTGCCGAGCGCGTCGATCAGGATCTGGGCGGGCGGGACACCGGTGGCGGTGTCCTGGGTGCCCGCGTAGTCCTGGATCGCGAACGTCAGACCGGCGAGCAGCACGAACCCGGCGATCCAGGAGACCCAGATCGAGCGGACGATGCCGCGGGCCGCCGTCACCGAGGCGTTCGACGTCTCCTCCGACAGATGGGCGGAGGCGTCGTAACCGCAGAAGGTGTACTGCGCGAGGAGCAGACCGATCGCCGCCACATAGAGCGGGTTCTGCCATCCCGTGTCATTGACGAACTCGGTGAAGACGAACGACGGCGACTGGTGGTGCGAGGGGACGATCGCCAGCACGGCGACGATCACGGCGACACCGGCCAGATGCCACCACACGCTGATCGAGTTGAGAACGCTGACGAGGCGGACCCCGAAGAGGTTCAGCACGGCATGCACCAGCAGGATGCAGACAAAAATGATCATGGTGTGGCCGGGTGTCGGGTCGAAGCCCCACTGCAGGTTCATCAGCGCACCGGTGAACAGCGCGGCGCCGTAGTCGATGCCCGCGATGGCGCCGAGCAGGCCGAGTAGATTCAGCCAGCCGGTGTACCAGCCCCATTTGCGGCCACCGAGCCGGTCCGCCATGTAGTACAGCGCGCCGGACGTCGGGTATGCGCTGGTGACCTCGGCGAGCGCCATGCCGACGCAGAGCACGAACAGGCCGACGCCCGCCCAGCCCCACAGCATCACCGATGGTCCGCCGGTCGACATGCCGAAGCCGTACAGGGTCATGCAGCCGGACAGGATCGAGATGACGGAGAAGCTGATGGCGAAGTTGCCGAAGCCGCCCATGCGGCGGGCCAGCACCGGCTGGTAGCCGAGTTCGCGCAGCCGCTGCTCCTCGTCCTTCTGGGGGGTGGCCTCCGCGCCCGGCTGGGCCGAGGTGGATATGGACATGACAGGAACCTCCATGAGCGGGACGGGGATGGATCGGTCTGCTGCGGGGCGATGGCTCGGTGGACTCAGCCGTGCGGTCCGCGTCCCGGTTCGCGTGCTGCGGCGAGACAGCGGCCCCGGGCGCGCAGGAACACGTCCTCGGCGGCCGAGGGGTCACGGGGAGTGCGGGTGCGGTGGGACCAGGGCAGCGTGGTGAAGTACGGCCCGAGCGCCCGGAACACGGGGACCGCGTCGGCGAACCGCAGGGAGCCCCACAGTGCGTGGGCCAGATGATTGACGTCGAGCAGGGAATGTCCGGCCGGATCCGTGCGGTGGAACCACAGGCGCAGGGCGCGCTCGGCATCCCGTTCGGCGTCCTCGGTGACCCAGTGAAGGTCCAGCGCCTTCTCCTGACCGTGCTCGCGGCGGTACCGCTCGACCCGCACGTACAGCGGCAGGACATGGAGCGCGGAGCCGTCGGGCGCCGAAGAGGCCGCCCACTGTGCGAAATTGACCGCCTCCGAGAGGGTGCTGCCGGCTTTGCGTGCGTATACGAACTGGAGCATCCGGTGGTAGGCCTCGCGGTTGCCCGGATCGCGCCGGTCGGCCTCGGCCAGCAGGCCCCACGGACCGGGAAAGAGCATCGGCCCCGGCGGATGCAGCCGGTGCTCGCTCAGTCGCTGCTCCTCGTCCAGCTGGGACAGGGCCAGCAGGCACACCCATGGCACCGGGTCGGTCGGGGTGGCGTGCGCGGCGGCTTCGCAGGCCTCCCAGGCTTCCTGCCACAGTTCCTGCGCCCGGTGATGGCCCTCGCGATGGGCACGTACCGTCCGCTCCACGACAACCCGTGCGTGCATCACGACAGCTACGACACTCCCGGGCTCCTCGACCCGCCAGGCCTGTACCGCGTCAGATCCCGCGGCGACCGCTCCGAGCACCTGGGTGCGCTGGGTCCACAGCGCCCAGTCCGGGGTGCTCTCCAAAAGATTGCGCATGGAGACCCAGCGGCCGGTTCGCAGGTCCTGTAACGCGGCACGTAACTCGTTGTCATGTCCGGCAGGGTGATAGACCGGCCGGAAGTCACTGTTGGCCATGGGCTCGCCCCGCTCCCGTGCGAGAGGGCCGGACGGGGCGGATCGGAGGTGTTCTCAGCACGTCTCGCCGCCCGGAGGCGGTACAGCCATGCGAAGGCGGAAGACCCGGCGACCGTGATGTCGGTGCACCGGAAAGCGTGTCGGTCCCATCAATCCTCAAGCACGTGGGGGGTGTAGCAGCTGTTGGAGAACGAACTGCTGTGGGGTGTGGGGGTGTTGCTCGGCGGTGAGTGTAGAACGCCTGGTGTCGACCACCTGGCCGATTCGCGGATCTTACTCAAGTCCTTCGAAACAACGGCGAGTTGACCACCATCCGGTCGTTCCCTCGGGGTGCGGGCGGCGCTTGACGTACGCGGTGGTCTGCACCACTCTGTGCGTCAGCGACCAGTGATCACGATTCCGTTCAAGCCGCAGAGCTTCCGCACAGCTGGAGTGTCGATGACAGGCCCGGTACTCGCCGTGGACCAGGGCACCTCCGGCACCAAGGCGCTGGTGGTCTGTCCGGAGCGCGGAGTGATTGGTTCCGGATCGGCCCCGGTGCGGCCGCGGTACGGCGCCGGAGGAGCGGTCGAGGCCGACCCCGCCGAGCTGCTCGCCTCGGTCGTCGACGCCGGACAGCAGGCGGTACGCGAAGCCGGTGAGCCGGTGGCCGCCGTCGGACTCGCGAACCAGGGCGAGACCGTGCTCGCCTGGGATCCCGCGACCGGGCGGCCGCTCACCGACGCCATCGTCTGGCAGGACCGGCGGTCCGCATCGCTCTGCGCCGAACTGGCCGGACATGAAGAGGAGTTGAAACAACTCACCGGGCTGCCGCTCGATCCGTACTTCGCCGCCCCGAAGATGGCCTGGATCCGCCGTGAACTGACCCGCGAAGGCGTCGTCACCACCAGCGACGCCTGGCTCGTCCACCGGCTGACCGGGGCGTTCGTCACGGACGCGGCGACCGCCGGACGGACCCAGCTGCTCGATCTCGACCGGGTCGGCTGGTCACCCGCCGCCCTGGACATCTTCGGCCTCTCCGGTGAACGGCTCCCGTCCGTCGTCGACGCCGCCGGGCCCGTCGGTGCGACGCGCGTCTTCGGCGGTGAACTCCCGCTGACCGGACTGCTCGTCGACCAGCAGGCCGCCCTCCTCGCCCAGGGCGCCCTGGAGCCGGGCACCGCCAAATGCACCTACGGCACCGGCGCCTTCCTGCTCGCCCAGACCGGTCCCACGCCACGCCGCGGCTCCACCGGGCTGGTCAGCTGTGTCGCCTGGCAGCTCGGCGGACGTACCAGCTACTGCCTCGACGGGCAGGTGTACACCGCCGCGTCCGCTGTCCGGTGGCTCACCGACCTCGGAGTGATCTCCGGCGCCGCCGACCTCGACCCGGTCGGCTCCACCGTCCCCGATGCCGGCACGGTCACGTTCGTACCGGCGCTCGCCGGACTTGCCGCACCCTGGTGGCGCAGCGATCTGCGCGGCTCGGTCACCGGCCTCGGCCTGGAAACCACCGCGGGGCACCTGGTGCGGGCCCTGTGCGACGGCATCGCCGCGCAGGTCGTCGAACTCGCCGATGCCGTCGCCACCGACCTCGGCGGACCCCTGACCTCGCTCCGCGTCGACGGTGGCCTGACCCGCTCCGCGCTCCTCATGCAGACCCAGGCCGATCTCCTGCAGCGGCCGGTCGAGGTGTCCGCACTGCCGGACGTCACCGCACTCGGCGTCGGGGCCGTCGCCCGCCTCGGCCTCGACCCGCAGTTGCCGCTCCACCAGGCGGTACCCGCATGGGAACCGGCCGCCGTGTACGAACCGCGGATCGGCGCGGACGAGGCCGCCGAACGCCTCGCCCGGTTCCGCGCGGCGGTGGAGACCCTGCTGGACCGGGCATGACGGGCATCCGCGACCGGCGCGGCCCGGGAAAGACGACATGACACCGACGATCACCGCGACCGGAGCCCTGGCCCACAGCCTGCGTGACGGCGACGGGGATGCGACGACGTACGACGTCACCGTCATCGGCGCAGGAGTCGTCGGCACCGCCGTCGCCCGCGAACTGGCCCGCTATCGGCTCCGTACCGCCCTCATCGACGGATCCGACGACATCGGCAACGGCACGTCGAAGGCCAACACCGCGATCCTGCACACCGGTTTCGACGCCGTGCCCGGCTCGCTGGAGGCCCGCCTCGTGCGCGACGGGCAACGCAGACTCGCCGCGTACGCCGTCGCGACCGGCATCCCGGTCGAGCGCGTCGGCGCCCTCCTCGTCGCCTGGGACGAGGAACAGCTCGCCGCACTCCCCGCCCTGGCGGCCAAGGCGGAACGCAACGACTACCACGCGGCACGCATCATCGACGCCGACGAACTGCGTGCCCGCGAACCCCATCTGGGCCCGGGTGCGCTCGGCGCGCTGGAGATCCCCGACGAGAGCATCATCTGCCCTTGGACGACGCCCCTCGCGTACGCCACCCAGGCCGTGCGCGCAGGAGTCCATCTCCACCTCAACTGCCGGGTCCGGCAGATCGACAGCGGCCAGGACGTCCACACCCTCATCACCACGCGTGGCCCGCTGAGCACCCGCTACCTGATCAATGTCGCCGGTCTGTACGCCGATGAACTCGATCGGCAACTCGGCCACGACGCCTTCACCGTCACTCCGCGCCGTGGCCAGCTCATCGTCTTCGACAAGCTGGCCCGCGATCTCGTCGACCACATCCTGCTGCCGGTACCCACCGAGGCCGGCAAGGGCGTGCTGGTGGCACCGACCGTCTTCGGCAACGTCCTGCTCGGCCCGACCGCCGAAGAGCTCGACGACAAGACCGCAACCGGATCCAGTGCCGACGGTCTCGCGCTCCTGCGCGAGAAGGGCCGCCGGATCCTGCCCGGGCTGCTCGAGGAGGAAGTCACGGCCGTCTACGCCGGGATGCGCGCCGCCACCGGTCACGAGGACTACCGCATCCGGGCCTACCCCGACCAGCGGTACGTCGCCGTCGGCGGTATCCGCTCCACCGGTCTCACCGCCTCCATGGCCATCGCCGCGTACGTCACCGAACTGCTCGCCGGCACCGGCCTCGACCTCGGTGCGCCGGCCGAACTGCCGCCGCTGACCATGCCCCAGCTCGGTGAGGCCTTCCCCCGCCCGTACCTGCGCGCGGAGCTGATCGCCGCCGACCCGGCGTACGGCACCCTCGTCTGCCACTGCGAACGGGTCTCCGCCGGCGAGATCCGGGACGCGCTGACCAGTACGATCCCGGCGCGGTCGAAGGACGGGCTGCGGCGCCGGACCCGGGCCGGCGGCGGACGCTGCCAGGGGTTCTACTGCGGGGCCGCGGTCCGTGCCCTGATCGAGGAGGCCCGGCCATGACCCGGCGCGAGCGGACCGTCGATGTCCTGGTCGTCGGGGCGGGACCGGCCGGTCTCGGCGCCGGGGCCGAACTCGCCGCGTCCGGCGCGGGCCACGTCGAGATCCTGGAACGCGAACAGGCCGCGGGCGGCATCCCGCGCCACTGCTTCCACGGCGGATTCGGTGCCGGCCGTATCGGGGGAGGGGCCATCGGGCCCGTGTACGCACAGCAGTGCGTCGCCGCGGCTGTCCGGGCCGGAGCCACCCTCCGTACCTCCGTCACCGTCACCGGCTGGGCCGGACCCCGCACCCTCGACATCACCGGACCCACCGGACTCGAACGCATCACCGCGCGCGCCGTCGTCCTCGCCACCGGCGCGCGCGAACGCCCGCGCAGTGCCCGGCTCGTCCCCGGCACCCGCCCGCCCGGCGTCTACACCACCGGCGAACTCCAGCAGGCGGTCCACCTCTTCCGGCAGCGGATCGGTACGCGAGCGGTCGTCATCGGCCACGAACCCGTCAGCCACGCCGCGGCGGACACGCTGAGGGTGGCCGGCCTCGACGTGGTCGCCCTGGTCACCGACCAGCCGCCGTCCCCGCTGCCCGCCGTCCCGGTGCGCCCACGGCACCGCACACCGCTCCTCACCGACGCCACCATCACCGGACTGACCGGCCGGGAGCGGCTCACCGGGGTCGCACTGCGCCACCGCGACGGCCGGACCACGACCCTGCGCTGCGACACCGTCGTCTTCACCGGGGACTGGATCCCCGACCACGAGCTGGCCCGGCGCGGCGGGGCGACCCTGGACCCCGGCACCCGTGGTCCCGCGTACGACGCCTCGTACCGCACCCGGGCGACCGGTGTCTTCGCCGTCGGCAATCTGCTGCACGCGGTGGAGAGCGCGGGGACCGCGGCCGCCGAGGGCCGGGCCGTGGCCGCTCCCGTACTGCGTCACCTGGCAGCGGATCCGTGGCCGACCGGCCGTCCGGCGCTCGCCGTCGACGCCCCGCTGGAATGGATCGCACCGAACCTCGTCGCCCTGGACGGCAGCCGCCCGCTCAACGGCCGCTTCACCCTGCGCACCGGCCGGCGGCTGCTCCGCCCGTTCCTCGTCGTCGGCCAGGACGGACGCGTACTCCACCGGGAGCGGCTGCTGCTGCCTGCCGTACCGAACCGGTCGTTCCGGCTGCGGGGTGACTGGCTCGACCGGGTGGATCCGCACGGCGGAACCGTGCGGATCACGGTGCACTGAGCCCTCGCTGCGGCGTCAGGGGATCAGCAGCCAGTCCGAACCGATCGCCGCCACCAGGCCCACAGCCAGCAGCCAACTGCCCAGCCGTGTCCGGCCGTTGCGGCTGAGCTCGATCACGATCCCGCACAGGATCAGTGCGAGCCCGTACACCCCGACCACCAGAACGGAGGACCGGCTCGCGATCCGCAGCCCGAGCACGACCGCCATCGCCACCATGCCGACCGATGAGAGGGCGATCCGCAGCCGTCTCGCCTGACGCGGTGTCAGTCTGCGGCCCTCGACCTCTGCCTCAACCTCTGCCTCGGTCTCGGCCTCAACCTCGGCCGCTGCACCGGCGTCGGGGGCGGGTATCGGAGTGTCCACGGACTGGTCCTGGTCAGAAGTGCTCATGACGCGGGATGGTAATAGCTTCGAGGCGCCGTGTTCGCCGGTCCGGGCGAGGGGAGCCCGAAAAATGGTCGCAGCCGACCGGCCCGCCGCCTCACCGGTCTACCGGCGCTCCGGCCGCAGACACGGCGCCTCCTCGGCCGCATCCACCGGCTGCGCGTCCGCCGCCTGCCCGTGCGCCGTCTCCACCCGCCCGGCCAGCTCCTGCGCCCAGTCGATCAGTCCACTGACCCCGATCCCGTAGGGCACCGCGTCCCCGAACTCCCCGGGTTCCACGAACCCGCCGGACCGCGCGCACTCCGCGAGCGCCGTCGCACCCCGTCGCAACAGCCGCGCCCCGCCCGTCGTATTGCCGCGGGCCGTATGCGTCAGCCCCACCGCCAGTTGTGCCAGCCCGCGCCACAACTCCCGTTCCTCCTCGGGACCCGACTTCCACGCATCCTCGAACACCTCGTGCGCATGGAACGGCATCCCCGCGTCCAGCAGCCGCTGCGCCTCCCGCAGCGTCTCGTCGGGGGAGCGGATCACCCCCTCCGGCTGCCGCTCCACTCCCGGCGTCCCGTACGGCAGCGGGCGCCCCAGCCCGTCCCGGGGGCGCGCGTTGCGCGCCCGGCCCTCGGCGTCGCGGTCCCTGTGAGTCTCGTCCACCCTTCGATTGTGCCCCGCACCTGCGACGAACTGTCCGAACCACTGTCGGTGGGCCCCCGCGCACGACTAGTGTCGGGAGTCATCCGTACCACTATGGGGAGGGTAGGCATGAAGCCGTCCCGGCCGCTGTACGAGCGCGATCCGGAACTCGCTGCCGCCGCACAAGCCGTGGATGCCCTGTGCGGCGCCCAGGCGGTCGGCGGGCTGTTGATCTTCAGTGGCGAGGCAGGCATCGGTAAGACCGCACTGCTCGCCGAGATCGAGACCCTGGCGGCGGACCGCTGCACCGTCTGGTCCGCGCGCGGCGGCGAGACGGTCACGTCCGTACCGTTCCACGTCGTACGTCAACTGCTGCAGCCCGCCCTCGACCAGTTCCCGCCCGACGAGGTGAGGAGTCTGTTCGGGGCCTGGTACGAGATCGCCGCGCCCGCCCTCGGGCTCGCCGAGCCCACCGGCCCGCAGCCCGATCCGCAGGGTGTGCGGGACGGGATCGACTGGGTCGTCGCGCGGCTCGCCTCACGGCTGAGCCACCGTCCGCTGCTGCTGATCGTCGACGACGCGCACTGGGCGGACGGTGAATCCCTCGCCTGGCTGGCCTCGTTCACCGCGCGCCTCGGCGAACTGCCCGTCCTGGTCGTCCAGGCGCACCGCCCGGACGAGCTGGCGGCGCGGAAGGCGGAGGGTGGCAACGGCGGCGGACACCCGGCGCAGGTCCGGGTCGCGCTGCGCGCTCTCACCCCCGACGCCACCGCCGAACTGGTCAGGGCGGCGCTGGGCGACCACGCCGACGATCCGTTCTGCCGCGAGGTGTGGGCCGTCACCGGCGGCAACCCGTACGAGGCGGTCGAACTCGTCGCCAAGGTGCAGGACCGCGAACTGCCGCCACTGGAGGAGTCGGCCGGGCTGCTGCGCGAACTCGGCGCCTCGGCCCGCGGCAGCGGACTCGTCGCCCGGCTCGAACGGCTCGGCACCAACGCCAACCGGTTCGCCTGGGCCGCCGCCGTCCTCGGCACCGACATCTCCCAGGACCTGGCCGCGACCCTCGCCGGGATGAGCCCCGCCGAGGCCGCCGACTGCACCGCGCGGCTGCGCGACGCCCGTATCGTCAGCGGCTTCGATCCGCTCGAATTCGTCCACCCGCTGATCGCCACCGCCGTCTACCGCTCCATCCCGCCGGCCACCCGCACCGCCATGCACGGCCGGGCGGCCTGGGCGATCGCCAGGGCCGGACTGGGCGCCGCCGCGGCCTCCCGCCACCTCCTCGAAGTCCACCCGGACGACGACCAGGAGCTGGTCGAGCAACTCCGTGAAGCAGCCGGCCAGCACCTCGCCGTCGGCGCACCCGAGGCCGCGCGCCGCTGCCTGGAGCGAGCCCTGCGGGAACCGCCGCGCCATCAGGTGCGCGCCACGCTGCTGTACGAACTGGGCTGCGCCACGCTGCTCAGCTCCCCGCCCACCACCGTCCAGCATCTGCGCGCCGCCCTCGATCTGCCCGGACTCGACGACGACGTACGGGTCGACGCCACCTTCCGGCTGGCCGCGGCCCTCTCCCACAACAACCAGCTGAAGGAAGCCGCACTGGCCCTCGCCGCCGAGGCCGGACGCACCGCCCCCGGCCCAGGTCAGATGCGCCTCCAGGCCGCGCACTTCATGTGGGAGGGCATGCAGGCCGCCGAGGACGACGGTCCCGGCCGCTCCCGTCGGCTCGCCCGCAACGCCGACCACCTCACCGGCAAGGACAACGCCGAACGCGCCCTGCTCACCATCCGCGCGTTCGACGCCATGCTGCGCGGCGAGAACTCCCAACTCGTCATCGACCTCTGCGAACGCGCCCTGGTCGACGGCCGCCCCGCCCGCGGTCTCGGCTGGACCGACACCGAATGGGGCTTCGAGTTCCCCACCCTGGTCGGCATCACCTATGCCTTCACCGACCAGCTCGACCGGGCCGAGGAACTCTTCGGCGAGGCAGTGCGCGCCTTCGAGATCTCCGGCTGGAGCGGCGCCCACCTCGCATTCGCGCACACCCTCCTCGGCCTGGTCCACCGCCGTCGCGGCCGACTGGCCGAGGCCGAGGGCTTTCTGCGCGAAGGGCTGCGGCTCGCCGACCGTGTCGGCAGCGGTCTGCCCGTCCACTGGGACGCCGCCTGCCTGCTCATCGACACCCTGCTGGCCCGCGGCCGCGTCTCCGAGGCGCGCACGATAGCTGACAGGTACCACTTCGGGCTGCCCTACCCCAGCGCCATGGTGCTGCCCGACGCGCCGTGCGTCCGGGGCCGTCTCCTGCTCGCCGAAGGCCGTACGAAGGAGGCCGTCACCGAACTCGAAGCGGCCGGCCAGGCACTCGAACCGCGTGGCAGGTTCAACGGCATCTGGGCCCCCTGGGCCGGCGATCTCGCCCGCGCCCTGGCCGACGACGACCCGGCCCGCGCCGCCCAACTCGCGACCTCGGCCCGGGTGCACGCGGAGAGGTTCGGCACGGAGACCGCGATCGGTGAGGCGCTGCGCTGCGTCTCGCTGTTCGCCCGCCCCGAGGACGCCCAGCACCTGCTCGCCGACGCGGTCCGGCACCTGGAGGCCTCCCCGTCCGCGTACGAACATGCCCTGGCCCGCTTCGACTACGGCATCGCGATCCGCTCCCCGAAGGAGCTCGCCCGGGCGCAGAAACTGGCCACCGCGTGCGGCGCCGAATCGCTCGCCACCCGCGCCCACCAGGCACGGGCGTCGATCCGGTCGGCGGAGTGAGGTAATGTTTGTCCTGCGCGGCCGCCTGGGAACGCCAGGGGGAACCGCAGCGGGACGTGGCGCAGCTTGGTAGCGCACTTGACTGGGGGTCAAGGGGTCGCAGGTTCAAATCCTGTCGTCCCGACTCGTAAGAGTCGCAGGTCAGGGGCCGTTTCAGAGGTAATCTGAAGCGGCCCTTCGGCCGCTTCTGGGGACCAGTTGGGGACCAGTTGGGGACCAGCGCACTTGACCGATTTGAAGCGCACCTTGACCCAGTCAAGGTGCGTCACGCCTTTCGCACCTGAGGAGATCTACCGCTCTCTGCGGGCAGATGCCACCACGGCCGCGCACCTCCAAACCCCGACTGGCACTGGCCTGTGTTCGTGCCCACGTTCTGGTTCGCCGGCTGAGGCCAGGTGCGGTGCCGTAGCAGTGGCAATGATCGCGAGGTGGTGCTGCCGTGGATCCGGTCCTCCCAGGTGTTGTAGTGGAGCCATGACGAATATCGTGCTTCACGCAATGCGGCCGGCTACGCGACAGGGCAGATGAGGCGCGCGCAGATCCTCGACGCCGCCCTGAACCGCTTCGGGCGCGATGGGTACCGCAGGACCTCGCTGGCGCGGGTCGCCGAAGACGCCGGGATCACCGACGCCGGGCTGCTGCACCACTTCCGCGACAAGCAGCAGCTGCTTCTCGCCGTCGTGGAGTACTGGTTCCAGCGTCAGGACGAGCGTTGGATGCAAGTCTCAGCCTCCGCCGGCGCCAGGGAGGTCTTCCGCAGCTACCTGCAGGCCATCGAGGACAATCTGCGCGAGCCCGGGATGATTGAGCTCGAGGTCGTACTGGCTGCCGAGGCGATCAGCCCGGACCATCCTGCGCACGCCCTCTTCTCCGGGTGGCAGGAGAGCGGTGTCCGTCGGCTGGCCGCGAACCTGCGCGCCGGTTCCGAGTCCGGCGAACTCAAGCCGGGCGTGAACGACGTGGCCTTGGCCCGCGAGTGCTTCGCGGTCGACGCGGGCATCCGGCTTCAGTGGCTGGCGAGTGGGAGGGCGTTCGACCTTGTCAGCGTTGTGCACGTGCACCTGGACCGGCTCCTGCGCGACATCTCCACCGACGGGGAAGGGCTGCTCGCGGCTCCCTGAGGCTCAATGGGAACTTTTCATCCTGAAGTTGCAGGTCACGGGGCTCGCGTGAGCTGGTGAGGGTGTACTGACGCTGGTGGCTGCGGTGATCGTCTCGCGGAGATCATCGGCCACGCCGGGTCGGCGTCTGATCTCCGCGTTCGTCAGTACGAGCAGGGCCCGCAGCAGTGTGGTCGCGTGTCGGGCATTCATACGGATCTTGGTGAGGATCCGCCAGTTCTGCACGTCGGCGAAGCTGTGCTCGTTCGGCGCGCGTTCGCGGCTCACCCGTCGGTTCGCGTCTTTCTGAGCGGCGGTGACCGGGTGGCCTCGGGTGGCTTGGCGGCCGGTGATGATGACCGGGTCGTCGGTGTCGTCGTCCAGGCCGGTGAAGCCGAGGTCGGCCAACACCCTGAGGCCGGCCTTCCCGTGGTTGGGCGCTGATCCTGTTTGTGGAGGGCGGTGGTGAACGCTGGAGCGCCCCGGCTTCGCCGCCGAGATCCACACCAGGTTGCAGTGCTTGTCGGTCAGGGCGAGGAACAGCAGTGGTGGTTGCCCGAGTAGTTCGGCCGGCTCTCGTTCCCGGTGCGTCTGCGGGTGCGCACGAGGGTGCCGTCGAGCAGCATGACGGCTCCACCCTTCCCGGCGATCTCCTTCAGGGCGCGGTCCAGGTATGGAGAGCGGGCCGACAGCAGCTCGATGACTTCCAACAGCCACCCATGCAGGTCGCGTCATCGACACGCAGGGAATGGTCAGCCCCGAGGTCGCTTGACGGTGACCGACGGTTTTGCCATCACGGGTGAACGGCTCGGCAGGAAAGCGAAGAAGAGCTGTTCGCGCCGGTGCGGGCCGCGTGGAGAACCGGTGAGGCAGTGGCCGTTGTCTGCGAAGGTTGCGGCTTCGATGTCCTGCGGTGCTGCAGGACCCCGCACACGTGCAGGAGCGGGGTCAGGACAGTTGATGCCAGGCGTGGGTGAGCGCGTTGCGTAGTTGGGCGGTTTCCGTCGGGGTGAGGCCGTCCGTCATTCGCCGCTCCAGCTCGCGTACGGGTTCTTCATGGTCCGCAAGGAGCCGGCGGCCGAGCTCGGTCAAGCCGATGAGGAGTTCCCGCCGGTTGGTGGGATTGGCGCGGCGGACGACGTACCCGCAGGCTTCCAGGGTGCGGACCATGTCCGCCATGGACTGGGCGGTGACGAATGAGCTGCGCGCGAGCTGGGCGGCCGTCAGTCCGTCGTGCCGATGGAGCACGGTCAGCGCCGTGTACTGCAGCGCGGTCACGCCAGACGGCTTGAGCACTTCGTCCAGCCGGGCCCGGACGACAAGTTCGGTGCGTTTGACCAGGTAGAGGAGCGACGGAAGGTCCTTCTCCTCTTGGCGGGCCGTCGGTGTGACTGCTTTCGGCACGGCGTCCTCCCGGTGTTGCTGCCCTGAGGGTCGCTCGTGGCATGCCCCGTGTAGAAGAGCCACTCTAGCCCATTGACAGGATTCCTGTTGATCGAAAAACTGGCGCTTGCCAGGAATCCTGTCAATGAAGGGTCGGTAGTCATGGACTTGATCGGGAAGGTCGCCGTCGTCACCGGCAGCGGACGCGGGCTGGGTCTCGCATATGCTCGGGCGCTTGCCGCGTCCGGAGCCTCCGTTGTCGTCAACGACGTAGAAGAGGAGGCGGTCGAGGCTGCGGTCAAGACGGTGGAAGCGGCCGGCGGCAAGGCTGTCGGCGTGACGGCTGCCGTCGGTGACACCGCCGCGGCCGAACAGCTGGTCTCCGCGGCGGTGGAGCACTTCGGGCGGTTGGACGTCCTCGTCACCAATGCCGGCATCTTGCGCGACCGGGTGTTGTGGAAGATGACCGACGACGACTTCGACGACGTCGTGCGTGTCCATCTGCGCGGCACCTTCACCTGTGCCCGGGCAGCAGCTGTGCGGATGCGCGAGCAGGGTGAGGGTGGACGCATCATTCTGATCGGCTCGCCTGCGGGGCAGCGCGGGAACTTTGGACAGACCAACTACGCGGCGGCCAAGGCGGGCATCGTGGCCATGGCGCGCACGTGGGCCATGGAACTGGCCCGGGCCCAGATCACCGTAAACGCCGTCATCCCGGTCGCCGCCACCGAGATGACCAAGACCATTCCGGTCTTCGCGCCCGCCATCGAAGAGGCTGAACGTACCGGTGCGCCCCTGCCGGACTGGATGCGCAAGGACGAAGGACTCGGCACGGTCGACGACGTCACCGGGCTCGTCACCTTCCTCGCCTCCGACGCCTCCAGCGGTGTGACCGGACAGGCCATCGGCGCCGGCGGAGACCGCCTCGCATTGTGGTCTCATCCCAAGGAGAAGGGGGTGATGCTGCGTGACGGCGGCTGGTCCGCCGAGGAGATCGCCCATGACTGGGACGGCGGCATCGGGGCGGAACCGGAGAGCTGCGGCATTCCCGCCCCCCAGCCGCCGACGGGAGCCTGACATGCCTGCGTCCATCGCAATCGACCCGGAGCAGCTCACCGCGATCGATGTGCACACGCATGCGGAGGTGTCGCGGACGGGGCATCCCTCGCTCAGTCCTGAACTCATGGCCGCCTCCGAGAAGTACTTCGCGGCACACGGACACCGCCAGCCCACCATCGACGAGATGGCGGAGTACTACCGGCAGCGCCGGATGGCCGCCGTCGTCTTCACGGTCGACGCCGAGCACGCGCTGGGGCACCCGCCGATCCCGAACGAAGAAGTCGCCGAGAGCTGCGCCGACCATGCGGACGTACTCATCCCCTTCGCCTCGATCGACCCGTGGCGGGGCAGCGCGGGGGTGCGTCAGGCCCGGCGTCTCGTTCAGGAGTACGGCGTACGGGGGTTCAAGTTCCACCCGAGTCTGCAGGGTTTCTCGCCGGACGACCGGATGGCCTACCCCCTGTACGAGGCCATCGAGGAACTGGGCGTGCCCGCCCTCTTCCATACCGGTCAGACCGGTATCGGTGCCGGTGTGCCGGGAGGCGGCGGTATCCGCCTGAAATATTCCAATCCCATGCTCATCGACGACGTGGCGGCCGACTTCCCGGGCCTGCGTATCATCCTGGCCCATCCGTCCTTTCCGTGGCAGGACGAGGCTCTGGCCGTGGCGACGCACAAGCCGAACGTCTTCATCGACCTGTCCGGCTGGTCCCCGAAGTACTTCCCGCCGCAGCTCGTCCGGTACGCCAACACGCTGCTGAAGGACAAGGTGCTCTTCGGGTCGGACTATCCGGTGATCACTCCGGACCGATGGTTGAGCGACTTCGACAAGCTCGATATCAAGCCTGAGGTTCGGCCGCGCATCCTCAAGGACAATGCGGCGCGACTGCTCGGTCTGGTTCAGGACTGACCGCCGTCTCAGGCCGGTTCGTGTTGTCTCCGGCGTACCGTGCCGGAACCCTGTCGCGGTACGGGGCCGGTGCCGCGAGCGGGGCGTGGCTCCGTAGGTTTTGCCGCACGCGTCGAGGCGACGGCAGTAACTCCGCGGCTGCGTCGAGGCGTGCCGTTGCCGGCCGGGTCCTGCGCGGCGTAGCAGGCGACGGGCTGCCCTGTGGAGCCCCGCTGGGAACCGCGGCACCACCGGCTCCCGAGCCAAAGGTTCATCCGACACCTCCCCGAGCCGTCCGTCTTCACCATTCCTTTCCTGACCGGCTCGTCCGACCACATCCGAAAGGCACGGCACCCGCATGCGCAACCACGGCATCGGATCCTGGACCGCGCGACGCGCCCGTAAGTCCCCGGACCACCTGGCTCTCGTCCACGGCGCCACCCGGCGCACCTACGCGCAACTTCACGACCGCACCACGCGTCTGGCCCACCACCTGCGCAGTCTTGGTGTGTGCCCCGGCGATCGCGTCGCGTTCCTGGGACCCAACCACCCCGCCTTCCTCGAAACGCTCTTCGCCAGCGGCCAGCTCGGTGCCGTCTTCTTGCCCCTGAACACCCGTCTGGCGCAGCCGGAGTTGCGGCACTGTCTGGCAGACTCCGGGGCGAGTGTCCTGGTGCACTCGCCTTCCTACGAGGAGTTCGCGGCTTCCAGCGGTGTCCGGCAGACCGTCAGCGTGGACGAAAACCTGGAGGAGGCCCTCGCCCGCTCCTCGGACGCGCCGCTCGATGTCGTGGTCGGCCTTGAGGACAACGCGATGATCCTCTACACGTCGGGCACCACCGGCCGCGCCAAGGGAGCCGTGCTGACCCACGGCAACCTCACCTGGAACAGCTTCAACACCCTGGTCGACGGCGACTTCGTCACCGGGGACGTGACCCTGCTGTCCGCTCCGCTGTTCCACACCGCGGCACTGAACATGACCAGTCTGCCCACCGTCCTGAAGGGTGGCACCCTGGTCATCGAGGAACACTTCTCACCGAGCCGCACCCTCGACCTCATCGAACGGCACCACGTCTCCGTGTTGTTCGGGGTGCCGGCCATGTTCCAGCAGATCGCCGCGGAACCCCGGTTCGCCGAGGCCGACCTGTCGTCGTTGCGCATGCTGCTGTGCGGCGGCGCGCCGGTTCCCGAAGGCCTGGTCCGCCTCTACCAGCAACGCGGTCTCGGTTTCATCCAGGGCTACGGCATGACGGAGTCCTCGCCCGGCGTCTGCTTGCTCGACGCCGAGCACGCTCTGGACAAGACCGGCACAGCAGGTCTGCCGCATTTCTTCAGCGACATCCGTGTCGTCGATGCCCACGGCAACGACGCCGCACGCGGTGAACTGCTGGTCGAGGGACCCAATGTGATGAGCGGGTACTGGAATCTGCCCGACGAGACCGCTGCTGCCTTCCACAACGGCTGGTTCCGCTCCGGTGACGTCGTCTGCACCGACGAGGACGGGTACGTCACCATCGTCGACCGCGTGAAGGATTTGATCATTTCAGGTGGGGAGAACATCTATCCCGCCGAGGTCGAAAAGGCTCTCTACGACCACCCGGCCGTCATTGACTGCGCCGTCATCGGTGTCCCGGACGAGACGTGGGGCGAAGTGCCCCGCGTGGTCGTCGTCCTCGACCCGGCCGCCGAGGCGACGGCCGGCGACATCATCGCCTCTCTCGACGGGCGCTTGGCCCGTTACAAGATCCCCAAATCCGTCGTCGTCGCCGATGCGCTGCCCCGTAGCGGCGCCGGAAAACTGCTCAAGCACCGCATCCGCGAACAATTCGGCACATCCAACTGAAGGAGTTCCCTGTCATGACCGCCCTGCGCACCGCCACCGGACTCGACGAGATCAAGGCCCTGGCGGGCACCGAGCTCGGCCGTACCGAGTGGCTTGAGATCACCCAGGAAAGGGTGAACACCTTCGCCGACGCCACCGGTGACCACCAGTGGATCCACACCGATCCCGCTCGTGCCGCCGACGGCCCCTTCGGTGGCACCATCGCTCACGGCTACCTGACACTGTCCCTGATCATTCCTCTTTTCAACCAGTTGCTGACCATTCAGGGAACCTCGATGAGCATCAACTACGGCCTCGACAAGGTGCGTTTTCCGCACCCCGTGAAGGTGGGTGCCAAGGTGCGTCTGCACGGCGTGGTCGACTCGGTCGAGGACGTCAAGGGCAACGGCGTGGAAATGCGCCTGGCCTTCACCATCGAGATCGACGGTGCCGACAAGCCGGCCTGCGTCGCGCAGGCCATCTTCCGTCACTACGCGTAGCACCCCGCCGGTGGGAGGAGCGTGCCCCGGGGCCGCGGGCGGGAGGCGACGACCAGCCCCGGGCTCCTCCCGCCGGTCTGCCGGCCCGCCACCAGCCCTGTCTCCACCGTCGCCAGGCCGCGAGGGTCGGGGTACTAAGCTGGAGCGATGCCGGAGAAGAACCCGTCGATCGAGGCGCTTGTGCTGCGCCGCGCACAGGAGGGATCCGTCCTCCCGCGCCAGCAGACCGGGGCGTCTCCGCAACGGCTGCTGACCACGTTGCTGGGCGAGCACTGGCTGGACGCCCCGGCGGCTCTGTCGATGAGTACGGTCATCACCCTGCTGGCGGAGTTCGGTATCAGCGAGACGAGCGCACGCGCGACCGCGAACCGGCTCGTCAAGCGAGGAGTGCTGGAGACCGAGCGGTCCGGGCGCCAGTCCTACTTGCGGCTGAGCGCGATCGGCTGCGAGGACACCCGGCACAAGACCGCGAGCATTGTGCGTTTCGGCGCGCTGCAGCCGGACTGGGACGGCCTGTGGACGGTGGCTGCTTTCAGTATTCCGGAACAGCAGCGCCATGTCCGCCACCGGGTACGCAGCTATCTGAGGTGGCTCGGGTTCGCGCCGCTGTTCGACGGGCTGTGGGTTTCGGCGCACGCCGATCCGGCGGCTCTCGAACCGATCTTCCGGGCCGCGGGAGTGGACAGCCTGACGATTTTCAGGGCCGAGGAGGCAGGAGAGACCCTGCCGCTGGCGGCGTGGAATCTGAGCGACGTTGCCGCGGCTTACCGGACCTTCGTCGCCGACCACCAGGAACTGGCGGTACGAATGACGGCGGGAGAGGTCAGCCCCAGCGCCGCCCTGGCCGGCCGGATCCAGGTCTTGGACGCCTGGCGTACCTTTCCGGGAATCGACCCGGACCTACCGGACGCACTGCTTCCCCCCGACTGGCCCCGGACAACGGCGCGGTCGCTGTTCGTGGCCCTGTACGACGGGCTCGCGCCTCTCGCGGAGCTGCGGTTCCGGCAGCTCGCCGCAGTCCACGACGGTGCGGTGGCCGAACTGGCCGGCCACCGCACCACCGCCGACTGGGCATCCGGAGAAGAACGGCGCGGCGCGCCGTGAGGCGGTCAGTACCATCTGCTAGGCAGGACTGAGCTGCAACTCGGCCGAGACAATGCCCAGTTCAGGCATTCTGGCGCCCTCGCGCTCACCGACGGCGGTGAACGACGTGGTACGGGACAGGAGTTCCTCGAGCGCGATCCTCAGCATCGTCCGCGCCATGGGCGCCCCGGGGCAGCGGTGCCGTCCCCGGCCGAAAGCGAGATGCTCGGCGATGTTCCTCCGATCGATCCGGAACGTGTCGGGATCGTCGAAGACCGCGGCGTCCCGGTTCGCTGACGCGTACGCGAGCGTGATGGGCTCTTCCGGGCGAATGGTGCGACCCAGAATCTCCACGGGCTCGGACGGGGTGCGTGCGAACCCCCGGTACGGTGCGTAGAGCCGGAGGAACTCCTCCAGGGCGTCGGGAATCAGCTCCGGACGTGAACGCAGCCGTTGCTGCAATTCCGGTTCGTCCGCGAGATGGACGGCGATCGACCCGAGGATGATCGGCGGTGCCACCATCCCGACCACGAGCGACTGACGGAGCGCCCCGACCACGTGCTCCGGGTCCAGAGGCACGCCGTCGATGCGTTCGGAGAGAAGAGAACTCGCGGGATCCTCGTCGACGGGACGCGGATTGCGTCGCCGGTCGGCAACGAGTTCGCGCGCCATGTCGTACAGCTTCTGACTCGTCGAGTTGACGACGTCCTTGTTCTGGCTGCGCCAGGCCTGCACCCACCGGGCCGATGTCTCGGCCAGCAGCGGAGCCACGTCCGGGCTGAGGTTGAGCCACTCGGTCGTGGTCCACGCAGGAAAGCGGGTGCCGAACTCCTGCGCAATGTCACCGTGGCCACGGTCGAGCAGCGGCTGGAGTTCGTTGCCGGCGTGCCGGCGCAGCCGCGGCATCAGTCGCTGTAGCCGCTCACGCTGCAGCGTCCTCTCCAGCGCCCGGCGGTAGGGAGTGTGCGCGGGTGCGTCGAAGTTCAGCGGAGGTCTGCGCAGCCCGCGGGGATCACTGGGGACGACGGCCTTGACCGAGGAGATGAAGGTACGGTCGTCTAGCGCCGCCGCACGAACCTCCCGGTGACGCGTCAAGGCCCAGAAACCGCCGTAGGAACTGCTGTACGCGACGGGGCACTCGGCCCGCAGCCGGCGGTACTCGGCGTGCACGTGGTCCGGTGCGTTGCCGGCCGTCGGGTCGAAGTCGTCCGGCCTGTCGGGGCAGGGGTCCACGGCAGTCATGGATGGGTCCGATCGCTGGTTGGCCGGCTGGGAAGGGGTCGGGGGGAGCGGCGACGCTGCAGCGCCTGCCGGCCCAACCCGAGCAGCTGATCTGTGGAGCGGTACTCGATGTACTCGGCGAGTTCCGGCGCGTACCGGCCCACGATCTGCCGGACCCGGAGCGCAGCCAGGGGGCCGAGGGCGTCATAGACCTCGACATAGATGGTGCGGGCGTCCTTCCGCGGCCATTCGTGCGGCAGCAGGTTGGCGGGGAGATCCGGGTCGATACCGGGGAACGTGCGCCAGCTGTCCATGATCCTTGTGCGGGCGAGCAGCGCCTGGGCAGCGCTCACGTCTCCCTCACGGACCTGGTCGCGCAGCGGGCCGTAGGCCGTCACGAAACGTGCGTAGGTCGCCTCGACCTCGTCGAGATCCCAGGCGTCGACCGGCCGACGGGGCGACCCAGGCTGCACCGCCGCGCGGAAGACGGTGACGTCCCGGATACCGAGGCCGTCCAGCTCCTGGCGGGCCTGGGCGGCCACCGGGCGGGACGACACCCACGTGCCGTCGTAGAGCGGGGCGAAACCCAGCCAGCGCAGTTTCGAGCGCACGGCGTGGCGCAGATCCCGTTCCCTCTCGTTGAGCGAGAAGAGGGCGAGGGTCCACTGCCCGTCCCATGATCGGTCGCCCTGTCCGAAGGACACGAATTCGTATGCGCCGGCCATGAGTACTTCCGCGGCGCCCGGCGCGAAGCCGTAGTAGGAGTAGCGCCCCACTCTGGTCGAGGTGAGCACGCCGCGCCGGGCCAGCCGGTTCAGCGCCGCGCGGGCGGCGGCGGGACCGATGTCGAACTCGCCGAGCAGAGCCACGAGTGCCGCCGACGGCAGGTGCTCAGGGCGCCCCGCCCAGTAATCGCCCAGCAGGGTCGTCAACAGGTGCTGAGACGACGACCCCGCCTGCGGGCGAGGCAGATGCGGGCCAGGGTCCCCGGCGGCCGGAACCACGTCGCCCGACCGTGTCGAGCCGGTGGGTCCAAGGGCAGCAGACGTCATCAGATGGCTCCATCAGCGACGAGCCCGTCGATCCGCTCCGCGGAGTAGCCCAGCAGCTCGCGGTAGACGAGCCGGCTGTCCTCACCGAGGCGGGGAACACCGTCGGCGAGATCGGTACGGGAGCGGGACATGTGAACGGGCATGCCGCTGCCGATCAGTCCGTCCGCAGTGCCGTAGGCGGGATGGTGGAGCGCAACGGTGTCGCCGCGGCTGAGCAGCGACGCGTCCCCGACGGCCTCGGCCGGATCCCTGACCGGCGCGCATGGGACACCGTGGGCCTCCAGAGCGGCGATCACCTGGTCCTGTGGGTGCTTACGTGACCACTCCTCGATCAGGGCATGGAACTCGTCGGCATGAGCCACCCTCGCGTCACGGGTGGTGAACCGCCCGTCGGCCAGGAGCTCGGGACGCCCCAGCGCCGTCAGCACTCCCCGCGCGAACTTGTCCTCCGGTGCACAGACGGCCACCCAGCCATCGGCGGTCTCGAACACCCCGAACGGCGCCAGCCGCGGCATGAACCTGCCGTTGCGGCCGGACAGGCCGAGTCGGGTCAGCAGGTGCGACTGCTCGCCGGCGACCAGCGCGGTGAGCGAGCCGAGCATGGAGACGTCGACATGCTGGCCGATCCCGGTTGCCTCCGCCTGCCGCAGAGCGCCCAGGACGCCGATGACCGCGTAGAGCGGTGCGGACAGGTCGCCGATGGGAAACCCCACGCGGACCGGCGGGTCACCCGGGCTGCCGGACGTCATCATCGTTCCGGACAGCGCCTGCACGATCGCGTCCATCGCCTTGCCGGTCCCCGGCTCCCCGGCCTGCCCGAAGCCGCTGATCGAGCAGTACACGATGCGGGGGTTGATCGCGGCGGCGGCCGCGTAGCCGACGCCGAGCCGGTCGGCAGTGCCGCGGCTGTAGTTCTCGACGACGACGTCGGCCTGCCGTACCAGGTCCGCGAAGACCTCGCGGCCGGCCGGGTGCTTCAGATCGAGCGTCACGCTCTCCTTGCCCCGGGTGCGTTCGAGGGTCCCCAGGGAAATGTCGTCGTCGTGGCGGCGCTGCATCGTGAGCCCGTCGCGGCCGAAATAGGGCGCGTTGTTGCGGACCCGGTCACCGCCCCGTGGGTTCTCGACCTTGATCACCCGTGCCCCGAGCCCGGACAGCAGCAGCGTTGCATAGGGGCCGGCCAGCGCGATGGTCAGGTCGATGACGGTGATGCCTTCGAGCGGTCGGGGAAGTTCGGCGGTCTGTGGGGACATGAGTACCTCGACAGGAAGCGGGGGCAGCGGATGGTCGGACTGATGGTTCGACTGCGCAATCACGTGCAAGGCCGTGACAGGGAACGCCGGTGCCGGCTCACGGCGCCGGCACCGACGCCCGGCCGCGGCAAGGTGCGGCGGGGCACGTTCAGCGGGCGCCCTTCTCCCGGGCGCGACGGCGAGCGGCGACAGGTTCCACCCGGGTTCGGATGAACTCCGAGACCTCTGCCTGCACGGCCTGGGCATCCCAGCCCCGGGAGTCGCCGCTGTCGCCGCCGATCTGCAGCACGGGCACGCCGGCGGCCTCCAAGGCGCGGTTGACGAAGTAGGTCCCCCGGCGATCGGTACCCGCCATGTGGACCGCGCCGTCGATGCGGTTGTGCACCGCCTCCTTGGCGTACCACTCCGCCGCCCACGGCGGCGCGTTGATCATGTCGGGGAACGCTGCGAATCTGCCGGCCAGGGTGCGCAGCGGATCGTCGCCGTGCCGGATGTAGCCATCGGCCGCGATCGCGAGGTACATCGACCACACGAAGACCGCGCCGTACACCTCCTGGAACCAGGTGTAGAAGCCCATGTCGAACCAGAGGCCGGTCCCCACCCACATGAGCCGGATCCGCTCCTCGGGGCAGGGGGCCGTTCCCGTGTCCACCCGGTCGCGTACCTCGTGGTAGAAGGTACGGGCCGCGTCACGCGCCCACACCGTCCCGCGGTGCCACTGGGGGATCATGACGCTGGGGATGCTGTCACTGATCGTGATGGGAGCCGGGCTGGTGCGGGCGATGAGGTCACGAGCTGCCCGGTTCCACAACTGCTGCTCGTTGACCAGGGCCATCACCTCACGGAAGCGCTCCTCGTCGAAGACACGACCGGTGACCATCTCCAGATGCTTGACCGCGCCGGTCAGTTCTGCGGTCATCAGGTCGATGCGCGCAGTGCCGATCAACGCTTCCCAGTCGTCCTCGATCCGCTCCCACCAACGGGGGTCCTGGTGGTTCGCGATGGTGCGCTCGAAGGGCAGGAAGACGGCGCCGTGTTCGCGTTCCCAGACCTCGAAGACCTTGCGCAGGGCGTCACCCGTCGCCTCGGCGAGCACCAGAGAGATGGGGGGCAGACCTCCCCACGGAGGGTCCTCGTCGAAGGTGCTCGCCAGCGCCAGGGTGTTGTACGCCTCCTGGTCGGCGGGGTAACCGCGGTCCGCGAGCAGACGCAAGTAGTGGCCGGATTTCTGTTTGGCCGCGCAGACCGACGCCCACCACTGGTTGACCACGTACGGAATGTCGAGCGCGCGCAGGATCTCCTGCGGGGCATCGGCGTTGACGAGCGCGACCGGGTCGCCCTCCGCGGCACGCTGTTTCAGGTCGGCGAACCACTGCCGCTGATAGGCCGTGGCCGCGCTTGCGGAGGGCAGTACCACCCGGTTGCGCCGGCCGGTGGCATCGGCCGTCACCGGGTCACCCCCGCGGCGTGGGCCGGCCGGCGCAGCGCCGGTTCCAACAGTGAGCGCACGTTCTCGTTCCTTTCTTCGCCGTACTTCTGAGCAGGAACGGCGAACATCGGGATCCCGAGCGCTTGCAGGGCCGCGCGCTGGGCCGGGACGTCCCACGGCGGGGCGTCGTCATGGCAGCGGGCCCAGGCCACCACGAGTTCCGCGCCGCACGCGGCGGCCATGCGCGCCGTCTGCGCGGCCCGCAAGGCGGCGCTGTGACCCGCGGCGGCGGGCGCCTGCAGAGCCCTGGCCCGGATGAGAGCACTGCGGATGTCGTATGCGGGTCCGACCCTTACCTCGCCGGCGAGGGCTCCCCAGCCGTGGTCCTCGCCGACGATCACACAGCCCAGCGACTCGATGGCCTCGTAGGCATCCGGGTGGTCGTGATCGCAGCCGGTCAGGAACACGCGAGTGCCCCGCAGCGCGGGCAGCCGGCCGGCGTCGTCGAGCAGCCGCTCCACGGCCTCGCACCAGTGCTCAGGCGTCGTGAGGAAAGCCGATCCGATCACCGCCAGGGCCTGGGCGCCGGTCAGGCGCGGGCCACCGGGGCCGCTGCGCAGCTGGGTGCCGACCGTCCGGATCAGCTCCCGCACCCGGTCGTGGAGCTCGGCGGCGGTCCGCAGCCGCTCGTCGGTGACGGGCCGGCCGGCCCAGCTGCTGATCTCCTCGACCAGCTGGTCGAGGCGCGTCCGGTTGTAGGCGGCCGAGGTGCGCTGTGGGAGGTGGACCAGGTCGAAGAACGTGAACCGGGGCACCGTGGCGCGGGCCTCAAGGCGTTGGATCTCCCGCAGGTACAAAAAGAGCCGCACGGACCCCTCGGTGTCGGCGGACATCACCAGACCGGCGGTCCTTGCGGCGTCGCCCTCCAGGAGACGGGCGAGTTGCGACACCGCAAGCGGGTCGATCCCAGGACCGCAGTACGGCTCGGCTGCCTCGCGCCGATCCGCGCGGCCGGCCAGCCGGAACGGGACGAATCCGGCGGCGGTGAGCACCTCGGCAGGCACGTCCGCACCGACGCATGCGACCACGGGGCGGCTTTGCACCTCGGCGGGCAACGGGTCGTTCCGGGACTCGTAGACCGTGAGGAGATGCTGCAGTGATCTCAACGTCCGCCACCTCTCATGTACTGCTTCCGGCGAGTTCGACCGGTCGCGATAAGCAACATATGCAGCGACGATCCGGAAGGCAAGTATCTCGTGTCGAGGTTAAATCCCGCTCAACGTCGCATATATATGGGCGATTTGAGGTTAGATACGCACTCTTGTTCCGCGTAGGTCGCCAAAGCGTTGTGCAGCAATATGAGACACATTCATTGACACCCGGCAACGTACTTTCTATGTTTCACGTCACGTTCCAGCGCTACGACGGAGTGCGCCATCTCCTGTGGTCAGGCCCAGGCCACCCCTACCCGCCCGGGCTTCCGTTGTTTGCCGCGGTCCCCTCCCGTGCACACCGCACGACCTGTCCGCCGAGGCCGACATGGCAACGGCATCCAGCAATCCCCCGAGGAGACAGCCGATGGCCCGACTCATCCGACACGGACGGCGACCGATCGCCGTGCTTGCCATGTCGAGCGCCATGGCGCTCGTCCTGTCCGCCTGCGGAACGCACCAGTCGGCCGGTTCGCCGAGCGGCTCCGCCGACTCGTACAAGGTCGGCTTCATCCTCCAGCTGTCCGGAGCGGGTTCCGTCTACGCGGACCACGCCCGAGCCGGCAGCAAGGCCGGCCTCGAGGATGTCAACGAGCACAACAAGGCCGGCGTCCGGTTCACCTCCATGGTGGCCGACGCAGGTGCGGACGCGCGCAGCGCCAACACCGCCTGCAGCCGGCTCATCCAGCAGCAGAAGGCACAGGCGATCGTCGCCTTCATACCGGGCCCGCAACTGCTGGCGTGCAACGCCCTCGCGAAGCGGCTCGACATCCCGCTGGTGAGCCTGTCGTCCGGTGCAGGCAACATCTGCGCCTGGAACCTCACGAGCCTCGGGCTGGTGCCCAACCAGCAGACGCTGCCCGCCATCGACGAACTCTTCGCCGAGGGCAAGAAGAGGTGGTACTTCCTCGGTGCCAACTACTCCACGCCGAAGGCCTCCATCGCGACGGCCAAGGAGCATCTGACCAAGCTGGGCGGCACCGTCGTCGGTACCGCCTACGAGCCCAGCGGCACCGCCGACTTCTCCCAGGACATCGCCAACATCGTCAAGGCCCGCCCCGACGTCGCCTTCCTCAACGTGATCGGTGACGACGACGTCGCCCTTCAGAAGCAGTGGGCGGCCGACCCTCGTACCAAGGGCATCACGCGGGTGGACGTGCTGCTCGGCGAGGGCACCGCCAAGGCCCTGGGCCCCGCTGCCGAGGGAGTCTGGTCGTCCAGTATCTACTTCGCCGCCATCAAGGGAAACGGCAACGACGTCTTCAAGGATCTGGCCGGGCGAAGCGGTCTCAAGGGCGCGCCGGACGTCAACGCGTATGTGTCCTACATGCAGGTGCAGGCGCTCGCCGCGGCGGTCAGGAAGGCCGGTGCCGGTGGGCGGGACGTCATCAAGGCGCTCCAGCACACAGACATTGACGGCCCGGTCGGGCTTCTCAAGTCAATGAGCTCCTTCAGCTACCAGCCGGTGTACCTGGCGCAGGCGCGGTCCGACGGCACCTTCACCATCCGCAAGAAGTCCGACCCGATCCCCCCGAAGCTGGCTTGCCAGGGCTGACGGACGGCTCGGCAACGACCTCAAGGAGAATCAAGTGACGCTCCTGCTCGACGTCCTGACAGCAGTCGGGATTCTGACCATCGTCGTCCTGGGCCTGGCCATCGTGCTGGGAGTACTGGACGTCATCAACCTCGCGCACACCGGCTTCATGGCGGTCGGCGTCTACGCCTCCGTGATCGCGCACCAGGCGGGCTGGCCGTTCTGGACGGGCATCCTGGCCGGTGCCGCCGCCGCGGCGGTCACCGGGCTGGTCGTGGAGGTCCTGGTCATCCGACGCCTCTACGACCGCCCCCTGGAGACGATTCTCGCCACCTGGGGCATCTCTCTGATCATCATTCAGGCCCTGACGCTGGGATTCGGACACGACAACCAGGCGGTCGGCCAGCCGATGGCCACGACGACGTCCCTCGCCGGGACGCCGTACCCGACCTACCGGTTCATGCTGATCCTGCTGGCAGCCGCGCTGGTCGTGGCGCTGGCAGTGCTGATGCGTTTCACCAGGGTCGGCCTGACCATTCGCATGGTGCAGTCCAACCAGCACCTCGCCCGTGCGCTCGGTATCCGGGTCGCGCTCATCCGAGCCGTCACGTTCGTCGTCGGCTGTGCGCTCTCCGGCTTCGCCGGCGCCGTCCTGGGCCCCACCCAGGCAGTCACCCCCAACTACGCGCTCTCTCTGGTGGCCACCGGATTTCTTGCGGTGCTGCTCGCAGGCGGCAGGCTGTCCGGGGTCGTGACCAGCTGCCTCGTCCTCGGGGTGGTGCAGATTCTCTTTGCGCACTGGGCCAGCCCCATCTACAGCTCCACGGCGGTCATCGCGGTCGCCGTCGTTCTCCTGCGTATCCGACCCGAGGGGTTGACATGGCGTCACGCCTGACCTTCAACGGCCGACTCCCGGCCGCCGGCGCACTCGTCGCCGTGCTCGTGTTCGTGGTGCTCGGCCAGGTCGTCGGTGACTACGACGTCGGCCTGCTCACCGTCGCCTTCATCTACGGCATATCCGCCGTCAGCCTCGACCTCGTCTGGGGTTACGTCGGCGCGCCGGACCTGGGACATGCCCTGTGGTTCGGCATCGGCGCCCTCACCGTGGGTGCCATGACCACGACGACCGACAGCACCGGTCTTGTCATCTCGGTACAGGACGAGACCTGGCGCTACGTCGTCTCCCTGCTCCTCGGCATCGTCATCGCCGCCGCGGTCGCCGGCGTGGTGGGGCGCTTCGCCTTCTCGGCCAAGGGATCCCCCTTCTACATCGCGGTTGTCACCCTGGCCCTGACCACCGCTGCCACCACGCTCTACTCACAATTCCCCACCGTCACCGGTGGGGAGAACGGACTGTTCGGCTTCAATCCCCTCACGATCACCACCCGCGCCTGGTACTACCTCACCCTGGCGGCGCTCGTGCTGGTCACCGCGGGTGCGCTCATCCTGGTCCGCAGCGACGTCGGCCTGCTGTTGCGGGCGGTCCGGGACAACGAGGTCCGCACCCGCTACCTCGGCTACAGCGTGGAGAACGTCAAGACCGTGACGTTCATGGGCGGCGCGGGCCTGGCCGCCTTTGCGGGTGGGCTGATGGCACTCACCACCGGACTGGTGGCCGCCGACCTGTTCACCTTCCTGTTCGCCACGCAGATGATGGTGTGGGTGGCAGTCGGCGGACGCGCCACCATCATCGGGCCGGTGATCGGCGCCATCGGCCTGCAGCTGCTCGGGGCACACCTGTCGGGGAGCTTCCCCACGCAGTGGTCGCTGATCCAGGGCCTGCTGTTCGTGCTCGTCGTGGTGTTCACGCCCAGCGGCATCCTGCCGCCGCTCACCCGCGCGTTCGGCCGGCTGCTGAGAGGAGGTGCCCGGGCCGACGAGCGCGAGATCGTCCCCGAGACCACCCCGCCAGCACCACTCCCGGACACGTCGCCCGTCATCTCGGTTTCCGGCCTTGAGTTCGGATACGGGAGTCTTCAGGTGCTGCGTGGTGTGGACCTGAACGTGAAGCGGGGTGAACTGCTCTGCGTCGTCGGCCCGAACGGAGCCGGCAAGTCGACGCTGGTGTCCGTCCTCGCCGATGGCAACTTGTCTGCCCGAGGCACCGTGCACTACGACCTCGGCGCGCACAGCGTGGACCGCCGTCCCCCGGCGCACCGCCTCGCGCGCCGGGGAGTGAGCCGCAAGTTCCAGTCGCCGCAGCTGTTCGAAAGCCTTTCGGCGGCCGAGACGATCCTGCTCGCCCGCAAGGCAGGCAGACTGCCTTCCTTCTGGCGACGGAGCCGGCGCATCCCCACCTCTCCAGCGGTACTCGACGTCCTTGAGGCCATGGGCCTGCAGGGGCGGGACCACGAGAAGGGCACGTCGCTGGCACACGGGCTCAAGCAGGGACTGGAGATCGCCGCCTCGGTTGCCTCCCGCCCCCAGGTGCTGCTGCTCGACGAACCTACTGCCGGGCTCACCCACAACGAACGGGAAGTCGTAGGAACGGTGTTGCAACGCCTCGCAAGGGGAGGTATGACGATCATCCTCATCGAGCACGACCTGGACTTCGTCAACCGGATCGCCGACCGTGTTGTCGTGCTGCACGAGGGCCGGATCATCGAGGACGGCACTCCCACCGAGGTCAGCAACTCCGATGTGGTCCGCGAGGCCTACCTCGGGACGGTGGCGTGATGAAGCTGACAGCACAGGGCATTGAATCCGGTTACGGGTCCGCCACCGTCCTGAGGGGGGTGGATCTCACCGTCGGTGACGGCGAGGCCGTCGGAGTCGTCGGCCGCAACGGCATGGGCAAGACAACGCTGCTTGAGACACTCCTCGGCTTCATCCGGCCAACGGCGGGCACCGTGCATCTCGGTGGGGAGGACATCACCGGCCTGCTGCCGGAACGGACCGTGCGCCGGGGCGTGGCCTATGGCGCGCAGGACGAGCCGGTGTTCGCGGCGCTGAGCGTCGAGGAGAACATCGTCGCCGCAAAAGCCGGGCGCATCGACCCCAAGCGGCGATCGACCGTCCTCGACCTCTTCCCTGTCCTGGGCACCCGTCTGCGTCAGCGCGCCGGCACCCTGTCCGGGGGTGAGCAGAAGATGCTCGTTCTTGCCCGCGCCCTGCTTGCCGACCCCGCGCTCATCGTCCTGGACGAGGTCACCGCGGGTCTGCAGCCGTCGATGGTGGACACCGTGGTCAGCGCCCTGCGCTGGGAACGCCAGGAACGCGGCACCGGCATCCTGCTCGTCGAGCAGAACATCGACGCGACCCTGGGAGTGTGCGACCGGGTCGCGGTCATGAAGCTCGGCCGCCTGGTGGCCGAGGAACCCGCCGCAGAGGAGGCTCGGGACCACCTGCTTCGCCTGCTGGCACCGTGACGCGCACACATGGCACGGCGACCCAGAGCAGTGCCGGCGAGCCACCGGCACTGCTCTGCGGTGGCGCGGCGTCCGAATGCCCCGACCGGACCCCGTCCCGGACCACCGGCGACCTGAGCCGCTGCCGGCTCGCGAGTCCCCGAACCGGCTCCACGGATGACGTTCGATGGAGTGCGGCCTGATCCACCGCTGTGCGTCCGGCAGCGCGCCGCACTCCGGGATACCCGACGGCGTCGGCCCCTGAGCCGGGACCGTCGTGCGGCGTATCGAGTCGGAGCCCTGCCTCGACCCGTCCGATTCCGCACCAACCTGTCCTCAAGGAGGACCGTGAACCACTGCCCCCGCAACAGCCAGTCCAGCGCCGACGAGAGCCGCCGCGACGCCCACGATTTCGATCCCGTGCGGCCGGGGGAGACCTTCACCAGCGCCCACGAGGAGTTCGCCGGGCTGCGAGCCCGCTGCCCGATCGCCCGCAGCCAGGAGTACGGCGGGTTCTGGGCGCTGCTGGGCTACGACGAAGTGCTCTCGGTGATCACGGATATCGAGCACTTCACGACGTCACAGCAGAACGCAATACCGAAGTTCGCGTTCACCGGGGTGCGGCCACCGCTGCATCTCGACCCGCCGGACCACATGGCGTACCGGCGCGTCATCAACAAGTTCTTCACCCCGCCGAAGATGCGTGACCTTGCCCCCAAGGTCCGCTCCGCAGCAGTCGAACTCCTCGCCCCGCTCATCGACCGGGGCTGGGCGGACGTGTGCAAGGACTACGCGCACCAGTTCCCCGCCCACGTCTTCGCCCACTTCTTCAACCTGTCCGTCGAGACCTCGACCCTGATCAAGCAGGTCAGCGGCACCTACGTCGACGCCATCCAGGTCCTCGACCACGAGACGGTGAAGAAGCTCAGCCGACGGCTGTACGAGATCGCCCAGTCGGTCATCGACGAGCGACGGGCCCATCCGCACGATCCCGAGGAGGATCTCACCGCCGCGCTGCTCGACGCCGAGTACCAGGGCGCACCACTGCCCGCCGAGATGGTGCTCGGCTGCGTCCGGCAGCTCATCGTCACCGGGATGGTGGCGCCCAGCGTCTTCATCGGCAACATGTTCGTGCACCTGAGCAAGGACCAGGAGCTGCAGGATCACCTGCGCGACCGGCCCGAGGACATTCCCGCCGCGGTGGAGGAGTTCCTCCGGCTCTACTCGCCCTACCGGGGCATGGCCCGCACTGCGCGTGAGGACGTGAGGCTGGGAGAGCAGCTCATTCGCAAGGACGACCCCGTGGCGCTCGTCTACACCTCGGCGAACCGGGACCACCGGGTGTTCCCCGACGGAGACGCCTTCGTCCTGCACCGGCCCAACATCGCCAGGCACATCTCCTTCGGCCGGGGCACGCACAGCTGCCCCGGCGCGCCCCTCGCCCGGATGATGATGATCACGACACTGGAGGAGGCCCTCACCCGCAGCACCGGCTTCCAACTCACCGGATCTCCCGAAATGGCCATATGGGCCGAGTGGGGTACCCGTTCCGTTCCGCTCGATTTCGTCCGCGCCTGAGCCTGGATCCACCGGCTGATCTCGGGGTGAGTGTTTCGGGGTTGTGCGGGCCGTGTCGGGGTTGAGTCGCGCATTCGGGCATGGGGTGGGCTGGTCTGCCCAGCTCTTCCACTCCACAGTGCCGGGGCCCTTTCGGGTAGGTCGGTCGGGGAACGTCAGGAGGCTGGCAGCGCATGCACCGTGGTCGCAGGTTCAAATCCTGTCGTCCCGACTTTGCGAAGTCGCAGATCAAGGGGACGTTTCAGAGGAGATCTGAAACGGCCCCTTGATCATTTTCAGGGACCAGCTGGGGGGACCAGTGCACCTGGCTGGGGTGAAGCACACATTGACCCAGTCAAGGTGGGCCATGCGGTGCGTTGACGTGCGTACTTTCCGCCCTCCGCGGACCGATGCCCGTACGGCCGCGTCCATCCAACGCCCCTGTCGCCAGCGGCCTGTGCTCGTGACTATGTTCCGGGTTCCGACCAATGACGGGTGCCGCGGTGTGCCGGCGTGGTGGCAGGACAGCACCGTCGAGGGGTGCGGCCGTCCCAGGTGGCGTAGTGCAGTCGTGACGACCGTGTGGGGTCAGACGGCGTGCGACCAGCGTTCTCGCTTTACCCGCCTCAGGCACCCCGTCCAGCCGGGGCTCTCGCTGACGGTTCTCAGTCGGAGATTGCGTACAGGTCGCCGGCACCGAGACCGACCCCGAACCCGACAGCGGGGACGCCGGAGCGGCGGCCTTCCTGCACGGGCCCGAGGGCCTGTTCGCCGCCGACATCCCCACCCAGACGCCGGCCGAGCACCACGATGACCAGGGACACAGCGAAGCCGCCGAGGAGACGGTCCGATGAGTGGCATGGACACGCCCTGCGTGAATCGCTCAAGACGCTGGGGCTGTCGGGGATGCTGGAGACCCTGGATGCCCGCCTCGCCCAGACCCATGGCGGCGAACTCGGCCACCCCGACTTCCTCCAGGTCCTCTGCCAGGACGAGATCGCCCACGGTGAGACCGTCGCCTTCGAACGCCGCCTGTGCAAGGCGAAGTTCGAGCAGCAGGCCACCCTGGAAGGCTTCGACTTCAACGCAGCTCCGACGCTACCGGCCGCCCAGATCCGCGACCTGGCCGCCCTGTGCTGGCTTCACGACGGCGAGTCCGTGATCCTGTTCGGGCCGGTGGGTCCGAGCAGGATCACGTTCTCGCGGGCGTGCTGGAAGTCGAGCTGTCCGTGGTGCTCGACGGATCCATCCACATGACCTGCCAGCCGTGGCCGTCGAGGTCGAAGAAGCTGCGTGAGTACATGAAGCCGTGGTCCTCGGGGCCATCTGCCTCGGAGCCGCCCGCGGCGAGCGCAGCCTCAGCGACCGCGTCAACCTCATCGCGGGCTGACACGCTGAAGCAGTAGAGCGCCAGCGTGTGCGTGGTGGGATCGGCCATCGGCAGCTTCGCGAACTGCGCGAACGTCTTGTGGCTGAGCAGCATGACGGAGGCTTGCTCGCCGACCAGCATGCAGGCGGCGGTCTCGTCGGTGAACATCGGGTTGTAGCTGAACCCGAGCTGCGCGAAGAACGCCTTGCTGCGCTCGATGTCCGCCACGGGGATGTTCACGAACAGCATGCGACCGGCGTGTGCGGGAGTGGTCATGGTGGGTCTCCAGTCCGAGGTTCGATGGTGTACGACGGGGTAGACAGGCCCAGCCTGCGGTACTCATCGGTGGATTTCGGAACTCGCATCGAGCGACGGGCCGAAGCCGCGGGGAACAGCCGTCAAGGCCGGTTGAAAAGTGGACACCCTGGCGTGATGGACGGTCGAGCGGCTGCCGGCGGAGCGAAGGCGCGTAGCGCCGAACAGGCCCACGGCGAGAACCTCGACCTCCGACGCGAACTCGCCCGCTGCGGAGAGCCTGATCAACTTCGCCGTCCTGCTCGGCGACGAGGGACGTCGCGACGACGCCCTGGGGGGAGAAGCGTCCATCCCGCCCGACTGTCAGTGCCGCCTCGTAGTCTGCCGTCGACTCGGGATGGCCTCCGCCATGTGCTTGATTTGAGGACCAGTTGGGGACCACGCGGTGTGCGCGGCAGCGAACGTGCTGGGCGCTCACACACAACTCGCCTGCAGGATTAGTCTGTTATGTCACGATAGTCCGCCTGGCCCTCACTCCTGGGGGTCAAGGGGTCGCAGGTTCAAATCCTGTCGTCCCGACAGAGATGTCGGAATTTTCCGCAGGTGAGGGGCGCTCTTCGGAGCGCCCCTTGCGCGTGAGCGGGGGCCGTGCGGGGGGCCCTTTTCGGTGCCGAAGCAGCGGTGTCATGCCGAGCGCTGTCCACGACGCCGCGTCACGCGCGGTCAGCGCCCGGGCAACGTTTCCTGCAGCCAGTCGAAGACGACCTCGCAGTGCTGCTGCGGGGCCATCGGGGAGCAGTGCAGCTGTGCGCCGGTCGCCGCGGTGAGCTTCAGGTAGTCCTTGGGGGACGTCAGTTTGTCGAACATCTGGCGCGGCTGCCCCGGATAGAACTGTTCGTAGTCGTAGTCCAGGACCAGCGTGGGCAGTTGCTCCGTAGGAGTCCCGACCCCTGCACCTCGATGCGCGACACCGGCCGTTCCCCCGATCAGCCCGCCTGCCGGACAAGTCCCGCTCAGCCGGTGACGGGGCGGGACGGGCTGGTTGACGCGTTCTAAGCGACTGCTTAGTATCCTGGAAGCCCGCCCCCGTCCGATCACCGCCTCTGGAGTCCGCCGTGACCTCACTGTTCTCCGTCTCCGGCAAAACCGCCCTGGTCACCGGAGGTTCCCGCGGTATCGGCCTGATGATCGCCCGCGGCCTGGTCGCAGCCGGGGCCCGCGTCTACATCAGTTCCCGCAACGCGGCGGCCTGCGACGAGGCCGCTCGTGAGCTCTCCGAGCTCGGCGAGGTGAACGCACTGCCCGCGGACCTGTCGCGGGAGGAGGAGTGCCACCGGCTCGCCGCGGAGATCGCCGAACGCGAGGAGCGGCTGCACATCCTGGTCAACAATGCGGGCGCGACCTGGGGTGCGCCATTGGACGAGTTCCCGGTCAGCGGCTGGGACAAGGTGATGGACCTCAACCTGCGCAGCCCTTTCCTGCTGACCCAGGCACTGCTGCCGCTGCTGCGCAAGGCCGGCTCCCATGACGACCCTGCACGCGTGATCAACGTGGGTTCCATCGACGGCCTGCACGTCAACCCGCTGCCCACCTACTCCTACGCGGCGAGCAAGGCCGGACTGCACCACCTGACCCGGGTACTGGCCAAGGAACTCGGGCCGCAGGGCATCACCGTCAACGCGATCGCCCCCGGCCCGTTCGAGTCCAGGATGATGGCCGCCACCCTGAAGGCACAGGGCGACGCCGTGGTCGAGTCCGCACCGCTGCGCCGGATCGGACGCCCTGATGACATGGCCGGCGTGGCGATCTACCTCTCCAGCCGGGCCGGGGCGTATGTCACCGGCGCAGTGATCCCCGTCGACGGCGGCATCGGCACCACCGTCTGAACCGCCCGTCGGACGCACACGCCTACCCGTTTCCGTCGCCCTTCCCGATCGGACCATGCCCATGGACTCCCTGCTGCTCTCCCGCCGCGACCTGGACTTCCTGCTCCACGACTGGCTGGATGTCACGGGCCTGACCCGCCACCCCCGCTACGCCGACCACGACCGGGACACCTTCGACGCGGTGATGGACCTCAGTGAGGCCATCGCGACCCGGCACTTCGCCCCGCACAACAAGAAGAACGACGCCGAGGAGCCGCGCTTCGACGGCGAGCGGGTGCATGTCATCCCGGAGGTCGAGCAGGCGCTGCGGGTCTTCGCCGAGGCCGGCCTGACCGGCGCCGCGATGGACTACGACGTCGGTGGGCAGCAGCTGCCCACCGTGGTCGCCAACGCCTGCATGTCCTGGTTCCAGGCCGCCAACGTGGGCACCGCCGCGTATCCGTTCCTCACCATCGGCAATGCCAACCTGCTCCTGGCGCACGGCAGCAAGGAGCAGGTCGACAGCTACGTTCGCCCCATGGTCGAGGGCCGGTTCTTCGGCACCATGTGTCTCTCGGAGCCTCAGGCCGGTTCCTCGCTGGCGGACATCACCACCCGGGCGGTGCCGCAGGACGACGGAACGTACCGGATCACCGGTACGAAGATGTGGATCTCCGGCGGCGACCACGAGCTCAGCGAGAACATCGTCCACCTCGTGCTGGCCAGGATCCCCGGTGGGCCGGCGGGGGTGAAGGGCATCTCGCTGTTCATCGTGCCCAAGCTCCTGGTCGAGCCGGACGGCAACGTGGGCGAACGCAACGACGTGGTGCCGGCCGGCCTCAACCACAAAATGGGCTACCGCGGCACCACCAACACCCTGCTCAACTTCGGCGAGGGCCGGCACACCCCGGGCGGCGCCCCGGGCGCGGTGGGCTTCCTCGTGGGCGAGGCCCACCACGGGCTCGCGTACATGTTCCACATGATGAACGAGGCCCGCATCGGCGTCGGGCTCGGAGCCACGGCGCTCGGCTACACCGGCTACCTGCACGCCCTCGACTACGCCCGCACCCGCCCGCAGGGCCGCCCGCTGACGGGCAAGGACGCGAACGCCCCGCAGGTCCCCATCATCGAGCACGCCGACGTACGCAGGATGCTGCTGGCACAGAAGAGCTACGTGGAGGGTGCCCTCGCGCTCAGCCTCTACTGCAGCCGCCTCCTGGACGAGGAACGCACCGCCGAGCAGGAACCCGGGCGCGCTCGCGCCCGGCTGTTGCTGGACGTCCTGACGCCCATCGCCAAGAGTTGGCCGTCGCAGTGGTGCCTGGCCGCCAACGACCTCGCCATCCAGGTGCACGGCGGCTACGGCTACACCCGTGAGTACAACGTCGAGCAGTTCTACCGGGACAACCGTCTCAACGCCATCCACGAGGGCACGCACGGCATCCAGGGACTGGACCTGCTCGGCCGCAAGGTCGTCACGAACGGCGGGGCGGGGCTGCGTCTGCTGTTGGAGACCATCATGGCAACCGTCGCCCGCGCCACGGCGAGCGGCGGCGAGGCGGCCGAGCTGGCCGCCTCGTTGGAGCAGGCCACGGCCCGAGCCGAGCGCACCACGGCCGGGCTCTGGTCGACCGGAGACCCCGCGACCGCCCTGGCCAACGCCTCCGTCTACCTGGAAGCCGTCGGCCACGTGGTACTGGCCTGGGTCTGGTTGGAGCAGTTCCTCGCGCTCAGGGACGACACGGACGACTTCCACGAGGGCAAACGACAGGCGGCACGGTACTTCTTCCGCGTGGAACTGCCGCGTACGGGACCTCAGTTCGACCTGCTCGACAGCCTGGACCGCACCGCGGCGGACAGCCGACCCGAGTGGTTCTGATCCAACGATTTCGCGGTACCTGCCCTCCGCCGACGCGCTGTTGACAGGTCGCGCGCGGCTCCTGGAGACCCGCACCTGTCCGGCTGGGGGCGCACGTGTGTGCGGTGCGCCGCCGGCTGACAAAAACGCTTGGACTCCGCGGGCGTCATCGCGGGACACTGTGATGCCTGGCCCGCCCGTACTCGCACGGTGGCGTCGCCGTGATCTGCGCGGGGGGCTTTGTCGTCGTGCCCCGCCTGTCGGAGGACGACCCGAGCGCGGGCACTCACTCGAACCGAAGCTCCGCACGGCCATGGAGACAGCGGCATGCCCCCGAGAGGCGCACGGCGGGCTGCTGCACGACAACACGGGGTTGGGATGGGCTTACCTGAATCGCGCGAGGCTCCTCGGAGCAGGGGCTCGGTATTCCTCGCACTTCGTTACTACGGACGGGAGTTGGCCCGGTGCCCGCGGCTGACGGTGCCCGCGATGCTGCTGCCGGCGCTGGGCAACATCGGTATCAACTACATCGCGCCGCTGGTCGTCGCGAAGCTCGTCGGCCGAATCGCCGGCGACAACGGTATCTCCATCGGTTCGACGCTGCCCTACGTCCTCGGCTTCGCCGGCGTCCTTCTGTTCGCGGAGACGCTGTGGCGCATCGGCTTCCACTGCCTGAACCGCGTAGCCGCCCTCGCCATCGAGCACCTGTACGTGATCGGCATGGACGAGCTGTTCGCCAAGGACGCCGCGTTCTTCCATGACAACTTCGCCGGGTCGCTGACCAAACGGGTCCTCAGCTTCGCCTCTCGCTTCGAGGAGTTCATCGACACGCTGACGTTCTCGGTCGTGGGAAGCTTCGTGCCGCTGCTGTTCGGGTCGGTGGTGCTGTGGCGCTACGACCCGCTGCTCGTAGTCGGGCTCCTGGCGATGATCGCACTGACGGCGCTGTGCGTGGTGCCCCTCATCCGTCGCCGACAGGCGCTCGTCAAACAGCGCGAGGAGGCGATCGCCCGGGTGTCGGGCCACGTCGCCGACAGCCTGACGAACATCGACACGGTCCAGGCGTTCGCCGCCCAGGAACGTGAGGCCGCCGAGCATCGGTCCCGCGTGGCGCAGTCGCGGCGGCTCACGCTGAGGTCGTGGGACTACGGCAACCTGCGCATCGACACGCTGGTCGCGCCGATGTCCGTGCTGACCAACGCGCTGGGCCTGCTGCTCGCGGTCACGCTCGGCGGGGGCGTGCACGGCGTGGAGGCGGTCGTGGTCGCCTTTACGTACTACAGCAACGCGACGCGGATCATGTTCGAGTTCAACCAGATCTACCGCCGCCTGGAGAGCTCGATGACGGAGGCCGCGCAGTTCACCGAACTGCTGCTGACGCCGCCGACCGTGCTCGACCCGGCGTCGCCGGAGGCGTTGCTGTCCCAGGCCGCCGATGTCCGCTTCGAGCAGGTGACCTTCGCCCACGGGGGCGGGAAGCCGCTCTTCGAGGGCCTCGACCTGGCCGTGCCCAGCGGGGCGAAGATCGGTCTCGTCGGCCGGTCCGGCGGGGGCAAGACCACGCTCACCCGGCTGCTGCTCCGGCTGACGGACATCGACGCCGGCCGGATCCTGATCGGGGGGCAGGACATCAGCAGGCTGCGTCAGACCGACCTGCGCAGCCTGATCGCCTACGTGCCGCAGGACCCGGCGATGTTCCACCGCACGCTGCGGGACAACCTTGCGTTCGCCCGGCCGGACGCCACCGATGCCGAGATCCGCCGCGCGGCCGAGGCGGCGCACGTCACGGAGTTCGCCGACGCGCTGCCGGACGGCTTCGACACCATGGTGGGCGAGCGCGGTGTCAAGCTGTCCGGCGGACAGCGCCAGCGGGTCGCCCTCGCCAGGGCGATCCTGCGCGACGCGCCGATCCTGCTGCTCGACGAGGCGACCAGCGCCTTGGACTCCGAGAGCGAGATCCTCGTCCAGGAGGCGCTGTGGCGGCTCATGGACGGGCGGACGGCGCTCGTGGTGGCGCACCGGCTGAGCACGGTCGCCACCATGGACCGGCTCGTCGTCCTGGACCGCGGACGGATCGTCGAGCAGGGCACCCACCAGGAGTTGCTCGCGTCGGACGGCTCCTACGCGAAGTTGTGGCAGCACCAGTCGGGCGGCTTCCTCGACGGCAGCCCTGCGCGGGCCGACCTGCACTGAAGGCGAGTGTGTGCATGGATCTGTCGGTCATGGTCTCTTCCGTTGTCGGCGACCGCCGAGAGTGTGCGGCCCGGACCGCTTGATGAGCAGCCCAGGAGGTAGCGGTAGAGGAGGGGCGAAGTGGGCCAAAAATGAACGCGCAGAACGATCGAAATGCTCAATTCTGCTTCTTCTGTTGAGCGGTTGAGCGCTTGCGTGCTAGAAACCGCCTACTCCACAGCGGCATCCCGCAACCCCTCCCGGCCTCCGGAGCACCCATGACGCCCCCTTCCTCGCCCCCTTGGTCCCGCCGCACCTTTCTGGCGGCCACCGGCGGCACCGCGCTCGCGGTCGGCCTCACCGAGCCCGGCACCGCCGCGGCCACCACTCGCACCCAGGCATCGGCTGCCGCCCAGGCGGACGACGAATTCGCCGCACTGCGCGCCAAGTGGCGCACTCTGATACTCGGCGAGGGCTTCAGCCCGACCGCGGAGCCCTTCAAGTCCAAGCTCGCCACGCTCGGCACCCAGGCCGCCGGCTTCCAGGCCACCATGGCGCCGGCGGTCGGATCGCTGTGGTCCGGCATCAGCTATGCCGACCCGTCGCCGGACACCGACCAGGAGTCGTACGGCTACTCGGCCAGGATGAACGACAGCTTCACGCGACTGAACACCATGGCCCAGGCGTGGGCCCAGCCCGGAACAGGGCTCACGGGAGACGCCGCGCTCAAGGACGCCGTCATCGCCGGCCTGGACCACCTCTACTCGGACGTCTACAACGAGAACAAGGCCCGGTTCGGGAACTGGTGGAACTTCCAGATCGGCTCGCCGCAGGCGCTGATGGACACCGCCGTGCTGCTCTACGACCACCTGTCGGCCGAGCAGATAGCCGCCTACTGCCGGGCCGTGGACAAGTTCCTGCCGGACTCGGCCGTGGCGCAGTACACCGGCACCAGCACCGGCGCCAACCGTGTCGATCTGTGCCGCGGGATCATCCTGCGAGGCGTCGTCGGCGGCAGCGCGGCCAAGATCCAGCTCGGCCGTGACGCCCTGTCTCCCGTCTTCCCGTACGTCACCACCGGTGACGGTTTCTACGCCGACGGCTCGTTCATCCAGCACACCGACGTCCCTTACATCGGCGGCTACGGCGCGGTGCTCCACGACGGCCTCGGCCGGCTGTTCGCGCTGCTGCGCGACTCGACGTGGCAGGTGAACGACCCGGGCAGCCAGCTCTTCCTCGACACCGTCGAGAAGGCCATCGCCCCCTTCATCTACAACGGCCTGATGATGGACAACGTCTCCAGCCGCGGCATCAGCCGAGGCCTGACGGTGTCCGACCCCTTCCAGCTTCCCCAGGACGATCACACCCGCGCGCACAGCGTGATGGCGTCCGTCCTGCTGGTCGGCCAGGGCGCGAGCCCTGAGGAGCAGGCCCGCTGGAAGGCCATGGTCAAGGGCTGGCTGCAGCGCGACTACTACGGTCCCGCGCTGAAGAACCCGAAGCTGAGCCTGGTCAACACGGCCCGGCTGCAGACGCTGTTCGACGACGACACGGTCAAGGCATCACCCGAGCCGACCGAGCACCGGGTCTTCTCCAACATGGACCGCGTCACTCACCGCCGAAGCGACTGGGGGGCCTCGGTCAGCATGGCCTCCAAGCGCATCGCGCACTACGAGTTCGGCAACGGTGAGCACGCCCGCGGCTATCACACCGGCTCGGGCTGGCTGTCCTGGTGGGGCGACGACCACGGTCTCGAGCAGTACTCGGACACCTTCTGGCCGACGGTCGACCCGTACCGGCTGCCCGGAATCACCGTCTCGAAGAAGCCGCTGCCGGACGGCTTCGGCGGCAACTGGGGAAACCCGAAGCCGGACACGGCCTGGGTGGGCGGCACCACCGACGGCGAGTTCGGCGTCACCGGGCAGCATCTGCGGGGCGTCGACAGCACGATGACCGCCAAGAAGTCGTGGTTCTGGCTCGACGACTCGATCGTCTGTCTCGGCGCCGGCATCACCTCGGCCGACGGCGCCGCGGTCGAGACGGTGATCGACAACCGCAACCTGGGCGCCTCGGGGACAGCGCGGCTCAGCCTCAACGGCATTCCGCAGCCCGGTACCCAGGACCGGCAGGTCACCCGTTCGCACACCAGGTGGGCGCATATCGCAGGGCACGCGGGCTATGTCTTCCCCGAGTCGGGTGGCAGCCGGGTCAGCGCACTGCGCGAGGAGCGCACAGGTGCCTGGAAGGACATCAACACCGGAAGTTCTCCCACGTCGTTCACCCGGCGCTATCTGACGCTGTGGCAGGACCACGGCACCGACCCGCAGGACGCCTCGTACGCGTACATCCTCATGCCCGGCGCGAGCGAGCTGCGCACCGCTGCTCGCGCCATCGACCCGCTGTGGCTGCAGATCCTCGCCAACACTGCGCAACAGCACGGCATCCGCGTCCCCTCCCTCGGCTTCACCGGGATCAACTTCTGGGAGGCGGGCACGGTCGGAAAGGTCATGGCGAGCGCACCGGTGAGCGTGCAGGTCCGTGAGAGGCGCGACGGCACGGCGACGATCTCGGTGGCGGACCCGTCCCGCACCGTCACGGGCCTGACCCTCACCTGGAAGCGACCCGTCAAGTCGGTCCTCTCCAAATCGACTTCGGTCACCGATGTGCAGACGGGCTCCTCCCTCACCATCACGTTCGGCGACCTCAGCGGCAGCTACGGCACGACCCACCAGGTGAAGGTGCGGCCGGCCTGACGCACGGCACCGCCTCGGTGGGCCGGGTTCCTCCCAGCTGCCTGAGCAGGAACCCGGCCCGGCACATCCCAACTGAACAGATCGCAGCAGAAAGGGCTCCCCCCACGCTCAAGCGCCTCTGCACCCGCCCAGCGATCGTCCTGCCGCTTGCCCTCACTCCGGTCCTGGCTTCACCCGCCGCAGCCTCCCGGTGATCCCCGTCCCGACCGAAGATCCTCAGCCCCCGTCCTGAATCCGCAACGCCGGTCCAAGGCCCCTCAGCCTCCTCCCACCTCCTCATCCGGAGATCGCAATGACGCGTTTCTGGCCCCGTCGCACTTTCCTGGCCGCAACCGGCGGTACGGCACTCGCCCTCGGTCTGGCCTCGACGCCCCTCCTGACTCCTGAGGCCGCGGCAGCAGGGGGCACCCCCCGGAAGGAGTCCGGGGAAGAGTTCTCCGCGCTGCGTGCCAAGTGGCGCACTCTGATAGTCGGCGAGGGCTTCAGCCCGACCGCGGAGCCCTTCAAGAGCCGTCTCACCGACCTCGGCGCCACCGCGACCCAGCTCCGGTCGTCCATGGCACCGGCCACCGGCTCGCTCTGGCCCGACCTGGTTTTCGCCGACCCCGAGCCCGACACCGACCAGGAGTCGTATGGCTTCTCGGGGAACATGGCGAGCAGTTACGGCCGGCTGAACACCATGGCCCAGGCGTACTGCCAGCAGGGCACCGGCCTGACCGGCAACACCGGCCTCAGGACCGACATCCTGACCGGCCTCGACCACCTCTACGCCCAGGTGTACAACGAGAGCCTGACCCGGTACGGCAACTGGTACAGCTGGCAGATAGGCGCCCCGCAGGCCCTCCTCGACGTCTGCGTCCTGATGTACGACCAGTTGTCGGCCACCCAGCTCGCGAACTACGCCAAGGCCGTCGACCACTTCGTGCCCGACTCCGCGGTGTCGAGCTACACCGGTACCAGTACCGGCGCCAACCGCGTCGACCTGTGCCGGGTACTCGCGCTGCGCGGCGTAGTCGGCGACGACCCGGCCAAGATCGCGCTCGCTCGGGACGCCCTCTCGCCCGTCTTCCCGTACGTCACCGGCGGCGACGGCCTCTATACGGACGGGTCGTTCATCCAGCACACCACCGTCCCGTACACCGGCTCGTACGGCTCGGTGATGCTCGGCGGCCTCGGCATGCTCTTCGCGCTGCTCGCCGGGTCCAGTTGGGCGGTCACCGACGCCGACCGACAGATCGTGTTCGACGCGGTGGAGAACGCCTGGGCGCCGTTCCTCTACAACGGACTGGTGATGGACGGCGTCTCGGGCCGCGCCATCAGCCGAGGGATCTCCGCATCCGACGCCAGGAGCATCCAGCAGGACGACCATCTGCGCGGCCATCCGATCCTGGCCTCGATCGTGCTGCTCGGGCAGGGTGCGAGCGCGGCCGAGAACACCCGTTGGCGCGGCCTGGTCAAGGGCTGGATGCAGCGGGACTACTACAGCCCGCCGATGAGCAACCCCTCGCTCGGGCTGACAGGTCTGGCCCGGCTCAAGGGCGTTCAGGACGACACCGCGGTCTCGGCCATCGCCGAACCGACCGGCCACCGGCTCTTCACCAACATGTCGCGGGCCACCCACCGCCGCCCCGGCTGGGGCGCCTCGATCAGCATGACCGACAGGCGCACCACGTACTACGAGACCGGCAACGGCGAGAATCTGCGCGGCTGGCACACCGGTTCCGGAATGCTCTACTGGTGGGGCGACACCTACGGCAACGGCCAGTACAGCGACGCCTTCTGGCCCACCGTCGACCCGTACCGGCTGCCCGGCATCACCGCATCCCGCAAGGCGCTCGCGGACGCCGCCGGCGGCGACTGGGGCGCGTCCCTGCCGGACGTCAACTGGGTGGGCGGCGCCACCGACGGGCAGCGGGCGGCCATCGGTCAGTACCTGAAGGGGCTGCAGAGCACGCTGCTGGCGAAGAAGTCCTGGTTCTGTCTCGACGACGCGATCGTCTGTCTGGGAGCAGGCATCAAGTGCAGCGACGGCACAGCCGTGGAGTCCACCGTCGAAAACCGAAATCTCGGCCCCACCGGCAGTACCACCTTCACCGTCGACGGCACCACCAAGCCGCTGACCTACCCGTGGTCGGAGACCCTCACAGGCGCCATGTGGGCACACATCGGGGGCCACGGTGGTTATGTCTTCCCCGGCGGTGCCACCGTCAAGGCGCAGCGCGAGGCCCGCGACGGCAAGTGGAGCACCATCAACAGGGGCAGTTCCACGACCACCCTGAACCGCAAGTACCTGACCATGTGGGTCGACCACGGTACGAACCCGGTCAACGCCTCGTACGCCTACACGCTCCTGCCGGGAGCCACCGCGGACCGGACCTCCGCCAGAGCGGCGGACACGGGCTGGCTGCAGATCCTCGCCAACACCGACAACCAGCAGGGCGTCAGCGTCCCCTCACTCGGCTTCACCGGCATCAACTTCTGGTTCGGCGGCACCGTCGGGACGCTCACCGCGAGCGCGCCCTGCGCGGTGATGATCAGCGAAAGGAGCGACGGCACCGCGGTGATCTGCGTCAGCGATCCGATGCGGATGCAGACATCTCTGACACTCACCTGGAACAGGGCCGTGGCCTCGGTGACCGCCAAGCCGGCCACGGTCACGGGGGCCACCACCGGGGCTTCACTGCGGCTCACGTTCGGCGACCTCAGCGGCACCGCGGGTGCCACGCAGAAGGTCACCGTCAAGCTCGGCTGACCGGTCGGCCGGGCACCCGACCGGGTACGTCGTCGACACCAGCACCAACACCTGGACGACGATCGGGAGCTGGAACGTCTCCTCGTCGGCCGGACTGCTCAAGCCCAGCGGAGTCGGCTTCGTCGAGTACTACAAGTCGGTCGCCGACTGCGCCTCGATCCCGTACGGGCAGGCGGTCTGGGGCAAGCCGTTCGTCAGCCCCGAGCCCGGTACCGGCACCAACACGAGTGCGTACACCTACGGCCCCTGCAAAGCGAATGCGAGCTACAGCCTCAGCAGCGGCGAAGTCACCATGACCACCGGAGGCTGAACCATGCGCAGGTCCTTGCCCGTCATCGCAGCCGCGGCCCTCGCCGCCTCCTGGCCGATGCCGCAGCGGGCAGCGTGGCGCGTGTCAGGCGCGCCTCGCCGCTCGCTGCCGGTGGCTGCGCGCCACTACCCGGCCCGAAGTCCCGCCGTCCACAGGATCTGTGGCTCCATCGCCCGCAGATCGCTCAGAACCGTCCTCCGCGACGCGGCTGGGATCTCCGTGAAGGAGGCCACCGCGAGCACCCTGCAACCCGCAGCCTCGGCCGAGGCGACGCCCGTCGGGCTGTCCTCCACGGCGAGGCACGCCGCCGGGTCCACGCCGAGCGCCCGCGCCGCAGCGAGATAGGGATCGGACGCGGGCTTGGTACGAGGCGTCTCGCCTTCGGCGACCGTCGTACGGAACCGCTCCGCGCCGAGGAGCTTGAGCACCGCGTCCACCACGGGGCGCGGGGAGGCCGAGACCAGCGCCACGGGAATGTCCAGATCCCCGAGCAGATCAAGGAATTCCAACGCGCCGGGCAACACCGTGGCTTCGGACTCGACGGCGGCCAGGAAGGCTGCGTCGAGTTCCCCGGCCACGGACCGCGCACTGCGGCCGGTGCCGGAGACCTGCTTGAGATGAACGGCGGTGTCGGCGGCCGCGCGGCCCAGGACGAAGGGCAGGTCGGTCTCTCCCAGCTCGTGGCCGAGCCCCGCGGCGGTCTCCCGCGCGGTTCGCAGCCACAGCGCCTCGGTGTCCACGAGTGTGCCGTCCATGTCGAAGAGGACGGCGTGCGGGGCCGCGGCGAAGGGCCGCCCGTCCAGCGTCCAGTGCCGGTCGACGTGCCGACCGAGCGAGGCGAACACCTGGGCGGCCACGTCGACATGGCGGACGGCGCGGGGGACAGCACCCGCCGCGATGCCGGGACCCGCCGCGATCAGCCAGGCGGTGCGCTCCTCCTCGGTGCGGCCGCCGTGCCCGCCCGCGTCCGCATGACCGTGGTCGGTGACCACGAGAAACGTCCAGTCCTCGTTCTCGTACGAGGGCCGGGACCGCACCGCGTCGAGGAGCCGTCCGAGGCGCCCGTCGGCCGCCAGCACAGCACTCTCGTACGCGCTGCCGCAGCCCAGGAAGTGCGCCGTCTCGTCGGGCGCGCCGAGATAGACGAACGAGGCCTCCGGTTCGTCTCCGGCCAGCACCCGTACGGCCTCCTCGGTGATCTGCTCGTCGCACGCGTCCCAGCCTTCGGGGGTGTGTACGACGGGCGAGACGTACGCGGTCCTCGCCGGGGCCTGGAAGAGCGGGCCCCCGCCGCGGGCGAGAATCAGGGGCTCCCAGCCGGCCGCGACGAAGGTGCGCCGTCCGTCCTGGTCCGTGAGCCGGGTCGCGAAGTCGGGGAAGACGGCGAGGCGGTGGCCGGTGAAGTCGTTGCTCCACACGCCGTGTTTGGCGACGGTGACACCGGTCACGACCGTGGCCCAGCACGGCCCCGACATCGTCGGGGTGTCGTCGTCGATCCCGACCGGTGCGAGGAAGCCCTGCCGCGCGAGGGCGTCCAGATGCGGGGTAGGCAGCCGGCGCAGGGTGTCGAGCCGCACGCCGTCGATGCCGACGACGAGGACGCGGTGGGCACGACCAGACATGACAAAGCCCTTCCCAGGTTCGATCGGAGTGGCCGGCTCGGGGTCCGGCCGCGCCCGTTGACGACGGGGCGGTCAAGTCGGTTCGCTGCCGCTGCCCCGGGGTCGAGTCGGCCGCTGCCCGGTGAACGGTCCTCGACATGGGCGGTGTCCGGTGCCGGGCTGCGGTCATGCGGGATGCTCCTCAGGCCGAGCGGTTCAGCTCGTCGGGACCGACTCCGTACGCGAACGGCGCACCCTGCGCGTACCGCTCCACTTCATCGATCGCCCAGTGCGCCATGCGACCGAGCTCATTGCCGAGGGAGCCGGCGATGTGCGGGGTCAGCAGTACGTTGGGCAGGTTGTACAGCGGGGAATCGGAAGGCAGGTGGTCGGGGTCCGTCACATCGATTACGCCGTGGATGCGTCCGGACACGAGTTCCTCGGTGAGGGCCCGGGTGTCGACGAGTGAGCCGCGCGCGGTGTTGATGAGCGTGGACCCGTCCGCCATCAGCGCGAGCAGTGGCGCGTCGAACATGTGCCGGGTCTCCGGGAGTTGGGGAGCGTGGATGGACACCACATGACTGCGCCGCACGAGTTCGTCGAGACCGACGCGCTCCACGCCGAGGGCGGCGGCGTCCTCCCTGCCCACATACGGATCGTGCAGCAGGACCTCCAGGTCGAACGGCCGCAGCAGTTCGATCACCCGGCGGCCGATCCGTGAGGCACCCACGATTCCGATGGTGCGCAGATAGTTGCCCTGCCCGGCGAAGTGCGGGAGGAGGTCGAAGGCGCCCCGTGTCTCGCGGTAGCGCCGCGCGGCGCCGAGGACCCGCTTGTTGGCGAACAGGATCGCGGCCAGGGTGAATTCGGCGACGGGCAGCGCGTTGGCGGCAGCCGCGGACGAGACGGCGATGTCGCGCTCCCACACCGCCTCGGTGACGTGGTGCTTGACGGAACCTGCCGCGTGGACGACCGCCCGCAGCCGCGGCATGAGCCGCAGTGCCTCGTCGGAGAGCTGGGGGGAGCCCCAGTGGGTGAAGAGGACTTCGGTGTCGGCGAGCACGGCGGGATCGGCGGCGGCGTAGTCGGTGACCAGCAGCGACGTGTCCACCGCCGCGATGTGCCCGAGTCGCTCGAGGGCGCCGCCGGCCAGCAGGGTGCGGTGGATCTCGCCGCCCATGGCGAGCACGGTGACCGGTCGCCGGCCGGCCGGGGTGCGGTCCGAGCTGTTCAGGACGGTGCCTTCCGGTACGAGCATGATCACTTCACCGCACCCGCGGTCAGGCCGGAGCGCCAGAAGCGCTGCAGGCCGATGAACGCGATGATCAGCGGGATGACGGCGATGAGCGAGCCGGTGATCACCAGTGAGTAGAACTCGGGCTGCTGGGACGTGGTGGTGTTCCACATGAACAGGCCCAGGTTGACCGGGTAGAGGGAGTCGTCGTTGAGCATGACCAGGGCGCCGAAGAAGTTGTTCCAGCTTCCGGTGAACGAGAACAGGAAGATGGTCATGAAGCCGGGGGCGAGCATCGGCAGCGAGATCCGGCGGAACGTACGGAGCTCGCCGGCGCCGTCCACCCGCGCCGCCTCGAGGACCTCGTTGGGTACGTATCCCTCGGAGAAGACCCGGGCGAGATACACACCGAACGGGTTGACCAGGGCCGGCAGCAGGATTGCCCAGTAGGTGTTGACGACGCCGACCTTGGAGGCCAGCAGATACATCGGCAGCTGGATCACCGTGGCCGGCACCAGGACGCCGCCGAGCACCAGACCGAACAGCTTCTCCTTGCCCCGGAAGTCGTACTTGTCGAAGGCGTAGCCGGTGGCGGTGCACAGCAGCGCGGAGGCGGCCGAGCCGACCACCGAGTACAGCAGGCTGTTGCCGAACCAGCGCAGGTAGATGCCGTCGTTGAAGGTGAGGACGTCATGGATGTTCGCGAAGAGGTTGAAGTCCCCGAAGGAGAAGCCACCGGTGGCGAACAGGTCGCGGTGGTTCTTGGTGGCCGCGAAGAGCAGCCAGCTGACCGGCATCAGCATGTAGAACGCGGCGAGGAGCAGCACTCCGTTGACGACGCCCTTGGAGAGCAGCACATGCGCCGGGCTGCGCCGCCGGCCGGTCGCGGCGGGTCTGCGCTCCGAGGGAGCGGCCGGCGCCCGGGCGGGGACGGATTCCTGGGTGACCGTGTGAGTGCTCATGCGGACTTCCACCGGTTTCCGAGCTTGGTGACGACGTACGAGAGCAGCACGCCGAGGGCGGCGAGCATCAGGGAAGCGGCGGCGGCGAGTCCGTAGTCGTGCTGGACGAAGCCGGCCTTCCAGATGAACAGGGTCGGGGACCACTCGGTGTCCACCGACGAGGTGCCCCGCTGGTTGAAGAGCTTGGGCTCGGTGAAGAGCTGGATCGCGCCGACGCAGGTGAAGAGCACGGTCATGACGACCGCGGAGGCGATCATCGGCACCTTGATCTGCAAGGCGGTACGGATGGCCCCGGCGCCGTCGACGACGGCGGCCTCGACGAGCTCACGCGGTACGGCCTGCAGCGCCGCGTAGAAGATCACCATGTTGTAGCCGATCCACTGCCACGCGGTGAGGTTCACCATGGAGGAGAGCACATGGTCGTCGCTGAAGAAGTTCCACGAACCGCCGAGGGCGCCGATCCAGTCGAGGACCGGGCTGAGGCCGGGCGTGTAGAGGTAGATCCACAGGATCGAGGCGATCAGACCAGGCACGGCGTGCGGCAGGAAGAGCGCCAGCTGGAAGAACTTCCTGGCCCTGGCGACCGCGGAGTCCACGAGCAGCGCCAGTCCGAGCGCGGCGCCGATCATGACCGGGATGTACAGCGCGCAGTAGACCGCTATGTGCAGGAAGGACTCGCGGAAGCCCTGGTCGGAAAGGGCGTTGGTGAAGTTGGCGAAGCCGGCGAACGCCCGCTCGGTGCCGCCGAATCCGAGCCCGGAGGAGGCGCGCTCCTGGAACAGGCTCATCCACACGGCATAGATGATCGGAGCCGCCATGACGGCGGCGAACAGCACGAAGAACGGAACGATGAACAGGGCCGCGGCACCGCGCTGATTGCGCTTCAGCCGGGACGCGCTCGCGCGGGGGGTGCCGGCTCGTGATGGGCGCACGGCCTTGGCGAGTGGTGCTGCCACGGTGGGCTCCTTGGCGGATGGACGCTGCGGGGGAGGGTGGTCGACGGGGTCCGGCCGCGGTCAGGCGCGGCCGGACCCCGACGGGTCACTTGGCGAGCTTGAGCCCGCGGTCCTCGATGCCCGACTTGGCCTTCTGCTGGCCGGCCCCGACGCCGGCTGCGAAGCCGCCCTTGGCGGATGCGTCCTGCACCGCCGTGTAGACGTCCATCTGGTTCGGACCCCAGGTCCAGCCGGGGACGATGGTGTCGACCTGCTCGGAGGCGAGCTCGTAGATGTCCTGGCCCTTGAAGTACGCGGTGTCGAACTGGGACGCGGCGACCTCACGCATCTCCGGGTTGGCCGGCAGTGCGCTGCTGGGGGACTTCTTGTCGCTCAGGCGGGCCTTGACGGCGTCGCCGTTGGTGGTGACCCACTTGATGAACTCGGCGGCGGCCTCGGTGTGCTTGCTGCCCTTGAGCACGCCGTAGGAGGTGCCGCCGTAGTTGCCGCTGGCCGGGGTGCCCCAGTTCGGCATGGGCGCGGCGGCCCACTTGCCCGCGAGGTCCGGGAGCGAGGTCTTCATGCCGCCCGCGGACCAGGAGGCGCCGAGGAAGCTGAGCGTCTTGCCCTCGACCCGGGCCTTGGTCTCCTCGGGGCTCCAGCCGGTGAAGGTCTGCACGAGGTCGTCCTTGATCAGACCGTCCCAGTAGGCGGCGGCCTTCTTGGAGCCGGCGTCGTCGACGGCGGGCTTCCAGGCGTCACCCTCGGTGGAGAACCACTTGCCACCGGCCTGCCAGGACAGCGCGGCGAACAGCGCCGGGTCCGACTTGGGCATCGAGGCCAGACGGACACTCTTGTCCTTCTTCTTGACCTTCGCGGCAGCGGTCCTGAACTCGTCCCAGGTCTTCGGGACTTCGATGCCGTACTTCTTGAACAGGTCCGTGCGGTAGTAGTACAGCTGCGGAGCGGCGTCGAACGGGACCGTCCAGGTCTTGCCGCCGAAGTTCACCAGGTTCTGGATGGGTTCGGGGAACTTCTCCTTGACCGTGTCACCGGCGAGGTCGGTGAGGTCGACCAGATTCCCCTGGCTCGCGAACTCGGGGACCATCTGGTACTCGATGGTGGCGACGTCGGGGGCGTTGCCCGCCCTCACCGCGTTGGCCAGCTTGCTGTAGCCCTCGGTCGAGCTGGGGATCTCGGTGAACTTGACCTGGATGTCCTTGTGGGTCCTGTTGAACTCGTCGGCAGTCGCCTTGGCGCCCAGCGTCCAGGTCCAGTAGCTGATGGTTACCGGCTTGCCGTTCGACTTGGCGTCGGTCGAGCCGCCGTCGCCGCCGCAGGCGGTGGCGAGCAGGCCCAGAGCTGCGACGGAAGAGACGGCGGCTATACGGAACGAACGTGAAGTGCGCGACATTGCACGGCTCCTACGGGACCTCGTACGGGAAGAGAGGCGAACGAGGGACATCATTTGCGCGATGTCGATCACAGTCAAGAGCGAACGCACACAACAATCAAAACGATCGAGATACGATCAGTTGCCGCTCACTTCGCCGGCTCCGCACGACGCCCGTACCCGCAGCTCCGGCAGCAGTTCGAGGTGCTGGCGCGGCGTCGGAGTCCGGCCCGAGGCGCGCTCCGCCAGCCGCTGCAGCATCAGTTTCGCGGCCAGCTCGCCCACCGCCCGCTTCGGTGGCGCGACGGCCGTGAGCGGCACGTCGGACAGGCCCGCCACCTCGTCGTCGTACGCGATGAGGGCCAGGTCGGAGGGCACATTGATGCCGCGTTCCTGCAGCCTGGGCACCAGCACGATCGCGTCCTCGTCGCTGTGCACGAGCGCTGCCGTGACCCCCCGTTCCCTGACCGCGTCGACCAGGTACTGCACTGTCTCGTCGTACTCGCCGTGTCCCCTGATCGCCGGCGATCCCGGCACGGTCGTCAGCCCGAGCGACTCCATCGCGGCCAGATATCCCGCGGCGATCTGCGCGGCGTGCGGTCCTTCCTGCAGTACCGCCGCGACCGCCCGGTGCCCCAGCTTCGCGAAGTGACCGACCGCCACCGCGGCGCCGTGCGCCCGGTCCGTGCGCACGCGGTCGAGCCCTGCGGCGGGATTGCCGGCCGGCGCCGTGCGCTCGACGAGCACGGCCGGAACCGGGCATTCCAGCAGCCATTTCTCCTGGCCGTCGGCGGGTACCCCACCGAACCAACTGGGCGCGATCAACAGCCCTTCGGCCCCTCCCGCCAGCAGATGTTCCGCCTGTACGGGGTCCTCCGTGTCCACGTAGCCGGACATCCCGAGCACCAGGCGGCCGCCCTGGGCCTCCACGGTCTCGCGCGCCCCGCGCACGATGTCGGCGAAGATGAAGTTGGTGGTCGGCACGATCATTCCGATCACGGCGCCCTCGGCGGCCGGCGTCTGCACCGGCGCCTCCGAGGCCTGCCCACCCGGCCACACCACGGCCCCGTGCAGCCGCTGCACCCTCCCCTGAGCTGCCAGCGCCTCCACATCGCGCCTCAACGTCACTGCTGAGACACCGAGTTCGGACGCCAGATCGGCGACCCGGAGGCTGCCGCGCTCCCTGACGAGCTCGAGCACCCGCTCATGGCGCTGGTCGACATGCAGTCGCATGGGCTCCCCCTGTGGCAAGGCTGGACGGACAGACGCGGAGAGTGACTCCTCGCAGGTCACTGTACGCCCAATAGCGTATCGAGCGTCTGCGTTCAATACGATCACCAGCAGGCTCAGGGTGACCCGTCGGCTCTTACCGGATCCGGTGCGGCCCCTGGTCTGTGACGGCGGCCAGGCGGTCAGGCCACGTACAGCGTGCGCAGGAACGCGGCGAGGTTGGTCCGGGTGCGTGCCACCTGCTCCTCCAGGGTCAGCGTCTCCTTGAAGCGTCCGCCGGCGGCCGGTACCTTCCTGCCGCGGACATAGAGCGAGCAGGCGAGGTCGGTGCAGATGTACACGCCGACCGAATTCCCCTCCCGCCCTGCCGGGCCCGACTTGCGGGCAGTCATCAGTGAGACACCGCTGCCCGGGTGTGTGGTCAGGCAGAGTGAACACATGCTGCGGTGGAGGAAGCCCCGTTGCCGGGAGGGGAACCGGAGGGTGATGCCGATCAGCTCGCCTTCGTGATCGGTGACGATGTAGCTGCGCCCCGGTGCGGCGAGATCGCGCCAGCCCAGGAAATCCAGGTCGTCCCAGGGCTGCTCGGCAAGATCGCGCGGCATCGGCAGACGCCTGGCTTCCCCCTTGGAGCAATTGACGAACGATGCGCGGATGTCCTGCTCACTCACGGCCTTCATGCCGAGGACGCTAATGATGCCTATGAGTCCTAGGCAAACGATTAATTGCCCTAGGTTATGAGTCGGCTCCGGCGGGGACGTCCATGACCTTCAGACAGTGGGCGGGGGGATGCTCGACGGGCAGCTCCGGGCGCCAGGCCGCGAGGATCTGGGCCGAGGGATCGAAGAGCGGCTCCGGCAGGTCGTCGAGGCCGGTCCACTGCCAGGTGCTGATCAGATGGGGTTCCGTGACCTGCGGGTTCTCCGACTGCACGGTCACCACGGCGGCCATGGTCACGCGGTTGATACCGGCGACCACGTCGTGAAGCATCGCGAAGACCGTCACCCGGTCCTCGGTGACGTCCAGGCCGGTCTCCTCGCGCAACTCCCGCACGGCAGCCGCGGCGATCGACTCGTTCGTCGGGTCGACCTTGCCGCCCGGCAGCTCCCAGGTGCCGCTGTGGTGTCTGCCGAGCAGGATGCGTCCCCGCTCGTCCTGCACGACGACCCCCACGCCGAGCGCCGCTTGGGCGACGGGCGGACGGTTGTTGCGCGTGGGGATCTCGGTGGGTCGGGAATCCATGGTGCTCCTCGGGGGCCGGGACCGTCGCGCCCGGTGCGAGCGGGCGCGACGATCCCCCGGGTGGTCGTCGGTCGGTGCGGTCGTCGGCTCAGCGGTCCTGCGACAGGGCGTACAACTCGGCGAAGAGGCCGTCTCCGTAAGCCAGTTGGTCGAAAGTCCCTTCTTCCCGGATCCGGCCCCGGTCGAGGACGAGAATCCGGTCGGCCATCCTCACATTGTCGAGGCGGTGCGTGACGACCAGGGTGATCCGGTCCGGGGCCATCTCCCGCAGCGCCGTGAAGATCTGGTGCTCGCCCCGGGCGTCCATCTCGCTGGTGGGCTCGTCCAGAATGAGGAAGCCGGGCCCGCGGTACATGGCCCGCGCGCAGGCGAGACGCTGCCACTGGCCACCGGACAGCTCGTGTCCGCCCCACAGGGAACGGGCGAGCAGCGTATCCATCCCGTCGGGAAGGCCCCGGATCGGCTCGTCCATGCCGACGCGCGCCGCCGCCTCCCACACCAAGTCGTCGCCGTGCTCCCGCGGCTGTCCCAGGTCGATGTTCTCGCGCGCGGCCAGCGGCCAGTGACCGCTCTGCTGCGGTACGAGTCCCACGTGCTGCCACACCGCTTCGGCGTCCGCCGTCGCCAGATCGGTGTCGTCCCAGTGCACGGTGCCGCTGGTGGGCAGGGTCAGCCCGGTCAGCAGGCGTACCAGGGTGGACTTGCCCGCCCCGTTCTCGCCGACCAGTGCGACGACCTCGCCCCGGCGCAGGGTGAGCGACACCGGGTGCAGGGCCGGGGTGTCCTTCTTCGGGTAGCTGAATCCGGCTCCGGTCAGCCGGATCTCGGTCGGGGCCTGCGGTACGGCTGCGCCCCGGTGGGTGGTCAGATCGCGGGCCCGGGCGAGAAAGCGGTGGTAGTCGTCGAGGTAGAGACCGTGGTGGAACATGGCAGCGCCGTACCGGATCACGGAGTTGAGCGAACGACCTGCGGTCTGTGAGGCCATGACGGCCGTGCCGGCGATCGCCAGGGTCATCCGCCCGGACACGACCAGCCCGGCCAGCGAGGCCCACATCCCGACGGTGAACACCCCGCTCAGTGCCGCGGCGACGGCGTTGACCCGCAGATACAGCGGCGCCGCGGCCAGCGCCCGCCCCTCGACCCGGTCGCACATCGTGCGATACCAGAAATGCAGGTAGGGGCGCATGGTGTTGGCGCGCAGTTCGTCGGCGAGCGTCGGTGTCGTCAGGAACCAGCGCATCATGCCCCTCGTGTTGCGTGCCGAGACCGACGCGTCGAAAACCCGATAGTCGATTCTGGCGGCGATCACCCCGCCGAGACCACGCGGGACGACGGAGAGCAGCAGGACCACGAGCAGCAGGGGGTGCAGCACGGTCAGTACGGAAGCGGCGGTCATGAGTTGGACGAGCCCGTTGGTCATGCTCTTGGCGTCCTCCGCGAGATCGACCGCCCGCATCGCTCCGATCTCCGCGGCCTGGCTGCGGTCGCTGAATCCTTCCTGGTCGTACGCGGACAGCTCGACCCGCATGTGCGTGTCCACCATGGTCAGATCGGCGGCCGACGCCACCTGCGGATTGAGCCGGCGCGTCGCCCAGTCGGCCACCAGCCAGGCCGTCGAGCCGACCCCCAGCGCGACGCCCGCGACCGTCAGCGCGGGCCACGCGCGGTGAAGACCGGCCGCGGCGTCCGTCGAGCCGAACAGCGGCCCCATCGCGTCCGCCACCGACGCGAGCATCACGGCCGTCCCGATGCCGGAGAGCAACTGGCAGACCAGCACGGTCACCACCATGTGCCGGTCGACCGACCAGGCCAGCCGGAACGTACGGCCGAGCGCGGCCGGGATGCGGCGCGCCATGTCCCACAGGGTCGCGTCCTGCATCGCGTTGGCGTGCACCCGCCCGCTGAAACTCAGTTCCGGGGGTGCTGCGGGCCGTGGCGCACCGGGCTTCTTCCTGCCTTCCTGGTGCGGGACTGTGGCGGCGGGACCGGTCGGCAGGGGCTTCTCCAGGCTCATGCCCACCACCCCGAGACCGGCCTGTCCAGGGTCAGGAGAAAAACTGAGACAGCGTCAACCCGGCGCCGGGGAGGCAGGGGAGGCACCGGAAGTGCATCGAACATGAGATGAACACGCTGAAGGGCGCGTACGGAATTCATTGTTCCTCCTGAGGCCGCTTCGATCGGGACGAGCGACCGGAGAACGCGGCTGATCAAGAGGTCGTCACGGAGGGACGAGAGCGAATCATCGGCCTGATGTTCGAGTTGGATGCGCGTTCCGGAGTACGGCTGGGCAAGCGGCCGTAATCGGGCGTTCGATTCACCCGTGCGGTGGGAAGTCACTCGATCGAGGCATTGACCGAGCTGCGGCCACGCCCCGGCATTCCTTGTCCGTCCGGCCCGCGACGGCTGCTCATACGGTCAGCCGCAGTGATGTCGCCGAGATGCCGAGTCGCACGGTCTGCCCCCACGTCAGTTCCAGTGCGTCCCCCTCCATTCCGTCACCGAAGACCACCACCCGGTCGGACTCGACCGTGAGACGCAGCCGCTGGTCACGCCTGAGTTCGCCCGCCACCAGCGAGGTGCCGGTCGTGGGCGACGGCCAGGCCTCGCGTACGAACCAGACCAGCCGGGGATCGGTCGGGCCGGGCAGCGCCAGGGTGCTCCCGCGCTCCTGCCACAGCGAACGCAACCAGCCGGTGGAGCCGGTGCCGGTGCCGACCAGGACGCCGGAGGACGCCTGCGGTTCGACGGGGGAGCCGTCGGCGTCGGGGCCGAGACGGTACCGGGCCGTCTGGTGACCTGGCGGGCCCAGATAGATCTCATTCAGTGCGAGGAGGCGCTGGGTGTCGTCGGCGACGGCCTCGACCATGGTGAGATCGTCCGTCGTGCCGCCGGGGGACGCGGCCGCCCGGAACAGGGCGGCCGCATCGCCGGGACGGTGGCGCACCAGCACGCCCGGGTTGCGCCCGGGGTCGGTGTCGATGCCCACAACGGGCTGGCCGGACAGGTATTTGGCGACGTTGGCGACCAGCCCGTCCTGCCCGACGACGACCACCACATCCTCGGGCCCGAAGAGGAAGCGGTCGAGATCTGCGCGTTCCACCCGGGACTGGCGCCACTGCAGTGGTACGGCTGCTGCCACATCGGCGAGCGCCTGCCGGGTCCGCCCGTGCCGCCGCGCCACCTCCTCGATGGACCGGCCGCGGGAGGACAGGAAGAACTCCGCCTGGCCGTGCGTGCCGTGGCGGGCGAGCAGCTCCTCGTACTCGGTCGTCCGGTGCACGAGCACTGCGCGCGGGGCGAGGCTCACGCGCGCGCCTCCGGGTCGGGCCGGCCGAGCCGGGTGAGCAGCCCGGTGAGGACGTCGGGGGAGAGGGTGACGCTGTCGATGCGCGGCAGGTTCTCGGCGAACCAGGTGGCGGCGAGGGCGTGCAGCGTCCCGGTGTCCACCTCCGCGTGCACCCGCAGCCAGGCCGCCTGCGACTCGGCATGTGCGGCGCCGACCTCGCGTGCGGCTGCCGCCTCGGCGCGGGCCAGGCGCACCTTGCGCGCCGCTTCGGCCTCGGCGCGCACCCCGTCGGCCGCCGCGTTCTCCTCGGCCTCGCGGCGGGTGTTGGTGCCCCGCTGCTCGACCAACTGTTCCTCGCGGCGGGCAAGTTCGATCTGACTGGCGAGCTCGTTCTCGGCGATGGTCCGCTCGCGCTCGACGGCCACGGCCCGGCGTTCGTACGTGGCCCGGTCGGCCTCCTGCTGGATCTGCTCCCGAGCGGGGGTGCGCAGGGCGCGCTCCACCTCGGCCTCGGGTCGGATCGCGACGACCCGTACGGCAACCACGTCGATGCCGGTGGCGGGCAGCCGGGGCTCGGCGGCAAGTCCTTCGGCGACCCGGTTCCGTACCGACGCGACTCCGTCGACCAGCGCCCCGGCCAGCGGGGTGCGTGCCAGCACGTCCAGGGTGTGCTGCTGGGCCGTTTCGGTGAGGAGTGTGGCGATCTGCTCCAGCGGCGCACCGCGCCAGCCGCCGGTGTCCGGGTCGACGGAGAAGTCGAGCCGGGCGGCGGCCTCGGCCGGGTCGCTGATCCGGTACGTCACAGTGGCCTGCACGGTGACGTCCTGGAAGTCGGACGTACGCGCGTGGAAGGCCATCGCCAACTCCCGGTCGTTGACCGGCACTTCGGATAGTGCGGCGCTCAGTGACCGGTACCAGAAGCTCAGTCCCGCCCCGTCGTGCGCCAGTCGTCCGCGCTTGTGGTGGCGGATGTGGGCGGTGGGTGCGGAGCGCAGATGGCGCCAGCCGAACCGCTTGGTGATGTCGGCCATGTCGGATCCCCCTCGATTCTCGTCATGGAGACGATAAGGGAGCCCGATCGATATCGTCAAGAGGACGAAAAAGGTTCAGGGTGCGCGTCTCGACGTCGACCGCCCTTCGCGACGAGGAACCTGGCCGGCACCTCGCCGCCCCCGTGCACCGCCAGATCGGCGCCGTTGACGTACGGAGCGAAGTCGCCGGCCAGATAGAGACAGGCGCGCGCGACGTCGTCCGGCACGGCCATCCGCCCCATCGGAATGACGCCCGCCACCGCCGCACCACCGTCCTCGCCGTACACCGGCACCGCGCTCTCGGTGCGGATCAGTCCGGTCGTGATGTGGTTGACGCGCACCTTCGGTGCCCACTCCAGCGCCAGCGCCCGGGTCAGGGCCAGCAGGCCGGCCTTCGCTGCCGTGTAGGCGGCGGTGCCCGGCTGCGGGGTGTGGGCGGAGACGCTGCCGATGTTGACGACCGAGCCGCCGTCCTGCTGGCCCTGCATGATCCGGTTCGCCGCCTGCGCCACATAGAACGGGGCCAGCAGATTGAGCGCGACGATCTTCTCGACGAACCGCGGGGACATGGTCGCCGCATCGGCGTCGGGGGAGCCGCCCGCATTGTTGACCAGCACGTCCAGCCGTCCGAACCGCTCCACGGCGGCGTCGACGAGACCGGCGGCCGCGGCCGGGTCCCGGACGTCGACCGACCGGAAGTGAGCCGTCCGCCCACCCGCCTCGGGCGGTGCCGGCGGCTCGTTGCGCCCGCAGACCATCACCTCTGCGCCCGCGGCGAGGAACATCTCGGCGATCGCGGCGCCGATGCCCTTGGTGCCGCCGGTGACGATGACCGCTCGCCCCGTGAAGTCGACCGGATTGCCGATGTCCATGGTCCACCCCTGCTGTTGCCGAAGTGCGTGCCGAATGCGACAGTAATCTACCAATCGTTTGTTTGATGGCTGGTAGCCGGGACCGGACAGCTGTCGAGGGGGACGGACACGTGAAACGCGGGCGGCCGGTGACTCCCGAAGAAGTCACCGGCCGACCGGACGGTGCGCCGCCCCCGTCCCCACGGTGCGGCGCAGGCGGGCCCTCGTCATCCGCTCGGACGACGGCCCACGTTCAGCAGGACCCGGTCGTTGCCGGATCCAGACCTAGTGACGGAAAAACGGCGCTCTCCACGAAGCGAGTGAGATATGCCTCATCCGCGATCTTCGCCTCCAGCAGCGGCCTGGCGCGCATCACGCCCAGCAGTTGCGCGGAGACGAACTCCGCGCCCGCGTTGTCCTCGGTGATCTCGCCGCGCTCCTTGCCGCGCCGGACCATGGCGTCGATCGCCGCCAACTCGGGCAGGACCAGTGCTTCGCGCAGTGCGCAGAGCAGCTCCGGGCTCTGCAGCGCGGCATGGCTCAGCGCATGCATCAGCGGCGTGTCACGCCCGGAGCGCGCGCCGATGACCCGCGCCGCCTCGCGCAGGTCACCGGCGAGCGTGCCCGTGTCGATGTGCGACAGCAGCATCTGCCGGGTGCTGTGCAGTGCCGCGACGACCAGCTCCGGCTTGGAGCCCCACTGCCGGTAGAGAGTGGACTTCCCGCACCGGGTGCGGGACGCGACCCCTTCCATGGTGAGGGACTCGTAGCCGCTCTCCCGGAGCAGGTCGAGCACGGCCGTGTAGAGCTCTTGCGCCCGCTCCGGCGTGATCTTCGAGCGGCGCGGTGTGTGAGCCGGTTCCTGCACGGAATCGTGCGACGACATGTGCTGTTCCCTCTCTGCGACTGTGCGACGAGGTCCATCGATACGCCAGTGTACCGAAACGCCGGTGTTCCGATACGTTCGCGTATCGGTACACTGGCGTATCGATGCAGTATGGACTGGACCATGCCGCCGTAACACCGCTTCGTCAGCAAAGGGGCACCGGGTGATGTACGCCCGCAGTGAGCCCGCAGATCGGGAGCCGGACACTTCTGCCCGACCGCCCCTCGTCCGCGAGCTCCTTCTCGTCGTAGGACTCTTCGCGATCTACAAGCTCGGCCGCCAGGCCGCGAGCGGTCACGTCGAGGAGGCGTACCGCAACGCCGGACATGTCTGGGACCTCGAACGGGCGGTGCACCTGCCGGGCGAGGGTGCCGTGCAGGGCGCGCTGCTGCACAGCGAGACGCTGATCCACCTCGCGAATACCTACTACGCGGTCGTGCACTTCCCGGCCACGCTCTTCTTCCTGGCCTGGCTCTACTGGCGCCGGCCCCTCCACTACGTCTGGTCGCGCCGGATCCTCGCGGTGCTCACCGGAGCCGCGCTCGCGCTGCATCTGCTGTTCCCGCTCGCCCCGCCGCGGATGCTGGCCGCCGCCGGGCTCGTCGACACCGGGCAGGTGTACGGGCCGACGGTGTACGGAGACACCCCGGCCACCGACTCGATGGCCAACCAGTTCGCCGCGATGCCCTCCCTGCACTTCGGCTGGGCGCTGATGGTCGCGGTCGGGCTGATTGTCGCCACGCGTTCGCGGTGGCGGTGGCTCTGGCTGCTGCACCCGCTGGTCACACTGCTGGTGATAGTCGGCACCGCCAACCACTACTGGCTCGACTCGATCGTCGTCAGCGCGTTGCTCGCCGTCGCGCTCGCGGCGCTGCGGCTGGAGCGGACCGTGCCGGTCCGTGTGCACACTCCGTGGCCGTCCGTCGCCGGTGCGGCCGAGTCCACCGTCGCCCGGACCGGGCTGCCGATGTCCCGTATACCCGATCCGGCCGTCTCCGAGGTGTACGCCTCGTCGTCCGGAGGCCGGCAATGAACGCCACGCTGACAGCCGTCGCGCTGTCCCTGGTCTCCGCCGTCGCCTATGCCTCGGCCGCCGTGGCGCAGGCCCGGCTGGCGGGGCGCAGCGAGCCGGGCGCCGGAGTGTTCCGGATGCTCGGGCGCGCGGCCTGGTGGTCGGCGGTGGCACTGAACGCCGGTGGAGCACTGCTGCATGTCGCGGCGCTGAAGTACGGCCCGCTCACCCTCGTCCAGCCGCTCGGCGCGCTCACCCTGGTCGCCGCCGTACCGCTGGGTGCACGCGCCGCCGGACGCCGGGTCACCGGCACCGAATGGCACGGCACGATCCTCACCCTGCTCGGCCTGGGCGCCCTGCTCCTGACGGCGGGCGGCACGGCCCCGCACGAGACGCTGAGCCTGGGCGAGGCGCTGGCGGTCGGTGCGGCGACCATGGCGGTCGTCGCCGGACTCAGCCGCCCCGGGACCCGCCCCGGACTGCGGCACGCGGCGGCGTCCGGCATCACGTCCGGCGTGGCATCGGCGCTCACCCAGACCCTGACGGTGGCGGCAACGGACCACACGGGCCCGCTGTTCAGCTGGCGCCTGGTGACGGTGGCGCTGCTCGTCTCGGCCTTCGCGATGGGCGGCCTGCTCCTCGCCCAGACCGCGTACCAGGGCGGTCTCGGCGCGCCGCTCGCCGTGGTCACGCTCGCCAACCCGATCGCCGCCGCGGTCATCGGCCTGGCGCTGCTCGGCGAACGCCTCCAGGGCGGGACGATCGCCCTGATCCCGGCCCTGCTGGGTTCCGCCGCGGCGGTACGCGGGGTCATTCTGCTCAGCCGCGCCCAGGGCGAGACGATGTCGTTGGCGGACCGGGCCAGGACGGAACCGGCGCCGAGCGCGCAGTCCCGGGTCGTGATCGGCAGCCCCCGGACGAGGGACGACCGGCTGGTCCTCAGCCCGGAACCGGGAGGTACGCGGGTCGGCGGGCCGTGACGCGGGTGGGGCGGGGCGGGATGGCGGGCCGGGTACGGCCGGTCTGCCACCCCGCCCTCGTACGCGGCCTTCGTCGACCGTCCTCGGCGACCGCCCTGATCAGACGTCCCCAGGACGGCCCTCATGGGCCGGACGGGCTCGCCGGGGTGACTGAACCGGCGTCCTGCGCCAGAGCCCGGCTCAGCCAGCCGATCCAGAAGTTCTCCAGATCGATTCCGCCGCGCAGCACCAGATGCCGCAGCCGGTCCGCCTCGGAGTCCCGACCGGCTGGGAAGTCCCGCTTCTCGATCGCCAGATACTCGGCCAGCTGCTTCTCGTGCAACGCCAAGTGGCGGCGTAGCTCCGCCGTGAGGCCCGGTGCGCCGACCACGGCCGCCGCACGCATCCGCAGGAGCAGCGGATCGCGGATCTGCTTCGGGTCCTCCGGGAGCGCCACCCAGGCGGCCAGCGCCTCGCGGCCGGCGGGCAGCACCTCGTACTCCTTCTTCCGGCCACGGGCCGGTTGGGTCGACGGCAGGGCCCGGATCTGTCCGGCCTCCTCCAGCTTCCCGAGTTCGCGATAGATCTGCTGGTGCGTGGACGACCAGAAGTAGCCGATCGACCGGTCGAACCTGCGGGTCAGCTCCAGCCCCGACGACGGCTTCTCGAGCAGGGCGGTGAGGATCGCGTTCGGGAGTGACATGGGACGCATCCTAAGGACGGCGCCACGCCCGGAGCCGTGGGCCCCGGGCGCAGCGGCCCGTCGTCACAGCGCGGCGGCGAGCTCCGTGCCCTGGCGGATCGCCCGCTTGGCGTCCAGTTCGGCGGCCACGTCGGCGCCGCCGATCAGGTGCGCCGTACGGCCTGCGGCGAGCAGCTCCTCGTACAGTTCGCGACGCGGTTCCTGTCCGGCGCAGAGCACCACCGTGTCGACCGGCAGGAGGTGCTGTTCGCCGTCGACCGTCAGGTGCAGTCCGTCGTCGTCGATGCGGTCGTACGCGACGCCCGCGATCATCGTCACGCCGCGGTGCCGCAGCTCCGTGCGGTGGATCCACCCGGTCGTCTTCCCGAGCCCCGCGCCGACCTTGCTCTCCTTGCGCTGCAGCAGGTGGACGGTGCGCGGCGGCTTGGGGCGCTCGGGGAGGCGCAGACCGCCGCGCTCCCGGTACCCGGTGTCGACCCCCCACTGCCGGAAGAACACCTCGGGGTCGAGGCTCGCCGCGTCGCCGCCGTCCGTCAGGAACTCGGCGACGTCGAATCCGATCCCGCCCGCACCGATGATCGCGACCCGCTCACCGACCGGTGCCCCGTCGCGCAGGACATCGAGGTAGCTGACCACGCTGGGGTGGTCGAGGCCCTCGATCGTGGGGGAGCGGGGCGTGACACCGGTGGCGAGAACGATCTCGTCGAAGCCGTCGAGGGTGCCCGGCGTGGCCTTCGTCCCGAGCCGGAGCTCGACCTGCTGCTCCGCGAGTCGGGTGCGGAAGTACCGCAGCGTCTCGTTGAACTCCTCCTTGCCCGGGATCCGGCGCGCCACGTCGAGCTGGCCGCCGATCTCGTCGGCCGCATCGAAGAGCGTCACCGCGTGCCCGCGCTCGGAAGCCGAGACGGCGCACGCGAGACCCGCGGGCCCGGCGCCGACGACCGCGACGCGCTTGCGGGTCCGGGTCGGCGACAGGGTGAGCTCGGCCTCGGTCTCGTGGCAGGCGCGCGGATTGACCAGACAGGAGGTGATCTTCCCGCTGAACGTGTGGTCCAGGCACGCCTGGTTGCAGCCGATGCAGGTGTTGATCGCGTCGGCGCGGCCCGCGCCCGCCTTGGCCACGAAGTCCGGGTCGGCGAGGAACGGCCGGGCCATCGACACCATGTCCGCACGGCCCGACGCGAGGATCTCCTCGGCGACCTCGGGGGTGTTGATCCGGTTGCTGGTCACCAGCGGTACGGAGACGGAGCCGCGCACCTTCTCGGTGACCCAGGTGTAGGCACCGCGCGGCACCGAAGTCGCGATGGTGGGGATGCGGGCCTCGTGCCAGCCGATCCCGGTGTTGATGATCGTGGCCCCGGCCGTCTCGATGGCCCGGGCGAGTTGCACGACCTCCTCCAGCGAGGAGCCGCCGGGCACCAGGTCCAGCATCGAGAGCCGGTAGATCAGGATGAAATCGCTGCCGACCCGCTCGCGGACCCGGCGCACGATCTCCACCGGGAACCGCATGCGGTTCTCGTACGAACCGCCCCAGCGGTCGGTGCGGTGATTGGTTTCGGCGGCGATGAACTCATTGATCAGATAGCCCTCGGAGCCCATGATCTCGACACCGTCGTAGCCCGCCCGTCGCGCCAGTTCCGCGGTCCGCACGAAGTCCTCGACGGTCTCCTCGACCTCGTCGTCGGTCAGGGCGTGCGGTGTGAACGGGCTGATCGGGGCCTGGATGGCGCTCGGCGCCACCAGGTCCGGATGGTGCGCGTACCGGCCGAAGTGCAGGATCTGCATGGCGATCCGGCCGCCCGCCGCGTGCACCGCGGCGGTGACCTGAGCATGCTGCTCGGCCTCCGCCTCGGTGGTCAGTTTGGCGCCGCCGGGATACGGGCGGGCGCGGTCGTTCGGCGCGATGCCACCGGTGACCATGAGGCCCACACCGCCGCGGGCGCGGGCCGCGTAGAACGCCGCCATCCGCTCGAAGCCGCGCTCCGCCTCCTCCAGGCCGACATGCATCGATCCCATCAGCACCCGGTTGGGGAGGGTGGTGAACCCGAGGTCGAGCGGGCTGAGCAGGTTCGGGTACGGGGTCATCCGGCGGCTCCTCACACAGTGTCGTTGCGCCAGTTGTAGACCACCGAAACGTCATTGTGCAACAAGTTGCACAATGACCTGCGTCGCATTTGCTCACCGCCGGATGGCGGCCCCCGGACGGAGTAGCACCGGGGCACGTCCACCCGTCGTGGTGCGGAGAGTGGATCCGTGACCCGGAACACACCCGAACTCCACGGAGACCCCCATGGCCTGCCTCGACCGGCGTGACCTCGGTCTGCTCCTCCTGCGAGTCGGCACCGGCGCGGTCCTGGCCGCACACGGCAGTCAGAAGCTGTTCGGCTGGTTCGGCGGTGGGGGGATCGAGGGGACCACCGCGGGCATGCAGGCCATGGGCTTCCATCCGCCCGGGCGCAGTGCCGTCGTCGCCGGACTCGGTGAGGCGGGCAGCGGCGCCCTGCTGGCCCTCGGCCTCGCCACCCCCGTCGCCGGAGCGGCCGCTGCGGGCATCATGTCGGCCGCCGTCGCCGTCCACGCGCCCGCGGGCTTCTTCGCGCAGGGCGGCGGGTACGAGTACCCGGCCTTCCTCGGCTTCACCGCCGCCGCGATCGGCCTGACCGGCCCCGGCCGGTACTCCCTCGACCACGCGACCCATCACCTCCTCAACCGGCCGCGGATCGTCGCCCTCGCCTTCGCGGGCAGTGCGGCCGGGGTCGTGGTCGTCGTCGGGAAGCGGTCCAGGGGGCTGAGGAAGAACGCGGCCGAGAACTGAGCCGACGGTGCGTCAGGGCCGCCCTGCCCACCCTCACGCACCGTCGCCCCCATGGCTGTGTTCCCGGCCGTCGGGTGGCCGCAGGACGTTCCCCCTTTCGAGTGACTCCGCCGCCCGGTGATGACGGAGCCCGTCGGGTGTGTCCGAGGCTTGCAGGCGGCCGGACCCGCTCCGGCCGGGAGCCGCAGAGCCGCAGAACCTCAGAGCCGCTGGGAGTCCGCCGTGCACATCCTGCTCGTCGCGAGTGCGTTCAACAGCCTTACTCAGCGCGTCCACGCGGAGCTGCGGGACCGGGGCCACACCGTGGCGGTCGGACTCGCACTCTCCGACGTCCATCTGCGGGACGCGGTCCGGGGGTTCGCGCCGGACCTGATCGTGGCTCCGATGCTCAGGACCGCCATCCCGCGTGACGTGTGGTCGGCGCACACCTGCCTCATCGTCCATCCAGGACCCGTCGGCGACCGCGGACCGTCCTCACTCGACTGGGCGATCCACGAGGGCGTCACCCGTTGGGGCGTAACGGTTCTGCAGGCCGACGAGGAGATGGATGCCGGAGACGTCTGGGCGTCGGTGGAGTTCTCCGTTCCGCAGGTGGGCAAGAGCGACCTGTACCGCAACGAGGTCTCCGACGCGGCGCTGACAGCGGTGCTGCGGGCCGTCGACCGGTTCGCCTCGGGGATGTACACCCCCCGGCCCCAGGACGGCTCACGTGCCACGGACGGCACCCGGCCGTATCTCCGTCAGGAACGACGGCGGATCGACTGGCGCTCCGACCCCACCGGGACCGTGCTGCGAAAGCTGCGGGCGGCCGACTCGCAGCCCGGCGTGCTGGACGAACTGCTCGGCGGCGAGTGGTTCCTGCACGGGGGGCACCCCGAGGACCGGCTGCGCGGCCGCCCCGGAGAGCTGCTGGCCACGCGGGCCGGTGGGGTCTGCCGGGCCACCGTCGACGGCGCCGTATGGATCCCGGAGCTGCGCGCCAGGCGGCAGCCGGGACAGCCGGCCCCGTTCAGGCTCCCCGCCGTCCTGGCGCTCGGCGACCGGCTGCCACCGCTGCCTGCGGACCCGGTCCCGCCGGACGCATCCGGGCGCCGCGGAACCTGGACCGACATCCGCTACGAGGAGACCGGTGCCGTCGGACATCTGACGTTCTCGTTCCCCGGCGGGGCCATGAGCACCACGCAGTGCACACGCCTCCTGGACGCCTACCGGACCGCCTGCTCCCGGCCCACCTCGGTCCTGGTGCTGGGCGGCGGCCGGGACTTCTTCTCCAACGGCATCCACCTGAACGTCATCGAGGCGGCGGCCGACCCCGCCGAGGAGTCCTGGGCCAACATCAACGCCATGAACGACCTGGTGGAGGCCGTGCTGACCACCACCGACCGGCTGGTGGTCGCCGCCGTGGGCGGCAACGCCGCCGCCGGTGGAGCGATGCTCGCGCTGGCCGCCGACGAGGTGTGGTGCCGCAGGGGCTCGGTGCTCAACCCGCACTACCGGCTGATGGGACTGTCCGGCTCGGAGTACTGGACCCGTACCCTGCCGAGCAGAGTGGGGCCCGAGACGGCCGAGCGGATCTCCCGCGAGGCGCTGCCGCTCGGCGCCGAAGCCGCCGAGCGGCTCGGCCTGGTGGACCGGACCATCGCCTGCCGGCCCCAGGACTTCCCGGGCGAGGCCGTTCGACTGGCCGCCCGGCTGGCCTCGTCGACCGCCGCACAGGCACGGATCGCCCGGAAGAAGACGGCGCTCGAGCGCCAGGAGGCGCTCAAGCCGCTGGCCGCCTACCGGCAGGAGGAACTGGCCGCGATGCGGTCCATCTTCTTCGACCTGGACGCCCCGTACCACCGCCTGCGCCGTGCCTTCGTACGCAAGGAACCCCCGACCCGGACGCCGCCTCACCTCGGCGTCGGCGTACCCGGAAGGCGCACGGCCCAGCCGTCCGCCACCCGGGACCGTGCCGTCACCGCAACGGCGGCGCTCACCGATGTACCCGGACCGACTGACGGTTAGCTGGACAGGAAGGCCGAAAAGCGGGCTTTCAGCGCAGAGCTCCCCAAGGAGACATCCCCATGGATGCAGCAACAGCGAACACGGTCGGCGACCGCGCAGACGGTGCGGCCGGCGACGAGGAGTCCCCGATCCACATCCTCTGGATCAACGCGGGGCTGAGCTGTGACGGCGACTCGGTGTCGCTGACGGCGGCGATGCAGCCGAGTATCGAGGAAATCGTCCTCGGTGTGCTGCCGGGCCTGCCGAAGATCCAGGTCCACTGGCCCCTGATCGACTTCGAATGCGGTCCGGTGGGCGGTGCGGACACCTTCATCGAGTGGTTCTTCAAGGGCGAACGTGGCGAGATCGATCCCTTCGTGCTGGTCGTCGAGGGGTCCATCCCCAACGAGTCGATCAAGCAGGAGGGGTACTGGTGCGGCTTCGGCGACAACCCGGAGACCGGCCAGCCGATCACGACCAGTGAATGGATCGACCGGCTGGCGCCCAAGGCCCTGGCGGTCGTCGCCATCGGAACCTGCGCCACGTACGGCGGCATCCATGCGATGGCCGGCAACCCGACGGGTGCCATGGGCGTGCCCGACTACCTGGGCTGGGACTGGACCTCGAAGGCCGGCATCCCGATCGTGTGCGTGCCAGGCTGCCCGATCCAGCCGGACAACTTCTCGGAGACCCTCACCTACCTGCTCTACCAGGCGGTGGGCTCCGCTCCGATGATTCCGCTGGACGACAAGCTGCGCCCGACCTGGCTCTTCGGCGCCACCGTGCACGAGGGGTGCGACCGGGCCGGCTACTACGAGCAGGGCCAGTTCGCCACCACGTACGACTCGCCCAAGTGCCTGGTCAAGCTCGGCTGCTGGGGCCCCGTCGTCAAGTGCAACGTCCCCAAGCGTGGCTGGATGAACGGCATCGGCGGCTGCCCGAACGTCGGCGGCATCTGTATCGCCTGCACCATGCCGGGCTTCCCCGACAAGTTCATGCCGTTCATGGACGAACCGCCCGGCGGAAAGGTATCCGTCGGCGCCAGCGGAGCGTATGGGGCGGTGATCCGCAGACTCCGGTCGGTCACGGCCAGGACCGTGGACAAGGAACCGAAGTGGCGTCACACGGGCAAGAAGCTGACCACCGGGTACCGCCCGCCCTGGTGACCGACCGCCCGGCGCCACCGCTCCGCGATCGACGGACGGCGCGCCTTCGCTCCCCCTCCCTCAACTCCCGCTTCCCAGAAGGGTTATGGCACACACAATGGCATCCACGACGAAGGCGGCCGGCGACGGCAGTGGCCTCGTCGAGATGGCCTGGGATCCGATCACCCGGATCGTAGGCAGTCTCGGCATCCACACGAAGATCGACTTCAAACAGAAGCGGGTCGCGGAGTGCTACAGCACTTCGTCGGTCTTCCGTGGCTACAGCGTCTTCATGCGGGGCAAGGACCCCCGGGACGCCCACTTCATCACCAGCCGCATCTGCGGGATCTGCGGCGACAACCACGCCACATGTTCCGTGTACACGCAGAACATGGCCTACGGGGTGAAGCCGCCGCACCTCGCTGAGTGGATCATCAACCTGGGCGAGTCGGCGGAGTACATGTTCGACCACAACATCTTCCAGGAGAACCTGGTCGGGGTCGACTACTGCGAGAAGATGGTCCGCGAGACCAACCCCGGAGTCCTGGAGCTCGCCGAGCGCACCGAGGCGCCGCACGCCGGGGAGCACGGCTACCGCACGATCGCCGACATCATGCGCTCCCTCAACCCCATCGAGGGGGAGTTCTACCGCGAGGCTCTTCAAGTGAGCCGCTACACGCGGGAGATGTTCTGCCTGATGGAAGGGCGCCATGTGCACCCCTCCACGCTCTACCCGGGCGGTGTGGGAACGATCGCGTCCGTCCAGCTCTTCACGGACTACCTCAGCCGCCTCATGCGGTACGTGGAGTTCATGAAGCGGGTCGTTCCCCTGCACGACGACCTGTTCGACTTCTTCTACGAGGCGCTGCCCGGGTACGAGGAGGTCGGCCGCCGACGGGTGCTGCTCGGCTGTTGGGGAGCGCTCAACGACCCCGAGTACTGCGACTTCACGTACGCCAACATGACGGACTGGGGACGGAAGATGTTCGTCACCCCCGGCGTGATCGTGGACGGCAAACTGGTCACCAACGACCTCACCGAGATCAACCTCGGCATCCGGATCCTGCTCGGCAGTTCGTACTACGACGACTGGCAGGGCCGGGAACAGTTCGTCACCCACGACCCGCTGGGCAACCCGGTGGACCCCCGCCACCCGTGGAACCAGCACACCATCCCCGCCCCGCAGAAGCGGAATTTCGACGACAAGTACAGCTGGGTGATGTCGCCCCGCTGGTTCGACGGCAAGGACCACCTGGCACTGGACACCGGAGGCGGCCCCATCGCCCGCCTCTGGTCCACCGCCCTGTCCGGGCTCGTCGACGTCGGTTATGTGAAGTCCACCGGCCACAGCGTCGTCATCAACCTGCCGCGCACGATGACCAAGCCCGAGACCACCTTCGAGTGGAAGATCCCGAAGTGGAGCAACGCGCTGGAACGCAACCGCGCCCGCACCTACTTCCAGGCGTACGCCGCCGCCATCGCGCTGCACTGTGCCGAGAAGGGGCTCGAGGAGGTCCGCGCCGGACGCACCCAGACCTGGGAGAAGTTCGACGTGCCGGACGAGAGCATCGGGGTCGGCTTCACGGAGGCCGTACGGGGAGTGCTCTCCCACCACATGGTGATCAGGGACGGCAAGATCGCCAACTACCACCCCTATCCGCCCACTCCGTGGAACGCCAGCACCCGGGACACGTTCGGCACTCCCGGCCCTTATGAGGACGCGGTGCAGAACACACCGATCTTCGAGGAGAACACCCCGGAGAACTTCAAGGGCATCGACATCATGCGGGCAGTCCGCAGCTTCGACCCCTGTCTGCCGTGCGGCGTCCACATGTACGTGGGTGACGGCAGGACCGTCAAGCAGATGCATGTGCCCACCGGACTGAGCGGACTGGCCGGATGAGCGCCGCAGCCCCGTCGGCCGTCGCACCGCCGCGAGCCGTCGACGCCGTGGAGGCCGGACAGCGGGTCGAAGAACTGCTCGACCGTCTGACCGCCGTCGGAGACCAGGAAGTGGGTGCCGCGGCCGAGGATCTGGTGCGGGTCCTGATGGACTTCTACGGCGCCGGCCTCGCTCGTATCGTCGACCGCCTCAGCACCCCCGTGGACCACGGAACCGGCAGCGGACCGCTCGCCGCGCTGCTCGACGACGAACTGGTGTCGAGCCTGCTGGCCCTGCACGACCTGCACCCGGAGGACATCGGCACGCGCATCGCGCGCGCCCTCGACTCCGTCCGTGACCCTGTCGAGGTCGTCGGCTTCGACGAGGAGACCGGCATTCTGCGGCTGCGCTCCTCGTCCGAAGCCGGTGACGGCGGTGGCTGCGGCTGCCCGAGCACGGGCGCGGCGACCCGGCGCAGCGTCGAGGACGCGCTGGCCTGCTTCGTGCCGGAAGTGAACCAGGTGGAGATGGAGTCCTCGACCACCGACCGGGAGCCACCGCTGCTCCAGATCGCCACCCGTCCGCCGGCCGGAACTTCCGTGGCCGGGAAGTCCGTTGAGGCGAAGGCGCCATGATCGCACCCCAGGCGCCCGCCGGGCGCCCGGAGCCCGCTGCCCGCCCCCGAGGCCTGCGCAGGTTCACCACGCCGCCGGAACCCCGGCAGGAGCGCTGCGAGCTCTGCGGCGTGCCCGTGACCGAGGGCGGCCATCGGCATCTCGTGGACACCGAGAAGCGGGCGCTGGCCTGCGCGTGCACCCCGTGCTCCCTGCTCTTCGACCGGCCGGGCGCAGCCCACGGACGCTTCAGAACGGTCCCGGACCGCTATCTGTCCGATCCGGACCACCGTCTCGACGACGGTGCGTGGGAACTCCTGCAGATTCCGGTCGGCGTCGCGTTCTTCTTCCGCAACGCCGCTCTGGACCGGCTGGTCGCGCTCTACCCGAGCCCGGCCGGAGCCACCGAGAGCGAACTCGACCCGGAGACCTGGCAGACCGTGCTCGGCACCACCCGCCTCGCCGCACTGCTCGAACCCGACGTCGAGGCGCTGCTGATGCGCCGCACGGAGGGCCGGGCCGAGTGCTACCTCGTACCGATCGACATCTGCTACGAGCTGGTGGGACGCATGCGCCTCCTCTGGCAGGGCTTCGACGGCGGGGCCGAGGCGAGGGCCGACCTCCAGGCGTTCTTCGCACACGTCGAGGGACGCGCCGCCCGGACCCAGCAGAAGGGGCAGCCGCGGTGACGGAATTCGCCTTCACCTGCACCGGAGTCCGCGCCGACCCGTACGCGGCGGGCCCCACGCTGGTCCTCCGGCTGCGCATCACCGCGTCCCCGGAAGCCCGGGTGCACGCCCTCGCGCTTCGCTGCCAGATCCGTATCGAACCCGGCCGGCGCGGCTACGAGCAGGCCGAGGCGGACGGACTGCACGACCTCTTCGGTGACCGCTCACGCTGGGGAAACACACTCCAGCCCCTGCAGTTCGCCCAGGTCTCCCTGATGGTCCCGTCATTCACCACGGAGACCGAGGTGGACCTCGTCGTGCCCTGCACCTACGACCTGGACGTCGCCGCGACACGCTACTTCGACGCGCTCCAGGACGGCGAGGTGCCGCTCCTCCTGCTCTTCTCCGGCACCGCCTTCACCGGGGACAGCGGCTTCCACGTCGAGCCGGTGCCCTGGGACCGCGAGGCCTCCTGCCGCATGCCGGTGGCGGTGTGGAAGGACATGATCGAGCAGCACTTCCCGGGCTGCGGCTGGATCCGGCTGCCGCGCGACACCATGGACGCGCTGCTCGCCTTCCGCTCCCGACAGGCCCTGCCGTCCTGGGAAGCGACCGTCCAGGCACTGATCGACCTGGCCGGAGCGGCCGGGGCTCCGACCCCTGAGCGCCCGGCACGCCGGCCCGTACTGCCCCGCGTCACGGAGAGGACGGCGCCGTGACCGCATCCCTGCTCACGCCCGCACTGGAGTCCCGGTTCGCCACCGCCCGGCAGGTCGCCGACACCGTCCTCTTCGAGGGCTATGTGCTGTACCCGTACCGGGCCTCCGCGGCCAAGAACCGGCTGCGCTGGCAGTTCGGGGTGCTCGTACCGCCCGGCTGGGGCGCCGACCGCGAGGAGCACGACTTCCAGCACACCGAGTGCCTGATGGAACCGAAGCCCGGTGCGACGCTCGCCGTCGAGGCACGGTTCCTGCACGCCCAGCGACGGACGGTGCAACAGGCCCTCGACAACGGCACGTTCGAGACGGTGGCCCGACTCGACCTGGCCGACCGGGTGCTGGTCCCGTGGGACGAGGGCGCCGAGGAACGCGTCGAAGTGGTCGTGGACGTCGCCGAACTGGCCGGGGACGGCGTCACCGTCCCCTTCACGCGGCCCGCCCGCGAGGAGACCGAACCCGTCCTGGACGCGGACGGGCGGACGGTGGGCCGCCTGGTCCGCCGCTGCGAGGAGATCAGCGGTGCTGTGCGGCTGTCCGCCCGTGAACTCGACGGCCCCTACCGGGTCATGAGGCTCACCGCCGTGGTGGAGAACACCAGCGACTGGACGTCCGACTCCGCCGAGGCCGACCGGGAGGCCGCGCTCCCACGGTCGCTGGTCGCCGCGCACCTGCTGCTGGGTCTCAGCGCGGGATCGTTCCTGTCGATGACGGACCCGCCCGAATGGGCCAAGGGTGCGGTCGCGGCCTGCCGCAACCTGCACACCTGGCCGGTGCTCGCCGGGGAACCCGGGCGAGCGGACCTGATGCTGTCGTCCCCGATCATCCTGGAGGACCATCCGGCCATCGCCCCCGAGAGCCCGGGCACGCTCTACGACGCCACCGAGATCGACGAGATCCTCGCCCTGCGCACGGCGGCCCTGACCGACCAGGAGAAGCGCGAGGCGCGCGGCACCGATCCCCGGGCGGCAGCCGTCATCGACCTGGCCGAGTCGATGCCCCCCGAGGTCCTGGAGCGGCTGCACGGCGCGGTACGGGCCCTGCGGGAGATCACCGGACCCGAGACGCCTCCGCCCGCCGCGCAGGACCCCGTCCCGGACGGCGTGGACCTGATCGACACCCGCGGCGTACTCCGGCCCGACACCCCGTGGTGGGACCCGGCGAGCGACGACACCGCCGACCCGGCCCGGGACCGGATCCTGGTGGACGGACGGTCCGTGGGCGTGGGCAGCCGCGTCCTCCTGCGACCGGGGCTCCGGCGGACCGATGCCCAGGACCTTTTCCTCAAGGGCCGCAGCGCACAGGTCGAAGCAGTGCTCCACGACGTCGACGGCGGAGTGCACCTCGCGGTCACCGTGGAAGGCGACCCGGGCGCGGACATCCGCCGCGAGCAGGGGCGCTTCCTGTACTTCCAGCCGGACGAGATCGCCCCCCTGGAGGACGCGTGAACGACCTTGCGCAGAAGCACGTGAGAACCTTCATCGCCGGGATCGGGAACATCTTCCTCGGCGACGACGGCTTCGGCGTCGAGACGGTGCGCGCACTGTCCTCGCACCGGCTCCCCGACGACGTCGAGCTGGTCGACATCGGCGTACGGGGCGTCCATCTCGCCTATCAGCTCCTGGACGGATACGACACCCTCGTCCTGATCGACGCCACCGCGCGCGGTGGCCGCCCGGGAACCCTGTATCTGATCGAGGCCGACGAACCCGGAGCCGTCGAACCGCAGAACGCGCTCCTCGACGGACACCGGATGTCCCCCGATGCCGTCCTGGCACTGCTCGGCACCCTGTGCGCGGGCACCGGAGCCGTACCGCCGAAGCGCACGCTCGTCGTCGGCTGCGAACCCGGCAGTGTCGACGAAGGGATCGGGCTGAGCGCCCCCGTGGCCGCAGCGGTGCCCCATGCCGTGCGGATGGTCCTGGACCTCGTACAAGCAGCCGACCGTCCGGCCGACGCCAGGCGGACGGCGGCCGGACCTGTCATGAACTGAGCAGAAGGAACCCACCATCATGAAGAAGATCCTTGTCTGCGGCCTGAGCGCCGTCGCCGTCGCAGCCGTCGTCGCGCAGATCCTGCCCGACGTCAGGCGCTATCTGCGGATGCGCAGGATGTGACGGCACCTGCCGCCCGGACCCGGCCCGTGGCTGCACCGAATGGTGCATGTGCCGCACGGGTACCGGCGAGCCGGTCTGCCGGGCCCCGTGACCCGCCGCTGTAATGACGCAGTGCAGGACGGAGAACCAATGCACGAGATGTCGATCGCCATGGCCGTCGTCGACCAGGTGGAAGAGGCGGCTCAGGCAGGCGGAGCCACTTCGGTCGGGTCCGTCCGGCTCCAGGTCGGGGAACTGGCCGGAGTCGTCCCCGACGCCCTGTTCTTCTGCTTCGAACTCGCCTGCGCCGGGACCGTCCTGGAAGGAGCCGAACTCGTCATCGACTCCGTGGCGGCCCGCGCGCGGTGCGTGCCCTGTGCGGACGAATGGGCGGTCGGCATGCCGCCGCAGCTGTGCTGTCCGGTCTGCGGCGAGGCGACCGCCGAACTCCTGTCAGGTCGCGAACTGCAGATCCTCAGCGTGCACTGGCAGGACGGCCCCGCACCCGAACACACCCGCGAACCGATCTCCCAGGAGCACTGAACGATGTGCCGTGAAGTCGACCTGCAGCAGGCGGTACTCGCCAAGAACGACGCGACGGCGCACAGCCTGCGAGCCGGGCTCACGGCCCGCGGCACCACCGTCGTCAACCTGCTCTCCAGCCCCGGCAGCGGCAAGACCGAACTGCTGGAACGCGAACTCGGCCGGGCCCGCGAGAGAGGAGTGCCGGTCGCCGCACTCACCGCAGACCTCGCCACCGAGAACGACGCGGTACGCCTGGCCCGGTCCGGCGTGCCGGTCAAGCAGGTGCTCACCGACGGACTGTGCCACCTGGAGGCCGGCATGCTCGGCCGCCACCTCGACAACTGGCTGCCCGACGGGACCCGCATCCTCTTCGTGGAGAACGTGGGCAACCTGGTCTGCCCAGCCTCGTACGACCTGGGGGAGACGCTCAGGGTCGTCCTCGCCTCCGTGACGGAAGGCGAGGACAAACCGCTGAAGTACCCCACCGCATTCGGACTGGCCCAGCTCGTCGTGGTCACCAAGACCGACATCGCAGAGGCCGTCGACTTCGACGAGGCCGCGTTCCGTGCCCATGTCCAGCAGGTCAACCCCGGTGTGGAAGTGCTGCTCACCGCCGCCCGCCGCGGTGAAGGGGTGGGCACGCTTCTCGACCGGGCCCTGGCCGCAGGTGCAGGCGCCCCGGTCCACAGACCGGTGATGGCCCGGCAGCACCCGTACCAGCAGCACACCCACACGCACGGCGACATGGCCACACACGACGACACCCACACCCATAGTGACCACGGCGCGGACGGCGGCTCGCACACCCACACCCACGCGCACACCGGCATGCATACGCACACCCATCCGGACCTGGGCACCCACGAACATCCGCACACCGGCCCCCACGCACACGCGCATCCCGACGAGCCGCTCGTCATGACGACAGCACCCGACTCCGCGGCGCAGTACCGCTCGTGACGACCCCACAGCCCGGCGCAGCAGCCCTCGCGGGAGCCGTGGAGCGCCGACGGGTCGTGGTCCGCGGCGTCGTGCAGGGCGTCGGATTCCGGCCCTACCTGTACGCCCGGGCCACCGGGTTGGGCCTGGCCGGACACGTCACCAACACCACCGAAGGCGTCGTCGCCGAGGTCGAGGGCGCCCCGGCCGCCGTGGCCCTGTTCTGCGACCGGATCGCAGCGGAGGCACCCCCGCTCGCCCGGGTGGACTCCGTCGACCACACGCAGGTCCCGGCCGCGGGCGGATCCCGCTTCAGCATCGTGGACTCCCACACCGGCGGACCGGCCCGCACACTGGTTTCCCCGGACGCGGCCACCTGCGCCGACTGCCTCACCGAACTGGCCGATCCGGCCGACCGGCGCCACCGCCACCCGTTCATCACCTGTACGCACTGCGGGCCCAGGTTCACGATCGTCACCGCGGTGCCGTACGACCGCGCGCACACGACCATGGCCCGCTTCCCGATGTGCACCGACTGCGCCCGTGAGTACGCCGACCCCGCCGACCGGCGCTTCCACGCCCAGCCGGTCGCCTGCCCCGCCTGCGGCCCCACGCTGCGACTGCTCGTCGGGCGGCCGACCGGCACCACGCCCGAGCAGTGCGCAGCCGGACGCGACCCGGTCGCGGAGGCACGCCGACTGCTGTCGGAGGGTGCGGTCCTCGCGGTCAAGGGGCTCGGCGGCCACCACCTCGCCTGCGATGCCGAGAACTCCGCCGCGGTCGCCCTGCTGCGCCGCCGGAAGGCCCGAGGCGACAAGCCGTTCGCCGTCATGGCGCGGGACGTCGACGACGTCGCGCACCTCGTGCATGTGGGCGAGGAGGAGCGGGCCCTGCTCACCGGTGGGGTCCGGCCCGTCGTCCTGCTGCGGCGGCGTGCCGACGCCCGCCCGGGCGCCCGCACCCCCTGGCCGTGCGATGCCGTCGCCCCGCGCAGCCCCGACCTCGGCGTCATGCTCCCGTACACCCCGCTGCACCACCTGCTGCTCGGCCTGCCCGGTGACCCGCCTGGACCGCGCCTGCTCGTCATGACCAGCGGCAACGTGGCCGGTGAACCGATCGTCACGGACGACGACGAGGCGCTGGAGCGGCTGGCCCACCTGGCCGACGCCTGGCTCATGCACGACCGCCCGATCCATGTGCCGTGCGACGACTCCGTGGTGCGCGTCTGCGACGGGGAGCGGCTGATCGTACGCCGCTCACGCGGTTACGCCCCGCTGCCGCTCGCCCTGCCCCACCCGGTGCCTGCGACCCTCGCCACCGGCGGCGACCTGAAGAACACCTTCTGCCTCGCCGAGGAGCGCAGGGCCTGGCTGTCCGCCCATGTCGGCGACATGGACGACCTGGACACGCAGCAGGCCTTCGCGCGCGCCGAACAGCACATGGAGACCCTCACCGGCGTGCGGCCCGGCATCCTGGCAACCGACCGGCATCCCCGCTACCGCACCGGCCAGTGGGCGCTGCGCCGGGCCGCCGGCCGACCGGTCGTGCGTGTGCAGCACCACCATGCCCATATCGCCGCCGCGATGGCCGAGCACGGCCGGGACGGCAGCCGCCGAGTGATCGGCGTCGCGTTCGACGGCACCGGATACGGGGACGACGGGGCGGTGTGGGGCGGCGAGATCATGCTGGCCGACTACGACGCCTGTCTCCGCTTCGCACACCTCGCGTACGCGCCGCTGCCCGGCGGCGATGCCGCCGTACACCGGCCCTACCGGATGGCGCTGGCCCACCTGTACGCGGCAGGCATCGGCTGGACGGACGATCTGCCCTGCGCGGCAGCCTGCCCACCGGACGAACGACAGGTGCTGCTGCGGCAGTTGGAGCGCAACCTCAACTGCGTTCCCACCTCCAGCATGGGCCGGCTGTTCGATGCGGTCTCCTCGCTGGCGGGCGTCTGCCACCGCGCCGGGTACGAAGCCCAGGCCGCCGTCGAACTGGAGGCCGCCGCGGTCGGCGCCGCCGCCGACCCCGGGCCCGGTTACGGCTTCGCGCTGCGCCCGGCGGACCCGGTCGACGGACAGCCGTTGGTCATGGACCCCTCGCCGGTACTCGCAGCCGTCGTCGAAGACGTGCGCGCCGGTGCGGCGACGGCACTGGTCGCCGCACGCTTCCACGCAGCCGTCGCGGACGTCGTGCTCCAGGTGTGCGTCGCAGCCCGCGAACAGTACGGCCTGCAGGAAGTAGCCCTGACCGGAGGTGTGTTCGCCAACACCCTGCTCTCCTCCCGGTGCGCCCGGACGCTGAACGAGATCGGCTTCACCGTCCTGCGCCACCGTGAGGTCCCCCCGAACGACGGTGGACTGGCGCTCGGTCAGCTCATGGTGGCCACCCGCAACGCGGCGGCGCGCACCGGCGCAGCCGCCGACTGACGTCCGGCCCGGCAGAGCCGGGCAACGCCCCCCCCACAGCAAGGAGCAGCCATGTGCCTGGCGGTACCCGGCAGAGTGATGGACATCGAGGAGCGTGACGGTACCCGGATGGCCACCGTCGACTTCGGCGGTGTGGTCAAAGAAGTGTGCCTGGAGTATCTGCCGGATCTCCAGGTCGGTGAATACGCCATCGTCCATGTGGGGTTCGCCCTGCAGCGGCTGGACGAGGAGTCGGCCAGGAAGACGCTCGAACTCTTCGCCGAACTCGGCCTGCTCCAGGAAGAGTTCGGGGACCCATGGGAACGGGCCGCGGAGCCCGGCGACGCATCCAGCGCCGGTGGTGCCGACGCACCCGAGGAGGTGCAGCAGTGAAGTACATCGAAGAGTTCCAGAACCCGGACCTGGCGCGCCGGCTGCTCGACGACATCCACTCCGTGGTGACCCGGCCCTGGGCGCTGATGGAGGTCTGCGGCGGGCAGACGCACACCATCATCCGGCACGGCATCGATCAACTCCTGCCGGAACAGGTCGAACTGATCCATGGTCCGGGCTGCCCCGTCTGCGTCACGCCCCTGGAGGTCATCGACAAGGCGCTGGCCATCGCCTCCCGCCCCGAGGTGATCTTCTGCTCGTTCGGGGACATGCTGCGAGTACCCGGAACCGGCCGCGACCTGTTCCGGGTCCGCAGCGAGGGCGGCGACGTACGGGTCGTCTACTCGCCACTCGATGCCCTGAAGATCGCCCAGCAGAACCCCGACCGCGAGGTGGTCTTCTTCGGGATCGGATTCGAGACCACCGCACCCCCCAACGCCATGACGGTGTATCAGGCACGCAGACTCGGTATCGCGAACTTCAGCCTCCTGGTGTCCCATGTGCGGGTCCCTCCCGCCATCGAGGCCATCATGCAGTCGCCGAGCTGCCGGGTGCAGGGCTTCCTCGCCGCCGGTCACGTGTGCAGCGTGATGGGCACGCGGGAGTACCCGGAGCTGGCCGAACGGTTCCGGGTGCCCATTGTGGTCACCGGTTTCGAACCGCTGGACATCCTCGAAGGCGTACGGCGCACCGTCCTGCAGCTGGAGCGCGGCGAGCACAGCGTGGAAAACGCGTACCCGCGCGCCGTGCACCCGGACGGGAACCCCGCGGCGCTTGCCATGCTGGACGACGTCTTCGAGGTCACCGACCGTGCCTGGCGCGGCATCGGCACCATCCCCGACAGCGGCTGGCGGCTCTCCACGCGCTACCGGGACTACGACGCCGAGTACCGGTTCTCCGTCACCGGCATCGACACCAAGGAGCCCGCCGCGTGCCGCAGCGGCGAGGTCCTGCAGGGGCTGCTGAAGCCCCACGAGTGCGAGGCGTTCGGTACCACCTGCACTCCGCGCAACCCGCTCGGGGCCACCATGGTCTCCAGCGAGGGCGCCTGCGCCGCGTACTACCTCTACCGGCGACTGGACATCACCACCGCAGCCAGGGAGACGAGCCCCGTTGCCTGAGACGACCGAAGCATTGAACATCACCGCCACGGCGACGGACGCTCCCGGCGACCCGGCCGTACTCGACCTGACGGCATGGACCTGCCCGGCACCGCTGCGCGACCAGCCGCGGGTGGTGATGGGCCACGGCGGTGGCGGTGCACTCTCGGCCGAACTGGTCCAGCACGTCTTCGCGCCCGGCTACGGGGGTGACGTGCTGGCGCAACTGACCGACTCGGCCGTGGTATCGCTGGGTGGCGCCCGGCTGGCCTTCTCCACCGACTCGTACGTCGTGCGGCCGCTGTTCTTCCCCGGCGGCAGCATCGGCGACCTCGCGGTCAACGGCACGGTCAACGACCTGGCCATGAGCGGTGCCCGGGCCGCCTACCTCTCCTGCGGTTTCATCCTGGAGGAAGGCGTAGAGGTCTCGGTCGTCGCACGCGTGGCCAACGCGCTGGGCGCAGCCGCGCGCGCGGCGGGCGTCGAGGTGGCGACCGGCGACACCAAGGTCGTGGACGCCGGTCACGGCGACGGCATCTTCATCAACACCGCCGGGATCGGCCTGGTCCCGGCCGGCGTCGACCTCCGTCCCCAGCGGGTGGTCCCCGGCGACGTCGTGATCGTCAGCGGTGCGATCGGTGCGCACGGCGTGGCGATCATGAGTGTGCGCGAGGGCCTGGAGTTCGGCGTGGAGATCGAGAGCGACTGCGCGGCCCTGGGCGGGCTGGTGGAGACCATGCTCGCGGTCACCCCCGACCTCCATGTCCTGCGTGATCCCACACGAGGGGGACTGGCCGCGGCGCTCAACGAGATCGCGACGGCCTCCGGCACCGGTGTCGTCCTCCAGGAGCGCGACATCCCGGTCCCGCCGGCCGTGGCCAACGCCTGCGCGATCCTGGGCCTGGACCCGATGTACGTGGCCAACGAGGGAAAACTCGTCGCATTCGTCCCCCGTGAGCACGCCGAAGCCGTTCTGGAGTCGATGCGGGCGCATCCGCTGGGAGCGGAGGCGGCCGTCATCGGCGAGGCAGTGGAGTCGCATCCCGGCATGGTCGTGGCCCGTACCGGGCTCGGTGGGACGCGCGTGGTCGACCTGCCGATCGGGGAGCAGCTGCCCCGGATCTGCTGACCCGCCGCTCTCCGGGCGGTAGCGAGCGAGGTGCGGCGCCCCCCGCCCCCCCCCGAGAGAAACGGGACGACTCGCATGGCCATGCGAGTTTCCCGTTGACCATGCGTACGAGGCGTGCGCGGCCACCGGCTCAAGGACGAGGACGCCGCATCGGGCTCGCACGAGCCCGATGCACGTTCTCCTTGAAGAGGTCCGAGCCGCTCAGCCGCCGTGGCGGGACGGAGCCGGACAGCCGGCACCTGATGGCCGCCGGGGAATCAGCGACGCCACGACCCGCAGGCGGTCTGCGGGACAGCTGGATCGACGGTGGGAGCCGGTCTCGACCGCACCGCGCCCGCATGGACCGGACATCCGGCCGCCCCTGCCTGCTCACGTCATGAGCAGGCGAGGCGGCAGCGGCCTATTGACGGTGCAATGGCCTGGTGAGGGTCAGGTCTGCGGCGGCTGGTCCTGGCCGCGGTCCGAACCGAGCTGGCCCTTGAGCCTGTCCTGAGTGGTGTCGACCGGGCCGGTGTACTTGCCCTGGGTCCTGTCGTCGATGGTGTCACCCGCCTTGTCGATGCCCTTGCCCGCCTGGTCCTCGTGGCCCTTCAGCATGTGCTTGATCTTGTCCATCATGGACATGGGTCCTCCTCGGTGCGTTCACCCTGACCCTTCCAGCGTCGCCACTTGTGCCGCACTTCGCATCCGCATGGGACGGCGCGCACGCCACGACGGCCGCCCGTACACGTTTCGCACCGTCCCGGATGCGGCGCGAGCGCCTTCTCCGGAGCGTCGGGGAGCGGCGCAGCAGAGCAGAACTCTGTGGATCCCCGTCGGTGTCATCGTGCCGGCGGTGGTGATCGACGTGGCGACCTGTACGACCGGGGGCAGTGCAGGGTCCTGACGCGCCGCGGGCCGACCGAGCCGGTATCCCGCACAGTCGGGCAGGTTCACTTCAGGTCGGAGACCTTGAAGACCGTGCGGGCCGTCTTGCGGTCGACCTGCGCCGCGAGCTGCCGCAGTGCCGGGTGGGGCTTCATGCGGGGATTCTCGTCCCCGACATCCCGCGGACGGCCGGTGCGCCGGTGGCGTGGTGGACGTATTCGCGCACCAGGCGGAAACCGGCGTTCCAGGCGAGCAGCCGACTGGCCCTGTTGTGGCGCGAGCAGCTCCAGCTGGGTGTGTGGCCGCGTGCCGTGACGTCGGCGCAGAGTGCGGTGACGCAACTGAGGGCGAGCTGCCGGCGGCGATGGTCGGGGGCGGTGACGACGGCGAGGTCCTCGTACGCGCTGCCGAGAAAGTACGTGCACGCCACGGCGACGGCTTCGCCCTGGTGGAAGGCGCCCCAGGCGTGCCCGGAGGCGGCGAGCCCGGCCGGGCCACCCCAGCTGGCATGTATCCAGGCAGCACCCGGGCCGAGCGCGTCGAGTGCGTCGGCATCGGCGGCGGTGATGCGGCGTACGGTCACGCCCTTGGGAGTGCGCGCAGGGGAGGTCGGTTCCTCCTGCTGTGTGTAGACCATGCGCTCCCACGGCATGATCCGGTCGAAGGAGGCGCCGAGGACGGGAAGGAATCGGGCGGGTGCCTCGATGTAGCGCGAGCCGAGCGGTGCCAGTTCCGCGGGGACGAGTGCGCCGGGATCGCCACGCAGCAGTACATGGGCGGCGCAGTCGACGGCGATTGCGCGCGGCTGGACGGCGTGGTCGGCCCAGAAGCGGCCGATCCCGGTGGTCAGGACATGCTCGGCCAGGGCTGCCGGACCCGGCGCTCCGGCGGGGAACCAGCGTGAGAGTGCGGGAAGTCGGTGCGGCAGGAGTTCGATCATGGTGGGTCCCTTCCGGAGCCGGGTGTACGGGAAAGCGGCGGCCAGTACGCCGGGTTCTGGCCGTCTCTGCGGGCGCTTCAGCCGTTCCCCGGTGGCGGGCGGCGCCGGGGCGACGCCCTCGTCGTACGCGCGCACGTCCAGGTGCGGGTGGATCCCGACGACCTCCCGGACCATCGCCTCCGCCGTGTCGGAGCCCGTGAAGTCGGTGGCGTAAGTGCGTAGGTGGGGCTCACTGACACCGGCGGCCATGAGCCTGTCGGTCGCGGCCTGAGCCTCCTCGGCGGTGCGGCCGTGGACGAGGATGAGCGTGCCGCGCTCGGCGAGGATCCGGGCGGTCTCCCAGCCGACACCGGAAGTGGCCCCGGTGACCGGCACGGCCCGGTCCGGACAAGGAGGCAGAAGACATCGTGGATTCCTGTTCTTGTACGTGCGGGCTCGGGTGTCGGGCCGATGCGATGGAACAGCCCCAGCCGCCTGCGAATTGAGTTTCAGGTGTGCATGGGGCAAGGCGCGCACAGTGGAAAGAGAAATGGAGAAGCGGCCGCTTCATTGATCGGGCGGCCGCAGGTGAGCGGTGCGCAGGAGCACCGTGTGCCGAAGCACGGGCGAATGCGTCAACGCATCCAGGGGTGAACGACGCGCATCACCGGCGGCACCGTATTCGGTGGCCGATCGTCATGTCGCAGACCGCTGTTCACGTCCCCTATCCCACTCTGCCGATTGCCCCGCTTCAAGCCGGCGCGCGAATCCCTGATGACCCCCTGACAGGAGTCGGCCGAGGCGGTGGCGGACGCTGCGCAGGGCGAGCGGATCAGGGCCAGGATGATCAGGGTGCTGAAGACGATCGTCCGCACAGCGCGAGCAACCGGTGAGTCGACCGGAAGTGAGGCTGAGCCTTTCCGGTACCGGGGCCCCGGTACCGGAAAGGCCGTGCGCGGGCGCGGTGCGGAGAATACGCCGCCGCGTATCCTCCGTCGGCGCGACCGGGTTGTCGGGCACGGTCAGGGCCTGAGCGTCCGCAGTTTTTGAGCGGCACAAACAGAATCTAAGCGCCGCGATGGTGCTGTTCGACCGATCCGGCCCGGATTTACGGCCTGCTGACAACTCCTTGACGACAGCGCTGCTCGTTCCGTCGGCCGATATTCGGAGGACCGTCAAGGGCGCTGTTCATCCCCCGGGTCGACGGGGACGCGACCCACTTCATGGCGACCGTCCTCACGCGCACGGACGCAGCCCGTCAGTCCGCCAACTCCCGGGCGTTCAGCGGCATGTGCCAGGAAATCCGGCGGTGGACGGCGGCAATGTCGTCCTGCAACGGAGAGGGGGGTACGGCGAGCACCGGGCAGGTCGCGTGCGCGAGACAGTACCGGGCGACCGAAGGATGCAGAGCCCTCCGCAGCCCTCCGCGCGCCCCGGCCCCGACCACCAGCAGGTCGTCGGGGCCGTTCGTCGCAGCGATCAGCGCGACGCCCGGTGTGCCCCGTACGACCAGAGTCTCCATCGGCACCCCGGGCCCGGCCGCGCCGAAGGCGGTGTCCACCGCCCGGAGCAGCCGGTCGCCCGCCACCCGACGGCACTCGGTCAGCAGCTCGGGCCACGGCTGACTGCGCTGCCCGAGCTCGCCGCCGGGAGGTGACCAGGCCAGTACGGCCCGCAGTACGGCATCGGTGCGCCGGGCCTCGGCCGCGGCCCGGTGCAGTGCTGTCAGACTGCCCAGCGTGCCGCTCACACCGGCCACCACACGCCGTTCGTCCGCTCGCTCCATTTCGTCACCACTCCTCGCCGACCTCAGGTCCTGACCTCATGGAAGGCCCAAGGGCGGTGGCGATCATGGTGCGTTGGCGAATCCCTGACGCCGGGGCAGCAGACCCTGACGGACCCCTGACGGCGTTACGCGCGGGGGTCGGGCACTGTTTCGTCGTGCGGGGCCGGAACGGGTGTCGCGACGTCGCTGCCCGTCCCGAACTGGCGAGCCGCCCGGTCGAAGTACCGCAGCAGTTCCACCGGGAACGGCATGACCAGCGTGGAGTTCTTCTCGGCTGCCACCTCGACCACCGTCTGCAACAGCCTCAGCTGCATCGCCTCCGGCGTGTCGGCCATGATGCGCGAAGCGTTGGCGAGCTGCTGTGCCGCCTGGAACTCGCCGTCCGCGGTGATCACCCGGGCGCGCCGCTCACGCTCCGCCTCGGCCTGCCGCGACATGGAACGCTTCAGCGACTCCGGCAGCTGCACGTCCTTGATCTCGACCCGGTCGATGTGCACACCCCAGCCGGCCGCCGGGCTGTCGATCATCAGGGCCAGCCCTTCGTGCAGCCGTTCGCGGTCCGAGAGCAGATCGTCCAAGTCGCTCTTGCCGATGATGGAGCGCAGGGAGGACTGGGCGACCTGGCCGACCGCGAAGATGTAGTCCTGCACCTCGATCGTGGCCCGTACCGGATCGACGACCTTGAAGTAGACGACGGCATCGACCTTCACCGACACGTTGTCCCGGGTTATGCCCTCCTGCGTCGGCACAGGCAGCGTCACCACCTGTACGTTCACCTTCCGCATCCGGTCGGCGAACGGGATGAGGAAGGTGATGCCGGGCTGCCGATGGCCGGGCAGCGTCTTGCCGAAGCGGAAGACCACCCCTCGGTCCACCTGATTGACCACACGCATCCCGCTGCGCAGCACCAGCAGCACGCAGACGACGACAACCACAGCTCCAACGACAGCGCCATCCATGGCAGCGGACTCCTTCACGAGGGGCAGGTTCGATACCACTGAGGACAGCGCGGGCGCAGTCATGGATGCGGTCCTGGAGGTCAAGGGATCGTCAATATCCCGAGCACGGGGCATCCGGGCCGGGGATCGGTGCGGGGCGCCGGGCCGTTGCCATTCGGTCCGTGTTCTGAGGGACCCACCATGAGTCCCGAGAACTTGGGGAGACCTGACCGGACATGTGACGCGTAGGCGTCGGGACGGGCGGCGGGGGGCGTTTCCGCCGTGCTGGAATCGGCGGCATGCTGCCGACAGGGTGAGAGGGCCGCAGTATGTCGCCCGGAAAGCCCAACGGTGCGCCAGATATGCCCATTTTCCTGGGCTTTCACGACCCATCAGATGATGCATCGGCCCATGGAACCTGCCGTTCGTACACCCGGTCGGCCCCTTCGCGTCACACCATGGGGATGTCCGATATGACAGCTAAAGGGACTATTAGTACGTTCATCGCAGGTCGGCTTACCGGCCGACGTCTCTGAGACAGGGAGAAGTGACATGACGACGCGTACCGTCGCTGTGACTGCCGCCGTAGTGGGCGCCGCAGTCCTCGCGACAACCGGCATTACTTATGCCTCGGCTGCTGGATCCGCTCCAGCCGCCCCATCCGTCCAACAGGCAGCCCCCGCCCCGGGCCCCGCTGCCGGCGACGGGAACGGAAACGGAGGGAACGGAAACGGAGGTCGTGGCGGCGACGAAGGCGGCTTCGGCGGCGGTGGCGGCGGTGGCCGTGGCGGCGACGAAGGCGGCTTCGGCGGTGGCGGCGGCGGTGGCCGTGGCGGCGACGAAGGCGGCTTCGGTGGCGGCGGTGGCGGTGGCTTCGGCGGCGGTGGCGGCGGCGGTGGCCGTGGCGGCGGCGGCGGTGGCGGTGGCTTCGGCGGCGGTGGCGGCGGCGGTGGCCGTGGCGGCGACGACGGTGGCTACGGCGGCTACGACAAGGGGCGGATCCACATCAACGAGCGGTCGTACTCCGCTCAGCCGGACGGCTGCATCACCGTGGTCAGCGGCCTGGGCTCGCGGAGCTTCAACGTCCGCAACGACAGCCGCAGGACCGTAGAGCTCTTCCGCGGGGCGACCTGCGACAACGGCTCCCCGGTCGCCACTGTCGGTCCCTGGAGCACCAGCAATGGTGTCTTCACCCGCCAGGTCCACGGCGGCGTGTGGGTCAAGAACGGCGTAGTGGGCAGCTTCCGAGTGGTCAGGGACCACTACGGCAACAAGTGGTAACAGCTCCACCCGCATCACATGGAAACCCCGGCCCGTCGGAATCGGGCCGGGGTTTCCGGCATGGGGACGCCTCTCGGCGCATGCCCGGCTTCGGGCGCGCCGCACGCGTGTGCGACGCAGGCCCGGTGGCCCATACACCTGGTACGCCATACTAAGGGCTGTCCCGTTATCCCTGGCGGGCGCGCGACGACAGCTACGGCACCTCGCCGCGTTGTCGGAACGCCCGATACACCCGGTATGCGGACGCCCCTCCGCCTTGCGATGCACCGCATCTGACGCCGCGCGTTGATCCACCAGGGATCACGGGACAGCCCTCAGGTGTTGGACGATGCGGTCGGCCGCGGACTTCGAGTCCCCGGACAGCGGCGTCGACCTGCGCACCGTCAGGTTCGTCCGCCTTCGCGCGGCGGAAGGCGGACGCGGACAGCGGATTCCCGCGTGCTCACGTCGCGAAAGCCAGGATCTCGGGTACCGCTTCGCGCAGGCTCCCGAAATGGCGGTGCACGCCGTCCACCGCAACAGGAGCGTTGACCCCCCACACCGTCATGCCGGCGCGCAGCCCGGACCTCACACCGGACGGCGCGTCCTCGATGACCAGGCAGTCCTGCGGTCCGGCCCCGAGTAGCTCAGCAGCCAGCAGATAGGGCACCGGTGACGGCTTGCCCTCCGCGACGGCGGCGGCATCCACGAGCACGTCAGGAACCGGCAGGCCGGTCCGGGCGAACCGACCGCGCACCCGGTGCTCGTAGTTCGATGTCACCAGACCCCAGCGCCCTGAGGGCAGTGCCGACAGCAGCTCCGTCGCACCTTCGAAGGCGGCATAGACACCGGACCGTACGTCCTCGTCCTCCAGTTCATGCAATGCCGCCAGGCACGCCCGCGGATCCCGATCAGGAGCGACCGTCGCGAAGGTCTCCATCGGCCGCGTCCGCAGCGCCACCCTGTGGACCTCATCAGGGTCCAGTCCGTATTGCGCCGACCAAGTGCCCCAGACCTGCCGTTGATTCTCCACCGCGTCGATCAACGTGCCGTCGACATCGAACAGGACGTACTTCCCGGCAGGTCGAGCAGGTTCACTGGTCACGCCTTGATCATGCCATCGGGGTGCCGAGCGAGAACTTGCCGGGCGGCCTTGAGGCGTTGAGTCTCCTCGGCTCACCGCGATGCACGTCAACGCACAGACATGGAAGGCGAGTCGGTACGTGTGGCCGCCCGGCGCAGGCCGAGCGACAGCGTGACCTCAGCTCGGTCAGCTGCCCTGCACCCCTTCTGGCAGAGGTTGATCCGGGCCCGGATCGAGTCCGGCCTGATCGCTGCGCCACTTCGCTCGGTCGGCCGGGCTGTCGTGGCGTCCCCGGCCGGCCTGGTGCCGGCGCAGCGTCACGGTTCCGGCGCCCCGGGCTTCACGGACTCCCGCCTGACGAGGACGAGGGCGGCTTCCCGTCGAACTGCGCACTGACTTTCACCCAGCTCGTCGACCACCGCGATCCGTCGCAGGGGACCTCCGCCGGTCCCTCTGTTTCACCCGTCTGGGCGGGCTGGCGTGCCGACGGGTTTCCTTGTCCGCACTCTAGAGTCGATCAAAGGCGCAGGACAGTGGTCCATGTCGGACCGCCGGTACCTGCAAGGCTTGTGTCGCGACCGGAATGTCCGCCGTCCAGCCTGGCGGGCGAGCCTGTCCGAGGGCACGGTGTTTGGGGGCGGCCTGCACTTCACAGGAGAGAGGCACGGCATGTCGCACGGCTGCGGCAGGACGCGGTGGAAGCGTTTCGCCCTTGTCCTGGTTCCGAGCACGGCGGCTGCCGCGGCGCTGGGTATCGGCATGGCGCAAGGTGCACTGGCTGCGTCGTTCTTCATCTCCGGCGACCGGTTCCAGTTCGCTGCAGACACACTGACCACTCGCGGTACGAGTATCTACGGCATGGTGGACGTGACCAGAGAGGGCCGCCGTGTGCCCGTCGTGGTCACAGGTGCCCGGCACGCGACGATCAAGAGACTGTGCGAGTCCGTAGCGGTCGAGATCCCGGTTCTGGGCCTGTACACGCTGCGGCTCACCGGCGGCGACCGGGCCGAGGCCCGGGACATCTTCATCGATGCGACATCCCTGACAGCCGGTCGGGCGACCTTGAACGACCTGGACATCGGTGTCGCCGCGGGCTCGATCACCAAGGGGCCGATCAACCCGGGCGACCGGAACTCGGGGTTCTTCGATCCCAACGGCTTTGCCCAGCAGGCCGTGTCGACCACCCTGACCGACGTGCGCATCAACGCGGTTGCCATCTCGGCTGCCACACTCAGCGTCCCTGACCTCGCAGTGAGTCTCAAGCAGGGCAGCCACCGCTGCTTCTGACTCCGGGCGCACCGCTATGGCCCCGGACACCGTGCCGACGCGCGGTCCTGGACCGGCCCATCCGTATTCGTTCAGCTGGGCACCAACGTTCACCGACTCCACGTACCGCATCATCACAGGCGATACCCACCCCTTCACCCTGAAAGCCGCACGTGATCAGCGAACTTTTCGGCACCCGCCCAGGACTACGCGACAGGATCGACGGCACCCGACGCAGATTCAGAACCTGGCGTGGTGGGCGCCCGTTCTGGGCCGGCCTGTTCATGCTCCTGGCGGGGGCGCCCATCATCTACTTCCCTTACGTTCACATCACGCTGAAGGGCATCGCTGTTGCCCTGTCCACCACGGCCGGTGCCGCATCGCTGATCATCGGGATCCTGCTCATGACTCTGGGCATCACGCTCTGGTTCCATCAGCAGGTGCGTGTCTTCGCCGGGATCGCGGGCCTGTTGCTCAGCCTCGTCTCCTTCCCCCTTGCCAACTTCGGGGGCCTCCTTTTCGGAATGTTCTTCGGCCTTGTCGGCGGATCCCTGGCTTGCGCCTGGGACCCGTCCCCGCCGGAGGCCGAGGTGCAGCACACAGCAGGCACGCCACCTGTGACCGTTCCCGGGAGCGAGGGCCACACGACGGTTGACAACCTGACGGGTCAAGCCGGTGGAGGCCCGGATGCCGGACCTTGTCGCCGGGGCGAGGACGCGCCCGACGCCCCCGGCGCGCCCTGAGCGCTCACCGTGCTGCGGGCTGTCATTCGTCCGGACCGCGGCCTTCCCGGTACGCTCCGACGTCCCTCATCCAGGACGTCCCGGCGCCCTTCGACAGGACGTTCTGGTGCTCCGACGACAGCGGGGTGCACCGCATCCGGCGCCCGAGTGCGGCTTCGCCCCTACCTGTGCACTCGAGCTCACCGGGGGCTGGAGATTCACGTGGCCCGGCGCCGGCGGCCCAGGACCTCGACTCGGAACGGTGCGGCGCGGTCTGCCCGTTGCCATCGTCCGCGCTTGTCGGAGTGACGAGGGAGGCGGCAACCCCGCCCTCGTCGCCGACCTGGCCGACGGGGGTGTCCGCACTCTTTACACGCGACCCACGCGTCGCTAGCTTCACTGGCTGGTGACAACGATGTCAACTCCGCACTCGAGGAGGAGCGATCGTCCATGGTGTCACGAAGAGACTTCTTGCTGACCAACGGAACGATCCTGGCGGCAGCCGGACTGGGCTTCGGCCTCCCCGGTCAGGCCGCCGCCGCCGAACGTGACAGCCCCACCCCCCTGCTGCCGTCCTTCGGCCACGCCACCACGCTCGACGTCGCCGACGTGAGCAGGCTCCACGGGGACGATCAGCTGCTGCTGACCACCCTGCAGGGGGTCGTCAACCGGCGCCGCCCTCGCCTCTACTTCAACTACGACGCCGGCGGCGTCGATCTGCGCTGGCTGGCTGGCACCGGTGCCGACGTCACGCGCCACGACAACGCCCTCGACCTGATCGGCCGCTACCGCGGCGAGGTCCGCGGCGCCGTCCTGCACGACCCCGAGGTCCCCGACTCGGTCAACGTCGCCACCACCCTCGCCGGTCTGGAGAACGCCGTCGCGGCCACCGCCGAACAGGCGAGCCGGTACGGCCTGAAGGTCGTCGCCGATCTGCGGGGCCGTTTCGCCGACGACCCGCAGACGGTCTACCGCTGGCAGCTGGACAACCTCTTCCCCCGCTGCGCCCACACCCTGCTGGCCGGGCTCCCGCCCACCAGAACCGTGAAGGTGGACGGTGTCCAGTGGCGGGAGATCGCCCGCGAGCCGGACCGTATCCGCGACTCCTCCAACCGGGAGGTCCGCACCTTCGACCTCAGCTCCGAACTGCCCGGCACGGACGGGGCCTTCCTCCGTTTCCAGGACTCCCTCGGGGACGACGGCTGGGGGGCTTCGGTGGGGCGGGTCACCGTACGGGCCGACGGCCAGGAGATCGCTTCCTTCGCGCCGGGTACGGACGCCGAGGCCCCGTACCTGTTCGACGGGCTCAACTCCTCCCTCGGCGGCGACGCCAACCGGTTCTGCGACGGGGGCGGTTACTTCGTCTACCGGTTCACCGCACCGGCCGGGACCACCCGGCTCACGGTCGACGTCGACCTGTGGAACCAGTACCTGGTCACCGCCACGACCACCGCGCCCACCCGCGTCGAGCCCTTCCCGTACTTCCGCGACTACGCGGTCGCCTCCCGGGCCATGGTGGTGTGGCTGCCGCCCTCGGGGGCCACCGGCGCGCTGCTCGACGAGGTGTTCAGCCGGGTCGAGCCGACCACCCCGTACTGCGGCTGGTTCTCCAATGACGTGGCCGGGGAGTGGGGCGGCGTCGACCGGGCCTCACAGCACGGGGTGGAAGTGGTGCCCGCCGACTACTACATGAACGGCACGGTGCACGCCGGCACCCGGGCGAAGGTCTCCGACCGGGTTCGACCGCGCCCGCCGGCGACGCTTCGCAACCGGGTGTACCTCACGCTCACCGTCGGCGAGGGCGACAACATCCAGTACTGCCAGCGCCGCATGCGCGACCTGTGGGACAACCCCGCGCGCGGCCGGGTGCCCGTCAACTGGACGGTCAGCCCGCTCCTGGCCGACATCGGGCCCGCGCTGCTGGCCCACTACCAGCGCACCGCCACCGCCAACGACCTGCTGATCAGCGGCCCGTCGGGCGCCGGATACACCTACCCCGGCTCCTGGCCCCGGGAGGCGCTGGACGCGTACACCCGGCTCACCGGGAAGTTCCTGCGGCGTACTGGCATGGATCTCGTCTACGCGTACAACCAGCGGCTCCCGGAGGGCAACGGCTGGGTGCCCTTCGACGAGCGCATCGTTCGTTCCTACCGGGACAACACCCCGCTGCGCGGCATCATCCAGTCCTGGGAGACCGGTGACCTGCAGATCCGCCCCGCCGGGCTGGCGGTGATCGGCAACTACTGGCCGCAGGGCAACGCGGCGGAGTACCGGGACGGGCTGATGAAGCACATCGAGGGCTGGGACGGGAGCGGCCCGCTGTTCATCGCCGGGGCGGTCAACGCGTGGAACTGGACGCCGAGCGACATCGCCGAGCTGGGCGAGCTGCTCACAGACCCGTTCGAGGTGGTGAGGGGGGACACCTTCTTCGAGCTGCTGGACCGGGCCTCCCGGTAGGAGGAGCGACCGCTCGATCATCTGCCGGGCAAGCCGATCAGCGACTTCCCTTGCTCGCCCCGGTTGGTATCACCACGCGGACGGCGCCGGCGGTGTGACCACCGGCGGACGGTCGTTGCAGGTGATGGTGTTCGGCAGCTCCCACGGGGCGAGCCAGGGACCGGTGGTGCCGCCGCCGTCGTTCCCGCCGAGATCCGTCAGCGAGAACTCCGAGCCGGCAGCCGTGAAGTTGAACGACCCGCAGTTGTTGACGCCGACTGCCCCGACGTTGCGAGTGTCCACGTTCTCGAAGGACGCGGATCCCGCCACCCGTGCGCTGACCACCGAAGTGCCCGTACCGTCGACCTTGATATCCTTGAAACGCACGTTCGTGATCGAGTACAGATCCTTCACCGGCCAGTCGCTGACCAGCATGATCGCGTTGTAGGTGTTGTCGAGGAAGTGATCCCCCGTCACCTGGATGTCGGCGGCGATGTTCTTCTCCAGCGCGTAGAACCAGATGGCACCCAGGCCGATGTTCCAGTTCAGCTCGTAGGTGCCGGCGCGGACCGTGGTGTTGTCGGTGATCCGCAGGTACCCGGTGAACGCCTCGGCGCCGAAGCGCGACCCGACCTGGATGGCGCTGCCCTCCCGGATCGGGTCGGCGATGAGGTTGTTCGAGACGGTGTTGTCCTTGCCGCCGTAGATGGCGATGCCGTTCGCGAGTACCGGCGTCTGTACGGTGTTGTGGTCGAACGTGTTATTGGCATTGGCGGTCTTTTCGGACCACATGGCGAGGCCGTCGTCACCCGAGTTGCGGATGAAGTTGTTCGACACGACCGAGTCCGTCACGCCGGTGTGGAAGTTGAGGCCGTCGGCGATCTGGTCGACGATGACGTTGTTCGTGATCCGCAGGTTCGACATCGGTCCGTCGAACCATAGGCCCACCTTGGTGTGGCGGATGTAGAGGCCGTCGATGGTCGAGTCGCTCATCGCCCCTCCGACGCCGTTCACCTGGTCGGTGTCGATGCGCTCGCGGACGTCACCCTCGATCGCGAAGCCGGAGAGATGGACGTTGGTACTGCCACCGTCCGCCGCGTCCTTGCCGTAGAAGCCGACGCCGGTGTGGACCGAGCCGTCAGGTGCCGGGGTGTCGAGGTCGACCTGGCGCCCCTTGATGATCGTGTACCAGTTGCCGGCGCCCACGATCGTCACGTTGTCGACGATGATGTGGCGGTTCACCCGGTACCTGCCCGGCGGTATGTACACCTTGAGCTGCTTGCGCTTCGCGAACGCGATCGCCTTCTCGAACGCAGTAGCGGAGTCGCGCAGGCCGAACGGATCGGCGCCGAAGGCCAGTACGTTCGCGGCGGAGAGGTCGACGTGCGGAAGGCCGACGAGTTGCGAATCGAGCAGGTCGATGACTGTCCACGCGGCTCTGCTCCCGACGGGAACCGTCAGCCGCACCTTGTCACCCGCGCGGTACTTCGTGCCGAGCAAGAGGCGCTGCTCGTCGTAGAAGTGGTTCGGCCGGAACGGCTTGGTGATCGTCGGGAACGGCGTCGTGGCGCTCGGTACACAGGAGCACTCGGTGATCCACCAGTCGGGGTGCAGCAGACCGGCGTTCGGGTCGTTCGAGAACGGATACTGGTTGTACAGCCACGCGTACTGCGATGTGAGCGTCATGGTGGACCGCTTCTTGCCGTTCACCGTGACATCGAGCGGCGCGGTGATCCCGTCGCCGTTCGGCGCGTCCGGAATGCTGTAGCGCACGGTGATCGCGTTGGCCGCACTCGGCAGCGTGAATTCGACGTACTGTCTCGGCGTCAGTTTGACCGCCATACGGCCGGACGCCTCCGCCGGCAGCGTGTATGCGGTACGGTCCGGGCCGATGACCGCGCCGTTCGTCACGGCGTTCTCAGCCTCCTGCTCGACGAAGTCGACGCTCGCGCCCCTGCCCGCGACGAGCGACGGATCGAGGGCGGCGCGCGTCGCAACGGAGGTCGACGCCCGGTCAGTGCCTGTGCCGGCGAAGGCCGTACCGCCGGCCAGAACACTGAGACCGACAGCGGCCGCAGTCACCGCTACGACCGCCGCGGCGGCCCTGCGCGATGCTCTGCCGGACCGTCTCGCTGCGGCTCCTGTGATGCTCCATGACATCGCATGCTCGTTTCTGTCGGAAGGGTGAACGCTTGCGACGCTCGGCGGAGCGGAGGGCCCGGCGCGGTGGCGCCGGGCACCGCGGGCCGCGGTGCCGGTCAGGTGCTGAAGATCTGCAGCCCCGAGCACTGGCCGGCCGGCCAGCCGGTGTTGGCGGTGAAGTTCAGCCGCACATAGCGGGTGGTGACCGAGGCGGGCAGGGTGAGGGTCGCGGTGTTGCCCGTCGCCGGGTCGAAGGTGCAGTTGGCCGAGGACAGCAGGGTGGTGAAGGTGCCGACTTCGGTGGCGCCCAGCACCGTCAGGGTCTGGGTGCGGGTGCCCCAGGCTGTGGACGGCGGCAGGTTCAGGACCAGCCGGCGGATGCCGGTGGCGACCTGGAGGTCCACCTGGAGCCACTGCGGGAAGGCGTTGCTCGCGCTCTCCCAGTAGCTGTTGGGGTTTCCGTCGGTGGCGTTCCCCGACCCGTAGACCTGGGTGTGGCTGCTCTCCGACGTGGGCTTGTGCAGCGCCAGATCGATGGTGCCTGAGCCGGCGTCGGTGGTGACGGAGACCTGGTTCGAGGGCTGGGAGAGGTTCCCGGCCGCGTCGGTCGTCACCACCTCGAAGGTGTAGGCGGTGGACGGGCTCAGGCCTGTGACGGTGAAGGAGGTTCCGGTGGCGGTCCCGGCCTGGGTGCTGGTGGAGCCGCTGACCCGCATGATCCGGTATCCGGTGACCCCGACGTTGTCGCCGGCGGCGTTCCAGGCCAGCGCGACCGTGGTGTCGCTGTGGCCGGTGACCTGCAGCGACCCCGGCGCGGAGGGCGGGGTGATGTCGCCGCCGCCGGCCACCGGCGGGGTGGGCCGGATCGCGGTCAGGGCGATCTGGCCCTTGAGCATCCGGCCGCCGTCGCCGGTCAGCCGCAGGTAGTAGTCCGAGGAGCAGAAGGTGCCGTCCTCGTCGAGGGCGAGGAACCCGGAGTCGGTGGGCACCGAGGCCTGGGTCTCGGCGGTCTTGGCGATCTGGTTGCCCTCGTTGTACTCGTCGAACATCGAGATGTAGATGCCCTGCACCCCGGCCCGGCACATGTTGTAGAACTGCCGCCACATGAAGTCGCCGTGCGCCCGCTGTCGGCCCGAGACGTCGCCGGGCAGCACGCACGGCTGGTAGTCCATGCCGTGCGCGACGCAGTCCGCCTCGTCGCCGACGGTGTAGGTGTTGTAGGCGTTGTCGGACTCCGCGGCACTGCCGATCGCGCCCACCATCCACGGCGAGATCATGTTGAAGGCGTGGTACACGTCCATGTACCCGGTCTTGGTGCCCGCGCCGCCGGTCCGCCACTCGCGCGGCACCCCACCGATGACGTAACAGCCCTGCCCCTTGAACCAGTTGATCACGTCCAGGCAGGCATCGACCGAGAACGGGTGGTTGTCGTCGTTGAAGCCGAAGCCCCAGATGCACACCACCGGCTTGCCGTTCTGGCGCGCGTATGCCGACGAGGAGGTGTGCGCCGACATCTTGGTGGTCCAGTCCGTCTTGATCTCGGACTGCATCTGCCACCAGTTGGAGACGTCGTACATGATGTAGAACTTCACGCCGTGCGACTCGGCGGAGCTGCGGACCTTCGCCGCCATCCCGTCGCGCGTGGGCCCCTCCTGACCGCTGGGGTTGAACCGCTGCAGTGCCGCGGTGTCGATGGCGTTCTGCTGCATCCAGGAGAAGTGCAGGTCCACGGTCTGCTGGTCGTACGAGGAGAACAGCGTGGCCGGCTGGCCGTTGCCCAGGCTCGCGTACGCCGTCCGGTAACCGTGGGCGTACTCGCGCATGTCCGGCCAGCAGGTGATGCCGGTGTTGGACCGGGACGGCGGCTGGCCCCAATTCTGGCTCCAGTGCCACCAGCCGTCGATCGGGGCGCTGTCGCCGATACACGCGAACCAGCCCTGGTAGCCGACGGTGACCTTGCCGACCACGTCGCCGGGCGGACTGGCGGCGGCGCCGGCCGGCGACGCCAGCGCGGTCTCTGCGGCCCCGATCCCGCCCGCGGCGGTGGCCGCGATCGCGGCCTGCAGGAAGACCCTGCGCGTGACACCCATCTGGACTCCTCCGGTCGGCTGTCAACTACCGCCGCTCCGCGGCTGATCGGCCATCCGTAGCGACTGGAAGCCTGGTGCCGGGGAGCGTAACGACACGGTTATGGTTCCGCAATACATCGTGCATCGAACGAAATAATTGACGGGATATACGCAAGACACGACTTGCGGGGGTCCTGGCAAGTCCAACGTAAGCATTCAGTAGATCGTGATCGGGACCTCTGTCTGACGGTGTGACAGGCCATGGGTGGCCGCGGCAGGATCCGGCGCGGTGGCGGTTAGCGGACTGCGAACGAAGCTGACCATGCAGCCCACCGCAAGAAGAAGGGCAGCCGCGGCGGGCGGCCGGTTCGCCGTCATCTGGCTCCGTAGCCGCCCACCCGCCACGTGATCACGACAACCAACAGGCCCTGGTTGTTGGCGCAACGCCGTGTTGCAGCGTCATGGTCTACGAGAGGAAAGCGGTCGCCTACTGTCAGGGCTGGTATGACGAGGTCAGCGGCGTGGGCCTCTTCGAACCAGTCGGTACTGCCGCCGAGTACCGTCAGCTCGGCCTGTCGCCGCCGGCCGCAAGCCGGCCACGGTCTGTCCCCGTGGAGACGCCGCATACCCGATTCCCAAGCTCGTACTGGCTCTTTCCCAGTCATCCGACCGCCCGGAGTTCAGCGGAACTGAAACTACTTCGTGTTGAAATTCGGCGGACAGGGCGGCTCCGCGTGCATGGGGGTCGACGTTTCCGGGAGCCCGGTTTGGGGAGTTGGGTTCGTTGACGGGCGGGGGGTGCGGTGCATTCGGGGCTTGGGTGTGGTGTTGTGCAATGTGCCTCATTCGTCGTGACGTGGGTGGTCAGGGCGGTTGTTGTTCGGGGTGCCGGTTCGAGGAGTGAGCGGGCGGCGTTCGCGTAGTGGATAGCGGATCCCGCTGCCGCGTCCCTTCTGGGTGAAGCTCGGCCGCGGTCCGGCGTCCCGCCGCGCATGCCCGCCGCCGCGGCGGGTACGACCCCTCCCGTACGGGGCCGTCGCAGAAGCGGCCGAAGAGCGAAGGGTGTCGGAAGTGATTCGAAAGCTGCAGGCGGTCGCGTTGGACTGCGCCGATCCGGTACGGCTCGCTGAGTTCTACGCGGATCTGCTCGGCGGCCGGGTGATCGCGGACCCTGAAGCGCCCGACTGGGTCGAGGTGTACGGGTTCGAGGGGACACCGCTGGCCTGCCAGCGGGTGGACGGCTACCAACCGCCCGAATGGCCCGGCCAGGAGCGCCCGCAGCAACTCCACCTGGACTTCGACGTGGACGATCTCGACGGAGAGGAGAAGCGGGCGCTCGCCCTCGGCGCGACCGTGCTGGAGCGGACGGACCAGCTCCGCCCGGGTGCCAACTGGCGGATCTACGCGGACCCGGCCGGCCATCCGTTCTGCCTCTGCCTCCACTGAGAACCTCGTGCGCACTGTCTGGCTCAACAACTCCCGCCGCCTGCACAGGTGCTACGAGCGCAAAGCCGAGCATTTCCTGGCCCTCGTCAGCATCGCCAGCGCCCTCATCTGCTACCGCCGCTGCACCAACTGGGCCGATCTTCTGGTGGTTTGCCGCGGACCAGCCCGGTCGGATAGGAAGCTTGCATGCTAAAGGGCAGCAAGGTCGGGCTGAGGGCCCGGCACGAGGACGACATCCCGGTCCTGCGGGCCGAACTCTACGACGACGTGGTCAACGGCTCGCGGGCCGAAGGCCGGCCGTGGCGGCCGATCACGCCAGGTTCGAAGGACTCGCGGCTCGTCGTGGACGACAAGGAGCAGGGGCTCGTCCCGTTCTCCGTGGTGGAGCTGGACGGCGGCACGCTGGTCGGTACCGCGACGCTGTGGGGCATCGACAATCACAACCGGTCCGCGCACATCGGGCTGGGGCTGCTGCCGTCCTCGCGCGGCAAGGGCTACGGCACCGACGTGGTCGCGGTGCTGTGCCACTACGGTTTCGTCGTGCGCGGCCTGCAGCGGCTGCAGATTGAGACGTTGTCGGACAACGCCGCGATGCTGCGTTCCGCCGAGCACAACGGGTTCGTCCGCGAGGGCGTGCTGCGCTCCTCGGCCTGGGTGCTGGGCGAGTTCCTGGACCAGATGCTGCTCGGGCTCCTCGTCCAGGACTGGAAGCCGGACTCGAAGGGCTAGCTGCCGTCCGACGGTCAAGGGCAGGTCGTGGAGCCGACATGGACGGCCGAGGGCCAGGACGGCGACGTTGTCCCGCGTGTGCCGTGTGTCCTGTTCGCCGACCGACAAGCGACCACCGGAACGGCAGCCGCCGCTGTCCCCATCGGCAAACAGCGCCGGTCGGTAGGCATGACGGACGTGGCCCGCGCCTCGGCCGGCATGAACCAGCTTGTGGAAGCCGATGACCGTCAGGGCGGCCAAACGTCCCTGGTGACTACAGCTCTCAAAGGCCGCACCGAGGTGCTGGAACTCCAGCAGCGCAACGCCAGTGAGCGTGTGCGCCTTGCCCTGTACGCACTCGCAGCCGAGTACGCCACCATCGCGGCCTACTCCTGCATCGACCAGCGCGAGCTGTTCTCGCCCCAGTCGCCCGCCTCACGGACTGGTACGTGGCGCGCAGCAGGGCCATGTTCTTCTCGGTGGTGGTCATCTCGCATGCTTCTCGGGGGATCGTCCCGCGTGCTCGGTGATTGCTTCGGGCCGGGTGCCACTCAGTAGAAGCCTTGACGTCGCGGCCAGGTCGAACCGTCCCAGACTCCCCCTGCCGCCCCACCGTGGTTGCGCCGTGAAAGGCCAGCCGCCGTTCAAGGGCACCCTTGACCTTGCCGCAACGTCAGGGTTTGTACTGGGCTCATGCGAATCGGCGAAATCGCCGCCCTCGTCGGGGTCACCCCGCGGGCCGTGCGGCACTACCACCATCTCGGGCTGTTGCCCGAGCCCGTACGGCGCAGTAACGGCTATCGCGAGTACGGCATCCGGGAAGCTGTCCTGCTCGCCCGGATCCGGCGGCTGACCGAGCTCGGGCTTGGGCTCGACGACGTGCGGGACGTCCTAGCCGATGACAAGGCGCGGGAGCTGGTGGAGGTGCTGGAGGAGCTGGACGAAGACCTCGGACGGCAGGAGGCGGTCATCCGGGAGCGGCGGGCACGGCTCGCCCCGCTGCTGGCCGAGGTGCGGGCCGGGCGGTTCGCCGCCGAGGGGCCGGTGTCGCCGGAGTTCGCCCGGCTGCTGGTGGGGCTGGGCGAGGTGCCGGACTCCCCGACCGCCGTGCAGGACCGGGAGCACCTTGCCTTCCTCGACGCCCTGGTACCCGAGGAGGAGCGGGGCTCGCTGATGACGGCGCTGTACGGGATGAGGGAGCACGCGGGGGAGGTGTACGGCCTGCTGGACGCCCTCGCGGACGAGGAGCCGGACGACCCGCGGGTGGCCCGTGCCGCGGCAGCGCTGGCGGCCCTACTTCCCGACGACCTGGCGGTGCATTTCCCTGACAACGACGCCGGCGGTCTGGCGGACGGCATCTTCGCGGACCTGGCGCCGGCCCAGTCGGCGGCCGTCCGCCGGGCGATGGAACTCGTGACGGAACGACAGGAAGGACCATCATGACGACTCCGGAGAGTGGCGAGGCCCTGCCCCAGCCGGTCGCCTCCGTCCGGGGGCCGGCCTTGCGGAAGCTGCGCAGCATCGCGTTGGCCACCCAGCTCGTGCTGGCCGTCTGTCTGATCAGCGGAATGTCGATATCCGGCACCGTCCTGCTCGGCGGCAAGCTGCTCCTGCTGGTGCTGCTCGGCGCCGAGGCGCACGTCTGGTTGCGGCTGCGGCGGCGCGGGCTGTCCCGGCGGGAGGCGCTCGCGCAGCTCGTGCCCGAGCCCGTGCTGCGTTTCGTCAAACACGAGCTGCGGATCATGGCGAGCCTGGTCCGGTGGGCAGCCCGCCGCCGGCACGGCGTCAACGGCGCCGACGCGGTCTTCTCACACGGCCGCGACCAGGCCATCATGATCTACGGCCTCGCGTTCGCCTGCGTCGTCGAGACCGTCGCCCTGTCGTACCTGCTTGCGAACTGGCCCGTCGTCCACACTGTCTTTCTGGTGGTCGACGTCTACACCGTCCTGTTCGTCCTCGGCCTTCACGCGGCCTCCGTCACCCGGCCACACGTCCTCGCCGACGGTACCCTGCGCGTCAGGCAGGCAGCCCACATCGACGTCTATGTGCCCCTCCACCAGATCGCCTCCATCCGACGCGAGGCACGGTTCACCCACGAGAAGAAGGACGACGAGCTGAACCTGCCCATCGGCTCACAGACCTCCATCACCCTCGCACTGACCGAACCGGTCAGCGCGCCGAAGTTCCTCGGCGCGCCCCGCCTCGTCAAGGTGATCAGGCTGCACGCGGACGACCCGAAGGCCCTCCACGACGCCGTCACACGGGCACAAACCGCACCCACACCCGTCCCGGGTCCGCCTGCATCGGTCTGACACGCAGAGGCCTGGACGCCACCTCTCATGGCACAGGCTGTCCTCCGCAGGCTGGAGAATCTTCTGCTGCTCCAGCCATTTGAAGACCTCAGTCCTCTTGTACAAGACCTTGGCGTTCCGGCCTCGGCCGAGTTTGCATCCCTTCAGGCACAACTTCCTAGCCTCCGCGGGTCCGATCCGTGTGCCGCGGGAGGGTCCGCCGGATCCCACCGCCAAGTGCCGGCGCGCGGACAACAGGAATGGTCCAGCGAATCACCGGTTTCCCCAGCCGGTCATCTGCTGCTGTGTTCCCGCCGCCCGAGATTCGTGCTCGCCCGTGCCGTCTCGTAAAAGACTGGTGGAGCAGGGGGCGACTCGAGCGGGGATGTGGCCTTGCTCCGTGCTCGCCTGCCCTCCGCCCTCCGCCCTCCGCCCTCCGCCCTCCGCCCTCGGGCCGGAGCCGGGGTGCGGTGGGGGATGGCGCGGGGTGGCCCAGAGGAAGGGTCGGACGGTGGTTCCGTAGGCTGGCGTCGTCGTTGCGGCGGGACGGGCGCACGTTGTCCGTGGATGACCTCCAACCTGCCTGATGGCGCGTCAGAAAAGTCAGCAATTGGTCAGCATCGATCCTCAAAAACTTGGTGAAAGCTGACCGAACATGCGACTCGTTGTAAGGTAGGGAAACTGCCCTTGACCTGCATAAACGCAGGCAGGGAGCCTAGATTCAGGAGTGCCTCGATGATGCGTACGATGTTCAAGTCGAAGATCCACCGGGCCACCGTGACCCAGGCCGATCTGCACTACGTCGGCTCTGTCACTGTCGATGCCGAGCTGATGGAAGCGGCCGATCTGCTGCCCGGGGAGCTCGTGCACATCGTCGACATCGACAACGGTGCCCGGCTGGAGACGTACGTCATCGAGGGCGAGCGCGGCTCCGGTGTCATCGGCATCAACGGCGCAGCCGCCCACCTCGTGCACCCCGGCGATCTGGTCATCCTGATCAGCTACGCCCAGGTCGACGACGCCGAGGCCCGCGCTCTGACCCCGCGCATCGTCCATGTCGACGCCGGCAACCGGATCGTCGAGCTCGGAGCCGACGCCTCGGCGCCCGTGCCCGGCACCGCCACCGAACGCAGCCCGTACGCCGTTCCCGCGGCCAACTGACCGTCCTGTTCACGAGGGAGACCCCGCCATGGCTGAGAACACCGCGCTCGAATTCTTCGACGACCGTGAGAAGGGCAACCTGCTGGCACGGGTGGACGGCCGGACCGCCGGAGTCATCGCGTACTTCGTGATGGACGGCACGCCCGCCGCTCTCGTCGCCGTGCACACCGTCGTCGAACCGGAGCACCAGGGCAAGGGCTTCGCCGGAGCCCTGGTCCAGGAGTTCTACGCCATGGCGGACCGCGAGGGTGTGCCCGTCGTCCCGCTCTGCTCGTATGCCGCGAAGTGGGCTCTGGGCCACCCCGACCAGGCTCCGGTGGCCCCGGCCGAGCTGGTGGAGCGGGCGGAGCAGCAGCTCAGGTCCCACCCCGAGCTGTAGCCATCCGATCCCGTCCCGTCCGAACAGGATCCGAGCCCTCGCCGATGACACTTGCGCTCCTGCACACCTCCCCGGTCCACGTCCCGGTCTTCGAGGCGCTCCGCGACGCCGACCACCCCGGTCTCGCCCTGAGGCATCTCGTGCACGAGGACCTGCTCGCCCGTGCCCGGGACTCAGGTCCGGACGCGGTGCGGAGTGACGTCGAGGCGCTGCTCGTGGGAGCGGTCGCCGAGGGTGCGACCGCGGTGCTATGCACCTGTTCGACGATCGGCGGGGTCGCCGAGTCCGCCGCGGAGTCGCTCGGCGTACCCGTCCTGCGCGTCGACCGCCCGATGGCGGCCGCCGCCGTCGCACGGGACCGGGTGGTGGTCCTCGCGGCGATCGACGACACCCTGCCGCCGACGCTCGCCCTGCTCGCCGAGGAGGCCGGCGATCGGTGCGTGGACATCCGCACGGTGCTGGTGGCCGGCGCATGGGCGCGGTTCGAGGCCGGTGACCGTGACGGCTACCTCGAGCTGGTGGCGGCGGCCGCCGACCGGGTGACGGACGCCGATGTGATCGTGCTGGCCCAGGCGTCCATGGCCGATGCCGCCACCCGCACAGCCACCGCTATTCCGGTCCTCTCCAGCCCCCGACCCGGGCTCTCCGCCGCGGCCGCCGCGGCGGGCTGAACCGCCGTACGGGTTCTCGTCCGACGGTACGGAACTCGTACGTATGGACTCGGCAGGCGAGGGCAGCCGCTCCAGGAGACGGTGGACTCGAGATCCGCCCGAACCCTCGGAGGCCCGAGATGACCAACCCGTATCCCGACCCCGTACCACCCGCGCCGACCCCCGGTCCCATGCCGGGACCGCCGTCGCCGCTGCCCGAGCCGGCGCCCGCGCCGCCCGTCCCCGGCCCTGTGCCGCCCGGTCCGTCGCCGGACCCGATTCCGCAGCCGCCGCGGCCCGAACCCGAGCCGGTGCCGGAACCGGAGCCGTCGCCCCAGCCGCCCGGATGACGGGGCCGGTCCGTACCGCCGCGACCTGCTACCGGTCGCGCAGCGTTCCGAGCCCGAGGAGCGAATCGGCGTGGCCGGCGCCGCTCTCCTCGGCGATCGAGTCCAGCGACTGCGCATCACGCACCGGCGCGAAGCGCACCGTGTCTCCGTCCGAGCTGTCGTCCCCGCCGTCGCCGACCGTGCTGAAGCCGTACACGGCGGGGCGCGGCAGACTGTTGTACGACCACGGTGTGGAGAAGTAGTACGCGCCCGTGTCGTACAGCACCACGAAGTCGCCCTCCCGCAGCTCCGGCAGCTCCCGGGCGTGTGCGACGACGTCGCCGGCGAAGCAGCACGGCCCCGCGATGTCCTGTACCAGCGGCGGACCGTGCTTGGGCCGCCCCTCGCCGTCGAACGCCCCCGCCCGCAGGGGCCAGGCGGCAGGCATGAAGACGGTACGGGTGGCGATCTGCGCCCCCGCGTGGGTCAGCGCGATACGGCGGCCCCCAGCGTCCTTCGTGTACTCGACGAGTGCCCCGATGAACCCGTTCTTGGCGAGCAGCGACCGGCCGAACTCGGTGACCAGCCCGTAGCGACCGTCGAAAAGACCCGGTACCGCCGCCCGCAGCGCCGCCGCATAGGCGGCGAAGGTGGGCCGGACGGAGTCGTCGTCGAAGTTGACGGGAAGGCCGCCGCCGATGTCGATGCTGGTGACCTGCCGGGTGCCGAGCGTCTCGTTGATCTCCTCGGCGAGCTGGTACATCTCCGCGACACCGGCCGCGATCAGCTCCAGCGAGCAGCCCTGGGAACCGACATGGGCATGCAGCCGGGTCAGCCAGGGGTGCTCGGCGAAGGCCTGTACGACACGCTCGCGCGCGCCGGGATCGAGCAGCGCCACGCCGAACTTGGAGGTCGCCGTGGCGGTGCTCATCGCCCCGATGGAGCCGCTGCCCACCTGCGGGTTGACGCGCATCCCGATGACGGAGGCCGAGCTGCTGGGCCGCAGCGAGGCGATCCGGCGCACCTCGTCGAGGCTGTCGGCGTTGAGCGCCACTCCGAGCGCGAGCGCCTGACGGATCTCGTCACGTGTCTTGGCGGGGGAGTCGAGCACGATGTCCGAGGGCGCGAAACCGGCGTCGAGGGCGAGCCTCAGCTCACCCGGGCTGGCGACCTCGCACCCCATGCCGCAGTCGGCGAGCAGCCGCAGTACGGGGACCAGGGAGGCGGCCTTGGCGGCGAACGTGTGCAGCACGCCGGGGGTCCCGGCGAACGCGTCCTTGAGGGCGGTGACCGAGCCGCGCACCCCGTCGGTGTCGATGAACCCGGCGACGGGCCGGGACTCGCCCAGCAGCCCGGCGCCGACGGCGTGGCGGACCGCCGCGGCGACACGCGCGGAGGACGGAGGGCCGGGAGCGGGCGAGGTGAGAGGCATGTGGCGAGAGTCGGTGATGGGAGCCCCACAGGTGTCTGTCGGACGGGACAGGATCGGTTCGGTCCTTGGCCGTGGGGCCAACGGTTGTAGCAATACAGGACAAATCTATCCGCTGAGGTGGGCGGCGGGAGTGATGAGCGGCCGGGTGTCGGGATGGTCGAGATCGCCGCGAACCGCTCCTGGGCACGGCGCAGCCGGTACCGCGGGGTCACGAAGTCGGCGGGCGCACCGGAGCCGGGCCCAGCGTCGTGCTGCCGGGTGCCGCCCGGTGGCCGAGGCCGGTCCGGTACGCGTCCATCGCGGCCTCGGTACGGCCGGTCCGCCGCAGCAGATCACCGAGAAGCCGGCAGATGTCCGCGAGGTCACCGGCGGCGCCCGCCCGCTCCAGCAGGCCGAGCGCGGTGACGTAATGCTCCTCGGCGCGGTCGAGGTCGCTCCGCTCCTCGGCGATCAGGCCGAGCAGCCGGTGCACGCCGCCCGCATGGACCGAGCCCCGGTCCGCCTGCAGTTCGCCGAGCAGCCGCAGCAGCAGGGCCTCCGCTTCCTGCCGCTTGCCGAGCCGGCGTAGGACATCTGCGAGTTCCACCTCGACCTGTGCCGTGTAGAGCGTCGCCCGCTTCGACGCCAGCATGTCGCGAGCGGCCCGCAGTTCGCTCTCGGCGCCGGACAGATCGCCGTCCTGCGCATGGACGTAGCCGCGCATCCAGTGGCAGTGCGCCATCTCCGTACGGATCTGCAGCTGTTGGTAGATCTCGGCTGCTCTGGCGAGTGAGGCGTCGGCCTCCTGTGTGCGGCCGGCCGCGATGAGCGTACGGGCGACGCCCCGGTGCAGCCCGGCGACCAGCTCCGGGTCGGACACCTGGGGAGCCAGGGCCAGGGCCAGTTCGCCGGCCTGCGCGGCACGGGCGTGGGCACCCATGTCCATGTAGGGGGCGATCGCGGCCGTGTACAGCAGCAGGAGCGCACCGGGGTCCTGCAGACCCGAGGCGTTCAGTTCGTCGATCGCGCTCTCCAGCAGATAGCAGGCGTACCGGAGTTCGCCCGCCAGGAGGTGCGCGACGGCCCGCCCGCGGACGGCCGGGGCGCGCTGCGGGAGCGGGGCGTTCGCAAGCAGCTTTTCCGCGGCCTCGAACCGCTCGCGGGCCACCGGCAGCTCGCCCGTCTCGAGCGCGCACTGCCCGAGCCCCAGCAGAGCCGTGGCGCGTTCGCCGTCGAGGCCGAGCTGTTCCGCCTCGGCGAGCAGCCTGGTGTAGGCGGCCACGGCGTCCTCGGCGGCGCCGGTGGCCAGGGTCCGCTGGGCTTCGACAAGTTTCAGTCGCAGGTCGGTGGCGAGATGGGCGGGACGTCCCGTCTCCAGCTCCTCGTACGTCACCCCCAGACGCTCCGCGAGATGACGTATGGCAGCCTCCGAGGGGCGGACCCGGCCGGCCTCCAGGGTGGAGATGTACGCCGCGGTGTAGGCGGGTTCGGCCAGTTGACGCTGGGTGAGGCCGCGCTCCGTACGCAGCCGGTGCACGCGTCGTCCGACGGCGCCGGGGTCGTCGGACGGCCCGCGCCGGGCCCCTTGTCCGCCTCCGTCGCGCGGCTTCTGCCCGGTGTCCGTCCCTGCGGTGTGCTTCGCGGCCACTGAGTCGCCCTCCTGCCTCTCACATCTCACCCTGCGCCCGGTGAGGGGTAGTTGCTCGGTGATGAACACCAACCATGCGCCGTACGGGCCTTGTTCCGTGTCCGACGCACCTCTAGGTTAAGCCTCACGCTAAGTCGATTTAACTCACAAGTTAATCAACGGTCGCGCCGACTCGCGTCCGCCCGAAGTCCGAGGCTCTCAAGGAGTTCTACATGCGCATACGCCCAGGCACGCGCCGAACGGCAGGATCGGTGGCGGGACTCGCCCTCGCCGGCCTGCTGGCAGCGACCGTCGCCGGCACCGCCCCCGCGGCGGCCGCCCCGACCGGGGCCGACGGTGGGGGAAGCCATCGGGTCGAGTACTTCCCGCAGCCCGGCGGTGCCGGGAGGACCGTTGAGGTCCCGGCCACCGCGCCCGCGCGCACCGGCCGGAGCTCCGGGGCGTCCCTGAGCGCCGCCGAGGCCACTGTGGACGGAACGGTCGGCGAGCAGGCCGTGACCGGCTCGACCGACGACCGGCTCGACGTCGTGATCATCGGGGACGGCTACACGGCCGACCAGCAGGACGACTTCCACGCGGACGCCTCCGCCAAGTGGGCCGACATCACCGCCATCGAGCCGTACCGGAGCTATCAGAACCTGTTCAACGTCTGGACCGTCGACGCCGTCTCCAACGAGTCCGGCATCAGCGGCGATCCGGGCGCCGACGTCGTCAGGGACACAGCGCTTTCCAGCTACTTCTGGTGCGCGGACACCGAGCGTCTCGTCTGCACAGACATCGACAAGGTGGCGTCCTACGCGGCCGAGGCGCCCGCCGCCGACCTCGTCGTCGTCATCGCCAACTCCACCAAGTACGGCGGTGCCGGCTACTCCGGTCTGCAGGCCGAGGGTTACCCGTTCAACGGCGTCTCCACCCTCTCCTCCGACCACCCGTCGTCGAGCATGATCGCCGCCCACGAGATCGGCCACTCGGTGGGTCTGCTGGAGGACGAGTACACGTACCCCTCGTACGGCACCTGGACGGGCGGCGAGACGGACGGCCCCAACTCCACCACGTACAACCCGGCGCAGCTCATCGAGAAGCGGGCCAAGTGGTACCGCTGGCTGGGGCAGAGCGACCCGACGGGTTCCACGGTCGGCACGTACGAGGGCAGCGCCTACTACCCGTACGGCCTCTACCGGCCGACCTCGACCTCGATCATGCGTGAGCTGTCCAGCACCGACTTCAACCTGCCCGGGCGCGAGGCGATGATCGCCGGCTTCTACCGCGCGGGCAACGCGCTCAGCACCACCCTCGACACGAACACCGCGATCAAGCACGGCAAGCGGATCCAGGTCAGCCTGGCTGTGGGTACCACCGGCCTCGCCCGGACGGATCTGCGCTGGTACGTCGACGGGGTCGAGAAGGTCCGCGCCCGGGGCCGTACCGCCGTCACCCCCGCCTCGCTCGGCGTCCGTGCCGACGGTCGCAGTCACAAGGTGACGGCCGAGGCCGTGGACCGTACGGAGGCCATCCGGGACCCCGCCGTCCGCGCTCTGGCCACCGACACCCTCACCTGGAGCGTCCGGGCCACCGGCCACCGGAGGTGACGGGGCTGTTCCGGGCCCTCCCGCCTCAGGCGACGATCGGGATCACGGCCTCCGGCGTCAGCATCCGGAACGTGAACGACTGGTGGAAGTAGAGCCGGATGTGGGTCGCGTCGTGGTCCTGATAGCCGATGGACAGATCCTGGCCCAGCCGGAGTTCGAAGTCGCCGCCACGGGTGGACAGCAGCACCCCGCCCTTGACGGCGGGCGCCCACAGGATCTGGTCGTCCAGCAGTCGCGCGAGATGCGTGGCCACCGGATAGCCGTGGTCGGACGTCTCCGTCGCCTCGGTGAACGCGTCGGCGCCGAGCAGCAGCCGGTACGGCCCGTCGACACCGGCCAGCCGCAGCTGGGTCAGTGCCTGGCTCACGGTGGTCGGGTAGTCGCGGGCATCGGCCGGCAGCGGCAGCGCGGGGTGCGAGGAGCCGTCCCGAAGGCCGGTGATCCCGGCGGCGGCGTACCCGTCGATGATGGCCATGTCCTCTGCGAACGCACAGGTCCGGGCGGCATCCTTGACGGGCTGCCAGTCGCTGTCGTCGGAGCCGCGCTCGACATCGTCCACGGCCGCCCGGGTCACCGTGAACGGCACCCACCACTCGATGACCGGCTTCGAGGTACGGGCCCGGGCGATCACGTCCGGTGTCGGCGGATCGATGTCACTCAGATGCCCGTCACCGACCGCCGCCAGCGTGGGCCCCTCCGGGTCCGTCACATCGACGACGCGGCGGCCCGCAAGATGGCGGGTGAAGGTGCGACGGGCTTCATCCTCGATCTGGTCCCAGGCGGCTTCCGTGACGGGGGCGAGTTCGCGGTGGAGGTTGTTCATCACTGGGCGCTTTCTTGCAGGCTGCCGATGTGCAGCGAACCGTCGCCCGCCCCCGTCGGAGCCGGGGCCTGGGCCACCGGCGCGGACGCCGGCTGCGGCAGGGACTCGGTCCCGGACAGGACGGGAGACGGCGGCGGGGCGTCGAAGAAGTCGGCGCAGGGGGCGTAGAAGAGCGTGCCGGTGACCGCGGTCGAGAAGTCGAGAATGCGGTCGTACGTACCGGGCGGACTGCCGAGGAACATGTTGCGGAGCATCTGTTCGGTCACGTCCGGGTCGGCGGCGTAACCGATGAAGTACGTGCCGAACTCGCCCTGCTCGAAGCTGCCGAACGGCATATTGGCGCGCAGGATCTCCCGCTCCGACCCGTCCGGCGCGGTCAGGGTGTTCAGCGCGACATGGGAGTTGGCGGGCTTGACGGCATCGGACATCTCGACGTCGTCGGCCTTGGTGCGGCCGATGACCCGCTCCTGCTCCTCCGTACTCAGCGAGTTCCAGCCGGCCAGGTCGTGGAGATACTTCTGCACGATGACGTAGCTGCCGCCGGCGAAGTCCGGGTCGGCGGAGCCCACGAGAGCAGCTGCCCGCGCATCGGCACCCACCGGGTTCTCCGTCCCGTCGACGAAGCCGAGCAGATCCCGGTGGTCGAAATAGCGGAACCCCTGGGTCTCGTCGACGATCTTCACGGCCCCGCCGAGTCTGCCGGTCAGCCGGGCGGCCCACTCGAAGCACGCGTCCATCCGCTCGCCCCGGATGTGGAACAGCAGATCGCCGGGGGTGGCGGGAGCGTGGTGGCGGGCGCCGTGCAGCTCCTGGAACGGATGGAGTCCGGCCGGCCTCGGCCCCGCGAACAGCCGGTCCCAGGCGTCCGAGCCGAACCCGGTCACACAGGCCAGTTCGACGCCCGGGTACCGGAAGTCGATGGACCGGGAGAACGCCCCGAGGTCCGGGAGCACATCGCGTACGGCGGACTCACCACCGGGCTCGATCGTGGCGACCAGGATCAGGGCGGCGGTGGTCAGCGGCGAGACGACGGGCTGGGCGGCGGCCTGGTCCGGGACGGCGTCGGGCATGCGGCGGCTCCGAGGAGTGGTGGCGACAGCGCGGTCGTGGCGTCGGTGCGGTGCCACCGTCCCGGCGGTGCTGGAGTGCGGGACGGCGGCGGGACTCGCTGCTACTTACGCATACGCACGGTCCCGCCGCACCCCGGGTGACCCGGCCGGACGAACGGCCCGTCAGCCGGTGGCGGTCTCCGACCGGTCGCCGCCCCAGAGGGTGTGGAAAGAACCCGTGCGGTCCGTACGCCGGTAGGTGTGCGCCCCGAAGAAGTCCCGCTGCCCCTGAGTGAGCGCTGCCGGGAGCCGGTCGGCGCGCAGACCGTCGTAGTACGAAAGCGCGGCGGCGAACCCGGGGGTCGGAACTCCCTGGCGTACCGCCTCGGCGACCACCGCCCGCCAGTCGTCCTGCGCCGCACCGATCTCCTCGGCGAACTGCTGGTCGGAGAGGAGACTCACCAGCTCCGGCCGTGCGTCGTACGCGGCCCGGATCCGGTCCAGGAATGCTGCCCGGATGATGCAGCCGGCCCGCCAGATCGCCGCCACCGCACCGAGATCGATCTTCCAGTCGTACGTCTCGCTGCCCGCGCGGATCTGATGGAACCCCTGCGTGTACGAGACGATCTTGGAGGCGTACAGCGCCTGCTCCACCCGGTCGGCGAACGCGGCGGCCTCGGCTCCGGCCAGTGGAGTGGCCGAGGGGCCGGGCAGATCCCGCGCGGCCTCCCGCAGATCCGCGTGACCCGACAGCGAACGGGCGAAGACGGCCTCCGCGATACCGGAGACCGGCACGCCCAGGTCGAGTGCGATCTGCACGGTCCAGCGGCCCGTGCCCTTCTGCTCGGCCCGGTCCTGCACGATGTCGACGAACGGCTTCCCCGTCTCCGGGTCCGTGTGGGAGAGGACTTCCGCCGTGATCTCGATCAGATAGGAGTCGAGCCGGCCGGTGTTCCAGCTGCGGAACGTCTCGGCGATCTTCGCGGGGGAGTAGCCGGCCACCCTCCGCAGCAGGTCGTACGCCTCCGCGATCAGCTGCATGTCCGCGTACTCGATGCCGTTGTGGACCATCTTCACGTAGTGCCCGGCGCCGTCGGGGCCGATGTGTGTGGTGCACGGAGTGCCGTCCTTCGCCTTCGCGGCGATCTTCTCCAGCAGCGGTCCCAGTGATTCGTACGACCGGGTGGAACCGCCGGGCATGATGCTCGGCCCGTTCAGCGCGCCCTCCTCGCCGCCCGAGATACCGACACCGACGAAATGGATGCCGCGCTCGCGCAGATCCTTCTCGCGGCGGCGGGTGTCCTCGAAGTGCGCGTTGCCTCCGTCGATGATGACGTCGCCCTCGTCGAGCAGCGGGGCGAACTCCTCGATCACCGCGTCCGTCGGATCGCCTGCCTTCACCATGATGACCAGCCTGCGCGGGCGTTCCAGCGCCGCCACGAACTCTTCGGGCGTGCGCGCGGCGACGAATGTGCCCTCGTCGCCGAACTCCTTGACCAGGGCGTCGGTCTTCGCAGTCGTACGGTTGTGCACCGCGACGGTGAAGCCGTTACGCGCGAAGTTCCGGGCGAGATTGCGGCCCATCACCGCAAGGCCAGTGACGCCGATCTGCGCAGTGCCGCTCATCTGTGTGCTCCTGCAATCTGTCGAGGATGCCGGGATGACCAGTATGGATACGGGGCGCGGGGACGGCCTGTTCAAGCCGCCGCACGCCGGTCACGCCGCCGCGGTAATCCGTCCGTACGGTCGAGTGCACAGCCGGCCGGGCCGGACGGTGCCACGCTCGCCTGTCGCCTGTCGCCTGTCGCCTGTCGCCTGTCGCCTGTCGCCTGTCGCCTGTCGCCTGTCGCGTGTCGCGTGTCAGAGGGCGGAGGCTGCCTTCACCTGCTCCGACCGGGTGGGCAGCATGGTGGCGCGAGCGATGTTGCGGGCCATCCCTCCGAAGACGACTGCGTGGAACGGGGCGACACTCCACCAGTAGGCATGACCCAGCAGCCCTCGGGGATGGAACAGCGCACGCTGCCGGTAGTGCGCGCCTCCGGTCCTGTTCCGCTCGGCGTACAGCTCCAGCCAGGCCAGGCCTGGCAGCCGCATCTCCGCGCGCAGCCTGAGCAGATGGCCCGGCACGATCTCCTCGACCCGCCAGAAGTCCAGCGAGTCGCCCACCCTGAGCCGGGTGGCGTCCCGGCGGCCCCGGGTCAGTCCGACGCCGCCGATCGCACGGTCGAGGCAGCCGCGGACGGCCCATGCCAGGGGGAAGGAATACCAGCCGTTGTCGCCCCCGATGCTTTCGATGACCCGCCACAGGGCCTCCGGGGCGGCGTCGATGTCGAGTTCCCGCTCGTCGGTGTAGAGACTGCCGCCTGCCCAGCCGGGGTCCGTGGGCAGCGGGTCGCTCGGGGCACCGTGCACCGAGGCCGACGACCACCGGGTCGTCACGTTCGCCTCGCGCACGCGCTGCAGTGCGAGCGCGAGTGCTCTCCGGAAGGTGAACGGCTGCCCCGGCCCGTCAGGGACGTAGCGTGTGATGTCGTGCTCGCGGCACACGACCTCGTACTTCAGCGATTCGGCGAGCGGGCGTGCGATGGCGGCGGGGACGGGTGTGACCAGCCCGATCCAGTGGCTCGACAGCCGGGGCGTCAGCATCGGGACGGGCAGGATCAGTCGATGCGGCAAGCGGGCGACGGCCGCGTAGTCCTGCATCATCTCCCGGTACGTGACGACGTCCGGGCCGCCGATGTCGAAGGTGCGACTCACCTCGGCAGGCATGGTTGCACTTCCCACGAGATACCGCAGTACGTCACGGACGGCGACCGGCTGGATCCTGGTGGACACCCAGCTCGGCGTGACCATGACCGGTAGACGTTCGGTGAGGTATCGCAACATCTCGAAGGACGCCGAACCGGAGCCGATGATCACGGCCGCGCGCAGCGCCGTGGTCGGCACGCCCGACTCCAGCAGGATCCTGCCGACCTCGGCACGCGAGCGCAGATGCGGCGACAGTTCGTGCTCGGGGACGCCGGCAGGTGTGAGACCGCCCAGGTAGACGATGCGTGACACACCTGCGGCGCGCGCCTGCTCGCCGAATGTCCTGGCCGCCTTCCGGTCCGTCGCCTCGAAGTCCGATCCGCTGCCGAGCGCGTGCACCAGGTAGTAGGCGACGTCCACACCCCGCATGGCCGACCCCAGCGACTCCGGGTCCACGACATCACCGCGGACCACCTCGGCCCGGGCGGCCCAGGGGTGGTCCCGCAGCTTCTCAGGCGTACGGGCGAGACAGCGCACGCTGTGCCCGGCATCGAGCAGCTCGGGGACCAGCCGTCCCCCGATGTAGCCCGTCGCACCGGTCACCAGGCAGCGCAGTACCGGTGCGCCGTCGTCGTGGTTCATGGCGCCTCCACATGTCTCGATGTCCGACTCTTCCACCGTGCCTGCGCGCCCTCCTTTCCGCTGCCCGGCGACTTCTGGATCACCGAGTGGCAGGAACCCGCCGGGGCCGGTGCCGCCGCCCTTTCACGGGGGCGGCAAGGCCACCGCAGTCGCCGTCAGGAACTCCGGGGGCTCCCTCGCCGGACGTCCGCCGGCGCGAGCGGCGGTCGGCGAGGTGCCGGAGGCGACGGTACGGAAGATCCACAGCACAGTACGCCTGGTCGGGACGGCTAAAACCCGAAGCGTGTTGCCCATAGAGTGGTCGCGAAGCACTGACAACTGGTCCGACCTCACAAGGGTTGCGGACGGGGCGTGCGGCAGCCGTTCGAGGCGCGCCGCGACGAAGCGGGGGGCGGCGTGACAGAAGCAGAGGTCGGAGCGCGCGATTCGAGCGACGCAGAGGGCGAGCCCCCTGCCGAGCAGCGCCCTCGGAAGAATGAACGACAGTCTTTTTGGGTGGAGTTGCCCCTGCTCATCGGTATTGCGCTGGTGCTGGCGCTGCTCATCAAGACGTTTCTGGCCCAAGCCTTCTCGATCCCCTCGGACTCCATGCAGAACACGCTGCAGCGCGGGGACCGTGTGCTGGTCGACAAGCTCACGCCCTGGTTCGGGGCGCAGCCGGAGCGGGGGGAGGTCGTGGTCTTCCACGACCCGGACAACTGGCTGCCGTCCGACCCGACTTCGCACGCCAACCCGGTGCAGGAAGTGCTGTCCTTCATCGGCCTGATGCCGTCGGCGGACGAGAAGGACCTGATCAAGCGCGTGATCGGGGTGGGGGGAGACACCGTCGAGTGCAAGGGCACCGGCCCGGTCAAGGTGAACGGCCAGGCCCTCGACGAGCCCTATGTCTTCCCCGGCAACACCCCCTGCAGCTCGGATGCCGAATTCAAGATCACTGTTCCGCAGGGACACATCTGGGTGATGGGGGACCACCGCCAGGCATCGGCGGACTCGCGCTACCACCGGAACAAGCCGGGTGGCGGTGCGGTACCCGTCGACGACGTGGTGGGACGTGCGTTCACCGTCGTCTGGCCGGTCGACCGATGGGACTGGCTGTCCGTCCCCGACACCTTCGAGCAGTAGACAGTCGGTGAGCGTCGGCGCCTGCGTATGACCGGAGTGTCTAGAGGCCCTAGGTAGTAGCCTAGGGCCTCTTGCTCCGGTGGAGGTGGCGGATGGTTCGCGCTGGTCTGACGACCGATCGCGTGGTGGAGGCGGCGGCCGATCTGGCGGACTCCATCGGTCTCGACAAGGTCACCGTATCCGCGCTGGCACGCGGCTTCGGGGTGAAGGACGCCAGCCTGTACTCCCACGTCAGGAGCGTGCAGGACCTGCGCATCCGGGTCGCGCTGCTGGCCGCGGGGGAGTTCGCCGACCGACTCGGCACGGCGATCGCCGGACGGGCCGGAAAGGACGCACTCGTCGCGTTCGCCGATGCCTACCGCACCTTCGCGCTGGAACGGCCGGGCCGGTACGCGGCGACCCAGATCCGGCTCGATCCCACCGTCGTCGCCGGGTCCACCGCGTACCACCGCACCATCGAGATCATCTACGCGATGCTGCGCGCCTACGACCTGACCGAACCCGACTTCACGGACGCCGTACGGCTGCTGCGCAGCACCTTCCACGGCTACAGCGCTCTGGAGGCCAGCGGCGGTTTCGGTGCCCCCCGCGACGTGCAGGCGTCCTGGCAGCAGTGCGTCGAGGCGCTGCACGTCGTGCTGGAGCGTTGGCCGTCCGCACAGCGGGGCGGGGAGGGGGAGAACGATGGATGAGCGGACCTCGACCCGCACCGGCCGTCCGGAAGTACCCGGGGCGATCCACTGCAAGGTGAGCGACTCCGGTCCTCTGCTGCGGGGCATCTGCTGAACGGGGCGGCCGCACCCGTTCCGCGCCCGGCCGCCGGGCTTGATTCCGTGAAGGGAAGGAAAACATGGTCGAGCGCACCAGACGGACCGTGCGCGACCTGCGGCGGGCCAATCGAGCGCGTGTGCTGCAACGTCTCTACTTCGACGGGCCGTTGAGCCGCCAGGAGCTCGGCCCCGCCACCGGGCTGAGTTCAGGATCCGTCAGCAACGTCGTCGCCGAGCTTGCCGCGGAGGGCCTCCTGGAGGAGGCCGGCATCGTCGGCTCCGACGGCGGCCGACCACGCACGCTGCTGCGCGTGGCGCCCGGCGGGGGACTTCTCATCGGCATCGACATCGGCGAGACCCGGGTCCGTGTCGAGATCTTCGACCTGTCGCTGACCGAACTCGCCCGCACGGAACGGCCGCTGGCCCAGGACGGCTACGACGTCGAGCGCATCGTCGACCATGTCGGCAGCGGCGTGACGGACGTGCTGCGGGAAGCGGGAGCGGACGCGCGACGGCTGCTCGGCATCGGTATCGGGGTACCGGGCATCGTCGAACGGGGCGGCCGAGAAGGGGCCGTTGGTGAGGCGCCTGGCGCACCGGGCGAAGTCGGCGCCGTTGTGCACGGTCAGACGATCGGCTGGCGCGATGTCCCCTTCGAACGGCTGCTGCGCGACGCGGTCGACGTACCGCTCGACGTTCCGCTGTTCATCGACAACGGCGCGAAGACGCTGGGCCAGGCCGAGATGTGGTTCGGCGGCGGACGCGGCACGGAGGCTGCCGTGATCGCCCTGTTCGGATCGGGTGTCAGTGCCTGCGTCAACCGCGGCGACATCCTCGACGAGGACCGCAGCAGCACGGCGCTGGAATGGGGCCACACGACGGTGCAGCTTCGTGGCCGCCGCTGCCGCTGCGGGTCCATCGGCTGCCTGGAGGCGTACGCGGGTGCGCAGGCCATGCGCGAACGCTGGCACGAGGCGGGCGGTCCGCTGCCCCGCGACGCCGACGACGAAACCGCGCTGGCAGCGCTCCTGGCCGCCGCGTACCCCGATGCCGACGGCCCGGATCCCGACCCGGTCGCGCTCTCCATCCTCGACGAGACCGCCGAATGCCTGGGCGCGGCTCTGGCCGACCTCGTCAACCTGTTCCTGCCCGAACGCATCCTGCTGGGCGGCTGGGCGGGGTTGCTGATCGGACCGCATCTGATTCCGGACATCCGTCGGCACGCGCAGGAGTACGCGCTCCGGCACCCGGCGGCCCGCACCACGATCGAGATGGGCCGGCTGGGCCCGGACGCGGTCACCCTCGGCGCGGCGACGCTCCCGCTGGCCGAATTCCTGACACGGGGCGGCAGCCGACGTGCGGCGGACGTGCCCGCGGCCCGGCTCCTCACGGCGGCCGACGTCGTACGCAACCGCCACCGCACCCCGGCACCATGAGGTCCGCCTGCGCTCCCCGATCCGCCCATGACCGGCAGGTCTCGGCCACTGCCTTGTCATCACCCGTTGTCTGCCCATAAGTTGACCGCTTGCGACGTGTCCTACAGCCAGTGGGGGAGCCAAGTCATGGCCGCGAACGGACGACACCGCAGATACCAGCCGAGCCGCATCAACCGCGCCTCGCTCACGGTCACGGTGGGCGGCGCGGGCATCGCGCTCCCTCTCGTCACCGCCGCCTCGGCGGGCGCCGCATCGGCCGATGTGTGGGACAAGGTCGCCGCCTGCGAGTCGACCGGCAACTGGCACATCAACTCGGGCAACGGCTACTTCGGCGGGCTGCAGTTCACCCGGTCGACCTGGGCGGCATACAGCGGCACGGTCTATGCCCCACGCGCCGATCTGGCCACCAGGGAACAGCAGATAACCGTCGCGGAGAAGGTGCTGGAGGGACAGGGCCCAGGTGCCTGGCCGACCTGCTCCGTAAGAGCGGGGCTGAAGCGGGGCGGCGGCGCCCCCGACATCACGCCTCGGTCGGAACGGGCCGGCGGTCCCGTCGATGCCTCATCGGCAACGACCTCCACGCCCAAGAAGGCGAACCCGAAGGCGAACAGGACGTCCGCGCCCGCCACCCCGACCACGGTGCCCGGCAAGCGCGACTCGTACACCGTCGCGCGCGGCGACTCCCTCTCCGGGATCGCGGCGACCGAGCATGTGCGAGGCGGCTGGCAGCGCCTTTACACGGCTAACCGGAAGGTTGTCGGCGACGACCCTGATCTGATCTTCCCGGGCCAGCGGATCACCCTGGATGTGTCCGACACCCCGCAGGACGGCCCGAAGAGCGGAGCCAGGCCCGCCGCGAAGCCGAGCCGGTCGTCCGAGCCGAAGCAGAAGACGCGTCCGCACCAGCCCGCGAAGCCGAGTCACCGGTCGACGAGTCCGCACCAGGTCGCGAAGGCGCAGCCGAAGAAGACCGAGCGGGCCGAGAAGGACTCCGGGCTCGTCGCGCCGGTGTCGGCGACCCATGTCGGCACCGCGTACCACCAGGCCGGTTCCTGGGCGAGCGGCTACCACACGGGCGTCGACTTCCCCGTCCCCACCGGCACCTCGGCCAAGGCGGTGGCCTCCGGCACGGTCGTTTCGGCAGGCTGGGCGGGGGCGTACGGCTACGAGATCGTCATCCGGCACAGCGACGGCAAGTACAGCCAGTACGCGCACCTGTCCGCGCTGCTGGTGCGCGAGGGCCAGCACGTCAGCGGCGGCCGGCGCATCGCCCGATCAGGTTCCACGGGCAATGTCACCGGACCGCACCTGCACTTCGAGATCCGTACGGGGCCCGGCTACGGCTCCGACGTCGATCCGCTGTCCTACCTCCGGGCGGGCGGCGTCAACGTCTGAACGGTCCGGTGCAGCTCCAGGGGACCGCCGGCCTGACCGTCCTCGGCGGAAAACGCACCTCGTCGTCCCGAACCGGTGCGCGGCTGCTGTGCGGAGCCGAAGTCGACCTGCCCCACCCGCCGCCGCTCCAGCGGCACCGTGACAGTCAGCGGGAGCGGTGCCGGAAGCGTTTCTGCGGCAGCGGCGGGCGGGGCTGCCCCGACGGCCACGGCCGTGGCCCTTCCGGGCTCAGGAGAAACGACCAGCGCGGGCTCGGCCTCCGCAGCGCCTCCGGCGCCCTCCGCGGCAACCGCCGGGGCATCCGGACCGGCCGGGAGCACCTGCTGTCCTTCGCGCTGCTCCGTGCCCAGCCGTTCCGTCATCAGCATGATCAGCCCGCCCCCGGCAGCCACACCGCAGGCAAGTGCCAGGAACGCGCCCGCCGTGCCGTGCTGGAACTGCTCACCGAACAACGTGATGCCGACTGCCGAGGCGATCACCGGGTTCACCACGGTCACTGTCGCCAGCGGTGCGGTCAGGCCGGCGCCCCGGTACGCGGACTGCGACAGCAGCAGCCCGGCCGACGCCAGAGCCGCTATGACCACAAGCGCGGGCATCCCCGCGCCGACCGAACCGGACGCCCACTGCATCGCCACCGTCTTCGTGAAGACCGACGCGATACCGAAAGCGACACCGGCGGCCGCGGCCAGGACCACACTCCGTACCACCGGTGGCCGCATGCCCTTCGCGATCAGGAGGAGCAGCGCCACGCCACCGAACGTCACGGTCGCGAGCATAAGCTGCTCGGAGCCGCCCAGGGTGTGCGACTCCTTGTTGCCGGTCAGGGCGAGCAGACCCGCCAGACCGACGGTCGCCATGATCGCACCACGCCAGGCGGTCGCCCTGGCCCGGCGGCGTGCGAAGAGCGCAGCCATCGGCAGGGCGAAGACGATCGTCAGCGCGCCGAGCGGCTGCACCAGGCTGAGCGGGCCGTACGCCAGCGCCACCACGTGCAGCACCGCACCCACACCGTTCAACGCCACCGCCACCCACCAGACGCGGTTGCGCAGAGGGGCGAACGAACGGCCGTCTCCGGCCGTGGCGACGCGCTCCTGGACTATCGCCCCGGCCGCGTAGGCGACCGCGGAGATCAGTGACAGCAGCACGGACAGTGCAAGGAAGCTCATGTACACCACGATGGCCCTTCAAAGCCGTCGCGTCGTCGTCCCTGAGACGGCGTTCCGACGTACTGCTTTGGTAGTAGGGGGGTGGTTTTTGTGTCCTCCTACCGACGGTAGTCCTCTCGCTGCCGAGACTCAGGACGATCACCTCCGCGGCTACGGTGAACGTTGGGACGCGGCGCCCAGGGGTGGCCGGGTCGTCACTACGAGTGGCCGGGGGAGCCCGTGAAGGAGCAGCGCATGGAGCAGGCCGGGGCGGCGTCGGTGGGCGGATTCTTCGCCCTGCGCAGAACACCGGTGCCCGGCGGCGCGCACCGCTCGCTCGCCCTCCTGTACGCGGGGGAGACGGCACCGCTCACGGCCCGCATCGACACCGTTGCCGCCCGGCTCCGTACCCCCGAGCGCAGGGTCGCCGCGTCCGTCGCGCACCTGGGGCTGGCCGCCCGCCTCTGGTCGATCGCCCTGGGACCGGCCGTCCTCTCCGGCCGCTTCCCGGATCTCACCCCGGCGGCACTCCACTGGGATCCGCAGCACTCCGCGCCGGACGACCTGTGGCTCGACTCCGCGGACACGCTCCCGGGCACCGCGGACCGCATCCGCGAGTGCGTCCAGTACGGCCATCTCGTACCGCTCGCGGCGGCGGTCCAGCGGGACGGACACATCGCACCCCGGCTGCTGTGGGGCAATGCGGGTTCGGCCCTGGCCGGAGCGCTGCGCGAGCTGATCACCTGGGCCCGGGCCCACCATCGCCCCGACGCAGCGCACCGGGCCCGCACCCTGGCCGCCGAACTCTTCGACCACCCGGACCTGCGGACCACCGGGACTCCGCACACCCCGGCATTCCGCAGGAACAGCTGTTGCCTCTACTACCGGTGCCCGGGCGCCGGCCTCTGCGGAGACTGCGTCCTCGACCGCCGGCCAGGATCACGCTCCGGGACAGAACCGTTCACGTGAGGACTCCGTCATTCGGGAGCGTCACGGTCAGCACGGCCGGCGTAGTCCTGCGACGAGGAGTGCGACCAGTCGGCGCACGTCGTAGCGCGGGTCGCTCTCGGCACCGATACAGAGGTTTCCGATGCCGCGCATGAGTTGATAGGCGTCCAGGTCGGAGTGGATCTCGCCCGAGGCAGCGGCAGCTTCGAGGAGCTGGGTGCACACCGGCAGGAGGCGGTCGAGGAAGTAGGCGTGCAGCGTCTCGAAGCCGGTGCCGTCCCCCTGCATCGCGGCGGCCAGGCCGTGTTTGGTGACCAGGAAGTCGACGAAGAGGTCGATCCACCGTCCCAGGGCTGCATGGGGTGTCGGGCTTGCCGCCAGCAGGGCCGGGCCGGCCTCGGCGCAGGCGTCGACCTGGTGGCGGTAGACGGCGATGACGAGGTCCGCCCGGGTGGGGAAGTGACGGTAGATCGTGCCCATCCCGACGCCGGCCTTGGCCGCGATGTCGCGCACCGGCGCTTCCACGCCCGAGGCGACGAAGACCGCGGCGGCCGCGTCCAGCAGGGTCTGCTGGTTGCGCCGGGCGTCCTTGCGCTTGGACCTGGCTGAGCTTCCCGGGCCCTGGCCGCTGTCGTCCACCGCGGCACTCCTTCCGTAGGTCTTGCAAAGCGGAACAGTGCTCCGTATTGTTAACGGAGCAACGTTCCGTTTTGCTCATGATGGCAGAACCGGGAGCGGTACACCAGGCCGCTGTCGCGATCACGCTCCACCCGGATGGGAAGAGCGCGCGAGGTCGGCACCCGCGTCGATGTGGTTCCGCATGAGAAACGCTCCTCGCTCCCCACTCTGCCCGGCCTGCGGCGCCACCGGCCGCCGGCCCCACCGAACCCGAGAGTGCGAAGGCACCGAACCGAACGGAAGGCACTTCCATGCCCGACTCGAAAACCGCGAACGCGCAGAAGACGGCGGGTGCGCCCACCACGGTGGTATCCGCGAAGCCGGTCGTCCTGTCCGCCCCCGGTCGCGGTGAGGACCTCCATGTCCGCGTGTCCGCCCCCGCGACCGGCGGAGATCTGCCCGTCATCGTCTTCTCGCACGGCTTCGGCTGGTCGATGAACGGCTACGCCCCGCTGGCGGACTTCTGGGCCGCTCGCGGCTTTGTGGTCCTGCAGCCCACCCACCTCGACTCCAGGACGCTCGGCCTCGCCGCCGAGGACCCCCGCACGCCGCGGATCTGGCGCTTCCGCATCGAGGACCTCACGTGTGTACTGGACGGACTCGACATTCTGGAAGCTTCCGCGCCGGGCCTCGCCGGGCGCCTCGACCACGACCGCATCGCTGTGGCCGGCCACTCATGGGGAGCCCAGACGGCGAGCACGCTGCTGGGTGCGCGTGTCCTGGACTCCGATGGCGTTCCCCGAGAGGACATGTCCGATGCCCGGGTCAAGGCGGGTGTACTGCTCGCGTTGACCGGCCTGGGCGACGACCTGACCCCATTCGCCGCCGAGAACTTCCCTTTCATGAGGCCGTCCTTCGACAGGATGACCACGTCGGCTCTCATCGTCGCCGGGGACAACGACCAGTCCCACCTGTCCACTCGCGGACCGGACTGGTTCACCGACCCCTACACCTGCAGCCCCGGAAGCAAGAGCCTGCTCACGCTGCTCGGCGCCGAGCACTCGCTCGGGGGAATCGCCGGGTACGAGGTCGCCGAGACGACGGACGAGAGCCCCGCACGCGTCGCCCTGATCCAGCAACTCACCACGGTCTTCCTGCGCAGCGCCCTCTACCCCGAGGACACCGGCTGGCGGGCGGCGGCCGCCGCACTGGAGGAAGACCCCAACCCGCTGGGGAAGCTGCAGAGCAAGTAAGCAACCTGCTTCCGAGCCTCACGGGCGCCGGCAGGCCCGGTCCGCCATGGCGGACCGGCACCGACCAACTCTGAGGCGACGCCGAGCGGTTCGAGCGTGGCGTCGCCCAGCTCGGCCACGCCCGCCCGCTCATGTTCCAGCAGATACCCCCGGCGGTCGTTCGCCGGAATCGTCGGCACCGCTGACGATCAGGATTGCTACAGGAAGGACACGCGATGATCCTCGTCACCGGAGGTTTCGGCTTCATCGGATCCCACACCGTGCGAGCGCTGCTCGACCTGGGCGAAGACTGCGTTGTGGTCCAACGCCGTGCCCGTCAACTCCCGCCCGTACTCGCTGGAGCGCGGGTGGAGGTGGAGCAGGCGGACGTCGCCGATCGCGAAGCCCTGCTCGCGATCGGCCACCGCCACGACATCACGGGCATCGTGCACCTGGCGGGGTCTTATCCCTGGCCTCCTGTCCCCGACGCGCCGGTCGAGGCGACACGGCAGGCGCTTGACGGGCTGCTGAACATCGCGCAGGCGGCGCAGGAGTGGGGGGTGCGGCGTCTGGGCGTCGCCAGCACGATCGGGGTCTACTTCGGCGCCAGGAACGAAGGGCCGCTGCGCGAGGACGCTCCGCTGCCGATGAGCGCACTCGTCTCGATACCGACCTTCAAGAAGGTCGGCGAACTGCTGGGCGGATTCCTCGCGGACACCACGGGTATCGACATCGTCAACTATCGCGTCTCCGGTACCTGGGGCCCGCTCGGCCATCCCGATCCGTTCTTCGCCGCGCCCGCCCTCGTCCACGCTGCCGCCCGCGGCACCGCCCCGGACCTCTCCCACCTCGTGGGGCCGGCCTTCGCCGAGGACGGGCTCGACCTCAACTATGTGAAGGACACCGGGCGGGCGATCGCTCTCCTCCAGCTCGCGGGCAAGCTGAACCACCGCACGTACAACGTCGGCTCCGGCCGAGCCACGACCAACGTCCAGCTCGTCGAAGCGATCAGGAAGGTGGTTCCCGACGCCCAGCTCGACCTTCCCACCGGAGGCGATGCACCGCACCTGGTCCTCGACATCAGCCGTCTCCAGGAGGACACCGGCCACCAGGCCGAGTACGACACCGAGCGAGCCGTCGGCGACTACATCGCATGGCTGCGCGCAGGCAACAGGAACTGAGCCGGGGCCTCGCCCCGGCCACGGCCCCGACACGCCTGATCTTCCGCCGAGGTGACGCCGTTTCCGCTCGGCGGCGTCGGCCGCGACGCCGGGAGGAGCGGGACCGGACCGCGTGGGCGGCGTTTGCGTCAGCCCGGGACGGCGAGGTGCCGGCGGCCAGGAATGCGCAGGCCAGAACGCGGCGCGGCCATCTTGCCGGCCGGTCCGTCGCTGGCGTTCCGAGGCTTCCCTCCGGCCTTCTCCTTCGGGCTGTCATGCACCTGGACAGTGGAACGGGAGTCGTGCTGTCATGCCAACTGTCATTCCTTCCAACGTTGTACATCCTGTTGCAACGAGCCGCCACCCTTCCTCATCAAGGAGGATCCGTGCGCATCAGAAAGAAAGTCGTCCTGCTTCTCGCCGTCGCTCTCGGCGCCGCCGGGCTGTCCGGTGTGCCTGCCGCATCCGCAGCCCCGGACCCCGGCGACACCGCCGAGGTGCACGGTCTGAAGGGCGAGTACTACACCCAGTCCGCCCCAGGGGCCTTCGACTTCGGGCAGTTGAAGGCCACCGGATTCGATCCGGACATCGACTTCCCCAGCCTCGAATCGCGGCTGAGCTCGGCCACCGGGCAGGCCGACGACGCCAGCATCCGGTGGACCGGGAAGATCGTGCCGGAGAAGACCGGTTCCCATGTCTTCTCGATGATCGGGGACAACGGGTTCCGTCTCTGGATCGACGGAAAGCCGGTCGTCGACCACTGGGTCGACGACTGGGAGAAGGAACAGACCTCGCAGCCGGTCGAGCTGACCGCGGGCAAGGCCTACGACTTCAAGGTCGAGTACTTCGAACACTTCGGCGGGTCCAACCTGCACCTCAAGTGGACCGAGCCCGGTGGCACCAAGGAGCCCGTGCCGCAGTCCGCCTTCCGGTTGCCGGACGACTTCGCCTACGACGGGGCCATCGGTGCCACCGTCCTCGCCGACGGCCGCACTCTCAAGCTCGACTTCGCCCAGAAGCTCGCGGCCCTGCCCGACGGACTCACCAACCACCTCGATGCCGTCATCGGCGGTGCGACGTGGCCGCTCGGGGCCATCAAGGCCGATCCCGCCGACCCGCGCAGCCTCACCGTCGCGCTCAAGGAACCGGTCGTCGGGAACAAGGCCGGCGACGCCAACGGACTCGCCGACATCCGCTACGACGGCCAGGGCGGGCTGACGGGCCAGGACGGCAAGGCCGTCGGAGCCTTCTGGTCCAGCGGGCCCAACCACTCGACGTACGAGCTCCGTACGAAGTGGGCCGACAAGATCGGACCGCACAACGCGCTGCCCGAGTACCCGAGGCCGCAGCTCACCCGCGACAACTGGCAGAACCTCAACGGTTCCTGGGAGTTCGCCGCGGCGAAGGCGGGGGAGCAGCCCCCGGTCGGCAGGAAGCTCGGCGAGAAGATCCTCGTGCCGTATCCGGTGGAGTCGCAGCTCTCCGGCCTCGAACGGCACGAGGACCGCATGTGGTACCGCCGCACCTTCACCGTTCCCGAGGGGTGGAAGGTCGGTCAGGGCAAGCGGCTGCAGCTGAACTTCGGGGCCGTCGACTGGCAGTCCGAGGTGTATGTCAACGGGCACAAGGTCGCCGAACACAAGGGCGGCTACGACAAGTTCAGCGCCGACATCACCGATGCCCTGAAGCCGGGGCGGACCCAGGAGCTGATCGTCGGCGTCTACGATCCGACCGACGCCGCCGACGGGGAGAACCCGCCGATGGGCAAGCAGCGCCTCGACCCGAGCGGCATCTGGTACACCCCGTCGTCCGGCATCTGGCAGACCGTGTGGATGGAGCCGGTGGCCACCGATCACGCCGACTCACTGAAGCTCACCCCTGACGTCCAGGGCGAGAAGGTCGCCGTCGAGGTGCACGGGGTACGTGACGGGGTGCCGGTCACGGCAACCGTGTACGACGGGAAGCGCAAGGTCGGGACGGCCACCGGCCGCACCGGATCGGCGCTGGACGTGCGCGTGCCGGACCCGCATCTGTGGTCCGCGAACGACCCGCACCTCTACCAGTTGAAGGTCTCCGTCGGCTCCGACCGGGTCGGCAGTTACTTCGGGATGCGGTCGATCGCCGTGGAGAAGGTGAACGGCACCCCGCGCACCGTCCTCAACGGCAAGCCGGTCTTCCTGATGGCCACGCTCGACCAGGGCTTCTGGCCCGACGGACTGCACACCGCGCCCACCGACGAGGCACTCGCGTACGACCTGAAGATGCACAAGGCGATGGGGTTCAACTCCGTGCGCAAGCACATCAAGGTGGAGCCCGACCGCTGGTTCTACTGGGCGGACAGGCTGGGCCTGCTGGTCTGGCAGGACATGCCGGCGATGAACACTGTCAACCCGTCCGCCGCCGCCCGTGCCGAGTACGAGCACGAGATGAAGGAGATGATCGACGAACACTACAACCACCCGTCCGTCGTCATGTGGGTCACGTTCAACGAGGGCTGGGGCCAGTACGACGAGGCCCGCATCGCCGACCAGGCGAAGTCCTGGGACCCGACCCGGCTGGTCAACAGCATGTCGGGCATCAACCTGGGCGTCGACGGAGGCACCGGGGACATCATCGACGAGCACGGCTACCCGAGCCCGGCCCTGCCCGCGCCGGACGGGCAACGCGCCCTGGTCAGCGGCGAGTACGGCGGACTGGGCCTGGCGGTGCCGGGCCACGCCTGGGCCGTGCAGCAGTCGTACATCGCGGTCGACCAGTCGACCTACACCGATGACTATCTCGCCAAGCTCGACGAGGTACGGAAGCTCGCCTGCAAGGGCAGCAACGGCGCCGTCTACACCCAGATCTCGGACGTGGAGGGCGAGTTGAACGGACTGCTCACCTACGACCGGCGGATCGTCAAGCCCGACGTGAAGCGGATCAAGGCGGCGCAGGACGCGCTCATCCGCGACGCGTCCAACCCGGTCGTGGCGGGATGCCCCACCGCCTGACCTGTCACAGTGCTCCGGTCCGCCCCCTGCCCGGGGCGGACCGGAGCGTTCGCGTCCGAACCCTTGACGCGGATCACGAGGGAACCAAGAATGATCGCGCTCTGACAACGTTGTCCAAGGAGGAGTACCCCCATGCACCGGATCCCACGGATGCACCGGACCCCACGGCCGAGACTCCGCGGCCCGGCGGCCGCACTCGCCGCCGTCGCGCTCCTCGGCGGTGTCCTCACCACCGGGGCCACGGCCCAGGCCGCGCCCCGCGCCGAAGGGCAACTGACCGATCTGGTCAACCCGTTCATCGGCACCCAGAACGAGGGCAACACCTACCCGGGTGCGTCCGTGCCGTTCGGCATGGTGCAGCTCTCCCCGGACACCGGCCACAACACCGGCTACGACTACGCCGAGAACCACATACGCGGCTTCTCCGCCGTACATCTCTCCGGTGTCGGTTGCGGACTCGGCGGCGATCTGCCGACACTGCCCACCACCGGTGACATCACTCAGACCGACTACGCCAAGTACGCGGCGGAGTTCAGCCACGACGACGAGAAGGCGAGCCCCGGCTACTACAAGGTCGGGCTGAAGACCGGGATCGACGCCGAACTCACCGCGACCCGGCGCACCGGCGTGCAGCGCTACACCTTCCCTGCCACCGACAAGGCCAACGTCCTGCTCAACGCCGGCCAGTCGCTGCACCGGACACTGTCCTCGAAGGTGGAGATCCTCGACAACCGGACCGTCCGGACCGCGATCACCGGCAGCGGCTTCTGCCAGGACACCAAGCCGTACACCGTCTACACGATCACCCGCTTCGACCGGCCCTTCACCACCTCCGGCACCTGGAACGGCGACACCGTCACCGAGGGTTCGAAGGTGTCCTCGGCGGCCGGTGAGCGCAACGGCGCCTGGCTGCGCTTCGACACCGGCAAGGACCGCACCGTCGAGGCCACCACGGCCCTGAGTTACGTCGACGCCAAGGGCGCCGCACTCAACCTCGGCGCCGAGGGCGGCCGCAGCTTCGACCGCGTCGAACGTGCCGCCCAGCGGTCCTGGGAGGACCGGCTCGACGACGTGAAGGCCCAGGGCGGCAGCGACGAGCTGCGCCGCACCTTCTACTCGTCGCTCTACCGTTCCTTCCTCGCCCCCAACGTCGGCAGTGACGTCGACGGCCGCTACACCGGCTGGGACCAGAAGACCCACCGCGCCAAGGGCTTCACCTACTACCAGAACTGGTCCCTCTGGGACACCTATCGCACCCAGGCCCAGCTCCTTTCGCTGCTCGCCCCGCGCGAGTCCCGTGACATGGCGATCTCGGTCCTGCGGATCGACGCCGAGAGCGGCTGGCTGCCCAAGTGGGGCTACGGCACGGTCGAGACGAACATCATGACCGGCGACCCCGTCACCCCGTTCCTCACCAACGCCTATCAGCAGGGGCTGCTGAAGGGATACGAGGAAGAGGCGTACCGCGCCCTGAAGAAGAACGCCGACGGCGTCCCGCCCACCGACTCCGCGCCCGTCGGCCGCGAAGCCAACGTGCAGTATCTGAAGGACGGGTTCGCCCCGTACATCAAGGACCGTCCGCACGCCAAGCCCGGTGACTCCGACTTCGACCACGGTGCCTCCGCCACCCTGGAGTACGCCCTCTCCGACGCGATGCTGGGCGAGATGGCCCGTGACCTCGGCCATGACGCCGACGCGAAGCGGTACGAGGACCGCGCCCAGAACTACCGGAAGATCTTCGACCCCTCGACCGGTTTCTTCCGTGCCCGCGACGCCTCGGGAGCCTTCACCGGCCCCGCCGACCCGGCACAGAGCGAGGGCTTCCACGAGGGCACGTCCTGGCAGTACCAGTGGCTCGTGCCGCAGGACCTGCCCGGCATGGTCGGCCTGATCGGCGGGAAGGACGCCGCCAACCAGCGGCTCGACTCCTTTTTCGCGTACGACAAGCTGCTCGCCGATCCCGCGAAGACCGCCCGTGAGGTCTGGGTCAACGGCCCGTACGCGTACTACAACGCAGACAAGTACAACCCGCAGAACGAGCCCGACCTCATCGCCCCGTACACCTATCTCTCCACCGGGCAGCCGTGGAAGACCACCGATGTGGTGCACGCGGCGCTGACCCTCTTCACCGACGCCCCGACGGGCATGACCGGCAACGACGACCTCGGCACGATGTCCGCCTGGATGGTGCTCTCCTCGATCGGTGTCTTCCCGGTCCAGCCCGGCACCGACACCTGGGGCCTGTCCACGCCGGCGTTCGAGCGTGTCGATCTCTCACTCGACCGCCGCTACTACCCGCACGGGTCGTTCACCGTGAGCGCGCCCGGGACGTCGGACACCGACTGCTACATCCAGTCGGCGAGCATCGACGGCGCGGCGCAGTCGCGTACGTACCTCACCACCGAGGACATCCGCTCGGCGCGGTCGCTCGCCTTCACCGTGGGCAGCGCGCCCTCGGCATGGGGCACCTCGCCTGCGGACGCTCCGCCCGCCCTGGGCTGACCGGCGTGGTCGTGGGGTGGGCGGCGTCCCGCCCACCCCACGGCTCAGCTGCTGAGCTCGAACTCGGCCCGGATCCGCTTGCCCACCGGCACCCGCTCGGCGGTGAGCCGGTCGCACAGGGCGGTGACGATCTCCATGCCGTGACCGCCGGGGCGGGTCGGGTCGGGGGAGTAGAACAGCGGAAGCGCCGTGTTGCTGTCGTACACCGTGACGCTGACCCGCTCGGCGGTGCCCTCCAGCTCCAGCAGATACGGGCCCTGGCTGTACCGGTCGGCATTGGTGACCAGTTCGCTGACCGCCAGCATCAGATCGCCCCGGGTGTGCTCACCGAACGCCGTCCGCGACTGGGCCGCCAGCCGCGCCAGAAAGCTGTCGGCGAGGGCCCGGGCCTGCGCGATGCAGCCGGGCTCGCCGTCGAACGCCGCGGCGCTGCGGAGCACCTCCGTGGGCCGATGCCCGTACGGGCGGCCGGTCGGCCGCAGGGTGACCTGATCGTTCATGTGCTCCAGCCAGGGCGACGCAGGGATGGTCGGTGACCATGTCTCACCGTGCGCCTACCCCCGGCGAACGGTCTCACTCCAGGCAAAAGTGGACGACGCAGTTCAGCTGACGACGCACATGCCGGTACGCAGCCGCTTCACGATCCGGGAGAGCAGCCGGGACACATGCATCTGGGAGACCCCCAGCTCCGCCCCGATCTCCGACTGCGTCATCTCGGCACCGAAGCGCATCTGTACAATCTTGCGTTCGCGGTCGTCGAGCCCGGCGAGGAGCGGCGCCAGCGCATGCAGATTCTCGACGCTCTCCATGGCCGGATCGGGTGCGCCCAGCACATCGGCGAAGGTACGCCGGTCCTTGCCGTCGTCGCTGTCGACCGCATGGGTGTCCAGGGACCCTGCCGCGTAACCGTTGGCGGCGACCAGACCCTCGATGATCTCGTCCTCGGACAGCTCCAGATGCGCGGCGAGCTCCGTGACCGTGGGGTCCCGGTCCAGCTCCAGTGCGAGCCGTTCCTTGGCCTTCGCAAGATCGACACGGAGCTCCTGCAGCCGCCGCGGCACATGGACGGCCCACGTCGTGTCACGGAAGAACCGCTTGATCTCGCCGACGATGTACGGCACGGCGAAGGTGGCGAACTCGACCTCCCGGGACAGGTCGAACCGGTCGATCGCCTTGATCAGACCGATCGTGCCGACCTGGACGATGTCCTCGGCGTCGTCTCCGGCCCGGTTGCGGAAGCGGGACGCGGCGAAGTGCACCAGTGAGATGTTCATCTCGATCAGGGTGTTGCGGGCGTACGCGTACGCGTGCGTCCCCTCCTCCAGATCCTGGAGGCGGTCGAAGAACAGCTTCGAGAGTGCGCGAGCATCACTCGGTGCGACGCTGCCGGCGTCCCCGACCAGTGGCAGCCCACTGGTCTGCTCGATCCGTTGTGCCGGTACGCCCATCACTTCGGTCGTCCGTGCGGACCTGGCTGCCATGACGTCGTCCTCCCCTACGGCGGAATGCTGTCAACGCGCTCCTGCCCGGCCTCGGCGAAGTCATGCCCCCTTTTCGCGCGCCGCTTCACGCGAACGGAGCAGCGCCCGTCGCATGGCAAACTTGATCGGGGCGCTCTGCCCGCGATCAGTGACCCCATGACCAGTGACAGAGGAACGGCAATGACGGTGACAGAGGACAGCCAGGAGCTCGCTCCCGGTATCGAGGAGTTCGGTCCCGGTATCGACCCGGAGCGGCTGGCCGTCTGCCTGAGCGTGCTCGACGAACTCGACTCCATCGAGGTCGACCACCCGGACGCCATCGCCGTGCGCCGCGCCACCGCCGGTGTCTACCGGACGGTGAAGCAGCGCCGCCGCCAGGAGCGCCGGGCCGCCAAGACCGCGCACGACAAGGCCGTCACCGAAGCCACAGCCACCGGGTCGGCCGAACGCATCGACGACGAGACCCAGGGCGTCCTGCCGTCCTCCTCGGCCGGTGCCGAGATCGCCGGGATACTTCAGCGGCCCCGGTCCTGCTACATCTGCAAGACCCGGTACATCGAGGTCGACGCGTTCTACCACCAGCTCTGCCCGCAGTGCGCCAAGGAGAACCGGTCCCGCCGCGACGCCCGCACCGACCTCACCGGGCGCCGGGCGCTCCTCACCGGCGGCCGCGCCAAGATCGGCATGTACATCGCGCTGCGGCTGCTGCGCGACGGCGCGCACACCACGATCACCACACGCTTCCCCAACGACGCGATCCGCCGCTTCAAGGCGATGCCGGACAGCGCCGAGTGGATCCACCGGCTGAAGATCGTCGGTATCGATCTGCGCGACCCCGCCCAGGTCGTCGCGCTCGCCGACTCGGTCGCCGCCGAGGGGCCGCTGGACATCCTGATCAACAACGCCGCCCAGACGGTGCGCCGCTCCCCGCAGGCGTACAGCGAGCTGGTGAGTGCCGAATCCGCCCCGCTGCCCGCGGGCGAGCTGCCCGCCGCCGAGGTCATCGGCACCTTCGGCAGCGGTTCGGTCGACCGCGTCGCGGCCCTGCCCGCCGCCCGCAAGGAGGGCCTGACCGCTCAGGACGTCACCGAGCTCGCCCTGGTCACCGGCTCCGCGTCGCTGGAACGTATCGCCGCCGGCACCGCGATCGACGCGGGCGGTCTCGTGCCTGACCTGCATCACACCAACAGTTGGATCCAGACGGTCGAAGAGGTCGAACCGATCGAACTGCTCGAGGTCCAGCTCTGCAACTCCACCGCGCCGTTCATCCTGATCAGCCGGCTGCGCCCGGCGATGGCCGCGACGGCCGCCAAGCGGGCCTATGTGGTCAACGTCTCGGCGATGGAGGGCGTGTTCAGCCGGGGCTACAAGGGCGCGGGCCACCCGCACACCAACATGGCCAAGGCCGCGCTGAACATGCTCACCCGCACCAGCGCCCAGGAGATGTTCGAGAAGGACGGCATCCTGATGACCGCCGTGGACACCGGCTGGATCACCGACGAGCGTCCGCACCCCGACAAGATCCGCCTGGCCGAGGAGGGCTTCCACGCCCCGCTGGACCTGGTCGACGGCGCCGCCCGGGTCTACGACCCGATCGTACGAGGTGAAGAGGGCGAAGATCTGTTCGGTTGCTTCCTCAAGGACTACGCGCCCGCAGGCTGGTAGATCACCCGGATGTCCGAAAGTGACCCACCGCACGCATTCCATCGAGCGCGGACGCGCTCATTTGGTTAGTCTGATGTGCACGGACGCCACCAAGGGATCCACGAAACCTCCTCGGCCGTCCTGGGACAGGTCTGTAACCAGGCCGCCGTCCCCGATCCACACCCGGCGCCACCGCGACCGAACTGTTCCTGCCCCTGCCCCTCATGGGCAGTCGATTTCCGGTTACTGAGGCCGGAGGCTCGGCGCCGCCCGGGGTGACGTGACACTAAGGAGTGCGCGGTGACACCAGAACTGACGAAGCACGAGAAGCGACCGGCGGAGCGAAACGGCAAGCAGGCCAAGCGGCCCGAAAAGCTCCGGAACATCGAGGTCTGGGCCAGGTCCGCACCGATCCGGCTGGCCGGCTACGAGGACGACCTCGCCGAGCCGCACATCCTGCCGGGCATCGACTGATCCTCCGGCCCGACCCGCGCGGCCCGATTACTCGCCCCGGTCCGTCAGCTCGGAAGCCCCGGCCCTCCGCCATCACGGAGAGCCGGGGCTTCGGCATGTGATCCGGCGACTCGGCAGCACCGGTCGGGCCGACCGGCCCGACGGCAGATACATCCAGTCATCCGATGGTTGCGGGGATGGAGTTTCGTTCTGTCTGGAAAATATCATTGACAGGTCCACGCCACGCTCCAATCATCGGACGTCATGACCGAACTTCCCAGACGCCATGTACTCGGAATGACGGCAGGGGCGGCAGTCGGCGCCGCCCTGCTCACCCCCGCCACCGCCGATGCGGCCCCGCGAACCGGAGCCGCACTCCCCGGGCCGGACGCCCACCGCAGCGACTGGGGCACCGTCCCCGCCGCCGTCCCCGTGCCCCTGGACAGCTGGTTCGACAATGACGGCATCGATACCGCCGAGGCCCGTGGCGGCGACTTCGACGGCTCCGGCTACACGTTCCCCGGTGAGGAGCTCCCCGCAGGAGAAAGAGAGATCGACGGCACCACGTTCCTCTTCCCCGCCTCCGGCGCCGGTGCCAAGAACAACATCGTCGCCCTCGGCCAGCGCATCGACCTGCCGCCCGGCCGCTACCTCTCCGGGCTCTTCCTCACCGCATGCAGTTACGGCGCCGCCTCCGGCCAGGCCACCGTCCACTACGCGGACGGCACCACATCGACCCCCGCCCTCGGCGGCCCCGACTGGTATTCCGGCAGCGGCGCGCTCACCGCCCCGTACCGCTACCGCCCCGACGGCGACAAGGACGCGCACCAGGTCTCGATCGCCGTCACCGAGATCGCGCTCGACCCGACCAGGGAAGCGGTCGCGCTGACGCTGCCCACCACCCGGCCCGCCGAGGCCAACAGCTCATCACTGCACATCTTCGCGCTGTCGCTCCAGCCGGCCGCCGAGGGGCGGGCACTGTCCCTGCGGGACGCGCACTCCACCACCTCGCTGCTGGACTCCGGCGCGCAGAGCGTCGAGGCCACCGTCGTCAACGCGGGCACCGTCGCCGTCCTCGCCGCCGACGGCCTCAGCCTCTCCGTGGACGTCCCCGGAGCCCGTACCGTCGAACCCGCCCGCATCACCCGGCTCGCCCCCGGCGACCAGGCCCGCGTCCGGATCGGCATCCGCAGCAGGCCGGGCACCGCACCCGGCACCGCTCAGGACGGCAACGTTGTCGCGCGCGGCCGCGGACAGCAGGCGGCCACCGTCCGCCGCTCGCTCACCCTCGGCGTCCCGGACTACCGGCCCACCGACGCCTCCCTCTCCACCCACCAGGCGCCGTACTGGTTCCAGGAGGCGAAGTTCGGCATCTTCATCCACTGGGGGGTCTACTCGGTGCCCGCCTGGGCGCCGGTGGGCACGCAGTACGCCGAGTGGTACTGGAACCAGATGCAGGACCCCAACAACCCGACGTACGCCCACCACCGCGACACGTACGGCGAGTCCTTCGACTACGACGACTTCATCCCGCAGTTCCGCGCCGAGCGGTTCGACCCCCGGTCCTGGGTGGAGCTGTTCCGGGACGCGGGCGCGCAGTACCACGTCCTCACCTCCAAGCATCACGAGGGCTTCGCGCTCTGGGACACCAAGCTCTCCGACCGCAACGCGGTGAAGATGGGGCCGGGGCGCGACCTGGTCAAGGAGCTCTTCGACGCTTCGCGCCGCTACACCCCGGAACTGCACCGAGGGCTGTACTTCTCGATGCCCGAGTGGTTCAACCCCGACCACCCTTGGATGGGCCACGCCCCGCGCAACCCGTACACCCTGGAGCCCGTCCCGTACACCGGATACACGGCGGGCAAGGACTACGTCACCGAGTTCCAGGGCCCGCAGATGCTGGAGCTGGTCCACGGGTACGACCCCGAGATCCTCTGGTGCGACATAGGCGGCGACAACGACAGCCACCGGGTGCTGTCCGAGTATTTCAACCACGCCAAGAACCGGGCCAGGCCCATCGATGTCACCGTCAACAACCGCTCCGGGATCGGGACATACGACTTCACGACGCCCGAATACACGACGTACGACCAGATCGTCACGGCGAAATGGGAATCCAGCCGGGGCCTCGACCCGTTCTCGTACGGCTACAACGCCCAGACACCCGACGAGAAGTACATGACGACCGAGGAGGTCGTGCACTCGCTCGTCGACATCGTCTCCAAGAACGGCAATTTCCTGCTCGACATCGGACCGAAGGCCGACGGCACGATCCCCGAGATCATGCAGCGTCGGCTGCGTGAGACGGGGGAGTGGCTCAAGATCAACGGCGAAGCCATCCACGGGACCACGTACTGGTCACGGATGCCGCAGCTCGGCGAGGACCTGCGGTTCACCGTCCGGCCGGACAAGGCCTTCTACATCCACTCGCTGGCACAGCCCGGCGCCACCCTCACCGTCGAGGCCCCGGTGCCGATCCGCAGCGGCGACCGGGTCACCCTGCTCGGCTACGACCGGCCGCTCCACTGGCGCACCACGGGCGGCTCGCTGGTGATCGACGTACCGGCGGGTGCCCGGAGGACCGGCAAGCACGCCTGGGTCTTCAAGGTCGCCTGGTCGGGCTGAGGAACGAGGGACCGAGCGACACAGGCCGGATGAAGTCCCGCACATAGGTGCGGTGCCACCAGCGTCCGGTGGCCCGCAGTTCGCGCCAGGTCGTGTACCGGTAGTGGTACACGCTGGCGCGAATGTGTGCGGGCGGGACGTCGGGGAACGGGTTGTGGCGCAGCAGCCGCAGCGTGTCCCGGTCGTTCTCCAGCAGCCGCTCCACGAACGGGCCGAACCAGGACTGTGCGTAGGCGGGGGACAGCGCCGCGAACCACATCAGCCAGTCGAGCCGCAGATGGTACGGGGCGAACTGGCGCGGCAGCCGGCGCGGATCGCCCGGTTTTCCGTGGAAGCCGTACTCCTGCCAGGCCGTGCCCGGGTGGAGCAGCTGTTCGTCGGTGCCCTCGACCACGATCTCCAGGCGGACCCGGCTGATGCTGCCGAACGCACCGTACGTATTGACGAGATGAAGCGGGTCGAAGGAGCGGTTCATCACCTGGCGGCGGGAGACCAGGTTGCGCGCCGGACGGTAGCTGAGCACCACGACCAGCGCGGTGACGGCGATGACCACCACCTCGTACCAGAGCGGTGGGGCGGACTGTGCGGGCGGTGTGGCCACCAAGGACCAGTCGACCGCGGACAGGGCGAGGGTGATGGTCACCCAGTTCAGCCAGGCGAAGTTCCCGGACAGCACCAGCCACAGCTGGGTGGCGATCATCAGCCCGGCGGCGGCACTCGACACCGGCTGCGGGGCGAACAGCAGCACCGGGACCAGGAGCTGGGTGACATGGTTGGCCGCCACCTCGACCCGGTGGAGCGGTTTCGGCAGCCGGTGGAAGAACCAGCTCAGCGGGCCCGGCATCGGCTGGGTCTCATGGTGGAAGTCCAGACAGGTCAGCCTGCGCCAGCACTCGTCGCCGCGGATCTTGATCAGTCCGGCGCCGAACTCGACCCGGAACAGCACCCAACGGAGCAGCCACAGCACCAGGACCGGCGGAGCCGTACCGGCGTTGCCGAGAAAGACGGCGAGGAAGCCGGTCTCCAGGAGCAGCGACTCCCATCCGAAGCTGTACCAGACCTGACCGACCTGGACGATCGACAGATACAGCGCCCAGGGCAGCAGCCACAGCAGCATCGCCGCCCACAGCGGAACGTACGAGTCCACCCCCGCGAGCAGCGCGACCGCGACGGCGCAGCCCGTCCAGCAGACGGCGGCGAAGAAGCGGTCGGAGTAGTGGAGGCGGAAGAGACCCGGGGCCTCCCGCCAGTCCGTACGCCGCAGGAACTCCGGCACCGGGAGCATGCCGCGCTCGCCGATCAGCGCCCGGAACTGGAGCGCGGCGGCGAGAAAGGCGACCAGATAGATGCCGGCGAGAGCCCGCTGGAAGATCAGCCGGCTGAGCCAGTAGCCATCTGCGGTGAACCACTCCATCACGTCCAGTATCGGCGCTGCGGAGCGACTGAGCCGGTTCAGCTCGCCGATACGATCCGGCGCAGTGCGGTGCCGAGCCGACGCGCGTACATTCGCTGGGCCATCGGCACGAGCGGCCCGGCGAGCCGGGTGTACCAACCGACCGGACGGGAGAACGCCAGCACGGTGAACCACACCGTGCCGTCGTCCGCCAGGTCCACCACGAAGCACTCCTCACCGCACTCGGGGTGGTGCGGACGTGTGCCGTAGGCGAAGCCGATGCGCTCCTTCTCGTACGCGGTCCAGACCACCTCGCACGGTGCGGTGAACCGGAACGGGCCGACCCCGATCGATACCCGCACGCTGGTCCCGGCCTCGGCACGGGCCGTCGACGCCTGAACCCGGGCGCCGGAGGTGCGATGCATGCGCCAGGCGGTGACGGCGGCGCCCGCCGCCTCGAAGTCGGCGCGGCCGCGGCCCACCGCGACCCGGTGGTGGAGGTGGTGGTACCCGTCGGGGAGCGGGCCGAGCCGGGTGGCGCCGACCTCGGGATAGGTGAGGGTGCTCATGACGTCCTGCCTTTGAGGTCGGTGAGGTCGGTCAGGTCGGTGAGGTCGGTGAGGGCGGGGCCGGTGAGGAGCGGGTCCGTGCGGACCGAGGTGGTGAGGGCCGGGGCGGCAGGGGGCCGCTCGGTACGAGGACGGTCGGGTTGGGTCTGCTCGGGTGGGGCCTGTTCGGGACGGTCCTGGAGCCGTCGCCAGGCGAGCACCGAGCAGAGCGCGAAGCCCAGTGCGTTACCGAGACCGTGGGTCGCGGCCATCCAGGTCAGCGTCGGGTGGGGCAGCCCGGTCGCCTCGCCGAGCGCCCAGCTCAGCGCGAGCACCATGGTGGCCACGAGCACGGCGGACGAGACGGCGAACAGCATGCGGGTGGTCCGGTCCCGGCCGCTGCCGCGGATCGTGCGCCAGGTCAGCAGGGCGACGGTCCACATCCCGGCCGTCAGCACGACTGCCCCGGCCAACTCGGCCCAGTCGCCGATGAAGTATCCGATGAGCACGAGCAGGGTGCCCGAGGGCACGCTCGACGCGGCGAAGGTTCCGGCCGGGCCGTCAGCGACCCGGCAGACGAGTCCGGCGATCAGTGCGGCGGCGAACCCGGCGAAGTGGAAGTGCGGCACGGTCAGCGCGAGGATTCCGAGCCCGAAGCCGAAGAGGGCATGCCCGGAGCGTTCGGCGACCAACGCGGTGGCGGCGACCGACGGGGTGACCAGGGCGGTGAACAGTGCGATCTCGGCGGTGCGGTGAGCGGCGGAAGCCCGGACCGTGCGGAGCAGACGGAGCGGCGCATGCAGGGCGAGGAGTACGGCCCCGAGCGCGTAACAGCCGGCGAGCACCGTGGCGGGTCCGCCGCGCGGCAGCCAGAGGGCTACGGCACCGGGGACGGCGAAGAGCGGCCAGAGCCGGCGGATCCGGTCGAGCTCGGGTGCCCCGGTCAGCCGCAGCCCGGCCGGGACGACGACCAGCATGCCCAGCATCACGATCAGGTCGACCAGTACGGACACGTCACATCCCCCGTCTTGAACGCGTTCAAGTAGTTGCCCGTGTTGACTCTAGAGCTTTTATTGAACGTGTTCAAGAAGGAGTGCCGGGGATGTGCGGCCGCTTCAACAGGAGATGATGGAACGGCGGGTGGCGTGCGACCGTGCGCGGCGCGTCAGATGTCCGCGAGGTCCTGGCCGATGTCCGTTTCATGGGCCGCACCCGCCCGGTTGCCGGACTGCGGACCGTACAGGGCGAGCAGTCGGGTCCGGGTCCCGCGCAGCCGTGCCGCCACGGTCTCCGCGACGTACCTGTACAACGCGCGGCCCAACTCGGCGTCTTCGTCGCACAGTGCGCAGACGGCCGCGGCATCGAACTCCACGGCTTCCACCGGGTAGATCGCGGCGGCGCCGAGATGCCAAATGCGCGGCGGGAAGAGCCAGGACCAGCCCAGTAGTTCGTCGCGGCCCAGCGTTTCGATCACCGCGGCACGACGGCCGGGCACGTGGAGGTCGAGTTCGACCTGTCCGGACCGGATGATCCAAAAGCGGTCGGCCTTTCGTCCCTCTTCGAAGATCCGGGTGCCGACGGGCAATGACACCACGCGGGCCGCCTGGTCGAGCAGTCGCGCGCGCCCTTCGGGCGGGAGCGCGTCCAGCAGATTCTTGGCCGTTGACATTCCGTCCTCCGTCCGCCACGGATTCCGGGGTGCTGTGCACGCGGACTGCAGCCGCACCGGCGCACCACCTCTAATGAACGATATGCGCTCTTCCGCGCCGCCGCTCGGGCGCGGCACGGGCCGTGCCGCGCCCTGCTCGTGGAGTCTCCCGCGCCGAGTGGCCCATCCGGTGGCCTCGCCTGTCGTCGGTCCGGGCCCATTGACGGAAGGTCTGGACCAATTTAGCGTGTGCATTGACAGGTGCATGATGACAGTTTCTCGACGGTGCGGTGGGCGGCCGGCCATGACAGAAGGGAACCCGCATGTTCGGTCGGACATCGCGTCTGCTCGGGGTCGGCCTGGCGGCCGTGTGTCTCGTGCAGACGCTCGTCGCCGCGACCCCGAGCGCGGCGCAGGACGAGACCTGCGCGGTGAAGTCGAAGCCCGCGGGCAAGGTGCTCCAGGGCTACTGGGAGAACTGGGACGGCGCGGCCAACGGTGTACACCCGCCGCTCGGGTGGATCCCGATCACCGACTCCCGCATCACCGCCCACGGGTACAACGTGATCAACGCGGCCTTCCCGGTCATCCGTTCCGACGGCACCGTCCTGTGGGAGGACGGGATGGACTCGACCGTGAAGGTCCCGACCCCTGCCGAGATGTGCCAGGCCAAGGCGTCGGGTCTGACCACCCTGCTGTCCATCGGCGGTGCCACGGCCGGGATCGACCTCAGCTCCAGCGCCGTCGCCGACCGCTTCGTCGACACCGTGGTGCCGATCCTGCAGACGTACAACTTCGACGGCATCGACATCGACATCGAGACCGGCCTCACCGGCAGCGGCAACATCAATCAGCTGTCCACGTCGCAGGCCAATCTCATCCGCATCATCGACGGTGTACTCGCCCGGATGCCCGCCGACTTCGGCCTGACGATGGCGCCCGAGACGGCGTACGTCACCGGGGGCAGCGTGGCGTACGGCTCCATCTGGGGCGCGTACCTGCCGATCGTGAAGAAGTACGCGGACAACGGCCGCCTCTGGTGGCTGAACATGCAGTACTACAACGGCAGCATGTACGGCTGCTCCGGCGACTCGTACTCCGCCGGAACCGTCCAGGGGTTCACCGTGCAGACCGACTGTCTGAACAACGGCCTGACCATCCAGGGCACCACGATCAAGGTTCCGTACGACAAACAGGTCCCGGGCCTGCCGGCGCAGCCCGGCGCCGGGGGCGGCTACATGACGCCGAACCTGGTCTCACAGGCCTGGAACACCTACGGCGGTGGGCTGAAGGGGCTGATGGACTGGTCGCTCAACTGGGACGGATCGAAGGGGTGGACGTTCGGGGACAACGTCAAGGCGTTCCAAGGTCGCTGAAATCGGTGGCACAGCGGTGCAGCGGAGGGGGCCCGGCGACCGGGCCCCCTGGCGTCCGGCGGCCGGGATCATTCGAAGAATCGGACAATTGATGGCAGAGTGACCGGCATGGATGATCGGGTTGCGGGTGCCCTGTCACTCCCGGACGACTGGCCCGCCCACCCGGATCTCAGCCTCGCCCTGAACCGTATGGGCAGCTTCGACTGGGACCTCGACAGTGGCCTCATGCATATGGACCGGCCCGCGCTCGACGTGTTCGACCTGCGCGTCGACGAATACGACGGCCGGCCGGAGAGCCTCGGACCTCGGATACCGACCGACGAGGCCGCACGGCTCGATGCCATGGTGTCTCAGGCCCTCAAGTGCGGCCAGGCCAACTACGGGGCGTACTTCCGCGTACTCCGGCGCGACGGCACGCTGCGCTGGGCCCACACCCAGGGCTTCATCCGTCGCGGTGGGGCCGGCCGCCCCCACCGCATCATCGGCATCGTCCGGGACGCCACCCAGGAGCTGGCAGACTCCACCGCCCGCCGGGAGCTGGACGAGGAGCGGCGCCGCCGCACCAGCCTGGTCGAGACCACCACGGCCGCCCTGGCCCATGCCCGTACCGTCCACGACGTCATCGAGGTCCTGAAGAACTCGCAGGGTCTCGCCCACCTCGGTGCGACCAGTCTCGTCGTGGGCCTGCTCGAAGCCGGGCGCATCCATCTCGTCGCGGACGGCCCAGCGGGGTCCTTCGTGCCGGGCACCCGTTTCACCCGTACGGACGAGCCGTACCCGATGAGCGAAGTGATCCGTACCCTCAGGCCTCGTTTCATCGTGTCCGCCGAGGACTTCGCCACCTCGTACCCGATCCTGTGGCCGCGCATCAGCGGTCTCGGCATCACCTCCGCCGCCTATCTGCCGCTGATCGCCCAGGCCCGGCCCATCGGTGCAATCGGACTCCTCTACAGCGACAAGGACGGCTTCGAGGGGGACGAACGCAATCTGCTGGTCGCGCTCGGCAGCTCCATCGCCCAGAGCCTCCAGCGGGCCATGCTGTACGAGCAGGAGCACGACCTCGCCGAGGGGCTCCAGCAGGCCATGCTGCCCCGCCGGATCCCCGAGGTGCCGGGCGCGCAGATCGCCGTGCGGTACCGCTCGGCCCGGCAGGGGCAGGACATCGGGGGCGACTGGTACGACGTCATTCCGCTGCCCGGCGGCCGCGTCGGCGCCGTCATCGGGGACGTACAGGGCCACGACACGCACGCGGCGGCCGTCATGGGACAGCTGCGCATCGTGCTCCGCGCGTACGCGGCGGAGGGGCACAGCCCGGCCACGGTCATGGCGCGGGCCTCCGCGTTCCTCCATGAACTCGACACCGACCGCTTCGCGACCTGCACGTACGCCGAGGTCGACCTGACCACCGGAGTCATACAGCTGGTCCGGGCCGGTCATATCGATCCGCTGGTCCGGGACACCGACGGAAGCTGTCGCAGGATGCCCGTCGAGGGCGGGCTGCCGCTGGGCCTTTCGGCCGAGTTCGGACGGCTCGAGTACCCGGTCAGCACGATGGAGCTGGACCCGGGGCAGACGCTGGTGCTGTACACCGACGGCTTGGTGGAGCTGCCCGGAGCCGATCTCGACGAGGGGATGCAGCGGCTGGCCGCCATGATCCGCAACGGTCCGCAGGACCTCGAGCGGCTGGCCGACCAGCTCTGCGAGGAGGTCGACGAGTGCTGCGGTGAGGACGACGTGGCGGTGCTGCTGCTGCGCCGCAAGGCCGCGCACGCGCCCCGGCCGGGTGGCCGGCTCCAGCAGAATGTGGCCCAGAACGACCCGGAGGCGCTGACCTCGGCCCGGCACATGATCCGGGCCGCGGTACGGGCCTGGGGTGCGAAGGACCGGGCGGACGAGGTCGAGCTGGCCGCCGACGAGCTGATCACCAATGCGCTGACGCACACCGACGGCGGGGCGAGCGTCACCATTCGGGTGCTCACCGGGCCCAGTCGGCGGCTGCGGGTCGATGTCGAGGACCGGTCGAGCGCACTGCCGCGACGCCGGGACGCGGGTGAGACCGGGGTGTCCGGACGGGGCCTGATGCTGGTGGACAGGCTGGCCGACGCGTGGGGCGTGGAGTCCCGCGGCACCGGCAAGTGCGTCTGGTGTGAATTCATCATTCCGGAGCGCGAATGACGGGTCGGGCGGAGGGGCTGGGCCGGTGGAGGGAGCGGGCGACACTACCGGACAGTAACAGAACGTAACATGTCTGTACTTGACCGTAACCGATCGAGGGGGATTGACTGCGACTGCGGCAGTCGTTGACTCCGGCAATCTTTGTCTTCGATGACATGAGGACCCGTTGGGCACTGAGCTACTGGCACCTCTCGATCTGGCGTTCTGGCATCTCGAATCCGATGCGCACCCGATGCACCTCGGCGCGCTCGCCGTCTTCTCGCCGCCCCCCGCCCCCGCGCCCGGTGTCGACGCGGAGGCGGTCCTCCAGCTGCTCGGCACCCGCGCGGCCGCGATCCCCAGGCTGCGGATGCGGGTGCGGGACGTTCTGCTGCCGGTGGGCGGTGCCGCCTGGTCCGTAGACAAGGACTTCGACGTGTACCGGCACGTCAAGCGAGTGCGGCTGCCCCAGGGCGAGGTGGATCAGGCGGGCGGCGGGTTCATGGCGGGGGCCACCCGGCTCGCCGGCGAGCTGATGGAGCAGCCCCTCGAACGCGGGCTGCCGCCCTGGCAGATGTACGTCGTCAGCGGCGCCGACGACGGCCCCTTCGCCGTGCTCGTGAAGCTGCATCACGCGCTCGCCGACGGAATGCGCGCGGTCGCCATCGGTGCCGGGATCTTCGACGAGATCGCCTCGGTCGGGGCCCGCGCCCGCGGCGGAGCGAGCACCCGCCGGGCGCGCCCGGTCCCGCCCCGCTCCTGGATGCCCGGGCCGCGCCAGGTGGCCGGCTTCGCGCTGGGCCGGATCGAGGATCTCGGCCGGGCGTTCGGTGTCGGTGCTTCCGTCGTACGGGCCAGCCGCCTCGATCTGCGCGGCGCCCCCGCACTCACCGCGACCTCCAGCGGCACCCGGCAGCTGGCCACCACCGACCTGGACGCAGAGGCCGTCGGCCGGATCCGCCGGATCGTCGGCGGCACCACCAATGACGTCCTGCTCGGCGTCGTCGCCGGGGCACTCCGCCGCTGGATGCTGGAGCGCGGCGACCAACTGCCCGACGCCGACCCACGCGCCCTCGTCCCCGTCTCCCGGCGCAGGCCCGGTGCCGCCGGCGCCACCGGGAACCGGCTGTCCGCCTATCTGCTGGGCCTCCCCGTCTCCGAGGCCGACCCGTGGAACCGGCTGCGCGCCGTCCGTACGGCCATGGACCGCAACAAGGCCGCCGGACCGCTGCGGGGCGCGGGTGCGGTCGCCGTACTCGCCGATCAACTGCCTTCGCTGGCGCACCGCTTCGGCGCCCCGCTGGCGGGCAGCGCGGCCCGGATGCTCTTCGACGTGCTGGTCACCAGTGTGCCGCTGCCGCGCTCGGCGCTCTCGCTCGGCGGTTGCCCGCTGCAGGCCGTCTATCCGATGGCGCCGCTGGCCCGCGGCCAGTCCCTGGCCGTCGCCCTGTCCACGTACAGCGGCCGGGTGCACATCGGCCTGGTTGCCGACGGCAAGGCGGTCCCGGACCTGGAGCGGCTGGCCCGCTGCGCCGAGGACGAGCTGCGCGAGCTGCTCGCCCTGATGCCCGCGGACCAGGGCGCCCGCCTGCCGGAAGGCGTCCGCCTATAGGTCGGACAAATTTCCTCGTACAAGTCGTATGTGATGGCGTTCAAGTAGTTGACGCGCCCAAGTGATCCGATGAATATTCGTTGTGCAGAAACAGCGATCATCGGGGAGGGCGGCAACGGCATGCGGCGAAACAGGCTGGGAAGCAGTGCGGTCGAGGTCACCGAGCTGTCCTTCGGGGCGGCCGGCATCGGCAATCTCTTCCACGAGGTCGATGCCGCGCAGGCCGCCGCCGCCGTGGACGCCGCCTGGGACGAGGGCGTCCGCTACTTCGACACGGCACCGCACTACGGGCTCGGCCTCTCCGAACGCAGGCTCGGCGAGGCCCTGCGCCACCGGCCCCGCGACGCGTACGTGGTGTCCACCAAGGTCGGGCGGGTGCTCGACCCCCTGCCGGCCGGCGAGCCGGCCCCGGACGACGGTCTCTCCGAAGGCTTCGCCGTAACGGCCACCCACCGACGGCGATGGGACTTCAGCGCCGACGGCGTACGCCGCAGCATCGAGGACAGTCTCGACCGGCTCGGCCTCGACCGGATCGACGTCGCCTATCTGCACGACCCGGACGACCATGCGGAGGAAGCCTTCCGCACGGCCTACCCGGCCCTGGAGAAGCTGCGCGCCGAAGGTGTTGTCGGCGCCATCGGCGCGGGCATGAACCAGACCGCGATGCTCACCCGCTTCCTGCGCGACACCGACGTCGACACCGTGCTCTGCGCCGGTCGCTACACCCTCCTCGACCAGTCCGCGCTGGCCGAGCTGCTGCCCGAAGCAGCCGCCCGCGGCCGCGCCGTCGTCATCGGCGGGGTCTTCAACTCCGGGCTGCTCGCCGACCCGCGGCCAGGCTCGACCTACGACTACGCCGCCGCCCCGATGACCCTGCTCGACCGGGCCCTGCGCATCAAGGCCGTCACCGAGGCGCACGGCGTACCGCTGCGCGCCGCCGCGCTGCGCTACCCGCTCGCTCACCCGGCTGTCGCCTCGGTGCTCGTCGGCACCCGCTCGCCGGACGAGATGCACGACGCCGCCGACCTGCTCTCCCGCGAGATCCCGGACGCCGTCTGGGACGACCTGCGCGCCGAGGGCCTGCTCACCGAGGACCCGCACGACGAGGACGGACGCTGATCATGAGGATCGCCCTGCACACCAAGGTCCGTGCCGACCGCATCGAGGAGTACGAGGCAGCGCACCGCGAAGTCCCCGCGGAACTGACCACCGCGATCCGCGCGGCGGGCGCCACCTCGTGGACGATCTGGCGCAGCGGCACCGACCTCTTCCACGTCATCGACTGCGCGGACTACGCCCGGCTCCTCGCGGAGCTGGAGCAGCTCCCCGTCAACGTCGCCTGGCAGGCCCGGATGGACGAGCTCCTCGATGTCGCGCACGACTACTCGTCGGACGGCGCCGCTGCCGGTCTCCCCGTTGCCTGGGAGCTGTGACATGACCGGCCGGGAACGGATCGTCGACGCCCACCACCACGTATGGGACCTGGCGGTACGCGACCAGGAGTGGATCACCGGGGACGAAATGGCCCCGCTCGCCCGCACGTTCACCCTCGCCGACCTGGAGCCCGAGGCCCGCGCCGCCGGGGTGTACGCCACCGTCCTCGTCCAGACCGTCACCGTCCCCGAGGAGACCCCCGAGTTCCTCGCCCTCGCCGACGGCAACGACCTCGTCGCGGGCGTCGTCGGCTGGGCCGACCTCACCGCGCCCGACATCGCCGACACCCTGGCCGCGCTGCGCGAACTCCCCGGCGGCGACCGGCTGGTCGCCATCCGCCACCAGGTCCAGGGCGAACCCGACCCCGAGTGGCTGCTGCGCCCCGACGTCCGTCGCGGGCTGTCCGCCGTGGCCGCCGCCGGACTCGTCTACGACCTGGTCGTCCAGTCCCATCAGCTGCCCGCCACAGTCTCGGCCGCGGCCCTGCTGCCCGAACTCACCTTCGTGCTCGACCATGCCGGCAAGCCGCCCATCGCCACCCGGACCCTGCACCCCTGGGCGGCCGACCTCGAGGCCCTGGCCGACCACCCCAACACCGTCTGCAAACTCTCCGGCCTGGTCACCGAGGCCGACCTGCGTTCCTGGACGGTCGACGACCTGCGCCCGTACGCCGACACCGTTCTCGACGCGTTCGGGCCCGACCGGCTGATGTTCGGCTCCGACTGGCCGGTCTGCCGGCTCGCGGCGAGTTACGCGGAAGTCGTCGACGCGGCCCGCACCCTCACCGAAGACCTCGCCGAGCACGAGCGGGCGGCGGTCTTCGCGACCACCGCCGAGCGGGTGTACGGACTTCGATAGGCACCGCCCCCTCGAGTGCGGCACCCTGGGAACCATGCCCGAACTACCGGAGGTCGAGGCCCTGCGGGTCTTTCTCGACGAAAACCTGGTCGGCAAGGAGATCGCCCGCGTCCTGCCGCTCGCCGTCAGCGTGCTCAAGACCTACGATCCACCGCTCACCGCCCTGGAGGGCGACACCGTCACCGGTGTCGCCCGGCACGGCAAGTTCCTGGACATCGGCGTCGGCCCGCTGCATCTGGTCACCCATCTCGCCCGGGCCGGCTGGCTGCACTGGAGGGACAGCTTCCCCGCCACCCCGCCGCGCCCCGGCAAGGGACCCCTGGCGCTGCGCACCGTACTCACCGGTGGCGACGGCTTCGACCTCACCGAGGCGGGCACCACCAAACGCCTCGCCGTGTATCTGGTCCGCGACCCGGCCGAGGTGCCCGGCATCGTCCGACTGGGGCCCGATCCGCTCGACGACGCCTTCGACCGTGACGCGTTCGCCGCGCTGCTTGCCGGGGAACGCCGTCGGATCAAGGGCGCTCTGCGCGACCAATCGCTGATCGCGGGCATCGGCAATGCCTACAGCGACGAGATCCTGCACGCCGCGAAGATGTCACCGTTCAAACTGACCGCGAGCCTCACCGACGACGAGACCACCCGGCTGCACACCGCGCTGCGCACCACGCTCCAGGATGCCGTGGCACGCTCCAGCGGAGTGGCGGCCGGAAAGCTGAAGGCGGAGAAGAAGAGCGGGCTACGTGTCCATGGCCGCGCCGGCGAGCCCTGCCCGGTCTGCGGGGACACCATCCGGGAGGTCTCGTTCAGCGACTCGTCGCTGCAATACTGCCCGACCTGCCAGACGGGCGGCAAACCGCTGGCCGACCGCCGGCTCTCCAAGCTGCTCAAATAGCGCGCCGCCGCGCTCACCGCCGGCCCCTCAGCGGGTCAGTTGCAGCAGCCGCCGTCCGTCCGCCGCACGGATCTCGAAACGGTCGATGGCGGCCGGGTGCAACGCAGCCCCGCCCTGCATCGACAGCGGATTCTCGTCCGGGCCGGCCACCGACCAGGTGGTGACGGTCTCCTCGCTGCCGTCCCGCCCCACCGCGACCAGTGCGCACACCCCCGCCAACGGCACGCGCGACACCTCCAGGCCGACATCCGTGCCCCACTCCTTCGCCCCGGTCGTCACCACGGCCGCCAGCCCCGTCGACCGGTCGGCCGCCGCCCACCGCTGCACCTGCGCCTGCCCCGGCGGCCCGGCCGATTCACCGACCACCACGAGCGGCCCGCCCACCGCGAGGACCACCGCCGCCGCCACCAGCGCCAGCCGTCGCCTGCGGCTCCTGCGCCGCGCGGCCACCACCGCACCCACCGCACGTCGCATCAGCTCCGGGCCCGCCCGTACCGCCGGATCCACCCCGGGCGGCGTCCGCCGCGCATGCTCCGCGAGCACCGCGGTCACCGCACCGAACTCCGCCGCCCGGACTTCGCACAGGGGGCACTGGGCCAGATGCTCCTCGAAGCGGAAGGCATCGGCAGCGCCGAGCACGCCAAGTGCGTAGGCGCCGACATTGCGATGAGGTTCCGGGGTGCGCATGCCGTCTGGTACGGACCCGGCCCGCGAATCACTCAAGCCAACTCCACCGGACACGCTCTACACTCCGGCCTCATGCTGCGCGTACTGGCCGTCGACGACGAAGCACCCGCCCTGGAGGAGCTGCTCTACCTCCTACGCGCCGATCCGCGCATACGCAGTGCCGAGGGCGCCACCGGTGCCACCGAGGCGCTGCGCCGGATCGGCAGCGCCGTGGACGCGGGGCCTGACGACCCGTCCGCCATCGATGTCGTCTTCCTCGACATCCACATGGCGGGCCTCACCGGACTCGACGTCGCCCAGTTGCTGGCCGGGTTCGCCGCGCCCCCGCTCATCGTCTTCGTCACCGCCCACGAAGGCTTTGCCGTCCACGCGTTCGACCTCAAGGCCGTCGACTACGTCCTCAAGCCCGTGCGCCGCGAGCGGCTCTCCGAAGCAGTGCGCCGTGTCGCGGAACAGATCGGCGACCGCTCCGCACCCGCGCACCCCACGCCTGTCCACTCCGCGTCCGTCCACGACACCGCAGCCGACCAGATACCCGTCGAACTCGGCGGAGTCATCCGGTTCGTCCCGGTCGACGACATCGCGTACGCCGAAGCGCAGGGCGACTACGCGCGGCTGTACACCGCCACCGGCAGCCACCTCGTCCGTATTCCCCTCACCACCCTTGAGGAGCGCTGGCGCTCGCGGGGCTTCGTGCGCATCCACCGCCGCCATCTCGTCTCCCTCGCCCGCATCGACGAGCTGCGGCTCGACGCGGGCACCATGAGCGTCCGTATCGGCACCGCGGAGCTCGCCGTGAGCCGACGTCACACCCGCGCGTTGCGCGACCTGCTGATGCGGCGGACCGGCCGCTGACCAGGGCCTACCCGGGTTCGAACCCTTCCCAGAGCGCCCCCGGCTGCGTACACTCCGGGCCCATGTCCGCAGAGTCGACGCCCCGGCGTGAAGTGGTGACGGGGGAGCCCCGGCGGGTGCGCCCGCTTCCGCGCTACCGCACCCAGTCGGAGATCGACGAGCAGACCGCTCTCGGTGGCGCCTATGTCCGTTCGTTGATGCGCAGTCAGCTGCGCGCCGGACTCACCGCCTTCAGCGTGCTCGCCGTGGTCGTCGGTACGCTCCCGCTGGTCTTCGAGGCCCTGCACAGCGCCGCCGTCGTATGGGCGGTCCTCGGCTTCGCCGCCTATCCGCCACTGACCCTGATCGCCTGGTGGTACGTGCGGCGGGCCGAGCGCAACGAGCGCGACTTCGCCCGGCTCGTGGAAGGCCGCCCCGCGCAGTGAGCCGGACATACGCGGTGGCGGCCGTGGCCGCCGTCGTTCTCACCACCCTTCTCGTCGGCGGTTTCGGGCTGCGCATCTCCCGCACCACCTCGGACTTCTACGTCGCCTCCCGCACCGTCCGACCCCGGCTCAACGCCGCTGCGATCAGCGGCGAATACCTCTCCGCCGCCTCCTTCCTCGGCATCGCGGGCCTGGTGCTCGTGCACGGCCCCGACATGCTCTGGTACCCGGTCGGCTACACCGCCGGCTATCTGCTGCTGCTGGTGTTCGTCGCCGCGCCGCTGCGCCGCTCCGGGGCGTACACCCTGCCCGACTTCGCCGAGGGGAGGCTCGAATCGCGGCAGGTGCGCAGGCTGGTGAGCGTCCTCGTCGTCGGGGCGGGCTGGCTGTATCTCGTACCGCAGCTCCAGGGCGCCGGGCTCACCCTGAAAATCCTGACCGGGGCGCCCGGCTGGCTCGGCGATGTGCTCGTCGCGGCGGTCGTCGTGACGGCGGTCGCCGCGGGCGGCATGCGGTCCATCACCTTCGTGCAGGTATTCCAGTACTGGCTGAAGCTGACCGCGCTCCTGGTCCCCGCGATCTTCCTGGTGCTGGCCTGGCACGGCAGCGGGCACCCCCGGGGCACCTTCGACGAGCAACTGTCCGTCTTCCGCGCCGACCACCCCCTGTACGCCACGTACGGGCTGATCATCGCGACGTTTCTCGGCACCATGGGGCTGCCGCACGTCGTCGTCCGCTTCTACACCAGCCCCAACGGCCGCGACGCCCGCCGCACCACCGTCGTCGTGCTCGCCCTCATCGGCACGTTCTATCTCCTGCCGCCCGTCTACGGAGCGCTCGGCAGGGTGTACGCCCCCGAGCTCATCCACGGCGGGGATGCGGACGCGGCGGTGCTGCTGCTGCCCGAGCGGGTCATCGGCGGGCTCGGCGGGGATCTGCTCGGCGCGCTCATCGCGGGCGGCGCGTTCGCCGCGTTCCTGTCGACCGCCTCCGGACTCACCATGGCCGTCGCGGGAGTCATTACCCAGGATGTCCTGCCGTCGCGCGGGGTACGGCACTTCCGGCTGGCCACCGTGCTCGCCATGTGTGTCCCGCTGGCCGGTTCGCTGATGGTCAGCCGGGTGCCGGTGGCCGACTCGGTGGGGATGGCGTTCGCCGTGTCGGCGTCGTCGTTCTGCCCGCTGCTGATCCTCGGCATCTGGTGGCGGCGGCTCACCCCGCCCGGCGCGATCGCCGGACTGCTGCTCGGCGGCGGCTCGGCGTTCCTGTCCGTCGCCATCACCGTCAGCGGTGCCGTGCGTCCGCCGGGATGGCCGCACACGCTGCTCGCCTGGCCCGCCGTATGGTCGGTCCCGGTCGGCTTCCTCGCGATGGTTCTGGTGTCGCTGGCCACGCCCGGCCGCATCCCGCCCGGGACGAATGCCGCGATGACGCGCTTCCACCTGCCGGAAGCGCTGATGCCCGGCAGACACCGATGACTTGGGGCCTCGATGACTGAGGAACGTGGTGGGCCGGGGGCCTCGACGACTGGGGGACAGCCATGACCGGGGCCGGATACGCCGTACTCGTCCTGCTCGTACTCCTGCTGTTCGGCGGCGGCTTTCTGCTCGGCCGCCGTACCGCCCGCCCCGTTCGCACCAGCGACGTCGGCACCCCCGTCGAGCACGCCACCTTCGAGACCCTGCACACCGCCTCGCTCGCCGCGCCCCCGCTGCGCGCCGGGCTCACCGAGGAGAGCGCCCGCAAGTCCGCCCGCAGGCTGCGCTCCCTGCTCGGCACCGACGCGCTCTGCCTCACCGACCGGGACCGGGTGCTCGTCTGGGACGGCGAGGGCGACCACCACGGCAAGCACGTCATGGACCAGGTGCGGGGCCTCCTCGCGAGCGGTCGCGACACCGCCTTCCACAGCGACTGCGACGACCTCGACTGCCCGCTGCGCTGGGCCGTCGCCGTGCCCCTGACCGTCGACCACCGGGTCCTCGGCAGCCTGATCGCCTACGCCCCGCGCGAGTCCGCGGTGCTGGCCAGGGCGGCCGGAGAGGTCGCCCGCTGGGTCTGTGTACAGCTGGAACTCGCCGAACTCGACCGGTCCCGGACCCAGCTCATCGAGGCCGAGATCAGGGCCCTGCGCGCCCAGATATCCCCGCACTTCATCTTCAACTCCCTGGCTGCCATCGCGTCGTTCGTCCGCACCGATCCCGAGCAGGCGCGTGAGTTGCTGCTGGAGTTCGCCGACTTCACCCGCTACTCGTTCCGCAGCCACGGCGACTTCACGACCCTCGCCGACGAGCTGCACTCCATCGATCAGTATCTGGCGCTCGTACGGGCCCGCTTCGGCAAGCGACTCTCGGTCAGGCTCCAGGTCGCCCCCGAAGTGCTGCCCGTCGCCCTGCCGTTCCTCTGTCTCCAGCCACTCGTCGAGAACGCGGTCAAGCACGGCCTCGAAGGCGCCGTCGCCCTTCCCCGAGATCTCAACTCCGCTCGAGCTGGGGAGACCCCGATCCGCATCTCCATCAGCGCCCTGGACGCGGGCTCCGAGGCGGTGGTCGTCATCGAGGACGACGGCACCGGCATGGATCCCGAACGGCTCCGGCAGATCCTGCGCGGCGAGGGCGGCACCTCCACCGGCATCGGCCTGCTCAACGTCGACGAGCGGCTGCGTCAGGTGTACGGCGACGACTACGGGCTCGTCATCGAGACGGGGATCGGCGCAGGGATGAAGATCACCGTGCGTCTGCCGAAGTACCGCGCCGGGGTGCACGGTTCGTGACCGACGCCACGAGCGACACCCGCCGGGCGGGCAGCGGTCAGTACAGGTGGATCGCCAGATGCCCCAGCGGCAGTCCCAGCTGCCAGGCCGGCGTCCACACCTGGGCCATCTCCTGCGGCCACTCCAGGTCCTCCTCGACATCGACCGGTTCCCAGGGCGCCGGACCGATCGCATCGAGGTCGGCCGCGAGCAGCTCGGTCTCCTCCAGCCATCGCCACGCGACGCGGGCCAGCGCCAGATCGGGGTCCGGTCGGCCCCGCCCGTCCGGCACCGGAGCCGCCGCCAGTGCGTCGAGCCGTTCGCAGACCCATCTGCGCCAGGCCGTCCCGTACGCGGTCAGCAGCCGCAGCTCGTCCATCCGGGTGGCGGGCAGGGCATCGGCCACGCCTCCGTCGGAGAGAAAGATGGTCAGGGCGAGCGCATCGCGCCCCGCGCGGTACTCCAGCGTCGACGGCTCCATCAGCTCGCCGGTCCGCAGCAGCTCATCGGCGATGTACTCGGCGTACATCCAGGCCATCGGGACCAGCAGCCCGCCCCCACTGGTTCCATCCGTACGTTCCGGACGCATCCCGTCTCGCCTCTTTCTCTTCTCGGCACCGGGCTACACGCAGCATTGAACCGGGGGAGCGCGCCCCGCGTGGCCAGAAGGACAGGATCCGTCGGACCGGATCCGTCACAGAACAGACATGAGGTTGCGATGACCGCCGATCCCGGGGAGGGCCCGCATGTACGGCAGTTGCTCGGTGCCTATGTTCTCGACGCACTCACGCCCGGGGAGACCCGCCGCGTCTGCCGCCATCTCCGGGACTGCGACGGCTGCATCGCCGACTATGTGGAGATCGCGGAGGCCGCGGCCCTGCTCGGCCTGGTCAGCGAGGAGGACCTGCTCGGGGAGTAGCCGGGCAGATTACGGGAGAGCAGGCGCAGCGCGTAGTAGGAGCGGGACTTGACCGTGCCCGCCGGAATGCCGAGCACCTGCGCCGTCTCGCCCACGCTCAGCCCGCGGAAATATATCTGCACCAGCACCGCACGGTGCTCGGGGCTGAGCGTGCGCACCGCCTCGCGTACATCGAGTGCGGCGACGGTGGACTCCGTGGAGTCCTCCCGGTCCGGGGCGCTCTCCAGCGCGACGTCGCCGACCTCGGTCGGCCGGGCCTGCCGGGACCTGCGCGCGTCGATCGCGAGGCGCCGCGCGACGGTGAAGAGCCAGGGCCGCATCGAGTCGTACGGACCGTCGAACGCCTCCGGGTGCTGCCAGGCCCGTACCAGCGTCTCCTGGAGGAGGTCCTCGGCCCGCTGCCGGTCGCCGAAGGTCAGACCGAGCAGGAAGTGCAGGAGCGCGGGACCGTGTTCGCGTTGCAACTTCGCGAGGGCCTGCTCATCGGTCGTCGTCGTGGTCATCGTGCACGCCCTTCCCCGCGGAGGCCCTTGCCGCCGCGCCGCTGCCTGCGCCGTATACGAACGCATTCGCGCCGAGACGAACAGGAGATGCACCGAGGCGTGCGACGAGCGGTCGCACAGAGCGGCGAATGGTGCGGTGAACGGTCGGGCGGACGCCGATCGGGCTCAGGGACTTGTGCGGCAGGCCCCCGGCCCGTCCTCGGCCGCCGCGGCCGAGGACGGGCCGGTCAGCATGGCACCGGAGCCGGTCGTACGGACAGCAGCCAGCCGCGTCCCGGCGCCACCGGTACCCGCTCACCCGCCGCGAAGGAGCGTTCCGGCTGGAAGCCCTCGATCGCGGGCGCGTACGCCGCCACCGGGCCGTCGGCGTCCGTCAGGACACACCCCACCGGTTCCGCAGCCCATGACGCGACCGCGGTCACCGTCCCGCCGGGTCCCTCCCAGGTGGAGGCGAGGACATCGTCACGGCCGGTGGACACAGGAGGTTCGTCCGACCACCAGCCGGTGAACTCGGATTCAGTGAGGCGAAGTTCGTCGAAAGCCCGCCATATCGGCCGCACATCGGTCATCGGGGCACGCGCCGTCATCCCGAAGACCAGGCCCCGCCACGGGTTGCCGCCCCCCTCCAGCATCTCGCCCATCAGCCCGAACGGGATCCCTGACAGCTCCACCAGCCAGTACGCCGGATCGCTCCCCTCGTAGTCGAACAGCTCGCCCAGCCAGAGCCGGTCGGTGTAGGGCATCAGTTCCGCGTACAGATTGGCGCTGGACGCGAAGCCGTCCGGCTCCCGGTACTGGTTGCAGGAGTGCAGATCGATCAGGGGTGCCGTCTCCCCGGAGCGCGCCAGGGTCTTGCGTACGCGCTTCATGGTGGTCCGGTCGTACGCCACGTCGTCGAGATAGAGGCCGTCGACCCCGATCCGGCGACGCAGCCGGTCGATACCGCACACATAGGAGTTGTGCCACCGCGAGTCGCCCGAGGTCACGACGGCCACATCGGCGACATCGGGTGCCACCCAGCCGGGGACGTAGTCCGTGCCCAGATGCTCGTGCAGCCAGGCGTGTCCACCGCCGGGCCCCGGTGCCAGCACTTCGCTTCCGAGGGATGCCAGGACGGGCAACTCCGGGTTGTGACGCGTGAGTTCGCGCACCGTGTCGTACACCTTGACGCGGATGCCGAGCCGGTGCGCCTCGGCTGTGTACTCCTCGAGCACGTCGGCGGCGAGCAGAGGGTCGTTCAGGTACGGGTTGGGCGGGGTGGCGTGGTGGAGGTTGACGACGTTCGCGCCGTAGGCGGCGATCTCGGCGGGGGAGGCGTATGCGTGGAAGTAGCGCTCGGCGAGGTGGCGTCGCACCCGGATCGGCTTGAACGGAGTGAGCAGGAGACGCAGTTCGAAGCAGTGGCGCTCCCCGGCGGCGATCCTCAGCGGGCCGCTGTACGCGGTCACCGTCCGCACCCCGTCCGCGGTGCGCAGCCGGATGCCGCCGTGCCCGTCCCCCGCCCAGGAACGCGGCGCGACGAGGGGCTTCTCGCGGTAGTAGTTGGTGTTCAGCGGACGTGCATAGTGCTCGTCGCGCAGCGACACCTGGATGCCGGCCGAGGGGGAGCCGAGCCAGAGGGAGTCCTGATTGCGCGTGGGGGTGTCCCACTGCCAGTCGTACGTCTCCGGGCAGATCTGCCCCGGCAGTCCGAGCCCCATCGTGTACCGGGCGATCTCGGCGACGACCGGCACATCGAGCCGTACGTCCAGGGCGAGTTCGTCGACCGCCTCGACGGTGGCCCGTACGACAAGGAAACCGTCGGCCTCCAACTCGCCCTCGGTGACGAGTCGGAGCCCGGGACCGGTGGCTTCGGTGGACCAGTGCACCCGAGCCGGTCCGGTACGTTCCAGCTTCAGCGGAACCCGGTCGAGCGGGCGGCCGACCGTGAGCGTCACCGGCCCGGCCAGCAGATCGCGCTCCGGTCCGTCCGTGCCGGTCACCGCCGAGGTGAACGAGGAGGTGAGCCGCTGCGGCAGCCCGTCGGGGCCGATCTCGACCGCCCGGCCGAGGATTTCCAGCCGGCGTCCAGCCACCTTCACCGGGGTGAACGGCGGGACGACCTCGTCGTCCTGGCCGAGCGTCGAGTCCAGCCAGCGCAGCCGGGCCAGCCGTGCCGGATCCCCGGCGCCGTGGTCGGTGACGGTCCGCGGATCCACGGTGATCCGCAGCGGCAGCACCCGCTCGCCGGCGCCGTCGGCGCGTACAGCGATCTCGCCCTCGTACATACCGGGCTCCGCGTCCTCCGGAACGTCCAGGCCGAACCAGAGCACGTGTACGCGACCCGCGTCGATGCCGATTTGATTCTCGAACGGCAGCCCGCGTGCATCGGTGCCGCCGGCGGTGAGCGACCGGACCGGAAAAGGCAGCCCGCGGACCTCGGTACGGACCTCCGCCAGCCCCCGCACTGCGTACACCCCGGTCTGCAGCACATAGAACTCGCCCCGCGCCGCCGAACCCGAGAACGGCGCGAACGGCACGGCGTCCGCCCAGCGGGCGGGCAGCCCGTCGTACCGGCCGAGCGGACGGTCGCGGTCCTCGCCGAACAGCAGCAACGGCTCGTCCGGGTGGGCCGCGGTCAGCGCCGCGCACTCGCCGGCGGTGGCCGCGAACCCCATCGGGGCGAAGGAGTCGACGGCGCTCACGGCCTCGTACCGGAACGCCTCCGCGCGAGGCAGCGTCGCCCAGACCCGCTCCGGCCGGTGCAGCCCGCAGCGATGCACCCAGCCGGGGTCGGCGGTCGGTGTCGGCTGCCGGTACGCGGCCTGCGGATAGTACGGCCGGCCGGTATGCGCGTACGGCAGGTAGTGCACGGCGTAGTCACCCTCGCCCTCCACCGGCTCGAAGGCGATCCGGCCGTGCCCGGCCGTCACCTCGATCGGCACCGTGTTCCGCACCCGCCGACCGGATGGCGCGAGCACGATGACGTCCACCGCCGCGGGGTCCGGATCCCTGCGACGCCATGGCAGTTCGGCCCCGAACACCGGGCCGCCCGAAGGGGCGCGTACCAGGATCCGGTGGTTGCCGTACATGTCGCTGTCCCATGATCCGAGCCCGCACTCCAGCTCGGGATGGCCCTGCTCACCCATGTCCGCACTCCCTCAAGGGCGCTATTTATTAGGTAAGTTGCTCAATCGCCATGGGCCACCATGGAGAGACTTCGATCACGCTGTCAAGGGAGAGGCCATGGACCGGGGTGGGGACGCCTCGCTGCTGCGCCGACTGAACACGGCCGCCGCGCTACGGGTGATGCGGGCACGCGACGAGGTCACCGTGCCGGAGCTCGCCGGGCTGATCGGAGTGTCCCGGCCGACCGCCCAGGACCTCACGGCACAGCTGCTGCGCGAGGGCAGGCTGGTGGAGCTGGAGGCCAGCAGCGGCGCCGTCGGCCGCCCGGCCCGCCGGTTCCGCTTCCGGGCCGAGGCGGGCCATGTCGTCGGCGTGGACATCGGAGCGCACAAGGTGCTGGTCCACGCCGTGGACCTGCTCGGCCGCACGGTTGCCGCGCAGCGCGTCGTGGTCACTCCCGCCATGACCGCTCGGCGACGGCTCAAGGCCGTCCGCGGGGCGATCGAGGCCTGCCTGGCCAAGCCCGAGGCCGCCGGGGTGCGCCCCCTGGCCACCGGGATCGGCACCAGCGGCATGGTGGATCTGGCGGGCCGGGTGGTGCGGAGCACCGCGCTGCCCGGCTGGACCGGACTCGACCTGGGCCATGAGCTCGCCGACTGCGCGCCGGGGCCGGTCCTGGTCGGCAACGACATCCAGCTCGCGACGCTCGCCGAATGCGCCGGGGGAGTGGCCGTCGGCGTACGGGACGCCATCTACCTGTACGTCGGCAACCGCCCCGGCATCGGTCTGTGGCTGCACGGCCGGCTGCACCGGGGCAACGGCGGCGCAGCCGGCGAACTGCTGCCCCCGGACGGCTGGTCGGCGGCATACCGGCGGCTGCTCGACTGGGCCGCCGGACACCAGGGCGATGAGCTGCCCACCCGGAACAGCGCCGCCCGCGCCGTGGTCGAGGCCGCGGCCGCCGGGGACGGCGGCGCACGGTACGCCCTGCGCGCCTTCGCCGAGTCGCTCGCCGAATGCCTGGCGCCCCACGTTGCCGCGCTCGATCCGGAACTGGTGGTGCTCGGCGGCGGCATCTCCCGGGCCGGCGCGCTGCTCAGCGAGCCGTTCGCCGCGGAACTCGCGGGCCGCTGCCCGAATGCGCCATCCGTGCGGAACTCCGCACTGGGCGAGGAATCAACTGCAATCGGGGCAGCCCGGATGGCATTGGAACACATCGATCACGCCGTGCAGAAAAGTCCAACTGCCGAGGACTAATTGGCTGTTGACCTACCGGTTCGACGCTTCGATGATGTGGCCACTCTTTTCGGAAAGTTGGTTTCTAAATTCGTCGAGCCGCCAGGCCAGGGAGTACGTGTGACATCCGCTGCAACAGCGCGCAGCCCACGGGCCGCGTCCCCACCCGAGCCCAGGGCCGAGAGCGGCCGTCCCCCGCTGCGGCGCGTACCGCTGCGGGTCCGGCTGCGCAACAACTGGGTGATGCTCGCCCTGATGGCCCCGGGCCTGCTCTTCTTCGCCGTCTTCTTCTACGTGCCGATGCTGGGCAACATCGTCGCCTTCCAGGACTACCAGCCGTTCATCGGCTTCAAGGACAGCCCCCTGGTGGGCCTGGCCAACTTCCAGGAAATGTTCGCGGATCCGGCGTTCTGGGAGTCCGTACGCAACACCCTTGCCTTTGCCGCGCTGCAGCTGATCTTCTTCTTTCCGGCCCCGCTCGCCCTCGCCCTGCTCATCAACAGCCTGGTCAGCAGCCGCGTCAAGAGGTTCGTGCAGAGCGTCGTCTACCTTCCGCACTTCATCTCCTGGGTGCTGGTCGTCGCCCTCTTCCAGCAAGTGGTCGGCGGCGCCGGACTGATCAGCAACTTCCTTCGTGACCACGGTCTTTCGGCCCTCGACGTGATGACCGACCCCGGCACCTTCCCCATGCTGATCACCGCGCAGGTGATCTGGAAGGACATCGGCTGGGGCATGATCATTTATCTGGCGGCGCTCGCGAACGTCGACCAGAGCCTGTACGAATCGGCCGCCGTGGACGGTGCCGGACCCTGGCGGCGCATGTGGCATGTCACGCTGCCCGCCGTCCGCGGAGTCACGATCATGCTGCTGGTGCTGCGCCTCGGCGACGTACTGTCCGTCGGCTTCGAGCAGTTCCTTCTTCAGCGCGACGCGGTCGGCGCCCGGGCCGCAGAGGTTCTCGACACCTACGTCTACTACCACGGCGTGGTCTACGGCGACTGGGGCATCGGCGCCGCCGCCGGCCTGGTCAAGGGCGTGGTCGGTGCACTGATGATCTGGGGCGCCAACCGGCTGGCCCACGCATTCGGAGAGCAAGGGGTGTACAGCAGATGAGCATCGGACTTCCCTTGTCGAAGCCCCGGACCGCGGACCGCCGGGCCGCCTGGGAGGAGCCGCCCACCCGGCTCGGCTCGGCCGCCAAGGCCGTCGTGATCACGGTCATCGTCGCTGTGATGACGGTGCCGTTCCTCATCGTGCTCTCCACCAGCCTCGCCTCCCGTGAGGAGATCACGGCCGCCGGCGGGTATGTCCTCTTCCCGACCGAGCCGACCCTTCAGGCCTACCGCACGATCCTGTCCGGCGGGCTGGTCACCCGCGCCGTCACGGTCAGCGTCCTGATCACCGGCGTCGGCACGGCACTCTCCCTCCTGACGACCATCGCCCTGGCCTACGCGCTGAGCAAGCGAGGCGTCCCCGGCAGCAAACCCGTCCTGCTGCTCGTCCTGTTCACGCTGCTCTTCGCCCCCGGCATGATCCCGATGTACGTCCTGGTCAGGGAGCTCGGTCTGCTCGATTCCTACTGGGCGCTGATCCTGCCGGGCCTGGTCAACGCCTTCAACCTGGTGGTGATGCGGGCGTTCTTCATGAACATCCCCGACGAGCTCTACCAGGCGGCCCGGATCGACGGTGCGGGCGACTGGCGGATCCTCACCCGGATCGTGCTGCCGCTCTCGAAAGGCGTCATCGCCGTCGTCGGGCTCTTCTATGCGGTGACGTACTGGAACGCGTTCTTCAACGCGATGCTCTACCTCAACGACTCCGGGAAGTGGCCGGTCCAGCTGCTGCTGCGGACCTATGTGGTGCAGAACAAGCAGATGGCGGCCGACCAGCTCGGCGTGGCCCATCTGCCGCCTCAGCAGTCGATCTCCATGGCGGTCGTCATGATCGCGCTGATCCCGATCCTGCTGCTCTACCCGTTCCTCCAGAAGTACTTCACCAAGGGCGTGCTCACCGGCGCGATCAAGGGCTGACCCGAGCCCGCTCCTCACCCGTCCCCCCTCTCACCCTGTTGCGGAGATTTCCATGACCGGCATGTCCCGACGCACATTTCTGGGCCTGAGCACCGCCGTCGCGGCGGGCGCCGCCGCCACCGCGCTCACCGGCTGCGGTTCGTCCACCGGCCACCGGACCGAAGCCGCCTCGGCAAAGGTGAAGCTTCCCGCGTACGTCCCCTTCACCAAGGTCACGCCCGATCTGCCGGCCAACGCGAAGGGCCTCTCCGCGGGCTATCTCTCATACCCCAAGGAGCTGATCCGGAGCGTCCCCAAGGCCCCCGGCGACGGCTCGAAGGTCACCCTGCTCACCGAGATCTGGACCCAGCCGCCGCTCCCCAAGGGATCCAACGAGCACTGGCAGAAGATCAACCAGGAGCTCGGCGTCGACCTCTCCGCGATCCTGGGCACGGATCCCGGGTATGAGGAGAAGTTCTCCGCCACCGTCGCCGGCGGGGACCTGCCCGACCTGATGTGGATACCGCCCAACCAGGGCATCCAGCACATTGCCGAGCTGCTGGAATCGAAGTGCGCCGACATCACCGACTACGTCTCGGGTGACGCGGTCAAGGACTACCCGAACCTCGCCGCGATGACCCCCGCACACTGGAAGACCGCCGTGGTCAACGGCAAGATCTGGGGTGCGCCGAGCCCCTACCCTGCGTTCGGCCAGGTCTACGCCGGCAACCCCGAGGTCTGGGAGAAGGCGGGCGGCCTGTCCGCGAGCAGCCCCGACGAGTTCCTGGCCAAGTGCAAGGAGGTCACCGGCGGCAAGGTATGGGCCCTGGAACCGATCTATGTCAATGCCGTCAGCGTGCTGAGCCAGTGCTTCGGCACCCCGAACAAGTGGCGGCAGAACAAGGACGGATCGCTCACCTTCTGGCAGGAGACCGACGAGTACCTGGCGGCACTGGACTTCGTGCTCAAGCTCAAGCAGGCCGGCGTCTTCTACCCGGGCGACCCGAAGATGGCCGACGCCTATCTGAAGATGGCGCAGGGATCCATCGGCGCCACGGTGTTCGCCAATCCGTCCGGCGGCCGTGCCAACCTCCGTACCAACGACCCATCGCTCGCGGCGGAGGTCCTGATCCCGTTCGCCGCGGGCGGCCGGCAGCCGAACCACCACTACCACCTGGGCACGATCGGCTACACCGCCATCAAGAAGGGCAGCGAGAAGCGGGTACGGATGCTGCTCGGGGTGCTGAACTACCTCGCTGCACCGTTCGGCAGCAAGGAGCGCGAGCTGCTGGAGTTCGGCACCGAGGGAGCTGACTTCACGTACGACGAGCAGGGCTTCCCGCAGCGCACCAAGAAGGGGAAGCAGCAGGTCGAGGGGTTCTACAGCGGACTGGCGACCGCGACGACCGCACCGTTCGCACTGCTGCCCTCGGCCTTCCCCGGTACCCACGGCCCCGAGGACGTGAAAGCGACGTACGCCGTCGAGCAGAAGCTCATCGGGACCGCCATCGCCAACCCGACGGTGGGCCACTACTCCGACGCGTACACCGAGCACTACGGGCGCATGTCGACCGAGGCCACGGACCTGGTCAACGACATCGTCAGTGGCCGCAAGAAGATCGGAGAGTGGAAGCCGTTCTGGACCGAGTGGCGCTCCAAGGGGCTGGACCAGATGGCCCGGGAGTTCCAGAAGTCCATCGAGAAGAACGCCTGACGGCCCGGCAGGCGGGGCCCGCCACGACACCGTCGGCCGGTTACGGAACGACGGTGACGGGCCAGCGCCCCGCCTTCACCAGCCGGATCGCCACCGAGCCGATGAACCGGTGCCCCGCCGACTCCGACGCGCCCACCACGACGGCGTCCGCCCTCAGTTCGTCGGCCGCGGTGACCAGCCCGTTGTACGGATCACCACGGAAGGTGTGGAACTCCCAGCGCACATCCCATATGTCCTTCAGCCGCTCGGTCGCCGCACGGATCTCGCTCACCAGACCCTCCGCGACCTCGCCGGTCGCGTCGGCGACCGGTGCTCCGAGCGCGGCACCCGCAGCCATCACGGGCTGCACATAGACGAGGGCGAGCAGGGCGTGCTGCCGGCGGGCCAGCCCGGCAGCGTACGCGGCGGCGCGCATCGAGGAATCGGACCCGTCGAGGCCCGCGACGATCACCTTCGGACCGTCTGTGCCACGTTCGAACTGGTGGGGCTGCTGGTCTGTCACGGCAGTGAGGTTAGCCGCTCCCGCCGCCACCCTTGACCCGGGCTGCCCCACTGCCGGGTCCGGAGTCGCCGGTTACCTCGGGCGCACTCCCTCCATTGGGTGCAAAGCGCCCCGGAGCGAAGGATGCCGCTCCCGACGACGGCTGCCGGATCACGGTGCCGCACCGCGGCTGAGCGCGCGGCTGCGATTGGTCCGCCCCGGATCAGAGGGTCGCGACCAGGCGGGCGAAGACGACGACACCGGCGTCGTGGCCGTCGGCTGTCGTGCAGCCGCCGTGGGTGATGAGCCGCAGCTCCGCCCTGCCGGTGTCGCGGTACACCCGGTCGCCGGGGAAGTCGTCTGTGGAGAGCACCTCGACCCGGTAGACCTCGAACACCGCGACCCGGTCATCGTCCCTTGGCACCTCGATCCGGTTGCCCTCCCTCAGCGAACCGAGGTCGTGGAACACGGCAGGTCCCGCCATGGTGTCGACATGGCCGACGAGAACCGACGTGCCCAGCTGACCCGGTGCGACACCGTCGCGGTACCACCCGGCGAGCTGAGGATCCTCCGGAGGGGGTGTCCCGAGCGAGCCGTCCGGCTCCAGGTCCACATCGACGAGCGGCGCATCGACCCGGATCGCGGGGATGACCGCGCGCGCGGCGGGGGCGTAGGCCAGCGGCAGCACCGTGACGACCGCCGGAGGCGCACCGGCGGCGTCCTGATGGCGGTGGGCCGAGGCGACGGCGACCGGCTGGGGCGGGGCCGGCGAGGGGTCCGGACCGTTCCGCACCAGGGCGAGGCCGGTGAGCAGTACCAGGGCGAGCGCACCCCAGGGCGAGTATCTGGTCCGCTCGACGTGCCAGTGGTCCCGGCCCATCCCTGATCTCGGGTGGGAATTCCGGCCTTCAGGCCGGGCGGGAAACGCATCTTGAGATTCGGAGCCGCGAAGCTGCGTAGTAGCCTGCGATCCTGCTTCGGCAGCGGTCAGGGCTTGGCCGTCATGAGACCCCGTGGGGTCAGGTGAGAAGCCGCCTCGTTTACGAGGGGGAGGAGTCACGGTTCTCCCTTCGTCGCGACGATGCTGGGAACACTAGGCGCGCGGCGCCCGGGCGGCGATCAGGGAAGAGCGAATGGGTGGCCGGCCGAGAGGCCGTCCTCATCGGAGCCGGGACCGGGTGACGATTCTGTCCATCCATTACATGTGGTCCCGTCAGATCAGTGAATGCCGACGGGATGTGTCGGATCATCGGTCCGATGTGCGCGTCGCCCCGGGTCCTGGATCAGGACCCGGGGCGACGCGCGTTCCACCGTCGGCTCGCGCCGTTCAGTGGTGGCGGCTCTCCTTCCGCCGGCGCACCACGAAGAGGGTGCCGGTGGTTGCGACCACCGCGAGTGCGGTACCGCCGACCACCTCCGCGGAACTCATCCGGCCGATGCCGCCGAGGCCACCCTGCACGCTGCGCGGCGCGATCGTCGTGGACCCGGTGGGTGTGGGATTGCCGGCGGAGATCGTGAGGCGGATCTTCGCCGTGGACGTAGGGGACGTATTGCAGATGAACGTCACTTCATAGGCAGCGCCAGGTTTGGCATCCCAGTCGACCGTGGCCGCGGCGGTGCCCCCGCTGGGAATGGTGATGCTGTCGAAGACGCCCGAACTGGCCGTCGCTGCTTTTGAGCACCCCCGGGCGGCCAGGGTGACCTGGCCTCCCGGCGCGACCACCGACGGGGCGACGATGGGTCGGGTCGCGCTGGGCGCCTCCTTGGACATCGCGGCATGCGCGGTCGCGGCCGGAGCGGTCAGAGCGAGAGCGGTGGCGCCCAGCAGGGCGACGGGTGCGACACCTATGGGGCGCATGATGATTCCTCCGAGTCCCCGAGGAGCAGCTGCGGAACGATTTCCCACAAAGCGTCAGATATGCACCTCGATGGGAGAAACGCTAGAAGTGCCGCATATCATGCGCGATCGGGGTCCGGCGAATGGGGCACGGGTGTCCCTCGGGCGGCGCACCGCCATGCCGTCAGGACGACGGCCCGCCCCCCGCGTTGGGGAACAGGTCGAGGAACGGCGCCGCGGTGGCGGAAATGCCGCGGCCGAACGGGGAGTCGAAGTCCCAGATCAGGAAGAGCAGGAAGGCGATGAGCACGCTGAACAGCCCGGCCAGCAGCAGCTCTCGGAACGTTCTGCGGATCTGCAGGGTGAAGATCAGTCCGACGGTCACCAGCGCCCCGGTGATCAGACCGAACCAGACGACGCCCGGCATGGTGGCGCCGGCGCTCTGCCCGCGGGCGCTGCGTGCGTCGTCGGCCGCGGCGACCTGGTCGACCAGTGGCTGATAGGCCTGCCCCTCATGGTCGGTCTTCGGCCGGTATTCGGTGACATCGGCACGTACCCGGCCGAGGAGTTCCGCGCCCCGATCGGTGAGATCTCCGTGCTCGCTCATGGCCTGCCACTCGTCGTGGACGACATAGCTGACGTACGCGTCGACGTCGGCGCGGATCCGGGCGCGCACCTCGGCCGGGTAGACCGAGGAGCGGACGTTCACCTCGTGCAGGGCCTGGGCCTCCTGGCGTACGTACTCCTGGGCGGCGCTGCGGCCCTCCCAGACGCCCGCGATGGCGAGGCCGAGCACGATCGCGTACACCACGCCGATCATCATCGTCATGTACTCGATGACGTCAGGGGTCTCTGACGGGTCGTCGTCCTCCGCGATCCGGCGGTTGTTGAGGACGGCGATGGTCAACACGACGGCGCAGGCCGCGGCCATGGCGAGGGTGAGAACAAGCCATTCCGACATGGGCTTCTCCGTGGGTCATCGGGAGCGGGGACGTAGCACGGCGACGGCGAACACCGCGGGGGCGGTGATCAGCAGGGTGAGAGTGACCAGGGAGGGGCCGCGCTGCGGGACCTTGCGCGGCGGCCTGCGGTAGTCGGGGAGCGCCACCGGCCTGGGTGGGGGCGGCGTGGGGCGTGCGGAGGGAGGGGGCGGCGGAGGTGGCGGCGCGGGCTCCGGATCCGGTGCGGGCGGTGGCGGTGGCGGTGGAGGCGGTGGAGGTGGGGGAGGAGGGGGTGGTGGCGGTGGCGGGGGTGGTGGCTCGGGCCGGGGAGTCGGCTTGGGCGCTGGGCCCGCCTCGCAGTGCCCGTCGCCTGTCGTGGCGACCGCCGCGTTCCCGCCGCCGTCCCCGATCGAGGCGTACGAGCAGTTGTCGGCCGCCGCGGGCACCGGGGCGGCCAGGAGCCAGATGAGTGCGAGGGCTGCGGTGAGCCGCCCCACGAGTGATCCGTACACGACGGGGAGCATGTTCCGGCTGGTAGGACCACACGCGGACCGCGGCCAGGATTCCCCTGATGGAGCGGACCTGGGGCGCTGGGGGTTTGCGGCTCGGGAAAATTCTGCGGACGCGTTGAACAAAGAAGCACCCGCTGCCCGTACCTAGGGCCATGAACGACGCGGACTTGCGTCGCAACTGGCGGAAGAATTACGGGAGTTGACATGAACACCTGGCGGAACGCCTCGCTCGCGGTGACCGCGGCGGCCCTGTTGGCGCTGACGACGGCGTGCGGTCAGGACAAGGGCACCGAGTCCCCCAACGGGCAGAACGTGGGCAACGCGAGCCCGGCCGGGCAGGCGGGCAGCGGCTACGACACGGACAGCGGCTACGGCTCCGACACCGGCTACGGCTCCGATTCCGGGGCGCAGTCCGCCAAGTCGAAGCAGGCCGGACAGCTCGCGGTGTGGGACAGCAAGAAGCTCGGCAAGGTGCTGACGGACAGCGAGGGATTCACGCTCTACCGCTTCGACAAGGACACCGCGAGTCCGCCGAAGTCGAATTGCGAAGGTGACTGCGCGAAGATCTGGCCGGTCGTCCCAGCGGGCAATGTCACGGCCGCCGCCGGTACCGATGACGCACTGATCGGCAAGGTCACCCGCGCGGACGGCACCCAGCAACTCACCATTGCGGGATGGCCGATGTACCGGTATGCGAAGGACGCCAAGCCCGGCGACGCCAATGGGCAGGGGGTGGGAGGCACCTGGTTCGCCTCCGCTCCCGACGGCAAGAAAGCTGCGGTGAACGCCGACGGGCCGGCCGGTGGCGAGCAGGCTGATCTCGCGGGACTTTCGGTGCGCAAGGACCCGGAACTCGGGAACATCGTTGTCGACAAGCGCGGCATGACGGTCTACCGGTTCAAGAAGGACAGCGCCTGGCCGATGAAGTCGGCCTGCACCGGGGCTTGCCTCTCGAAGTGGCCGGTTGTCGCCCCATTGGCCAAGAATGATGTCTCGGGTGTTACCACCAAGGGATTTGTCACCTTCAATCGGCCCGACGGACTCAAGCAGCAGTCCATCGACTGCTGGCCCATCTATACGTTCTCCGGTGACACGAAGCCCGGGGACACCAACGGACAAGGTGTCGGGGGCACATGGTACGCGGTGTCGCCCGACGCAAAGCTCGTCGGCGCCCCGAAGTAACCTCACAACAGCCGTTCCGGACCGGCCCGTCGCTGAATGTCACACTTAGCGACGGGCCGGTTGCACATGCCACTGGTGTGTGACCAATAACGGACCGCTAATTTCCGTTTCCGCTCGCTCTCCTGGCGGTCGATCAGTAGCCTCTGGTCCACACTGACCATGAACATGGCCGGATCACCGTGGCGACTTGTTGGAGACATCGATGGAGCGTCCCGCCTGGGCACCGCAGGGCATTGACATATCGGTGCCGAGCGTGTCACGCATGTATGACTTCTATCTGGGCGGATCGCACAATTTCGAGGTGGACCGGGAAGCGGCCCGCAAGGCCATGGAGTTCATGCCGGGACTTCCCAAGATCATGCAAGCCAATCGCGCCTTTATGCGCAGGGCCGTGCGTCATGCGGTGAGTGAGGGCATCACCCAGTTCCTGGACATAGGTTCCGGCATACCGACCTTCGGCAATGTCCACGAAATCGCCCAGGCGGCCGACCCCGAGGCGCGAGTCGCGTACGTCGACCACGACCCCGTTGCGGTCGCGCACAGCCAGGCCGTACTCGAGGGCAACGACCGGGCGGTGATCGTCACCGCCGATCTGCGGAGCCCGCAGGAGATCCTGAAGAGCCGCGAGATCACCGAACTCCTCGACATGGACCGTCCGGTGGCGCTGATGCTCGTAGCCGTCCTCCACTTCATCGAGGACGCCGACGACCCGCAGACGGCCCTCGCCGAACTGCGCGAGGGGCTCGCACCCGGCAGCCTCGTCATCATCACCCACGCCTCGTACGAGGGCATTCCGCTCACCCAGGAGGAGGCGGGGGGTGCGGTCGGCGTCTACCGGAACATCCGTAACCCGCTGATCATGCGGTCGCGCGACGAGATCGCCAGGTTCTTCGACGGTTACGAGATGGTCGAGCCCGGTCTCGTGGCGATGCCGGAGTGGCGCCCCGACACCTCCGCGGCGCAGGAGCAGGAAGACCCGTATGCGTTCTCGGGCTTCGCCGGAGTGGGACGCAAGGCGTGAGCATTCCCGCCCAGGCGTCCGACGCACCGGACGCGGAGCCCGACGGTCCCGAGGACCGGCTCCGAAGATTCGCGACGATCTGGAGCCGGGCGACCTTCCCGTCGACGGCCACCTCCATGACCCGTCCGGAGTTCGAGCAGCACCTGCTGCCGCTGGCCCGCAGACTGAGTGACATCCTGCACGCCCGGCCCTTCGACGCGGCGCCCGCGAACAAGGTGGGGGCCGCGCTCGTCGACGCGCACTGCACGGATCCGGAGGCCCTCAGCTCCACGCTCGGCGTCGTCGACTCGTACCTGGTGCTCTACTGCGGCGGCAACGGCCCGGTGGCGCTGTCGACCGAGGACAGCCGGGCCCGCTGCGCCCGGATGCAGCACGCCCTCGCGGGCGGCTTCACCCAGGCGCTGCGCGAACGGACCCTCGCCGAGCAGGAGGCGATTGCCCGCTCGGCGCTGACCGCCCGCTCCCACGCCGAACAGGCCCTGCACGCCACGGAGGCTCGCTTCCGCGCCGTCTTCAAGGACGCCGCCGTCGGCATCGGCATCGCCGACCTGGAAGGCAACGTGCTGGAGGTCAACGACACCCTGACCCGGATGTTCGGCGGGCTCGACCACCATGTCCGCAGCCACAAGGTCAACGAATGGGTCCACCCCGAGGACTCGCCGTACGTGTGGAAGTACTACGAGGAGCTGGTACGCGGCGAACGCGAGCACTACCGGGTCGAGAAGCCGTTCTACCGCAACGACGGAACCGTGCTGTGGACCAACCTCACGGTGTCGCTGCTCCGCGACTCCGAGGGGCGGCCGGAGTATCAGCTGGCACTGATGGAGGACACTACGGAGCGCCGGCTGCTCAATCTGCGGCTGCGCTACGAGGCCACCCACGACGCGCTCACCGGCCTGCCCAACCGGACGCTGTTCTTCGAGCGGCTGGAGAAGGCGCTGTCCGCCGACGACGGCAGCCGCTTCGGGCTCTGCTACCTCGACCTCGACGGTTTCAAGGCGATCAACGACAGCCTGGGCCACGCGGCAGGGGACCGGCTGCTCGTCGAGGTGGCCGACCGGCTGCAGAGCTGTGCGACCGCGCCCGGCGAAATGGTGGCGCGGCTCGGAGGCGACGAGTTCGTGGCGCTGACCACCGGCCCCGGCACCGAGGAGGAGGTCGATGAACTGGCCGGCCGGATCCTCGGCGTACTCGCCACCCCGATCCGGCTCGACGGCCGCGAACTGACGGTGCGTGGCTCCATCGGCGTCGTCGAAGGACCGGCGGGCGAACGCACCGCCGCCGAAGTGCTGCGCAGCGCCGACATCACGATGTACCGGGCCAAGTCGGCTGGCGGCAACCGCTTCGAACTCGCCGACGCCGAGGCGGACGCCCGCGCCATCACCCGGCACGGGCTGACCACCGCACTGCCCGCCGCCCTGGAACGCGGTGAGTTCTTCATCGAGTACCAGCCGCTCGTGCATCTCGGCGACGGTACGGTGCACGGTGCGGAGGCCCTGGTGCGCTGGTGCCACCCGCAGCACGGCGTGCTCGGCCCGGACCGGTTCATCCCGCTCGCCGAGCACACCGGGCTGATCGTGCCGCTCGGGCGCTGGGTGCTGGAGGAGTCCGTACGGCAGGCCAACTTCTGGCAGGAGCGGCACAGTGACGGCGGCCCGCTGCGGATCAACGTCAACCTGTCGCCGACCCAGCTGCACCACCCGCAGCTGGTTGCCGAGACGGTCGATGTCCTGGAGCGTTCGGGGCTGGAGCCGAGGGCGCTCTGCCTGGAGGTCACCGAGTCCGCGCTCATCGGTGCGGACGACGATCTGCTGAAGCCGCTGCGTCAACTGGCCGAAATGGGCGTCGACATAGCGCTCGACGACTTCGGCACGGGGTACTCGAACCTGGCGAATCTGCGTCGGCTGCCGGTGAGCGTGCTCAAGCTGGATCGTTCCTTCACCCGGGGCATGCAGCAGCATCCGGCGGACCCGGTCGACCTGAAGATCGTCGAGGGGATCGTGTCGCTGGCGCACAGCCTGGACCTGGCAGTGACGGTGGAGGGTGTGGAGACGGGCGCCCAGGCGGAGCAGCTGCGGAAGCTTGGCTGCGACACGGCGCAGGGGTGGTACTACGCGCGGCCCGGTGCGCCGGACCGGATCCACTCGCTGCTGCTGGCCGACGCGGTCTGAACGGGGGGACGGGCCACCGGTTCCGTCCCCGGCCGCCGGACGGGCTCGATCACCCCGTCCGGCTGGCCAGCAGTACCTTCTGCAGCTCCCGCGCCGCCCGTGGCGGCGCCACGTCACTGCGGTGCGCGAGCGCGATGGTGCGCCGCAACCCCGGCGGGGCCAACGGTGTCGTCCGCAGATCGCTCCCCGCCCGCGTCGCCACCATGCTCGGCACCACTGCCACCCCGAGCCCCGCCCGTACGAACCCGAGCACCGCGTCCATCTCGCCGCCCTCCACCGTGAACGACGGCTCGAAGCCCTCCGCCCGGCAGGCAGCCACCGTCAGTTCCCGCAGGTCGTAGCCGTGCCGGAACATCACCAGCGGCTCGCCCTCCAGATGCGCGATCCGTACGCTCCCGCCCTTCCCGGGCCGCGGAGCCTCCGTCGCCGACACCACCACCAGGTCCTCCTGGAGCAGCTCCACCGTGGTGAGCGCCGGAGACGCGGCAGGTAGCGGCAGCACCACAAGTGCGAGATCGAGCGCGCCTCGCGCCAGCTCCCGTACGAGGTCGTGCGAGCCGCCCTCCTCCAGCAGCAGCTGGATCCCCGGATGCCGGTCGTGGAAGGCGCGCAGCACGTCGGGCAGCAGCCCTGTGCAGACGCTGGGTGTCGCGCCGAGCCTGACCCGGCCCCGGCGCAGCTGGGCCAGCTCCTGCACCTCGTGGCGGGCGGTGTCGGCGTCCGCCAGGATCCGGCGGGCGAGCGGCAGTAGCGCCTCGCCCGCGTCGGTGAGCGTGATGTTGCCGCGGGCCCGACTGAACAGTTCCGCCCCCAGCTCGTTCTCCAGGGCCCTGATCTGCTGGGAGAGCGACGGCTGGGAGACATGCACCTCCTCCGCGGCGCGGGTGAAATGCCGCGCCTCGGCGACGGCCACGAAATACGTGAGCTGCTGGAAGTGCATACACGCAGCATAAACCCCACGATAGCCCGCGCCTATGGATATGAGCCATACCATGTCTTGGACTGATGAGGCCCTTCCGTCCTAGCGTCGTGTCCATGGCATTGGCAACCCGGACGGACCGACGGCCGTCCATGACGCGCACGCTCTGGGACTCGTCCGTCGGCAAGAAGGCGATCATGGCCGTGAGCGGCCTGATCATGCTCCTCTACTTGGTCGTTCACATGGTGGGCAACCTGAAGATCTTCTTCGGGTCCGGTGAGTTCAACCACTACGCCCACTGGCTGCGGACCTTGGGCGAGCCCTTCCTGCACTACGAGTGGGCCCTGTGGATCGTCCGGGTGGTGCTCGTCGCGGCCGTCGTGCTGCACGCCACCTCCGCGTACCAGCTGAGCCGTCGCGACCTCAGGGCGCGCCCCAGCAAGTACGTCCACAAGAGGCCCCGCGCGAGCTATGCCACCCGCACCATGCGCTGGGGCGGGATCATCCTCGCCCTGTTCATCGTCTGGCACCTCCTCGACCTGACCACGGGCACCGTGCACTCCGGCGGCTTCCAGTCCGGGCATCCGTACCAGAACGTCATCGACACCTTCTCCACCTGGTACGGCAACGTCATCTACATCGTCGCCATGCTCGCCCTCGGACTCCATGTCCAGCACGGCTTCTGGAGCGCCGCACAGACCCTCGGCGCGGGCAGAGCGACCCGCGACCGTGTTCTCAAGACCATCGCCAACGCCCTCGCACTGGTGCTGACGCTGGGCTTCATCTCCGTACCCGTCGCCGTCATGACCGGAGTCGTGAGCTGACATGACCGACTACTCGCACTACGAGACCGGTGCACCCGTCGTCGACACCAAGGGCCCCGAGGGCCCCGTCGCCGAACGCTGGGACACCCGCCGCTTCGAGGCCAAGCTCGTCAACCCGGCCAACCGGCGCAAGCACACCGTCATCGTCGTCGGCACCGGCCTGGCCGGCGGCTCGGCCGGGGCGACGCTGGCCGAACAGGGCTACCACGTCGTCCAGTTCTGCTTCCAGGACTCGCCCCGCCGCGCCCACTCCGTCGCCGCGCAAGGCGGTATCAACGCTGCGAAGAACTACCGCAACGACGGCGATTCGATCCACCGGCTCTTCTACGACACGGTCAAGGGCGGCGACTTCCGCGCCCGCGAGTCCAACGTCCACCGGCTCGCCCAGATCTCCGTCGAGATCATCGACCAGTGCGTCGCCCAGGGCGTTCCCTTCGCCCGCGAGTACGGCGGTCTGCTCGACAACCGCTCCTTCGGCGGCGTCCAGGTCTCCCGTACGTTCTACGCCCGCGGCCAGACCGGGCAGCAGCTCCTCCTCGGCGCCTACCAGGCGCTGTCGCGGCAGATCGCCGCGGGCAACGTCGAGCTGCACGCCCGGACCGAGATGCTCGACCTGATCATCGTCGATGGCAAGGCCCGCGGCATCGTGGCCCGCGACCTGGTCACCGGGAAGATCGACACGTACTTCGCCGACGCGGTCGTGCTGGCCAGCGGCGGCTACGGGAACGTCTTCTACCTGTCGACGAACGCCATGAACTCCAACGCCACCGCCATCTGGCGTGCCCACCGGCGCGGCGCGTACTTCGCCAACCCGTGCTTCACCCAGATCCACCCCACCTGCATTCCGCGCACCGGCGACCACCAGTCCAAGTTGACGCTGATGAGCGAGTCGCTGCGCAACGACGGCAGGATCTGGGTCCCGAAGGCCAAGGGCGACAACCGGACGGCGAACGAGATCCCGGAGGACGAGCGCGACTACTACCTGGAGCGCATCTACCCGGCCTTCGGCAACCTCGTACCGCGTGACATCGCCTCGCGCGCCGCGAAGAACGTCTGCGACGAGGGCCGCGGCGTCGGCCCCGGCGGCCAGGGCGTCTACCTCGACTTCGCGGAGGCCATCCAGCGGATGGGCAAGGCCAAGGTGGAGGAGAAGTACGGCAACCTCTTCGACATGTACGCGCGGATCACCGCGGAGAACCCGTACGAGACCCCGATGCGGATCTACCCCGCCGTGCACTACACGATGGGCGGACTCTGGGTCGACTACGACCTGCAGACCACGATCCCCGGTCTGTTCGCGATCGGTGAGGCCAACTTCTCCGACCACGGGGCCAACCGGCTCGGCGCCTCGGCGCTGATGCAGGGGCTCGCCGACGGCTACTTCGTCCTGCCGTCGACCATCAACGACTACCTGGCCCGCAACCCGCACCACGACGAGGTCGACGCCTCGCACCCGGCCGTGGAAGAGGCCCTCGCGGAGACCGAGGACCGGCTGAACCTGCTGCTCGCCGTCGACGGCGACCGCACTCCCGACTCCTTCCACCGGGAGATCGGCGAACTCATGTGGGAGTACTGCGGCATGGCCCGAACCGAGACGGGGCTGCGCAAGGCACTCGACCGGATCCCGCAGATCCGCGAGGAGTTCTGGCGTCGTATCAAGGTCCCCGGCACCGGTGACGAGTTCAACCAGTCCCTGGAGAAGGCCAACCGCATCGTCGACTACCTGGAGCTCGCCGAGCTCATGTGCCTCGACGCCCTGCACCGCGCCGAGTCCTGCGGAGGCCACTTCCGCGAGGAGTCGCAGACCCCGGACGGCGAAGCCGCCCGCCGGGACGAGGAGTTCTCGTACGCCGCCGCGTGGGAGTTCAGTGCCACCGGCGAAGCCCCCGTCCTGCACAAGGAAGACCTCGTCTTCGAGTACGTCCACCCCACTCAGCGGAGCTACGCATGAAGCTCACCCTGCGCGTCTGGCGCCAGAAGAACGCCGACGCCCCCGGCGCCATGTCCACCTACCAGGTGGACGGCATCTCGCAGGACATGTCGTTCCTGGAAATGCTCGACACCCTCAACGAGGAGCTCATCCTCACCGGCGACGACCCCGTCGCCTTCGACCACGACTGCCGGGAAGGCATCTGCGGCGCCTGCAGCCTCGTCATCAACGGCGACGCCCACGGCCCGGAACGCACGACCACCTGCCAGCTCCACATGCGGTCCTTCCAGGACGGCGACACGATCGACATCGAACCGTGGCGCGCCTCGGCCTTCCCGGTGGTCAAGGACCTGGTCGTGGACCGCTCGGCCTTCGACCGGATCATCCAGGCGGGCGGCTACATCTCCGCCCCGACCGGTACCGCCCCCGACGCCCACGCCACCCCTGTTCCCAAGCCCGACGCCGACTTCGCGTTCGAGCACGCCGAGTGCATCGGCTGCGGTGCCTGCGTAGCGGCCTGCCCCAACGGTTCGGCGATGCTCTTCACCTCGGCGAAGATCAACCACCTCAACGTCCTGCCACAGGGCGCCCCCGAGCGCGAGACACGAGTGCTCGACATGGTCGACCAGATGGACAGCGAGGGGTTCGGCGGCTGCACGCTCACCGGGGAGTGCGCCACGGCCTGCCCGAAGGGCATCCCGCTGCCGTCGATCTCGGCCATGAACAAGGAGTGGCTGCGAGCGACCCGCAAGGTGCACCGCTGAGCGCTGTCCCGTAATCCCTGGTGGATCGGCGCGCGGCGTCGGATGCGGTGCATCGCAAGGCGAAGGGGCGTCCTCGTACTGGGCGTATTCGGGCGTTCCGACAACGCGGCGAGGTGCCCGTAGCTGTCGTCGCGCGCCCGCCAGGGATCACGGGACAGCCCTCAGGGGCTGCCCCAGCCCTTGGAGCCTCTTTGTCGTTCCCGGTCCCGGGAGCCGTCCGCTCCCGGGACCGGAGGGCGCAGGCTCAGCCCGGTCGCAGCGCCGCCGACAGGTACGGTGCCGTCCGGCTGTCCGCCGCACCGGCCACCTCCGTCGGCGGTCCCGTGGCGACGATCCGGCCGCCCCGGTCCCCGCCGCCCGGACCGAGGTCGATCACCCAGTCGGCGCCCGCGACGACCGCCATGTCGTGCTCCACGACCACCACCGTGCTGCCCCCGTCGACCAGCCCGTGCAACTGCCGCATCAGCACCTCGACATCGGCCGGGTGCAGACCCGTGGTCGGCTCGTCGAGCAGATACAGGGTGTGCCCGCGACGGGTGCGCTGCAGCTCGGTGGCCAGCTTGATCCGCTGCGCCTCACCACCGGACAGCTCCGTCGCCGGCTGCCCCAGCCGCAGATAGCCGAGCCCGACATCGAGCAGCGTCCGCAGACTGCGCTCCGCGGCGGGCGTCCCCGCGAAGAACCCGGCTGCCGACTCCACCGTCAGGTCCAGCACCTGCGCAATGTTCAGCCCGCGCAGAGTCACCTCCAGCGTCTGCGGGTTGTACCGCGCACCGTGACAGTCCGGGCAGGGCGCATACGTACTCGGCAGGAAGAGCAGCTCGACGGAGACGAACCCCTCGCCCTGGCAGGTCTCGCACCGCCCACCCGCCACATTGAACGAGAACCGCCCCGCCCGGTAGCCGCGTTCGCGCGCCATGTCGGTCGCGGTGAACAGCTTCCTCACGACATCGAAAAGACCGGTGTACGTGGCCAGGTTGGAGCGCGGGGTACGGCCGATCGGCCGCTGGTCGACCTGGACGAGTCGGTCCACCGCCTCCAGCCCCCGCGCCGATGCGCACCCCGGCACGGGCCGTTCGGCCGGGAGATCGGCGGTGGTGGAAGCCTGCCGGTCGGCGAGGGCCCCGGCGAGCACCTGGCCGACCAGGGTCGATTTACCCGAGCCGGAGACACCGGTGACCGCCGTGAACACCCCGAGCGGGAACGCGGCGTCGACTCCGCGCACATTGTGCCGCTCGACACCGATCAGCCTCAGCCACCCGGAGGGCGTACGCGGCTCCCGCACCGGCACCGGACCCCGGTCGAAGAGGAACCGTCGCGTCGCCGACTCCCGCACGTCCGCGAGCCCGGCCGGGGGCCCGCTGTGCAGCACCCTGCCCCCGTGCTCGCCGGCCAGTGGCCCCACATCGACCAGCCAGTCCGCCTGCCGCACCACATCCATCTGGTGCTCCACGACGAAGACCGAGTTCCCGGCCTCCTTCAGCCGCCCGAGGACCGCGAGCAGCGACTCGGTGTCCGCCGGGTGCAGACCGGCCGACGGCTCGTCCAGCACATAGACGACCCCGAACAGCCCCGACCGCAGCTGGGTGGCGAGCCGCAGTCGCTGCAGCTCGCCGGAGGACAGCGTCGGAGCCGTACGGTCGAGGCCGAGATAGCCGAGACCGAGCTCGGTCACCGTCTCGATCCGGGCCAGCAGATCCGCCGTCAGCACCCGCGCGGTGTCGTCGCCGCCCGCGGCCGACAGCACCTCGGCGAGATCCGCGAGGGGAAGGGCGGCCAGCTCGGCGATCGTACGGCCCGCAAAGGTGACGGCCATCGCCTCCGGGCGCAGCCGGCTGCCGCCGCAGACCGGGCAGGGGACACCGGTCAGGAAGCGCTCGGCCTTGGCCCGCAGGGTGCGGCTCTTGGAGTCGGCGAAGGTGTGCATCACATAGCGCCGCGCGCTCATGTACGTGCCCTGGTAGGGGCGCTGGATCCGGCCCGCGTCACGCACCGGATGGACCGTCACCACCGGCTGCTCGTCGGTGAAGAGGATCCATTCCCGGTCGTTCGCGTCCAGCTCGCGCCACGGCCGGCCGATGTCGTATCCCAGCGTGTCCAGCACATCGCGCAGGTTCTTGCCCTGCCAGGCGCCCGGCCAGGCCGCGATCGCACCGTCGCGGATCGACAGCGACGGGTCGGGGACGAGCAGTTCCTCCGTGGTGCGGTGGATCAGGCCCAGCCCGTGGCACTCGGGGCAGGCCCCGGCGGCGGTGTTCGGCGAGAACGCGTCGGAGTCCAGCCGCTCGGCGCCGGCAGGATACTCCCCGGCGCGCGAGAACAGCATCCGCAGCGAGTTGGACAGCGTGGTGACCGTGCCCACGGAGGACCGGGCGCCGGGCGCGGTCCGGCGTTGCTCCAGGGAGATGGCGGGCGGCAGCCCGGTGATCGCGCCGACCTGGGGCGCGCCGACCTGGTGGATCAGCCGGCGGGCGTACGGGGCGACGGACTCGAAGTAGCGGCGCTGAGCCTCGGCGTAGATCGTCCCGAAGGCGAGCGAGGACTTCCCTGAGCCGGAGACGCCCGTGAAGACGGTGAGGGTGTCGCGCGGGATGTCGACCTGGACGTCCTGCAGATTGTGCTCACGGGCGCCGCGCACCCGAACGTACCGATCGTGGGGGGTGGGCATGCGCGCGGGACTCCGTACGGATCGGGACAGGGCTGACACCTGAGGCAAACAGCACGATCCTAGGCGTCGATGGTGGCCGGGCCCGAGAGGAGGCCTCCCGCAGGCCGTGCGAAGCGACCCGGGAGCCCGGAGGTGTGGACGCGTTGTTTGTCGCCCAGGACACTGGAGGCGTGATGGACGACGCCCGGCCGCTGGCCGTATTCGACCTGGACGGCACGCTCGCGGACAGCGGCCACCGGCAGCATTTCCTGGAAGGAGCCCGGCGTGACTGGGGCGGCTTCTTCGCCGCCGCCGTCGACGATCCGCCGCTCGACGAGGGCGTGCGGCTGGTGCTGAGCAGCGCCGAGGAGTGCGAGATCAGGTATCTCACCGGACGGCCCGAGCGCTGCCGCCGCGACACCGTGGCCTGGCTGGCGGAACAGGGCCTGCCCGAGGGGCGGGTGTACATGCGCCGCAACGACGACCGCCGGCCGGCCCGCCACACCAAGCTGGAGATCCTGAAGCGGCTGGGCCGGGAGCGTGACGTGCGGATGCTGGTCGATGACGACGAGCTGGTCTGTGACGCGGCCGAGCAGGCCGGGTTCGCCGTGGTGCGGGCCCGCTGGGCGGTGACCTCGCCTTCGATGCGGGACGCGCAGGAGCGCGAAGGGCGTACGTGACGCCGTCGAGTCGGCTCGGCTGTCACGTCGCGCCGGCTCGGCTGTGCGCGTTGCGCCGGCTCAGCTGGTCCCGTCGAGCCGGAAGCCCACCTTCAGGCCTACCTGGTAGTGCTCGATTCGGCCATCCACGATCTGCCCGCGCACCTGGGTGATCTCGAACCAGTCGAGATTGTGCAATGTTTCCGAAGCCCTTGCGACGCCCCTGCGGATGGCGTCATCGACCCCTTCGTGGGAGGTTCCTACGATTTCGGTGACCCGATAGGTGTGGCTTGACATCGTGTGTCTCCTTTCGTCCTTACCACGGTGCCCCATCCGGCCCTGGTGCGCGAGGGGTCGGGGTGGGGAACGTGTCGTGAACTGGCCTTGACCAATTGAATGGTCCATACCAAAATCCAGCCACACCCGTGCGAGCACCGCCCGCAGTCCCCCCACATCGGGTCCTGTATCAGTCGTGCTGTTTCGCAGAAGGTGACCCCTGTGAAGAACCGCGTACTCATCGGCGCCGTCGCGCTCGTGTCCACCGTTGTACTGGGTGGCTGCGGCTATCTCCCAGGCTCGGGTGGGTCCGGCGACAAGAAGGTCACGATCTGGCTGATGAAGGACAGCGTTTCCGCCGATTTCCTGGACCGCTTCACGAAGTCGTACGAGGACGAACACCCCTCCATCGAACTGGAGTTCAAGATTCAGAGCTGGAGTGGAATCGGCCCCAAGGTCACCGCGGCCCTCAAGGGCGAGGACACCCCTGACGTCATCGAAGTCGGAAACACCCAGATCGCCCAGTACGCGGAGAGCGGCGGTCTGCGCGACCTCACTCTCGAATCGATGCGTGACCTCGGCAGCGACGACTGGCTGCCCGGTCTCGCCGAGCCGGGCAGCATCGAGGGCATTCAGTACGGCATCCCGTGGTACGCGGCCAACCGTGTGGTGATCTACAACAAGGACCTCTTCGAGCAGGCAGGCATCAAGAATCCGCCGAAGACCCGGCAGGAGTGGATCGAGGACAGCCGGTCGCTCAATCGGGAGGGCAACCAGGGCATGTATCTCGCGGGCCAGAACTGGTACGTACTCGCCGGGTTCATCTGGGACGAGGGCGGCGACCTGGCCAACGACAACGGCGGCGAATGGGAGGGCGCCCTGGACACTCCCGCCGCGCTCAAGGGCATGGCCTTCTACAAGGAACTCCAGTCGTACGGCAACGGCCCCAAGGACGCCGACGAGGAAAAGCCCCCGCAGACAGACGTGTTCGCCAAGGGCGATGTCGCGCAGATCATCTCCGTGCCGGGCAGCGCAAAGCTCATCGAGCAGAAGAACCCCGAACTGAAGGGGAAACTCGGATACTTCCCGATCCCCGGCAAGACCGCGAAGAACCCCGGCTCCGTATTCACCGGCGGCTCCGATCTGATCGTTCCGGACAAGGCGGCCGAGCGCACCGCCGGTATAGACGTGGTCAAGGCGCTCGCGGGCGAGAAGTGGCAGCAGGACCTCGCCAGGACGATGAGCTACGTACCGAACAAGCCGACCCTCGCCCATGTCATCGAGGGCCAGGAGGGCACCGCCGCCATGGCCGAGGGCGCCAGGCGTGGGCGTGCCACCCCCAGCTCGCCCCAGTGGGCGGCGGTCGAGGCCGAAAACCCGATCAAGCCGTACATGACGGCTGTCCTGCAGGGCGGCGACCCGCTGGAAGAGGCCAAATCCGCTTCGGAACGGATCACCGCCGAGCTCGCGGGCAGCTGAGGGGCAGCTCGATCCGTGTACGGCAGCTGCCCGGTCCGCCGCCCGACACCTCGGGATTCAGCCGTCGCACATCCAGGCTCTCCACAGCGGTCACGTCGAATCCAGCCGGTCACGGAAGAAGTAAGGGGCCGGGCCGTCGCAGCAGTGCGGCAGCCCGGCAGCCGCCCTTGCCGATCCGTCCCCGGAGACCGTCATGAACGCGCTGCCCACCCCACCACTCGTCGCCGGACCGCTCACCACCCCCTCCGTACCGCAGCAGCCCACCCCGACGCCGTCCACCCCGGCGCTGTCCGAGGCCCCGGTCCCGTCCGACCGCCCGGCCCCGCCGCTCTACCGGGTCTCCCTCGCCGTCAGCCAGGAAGACGTGCGCGCCGCACAGCGGCTGCGTCACCAGGTCTTCGCCGGTGAACTCGGCGCCCGGCTCGACGGCCCCGAACCCGGCCTGGACAGCGACGCCTTCGACGCGTACTGCGACCACCTGCTGGTACGGGAGGCGGCGAGCGGCGACGTCATCGCCACGTACCGGCTCCTGCCGCCCGAGCGGGCCCGGATCGCCGGCCGTCTCTACGCGGAGAGCGAATTCGATCTCGGCCGGCTCGGCCCGATCCGCGACGACCTGATCGAGGTCGGCCGCTCCTGCGTCCACCCGGCCCACCGGGACGGCGCCGTCATCGCCCTCATCTGGGCGGGCCTCGCCCGCTACATGGAGCGCAGCGGGCACAACTGGCTGGCCGGCTGCTGCTCGATTCCCCTGGCAGACGGCGGTGTGCTGGCCGCCGACTCCTGGGACACGGTACGGACGAAGTACCTGGCCCCCGAGGAGTACTGGGTCACCCCGCACCGCCTCTGGCAGCCCACCGTCGCCACCCGCCCCACCGGAGCCGTGGGTGCTGCCGGTGGTACCACATCGCGCACCGGGCTCGCCGCCCTCCCGCCGCTGCTCCGCGGCTACCTGCGGCTCGGCGCCTGGGTCTGCGGTGCGCCCGCGCACGACCCGGACTTCAACGTCGCCGACCTCTACGTACTGCTGTCGCTGCGCCGCACCGACCCGCGCTATCTGCGCCACTTCCTGTCACTCGCTCCGCTGACATGAGCGTCTGGCTGCCCACGGCACCCTGCACCCCGCACACCTGCGCCGGTCACACCGGCCCCGTGCGCGGCCGGCTCCTGGCCTCGGCCCTGCTGGTCGCGGGATGCACCTTCGTCCTCGTGGGCGTGGTGTGCTTCCCGGCCGTGCTGCTGCTCGGCCAGGCCCCGCGGGACCGGTTGATCCGGTGGTGGGCGTACGGGGTGGTGCGTGCGTTCGGCGTACGGGTACGGGTGATCGGCCGGCCGCAGCCGTCGGCCGGAGAGGCGCGCGCCGGCGCACTCGTTGTCGCGAACCACATCTCGTGGCTGGACATACCGCTCGTCGCCGCCGTGATCCCGGGCCGGATGCTCGCCAAGAGCGAGATCCGGCGCTGGCCGGTGCTCGGCACGCTCGCCGCCCTCGGCGGCACGCTGTTCGTCGACCGCGACCGGCTGCGGGCTCTGCCCACGACCGTGCGCGACATCGCGGGGGCGCTGCGCGGCGGTTCCCGGGTGGTGGTCTTCCCCGAAGGCAGCACCTGGTGCGGTCGCGGAACCGGCGGCCGGTTCCGGCCCGCCGCGTTCCAGGCCGCGCTCGACGCGCACGTCGATGTCCGCCCGGTACGTATCACCTACCGCACCGCGCGGCCGGACGAGCCGGCGGCCGGCGCCGCCGCCTTCGTCGGGGACGATCCGCTCACCGCCTCACTGTGGCGCGTGGTCACGGCGGCCGGACTGACCGCAGAGATCCACGTCCTGCCGCCGATCCCCGCGGGCACGATGCCCGGCCGCCGTGCGCTCGCCCGTGCCGCTCAGACCGCCGTGGCCAGCGACAGTGCGAAGCGGTCCGCGGAATCCGTCCACCACTGAGTCAGCCTCAGCCCCGCCGTGGCGAGCTCGCCACGGATCCCCTCCTTGCGGAACTTCGCCGACACCTCCGTGCGAAGGCCCTCGCCGGCCTCGAACGGAACCACCAGATCCAGTCCGGGGATCTTCACCGTCAGCGCTCTGCGGGCCCGCAGGCGCATCTCGATCCACTCCTGCCGCCGGTCCCACAGCGCCACATGGTCGAAGTCGGCCGGGTCGAAGTCCGCGCCCAGCTCCCGGTCGACGACGGTCAGTACGTTCTTGTTGAACGCCGCCGTCACTCCGGCCGCATCGTCGTACGCCGCGACCAGCACCTCCTCGTCCTTCACCAGATCCGTGCCGAGCAGCAGCGCGTCGCCAGGCGAGAGCAGCGACCTCACGGACTTCAGGAACACCGCCCGCTCGTCCGGCAGCAGGTTGCCGATCGTGCCGCCCAGAAACGCGACGAGTCGCGGTCCCGGCGTGTCGGGCAGCACGAGCTCGCCCGTGAAGTCGGCGATCAGGGCGTGGACCGAGAGGTCCGGCCGTTCCACGAGCAGCGCCTCGGCCGCGCCTCGCAGCGCGCTCTCGCTCACATCCACCGGCACGTAGCTGTGGAGTCCGGGCAGTGCGTCGAGCAGATGCCGGGTCTTCTCCGACGAGCCGGAACCCAGCTCGATCAGGGTCTTCGCCCCGGACGCCGCGGCGATCTCCGGCGCGCGGGCGACCAGGATCTCCCGCTCGGCGCGGGTCGGGTAGTACTCGGGGAGCCGGGTGATCTCCTCGAACAGCTCGCTGCCGTGCGCGTCGTAGAACCACTTGGGCGGCAGCGTCTTCGGGTGCCTGGTCAGACCGTGCAGCACATCGGCGCGCAGCGCCGCGTCCGTCGCGTCCACCGGCAGGGTGCGGGTCAGCAGAAAGGGACTCACTCGGTGGGCTCCTTGAGCGGGGTGAGCAGAACGTCGGCGCGGGTCGCCACCAGCAGAGTGCGGTCGGGGACCTCGCGCCAGTGCGGATCGTCGTCGTAGGGTTCCGAGGCCACCACCGTTCGGTGGCCCGGCTCGGCCAGATACCACAGGGTGTCGCCCCAGGCCGTCGCCACGATCGTCGTACCGTCGGTGAGCAGCAGATTGAGCCGTGAGCCGGGCGCCGCCTCCGCGACCTCGCGCACCGTGTCGGCGACCGCCTGGGGCACGTCGTCGCCATCCGCGACCCGGTGCCGCACCAGCGCCCAGATCAGGGCCGAGTCGCAGCGGGCGGCAAGGGCGAGGAGCTCGGCCGGGGGCAGCGTGGCGGCGAGCGGCGCCAGCGATCCGGGCCAGCCCTTCACCGCGCCGTTGTGGCTGAACAGCAGCCGCCCCGCGGCGAACGGCGCAGCCGCGGCCTCACCGTCCGCGTCCCTCTCGGTGGCGTCCCGGACGGCGGCGAGCAGCGCAGTGCTGCGTACGACTCTGGCCAGATCGTCGAACGACTGGTCGGCCCAGATGGGTCCCTGGCGCCGGTAGCGTCCCGGGACCGGGTCGCCGTCCGCGTACCAGCCCACGCCGAAGCCGTCCGCGTTGACCGTTCCGTACTTCTGCCGGCGTGGCTCCCAGGACTGGCGGACCAACGCGTGGGGCGGCCGGGTCAGCAGCTCACCGAGCGCCACGGGCGGCCCCAGATAGGCGATATGGCGGCACATCAGAGATCCTTCGCGGTATGGAGATCCCTCGCGGTGCGGAATCCGGAGAAGATCTGGCGCCGCACCGGAAGGTCCCAGTTCCGGAACGTGCCCCGGCAGGCCACCGTGTCCACGGCGAACGAGCCGCCGCGCAGCACCTTGTGGGCGGGCCCGAAGAAGACCTCCGAGTACTCGCGGTAGGGGAATGCCGAGAAGCCCGGATAGGGGAGGAAGTCGCTCGACGTCCACTCCCACACGTCGCCGATCAACTGCCGCACTCCGAGCGGTGACCGGCCCGCCGCATAGGCGCCGGCCGGTGCGGGCCGCAGATGGCGCTGGCCCAGGTTGGCCCGCTCGGGGGACGGGTCCTCGTCGCCCCACGGATAGCGCCGCGAACGCCCCGAATCCGGGTCGTGACGCGCCGCCTTCTCCCACTCGGCCTCGGTGGGAAGCCTGCGCCCCGACCAGCGGGCATACGCGTCCGCCTCGTACCAGCTGACATGGAGCACCGGCTCGTCGGCGGGCACGGGCTCGGTCACCCCGAAACGGCGGCGCAGCCACTGGCCTCCGTCCCGGTGCCAGAACTGCGGGGCGGTCAGCCGGTGCTCACGGACCATCGCCCAGCCCTCGGGGGCCCACCAGCGCTGATCGGTGTAGCCACCGTCCTCGATGAAGCGCTCGTACGTGCCGCAGGTGACCGGCGCCGTGTCGATGAAGAATCCCGGCACCTCACGCACATGGGCGGGACGCTCGTTGTCGAGCGCCCACGGCTCGGTCGACGTACCCATGGTGAACGGGCCACCGGGAACCATGACTTCGGCGGGCAGGGAGGCCGCGTCGGTGGGCCGCGGCGGCTCCGGTGCGGTGAGCACGGCCGGACCGGATCGCAGTTGATGGGTGATCAGCATCGTTTCGTCGTGCTGCTGCTCGTGCTGGGCGATCATCCCGAAGGCGAAGCCGGCCTCCACGAGCGGGCGGTCACCGATCAGTGCGGTGCTCTCCAGGACGTCCAGGGCCCTTCCGCGCACCTCCGCGGCATACGAGCGGGCCTCGGCGGGCGGCAGCAGCGGAAGAGAGGGACGGCTGGCCCGCGGATGCTCGAAGGCGTCGTACAGCCCGTCGATCTCGGGGCGCATCGCCTCACGCCCGGCGACGCCACGCAGCAGCCACAACTCCTCCTGATTGCCGATGTGCGCGAGGTCCCAGACCAGGGGCGACATCAACGGCGAGTGCTGGGCCGTCAGTTCACGGTCGTCGACGCTGTCGGTGAGGAGCGTGGTGCGTTCCCGGGCGGTGAGGAGCGCCGCGAGAGCGCGCTGCCGGAGCGCCTCCGCATCGAGATCGGGCGTCGGGGTTGCGCGGGATTCAGTCATGAGCGGGCTTTCCTTCCCTCATCCGGACGGAGCGCCGGGCGCGCCGCATGCACCGAGGGCATCGCGAGAAGTTCGGGCAGATCGTCGGCCGGACATCGGCCCCGGGCGACGAAACGGTCGTGGAAGACCGCCACCGCCTGCTGGACCGCCTCGGACGCACCCAGTCGGGGCAGAGCCTCCAGCGCCACTTCGAAGCAGGTTGCGGCTGTCACCCGCAGTTCCGGGTCGGCCAGGCCGTCACGGGCGGCGCCGACCCAGAGCGGATTGCGCGGAGCGGACCGCGCGCCTGCTATCTCGGCCAGAGGTTTGACGGTGCGGTACACGGTCTCGGCAGCCTCCGGGTCGTCGAACAGGGCGGTGGTGACGGCGAGCGGCACGAGCCATCCGTCGTCACCGAACTGTGCGTCGATCATGCGCAGTTCGAGATGTCCGCGCGGGCGAGCCGGCGGGAACAGCGTGGTCATGTGGTAGTCGAGATCGGCGCGCGTCGGCGGCCGCGGCGCACCCGTACGGATCCAGTCCCGGAAGGTCAGACCGACCGGCACGGCCCACGGCGCCTCGTCGCTCCGGATGCACATCACCGGGGCGTCGAGCACATGCGTGGCCCAGTCGTCGCGCGGGGCGGAACGGCCCGGCGGTGCCAGGCTCCGTACCGGATCGAGGTCGGCCCACAGCGACTGGCGGGTGGACCGCCATCCCGTCGGCCGGCCCTCCCGGTACGGCGAGTTGGCGAACGCCGCCACCAGCACCGCACCCAGCAGATGCACCAGCTGCCAGCGCCGCCCGTAGCCGAGCGGCCCCGGCTCCTCCTCGCCGGCGTCCAGACAGACCTGGACGGACGCGGTGGAGCACATCATGGCGCGACCCGCCGGTCCCGACCGGTCCAGCGAGGCCTCCAGGGCGTCGTAGCGGGGCTCGTGCAGCAGACGACGCGGGGGATGCCACGGATCGACGCCGAGACCGACCGGTACGAGGTCCAGCCGGCCGAGCGCGGCACGTACGGCGGCCAGGTCGGTGGCCATGGCCTCGATACAGGCCATCAGGGAGTCCGCCGGCTGCGAGCTGAGCTCCAGCTGTCCGCCGGGTTCGAACGTGAGCGCAGCACTCAGTGGCAGCGCGCCCACGGCGGCGACGGCCGCGTCGATACGGTCGTGGGCGACCGGCGTACGGGGCCGGTCACGGTCGTGAATGAGCCATTCGAGCTCGACACCGACCGTCCGGGGCGGGCCGGTCTTGAAGCAGATGCATCGCAGTAAATCCTCCGCCTCGCCCTCACCGAGAGGGCGGTCGTAATCGGTCGGACCGTGGCCGACGGGTGCGTCCGGTGACATGCCGGGGCCTCCTTTTTCGGTACGTCCGTACCACCCAAACCCTTGCAGGGAGATCGCACAAGGGTGCCCTTGCGCGGCACATAATCCCGTTGCGCAGGGAGCGCAGGAGCGTCGATCATGCCCCCTATGCATCACACGGGGGAGTGCCGATGAGCGCACGGCTGCGCGCCATCGCGACAGAGACCGAGTCCATCGTCGAAGCCGGGCTCTACCGCACGCCCGAGGGGCGTGAGATCAGTATTGAGCGCACTCTGGCTGCCGCGCTCTCCGGGACCCGGCTGTACGGTCCCGACCCGGTGCCCGTCGCCGCGCTCGACACCGACCGCACCGCGGTCATCGAGGTGACCGGCGAGAGCAGCCTGCAGGCGGCGCGCCGGATGACCGGCGAAGGGCCCGGCAGGATCGCCGTCCTGAACTACGCCTCCGCCCGTAACCCCGGGGGTGGCTACCTCAACGGCGCGCAGGCCCAGGAGGAGGCCCTGTGCCGCGGTTCCGCGCTGTACGCCACCCTGCTGCGGGCCCCCGACTACTACGCCCACCACCGGGCCGAACGCAGCGCCTTCTACACCGATCGAGTGATCCACTCGCCCGGCGTGCCGGTGTTCCGTGACGACCGGGGGCAGCTGTTGGACACCCCGTACACCGTCGGCTTCCTCACCTCGCCGGCGCCCAACGCCGGAGTCATCCGCAGCCGGACGCCCGAGGACGCCCACCGCATCCCCGCGGTGCTCGCGTCCCGCGCCGAGCGGGTGCTCGAGGTCGCCGCCGTGCGCGGGTACCGCAGGCTCGTGCTCGGGGCCTGGGGCTGCGGCGTGTTCATGAACGATCCGGCGCAGGTGGCAGGCGCGTTCCGGGCGCTGCTCGCCGACGGGGGCCGGTTCGACGGCCACTTCGAGCAGATCGTCTTCGGCATCCTCGACCGCAGCCGCACAGCGGAGACCCGTAACGCGTTCGCCCGGACGTTCGGCCGTGAAGCGCAGACGTGAGCGTGACGTTGAGCCGGAGGAGTGGCGGCCGACCGTAACGGTCACGTTGAGCCGAAGGAGTGTTCACCGGCCGTGACGGCCGACGTCGGACGGTGTTGTGGGCATCTACCGTGACGGATACGTCGGGACGTCGGGGCAGGCGCCGACCGTAACGGTCAGGTCGAGCTGGAGGGATGGGCGCCGGCCGTGACGGTGCCGAGCCGGAGAGGTCGACCGCAGCCGCCACAGCCGGTGGGCCCGGCCCCGTCGGTCAGCTCCAGCCGTAGCGCTCCCGCAGCCGCCCGACGACCAGATCGAACCGGTCCCGGTCCAGCGCGCACGCCTCGCGGCGCATCCCGTCCTCGTGCACCCGCAGCACCCGGTCGAGATCGACCCAGGACGGCCGGCCCGAGCTGTCCCACGGCCCGGCGCCGAGGGCCACCCACTCACGCTCCCGGTCGTGCTGCTTGCTGGAGAGTTGCACGGCGAGCAGCGTGCCCGCCGCCTCGCGCGCCACCACGAGCACCGGGCGGTCCTTGCCCCGGCCGTCGCTCTCCTCGAACGGCACCCAGGTCCAGACGATCTCGCCGGGATCGGGATCGCCGTCACGGTCGGGGGCGTACGAGGTGCGGACCTGGCCCACATCGTGCGGGTCGGCCTCGGCGGTGGCTGTCGGACCGGAACGGCCGGGGAAGTCGGCCGAGCCGTCGGTGCTGATCATGCTGAATGTGCCGACTGAACGGTGAGGGATCGTCATCCCGACACCGTAGAACGTGTACGACCCATTCCGGGGAGCCGGGTCCGCCGGACACGCAGCGGACCGGGATGGACGACGCCGATGCGCTGCGAAGGGCACCGGGCGCGCCGTGCCGCTCGACGGGACATGGACGGGACAGCACATAGCTGTGGCCGGTACTCGCCCGTGGTTGACGGACAGGAACCGGCCACAGCGGCCACGACCGGTCAGGAAGGTGTGCCGCCCTCCTGACCACCTGTCACCGGAATGTGCTCCTTGCGCGGCGTGGGCGGGACGGCGGGCGCGACACCGTTGACCGGGGGTGCAGCCTCCGTCCCGCCGTTGCTCCGGCCGTCGCCCTGGCTCATCGTGGACAGGAGCTGGCGGGCCAGGCCCAGCCCCGTACCACCCATCGTCAGCGCCTTCGCGAACATCTCCGACATGCCGTCTGCCCCGTTCAGCAGCACCATGTGATCGACGCTGCTGAAGGCGCCTGCGCCGGCCTCGACGATCTCCGGCCACTTCTCCGCCAACTGCTGTGCGACCACGGCCTCCTGATTCTCGGCCAGGGCCGCGGCCCGTGCCTTGATCGCCTCGGCCTCGGCCAGACCCTTCGCCCGGGTCGACTCGGCCAGCGCGAGCCCCTTGGCCTGCGCCGCTGCTGCCTCCGCCTCACCGGTCGCCCGGGTCGCCGAAGCGGCGGCGGCGCCACGCGCCTTGGTCGCCTCGGCCTCGGCGATCGCCGCCGTCTTCACCCGGTTGGCCTCGGCGATGGCGGCGAGCTCCGTCTCCTTCGCATGAGCCTCGGCGGCCGAGATCCGGGCGTCGCGCTCGCCCTCCGCCAGCGTGCGCTTCTCGTAGGCCTGGGCATCGGCGGGCTTCCGTACGTCGACCTGCAGCTGCTGCTCGCGCCGCTGGGCCTCCAGCTCGGCGACCCGGGTCTCCTGGACCACGACCTCCTGCCGGGCCGCTGCGTCGGCGAGCGGACCTGCCTGCCGCGACTTGGCCGCGGCCTTGTCCCGCTCGGCCTGGTAGCCGGCCTGCAGGATCTCGCTGTCGCGGGTCGCCTCCGACATCCGGGCGGCGGCCTGCTGCTCCGCTTCGGTCGCCCGCCGGTTGGCCTCGGCCTGCGCGATCCGGGCATCCCGCTGTACGGCGGCGGCATGCGGCATGGCGAGATTCTTTATGTACCCGGTCGGGTCCTCGATCTCATGGATCTGCAGCGAATCGACGATCAGCCCGAGCTTCTCCATCTCGCTGCCGCACGCCGACCGGGTCTGACCGGTGAGCTTCTCCCGGTCCCGGATCATGTCCTCGACGGTCAACCCACCCACGATGGAACGGAGATGACCCGCGAACACGTTGTGAACCCGCTCCGCCATCATCTTCTGCTGGTCGAGGAAGCGGCGGGCCGCATTGGCGATCGACACGAAGTCGTCGCCCACCTTGAAGATGACAACACCGCGCACCCGCAGGGGAATCCCCTGATGCGTGACGCAATCGACGGACAGTTCCGTCTCGTTGAGGTCGAGAGACATCTTCCGTACCGCCTGCACACCGGGCAGGACGAGCGTGCCGTGCCCGGTGACGATACGGAACCCCATGCCCTGCCCAAGACCTTCGGTCTTGTGCTTGGAGCCCGAGATGACCAGTGCTTCGTTCGGCTCGGCCACTCGCCACATCAGTTTGAACAGGCCGATCAACACAATGATGGCGGCGAGAACCAGCCCCGCCATGACGCCGATGACCATCGGCATGCGCCCCCTTATCGCAGTGCCCCGTCGGCACTGCTGAACAGACGGAGTCTTCTCCTGCGAGCGACGGTGGAGAAGACGTGTGCAAAACCTTGCCGCATTCTTGACTGGAGCGGACCCGACGCCTGTGCGTCACACACCTCAACTGTCCTGCGCGTGCACGTCAGCTGTCGTACGCACGCGCCACATACACCGTGCGCGGGGGAAGATACTCGATCACCGACACCACCGTCCCCGGCTCCATGCGGTCCTTCGGTGAGGACGGGTACGCGAGGAAGTGCTCGGCGCCCCCGCGAATCCGTACGATCACCTCGCCGACCAACCCCGGCCCCACCGTCCCGGTCACCCGGCCGAGCAGTCCCACCATCGACGAGTCATCCATGCCCCGGAGCGTACCCACGCAGGACCGGTCTGGAAGACTGCCCGACGCCATGAGCCAGTTACCCAAGCAGCCCTCCGAAGGGCCGGTCCCGACGAGCGCCGACGTGGCGCGACTCGCAGGCGTCTCCCGGGCCACCGTGTCGTACGTACTCAACAACAACTCGACGGTGCGGATCAGCGATCCGACCCGCCGTCGGGTCAGGGAAGCAGCAGGCGAACTCGGCTACGTGCCGCACGCGGCGGCCCGGAGTCTGCGCGCCGGACACACCCGGATGGTGCTGCTTCCCACCGGCAACCATCCGGCCGGACCGCTCCACCACCAGTTCTTCCATGAGCTCGAGTCCGGCCTGCGCCGCCTCGACTACACCGTGGTCCAGCACGGCAGTCTCGGCCTGGACGCCGAGGAGGCCGCCCGTGCCTGGGCCGAGCTCCGCCCCGTCGCCGTCGTCGCACCCGGCGGGATCGCCCTCACCCCGCAGGGCATCGCCGTGCTCCGGCGTTCCGGGGCCAGGGCGGTGATCACCCTCGGCCCGCAGCCGGTCGACGGTGCCCACGCCCTGGTCATGGACGAGCGGGAGGTGGGCAGTTGCGCCACCACGCATCTTCTGGAGCGCGGCCGTCGCCGGATCGGCGTGGTCATGCCCGAGGAACGGGGCGTGGGCGTGTTCGCCGAACCCCGGCTGGCCGGAGCCCGGCGGGCCGCGGCCGGTGGCGGAGCCCGTATCGAACCGCTGCCCCTGCGGTACGAGGAGGAGTCGGCCGCCGCCCTCGCCGCGCGGTGGCGCACGCTCGGACTCGACGCCGTGTTCGCGTACAACGACGACTACGCGATGCTTCTGATGCGGGCGCTCCAGGACGCGGGCATCGACGTGCCCGGCGAGACCGCCGTGATCGGAGCCGAGGATCTGATGCTGGGCAGGCTGCTGAGGCCCCGGTTGAGCAGTGTGCGGATGGAACTGGCGACGGCGCAGCCGCTGGCCGATCTCGTCGACCGGCTGGTGCGGAACCCGGGGGGCGAGCCCGAGCGTCACGACCTGCTGAGTGCGCGGGCGATCCCCCGCGAGTCGAGCTGAGGCGGCGGGGCCCGGTCGCCGGGCTCACCGACGGCAGCACCCGGGGTGGGCTTGCCCCGCACCGCAACACGGCACCGCAACACGGCACCGCAACACGGCAGCGCGGCAACGTGCGCGCCGCACGTCGCTTGCCTAGCGTCATGACCATGAGCTATCCGCAGAGTTACGAGATCCTGCTCGTCCCCGGGTTCACCGACGCCACGACCGGACCGGCCGAAGCCACCGAACGCCCGGAAGCCACCGACGACACCGAGCACACCGACAACGCCGAGGCTCCCGACTCCGTCGCCGCCATCCGCTCGGCCGTCGTGGAGGCCACGGGCGAGACGGGGGCCTCGGGCTACCCCCGGTACGCCGGGGAGGGCATGGTGGCGGACATCGATCCGGTGACCCGGACCGTGGAGGCCCTGCTGATCGACGGCGCCGAACTGGACTACGGCCTCTCGGTCAGGGTCTCGGAGCGGAAGAACCGAGGCTGAGCCGGGATACAGGGAACTTCCTTCTAAGGATGGAGAGTTGGGGGGTGCCGTCGCTGTGTGAGGTCAGCACGGAACGTCGGGCGCAAAAGGGAGCAGCAGTTCGATCAATTCCCTTGTCGGTGGGTGCCACGTGGCTACGATGTTGCACGTTCAACCGGGCGAGGCCACGTTCGATTGCCGGACGCAGCTCGCACGGTTGCGCCGGATCGCGTCGTCCCGCGAAGCCGCGGCCGCACCCCCGCGCCCCACCGCATGGGACCACCCCTCGAACCGATCGACTGGAGAGTCTTCATGTCCCTGCTCGACCCCAAGGCCTGGCAGCCCCGCACGCTTGCGGGAGGTGAGTCGGACGTCGTCGAGCCCGCCACCGGCGAGGTGCTCGGACGAGTCACCCTCGCCGCACCCGAGGACATCGCCGCGGCCGCCCGGTCCGCGGCCGCCGCCCAGGCCGCCTGGTCCCGCACCCCGCACTTCGTCCGCGCCGCGGTCCTGCGCCGGGCCGGCGACCTGTTCGCCGCGCACGCCGACGAACTGCGCGAATGGATCGTACGGGAGTCGGGCTCGATCCCCGGCAAGGCCGACTTCGAGCTCCACGTCGCCGCCCAGGAGTGCTACGAGGCCGCCGCGCTCGCATCCCGGCCGGCCGGTGAGGTACTGCCCAGCGAGGACGAGCGTCTCTCCTACACCCGGCGCGTCCCGGTCGGCGTCGTCGGCGTGATCGCCCCGTTCAATGCGCCGCTGATCCTCTCCATCCGGTCCGTCGCCCCCGCACTCGCCCTGGGCAACGCGGTCCTCCTCAAGCCCGACCCGCGCACCGCCGTCTGCGGCGGGCTCGCGCTGGCTGCGGTCTTCGCCGAGGCCGGACTCGACGAACACCTGCTGCACATCCTGCCCGGCGGCGCCGAGGCGGGACAGGCGCTGGTCGCCGAACCGCGCGTGCCGGTCATCTCCTTCACCGGTTCCACCGCTGCGGGGCGCGCCGTCGGCGAAGCTGCCGGACGGCTCCTCAAGCGCGCCCACCTGGAGCTCGGTGGCAACTCCGCCCTTGTCGTTCTGGAGGACGCCGACCTGGAGGGCGCGGTGGCTCAGGCCAGTTGGGGCTCTTTCTTCCACCAGGGCCAGATCTGCATGACCACCGGCCGACACCTCGTACACGCCTCACTGCTCGACGAGTACGTCGAACGGCTCGTCGCCAAGGCCGACGCGCTGGCGGTCGGCGACCCGCACCGTGAGCAGGTCCACCTGGGCCCGATCATCGACCGCGGCCAGCTCGGCAAGATCCACCGGCTGGTGGAGTCGAGCACCGCGGGCGGCGCGAAGCTCGCGGCCGGTGGTACCCACCGCGACCTGTTCTACCGCCCCACCGTGCTCACCGACGTCGACGACCACACGCCTGCCTACACGGAGGAGGTCTTCGGCCCGGTGGCCCCCGTGCGGTCCTTCGAGACTCTGGACGAGGCCGCGGCGCTGGCCGCCGACAGCCCGTACGGACTCTCTCTCGGCATCGTCACCCGTGACACCGCGCTCGGCCTGGAACTCGCGGACCGGATCCCGACCGGCATCGTCCACATCAACGACCAGACGGTGAACGACGAGGCGGTCGCGCCCTTCGGCGGCATCGCCGCGTCCGGCACCGGCGCACGGTTCGGCGGCGGGGCCAACCTGGAGGCCTTCACCCAGCTGCGCTGGACGACCGTGCGCCACGAACCGGCCGGCCACCCCTTCTAGCCCCGGCTCCTGACGCCAGGAGGGCCCGGCCGATGGCCGGGCCCTCCTATCCGCTGTTCGGGTGAGCAGGCTACTGCTGCTGTTCCTTCTGCTGGGTCTCGATGGACTTGCGCACCTCGTCCATGTCCAGCTTCCGGGCCTGTCCGATGACATCCTCCAGCGCGGCCTCGGGCAGCGCCCCGGGCTGGGCGAACACCGCCACATTGTCCCGGACGATCATCAGCGTCGGAATGGACTGGATCTCGAAGGCCGCCGCCAGCTCCTGCTGCGCCTCCGTATCGACCTTGGCGAAGACCAGGTCGTCATGGCGCTCGGACGCCGCGTCGTAGACCGGCGCGAACTGCCGACACGGGCCGCACCAGGAAGCCCAGAAGTCGATCAGGATGAACTCGTTCTCGCTGACGACCTGATCGAAGTTTTCTTTGGTGAGCTCTACGGTGCTCATGCTTCTGTACCTCTTCCTGTGCCCGCTCGGACCTGTACGGGACAACGGTGGCTTCGTTTGCGCTATTCCGCCTGCCCATGTGGCCGCAGCCCACACCCACCACCAGACTGTCCCCATGACAGATGCTGATGCTGTGAAGAACGCCGTATACGACGTCGTGGTGATCGGTGCGGGGCCGGTGGGGGAGAACGTGGCGGACCGGACCCGCGCGGCCGGGCTGAGTACGGCGGTCGTCGAGGCGGAGCTGGTCGGCGGCGAATGCTCGTACTGGGCCTGTATTCCCAGCAAGGCCCTGCTGCGCCCGGTCGTCGCCCGTGCCGACGCGCGCAGGGTCCCGGGCCTCAGCGCAGCCGTGCAGGGCCCGCTGGACACGGCCGCGGTCCTTGCCCACCGTGACTGGTACGTCTCGGACTGGCACGACGACGGGCAGGTCGCCTGGCTGGAGGGCGTCGGTGCGGATCTCTACCGGGGCCAGGGCCGTCTGGCCGGTACGAAGCAGGTCTCCGTCACCAGCCCCGACGGCACCGAACAGCGGCTCACCGCGCGGCACGCCGTCGCCGTCTGCACCGGCAGCCGCGCCGTGGTTCCCGACCTGCCCGGAGTCGCCGATGCCCGCCCCTGGACCAGCCGGGAGGCGACCAGCGCGAAGGAGGTTCCGGGCCGCCTGGTGATCGTCGGCGGCGGGGTCGTCGGCGTGGAGATGGCCACCGTCTATCAGGCGCTCGGTGCCCAGGTCACGATGCTGATCCGTGGCAACGGCCTGCTGCCGAAGATGGAGCCGTTCGCCGGTGAGCTGGTCGCCGAGGCGCTGACCGAGGCCGGGGCCGACATCCGTACCGGCGTCTCGGCCACCTCCGTCAACCGCACAGCCCCGGACGGACCCGTCACCGTCGAACTGGACAACGGCGAGCCCATCGAGGCCGACGAGATCCTCTTCGCCACCGGCCGCGCCCCGCGCACCGACGACCTCGGGCTGGAGACGGTGGCCCTGAAGCCCGGGTCCTGGCTCCCGGTCGACGACAGCTGCCGGGTGGAGGGCAGCCACTGGCTCTACGCCGTCGGCGACGTCAACCACCGGGCGCTCCTCACCCATCAGGGCAAGTACCAGGCCCGTATCGCGGGTGCTGCGATCGCCGCGCGGGCCCAGGGCGCCCCGGAGGCGACCGGTCGTTGGGGTGCCCACACCGCGACCGCCGACCACGCGGCCGTCCCCCAGGTGGTCTTCACCGATCCGGAGGCCGCGTCCGTCGGTCTCACCCTCGCCGGGGCGGAGCGGGCCGGCCACCGGGTACGTGCCGTCGACTACGACCTCGGCGCGGTCTCGGGCTCCGGCCTCTACGCGAGCGGTTACCGGGGCCGTGCCCGCATGGTCGTCGACCTCGACCGGGAGATCCTGCTCGGCGTCACGTTCGTAGGGCCGGGCATCGGCGAGCTGTTGCATTCGGCGACCGTCGCGGTCGCGGGGGAGGTCCCCATCGACCGGCTCTGGCACGCGGTCCCTTCCTTCCCCACGATCAGCGAGGTCTGGCTGCGCCTGCTGGAGACGTACCGCAGCTGAGTACGGACGGTGAGCGAGGGCCGGATCCCGACGTGGCCGAGCGGCCCTGCGAGAGGCGGGGTCGCTGTGCTCTCCGCGATCAGGCGCTGAGCAGGCGGTTGAAGAACGAGCGGTAGCGCTGAAGCGCTATGCGCAGATCCTCGGTGAGGACCTCCTCGCCCCGGCCCCACTGGCTTTCGAGGCCTTCCTTGCGGGATGCGAACGACCGGGCCAGTGTCTGCATGACCTCGGCGACCAAGGCGTCGGCCGTACGGACGGCGTCCTGTGGATCGTCGACGAAGGCTGTCTGGACGGCCTGCCATTTGGACTTGAAGGCCTCGGCTTCCTCGGGACCGAGAAGCGGCTCGTTCTCCTGGCCCTCCTCCGGCGCCGAAGCGTGTGGTGTACCCGCCACGGCGTGCTCCGTGGACAGGGAGCCCTCAGCGGCGTCCACAGTGGGCGGGGGAGCGGCCGCCGCTGCCGGCGGTGTTCCACGATCTGCGTCTCGGTCGTCCCGAGGCCGGGCGAGATCCTCGGTGCTGAGTCCCTCGTCGGTCGCGCTGCTGTGGTCGCCTGCTCCACTGTGTTCGCGCTGCATGCTTGTTCACCTCGTCCGAATGGGTGTCGACGGGCTCTCGATCCGTGGCCCGCCGGTATACGCGGGGCCGGGTCAAGCGTGTTGCTGCCCCGGCCTGTCGCCGTTGGTGAGCAGGTCGTCGAAGAGTGCGCGGTAGTGCACCATCGCTCCCCGCAGTTCCTCGGTGGTCGTCTGCTGGCCACCGGCTCGTGCATTGACTGCGTGGGCGGCGCGGTAATGCTCCAGCGTGCGCCCGTGTTCGACCGACAGGTCCTTCACCTGCTGCTCGTAGCCCTCGGTCGGGTAGCCACGTTCCGTCATGAGCCGGGTCACCAGCTGGTCCGCCTCACCGACCGCCTCTTGCGGGCGGTCCACGAAATGCTCCTGCACGCTGTTCCACTCCTGCGCGTACTGCTGACGAGCGGTCGAGGGCAGCGGCTTGAGATCGAGGTCGTCGTGCCGTTGCTCGCGGTCGCGCAGATCACGCTCAGCCGCCGTGCGGCTGTCACCTGTTTCGACAGCACGCTCGTACTCCGGCCCGAAGCGCTCTCGCAGATGCCGCCGCCGAACGGCGAGCCGGACAATCACCGCGATGGCGACAAGGACCACCACCACGACGACGATGGCAACAATGATTCCTGTGGACATCTGGTCCTCCGATCGAGGTCGGCCCCATCCCCGTCATGCGCGGCTGCCTCAGTGGGCCCTGTCAGGCGGAAATCCGATGGACCTCGGGAGGCAGCCGAGGTTCAGGCCGACGACACGGCCGATGGTCACCCCCTGCGGCCAGGCGAGATCCGGTCCGGCGAATCACTGCACGACTCGCCTTTCCGGCACCTGTTCCTCCTCTTCCTCGTCGGGCAGCTTCACGTCGGTCACCGTGATGTCGACCTCTACGACCTCCAGACCGGTCATCCGCTCGATGGCGGCGATCACTTCGGTCCGGACGTCGCCCGTGAGCTCGACGATCGGGAAGCCGTATTCGACGATGAGCGACAGGTCGACCGCGGTCTGGACCTCACCGACCTCGACCTTGACACCGCCGGTGACGGACCGACCTCCCGCTCCGGGCACTCGCTCCCGCACGGTCCCCATACCGCGGGTGAATCCTCCGCCCATGCCCTGGACTCCGGGCACGCTCCGGGCCGCCAGCCCGGCGATCTTCGCCACCACGCCGTCGGCGATCGTGGTACGCCCCCGTGCCCCGGATTCCGTTCGGCGGTTCTCCCGGCGGCTTTCGCCCTGAGATCCTGCTCCGTGCGTGGACTCGGATGCCGGGCGGGTGGTCTCGGGCCGGCTCAGCTGCGTTTGATCGGTCATGGTCGGTCGCCCTTCCGAAGAGGAGGTGGGCTCGATCGCCTTGGCCATTTTACGTACGATTTGTCATCATTGCCCGGGTGGAAGGGTGTGCGGCCGGGCCCGCCGCCGCGGAGGAGGGCGGGTCGTTGTGGGGGAGTGGGGCCTCAGGTGCCCGCCCTCCGGCCGGGCAGGGGAGGCGAAGTCCGTCGTGACCCATGGTGGAGGGGGGCGTACGTGACTCCGCGATCCATCACGGAGACGGCTCCCCCGGCTACCGTCCGTGCGACGCGGTGATCTCGTCGGTTCCGGTGCTCAGGGGCCGCCCGCAACGCAGGTTCCAGCGCCCGGACCGGCCGCTGAGCTCGGACAGCGTCAGCGGGGCGACGTCCAACCGCCAGAACGCCTGCGGCGGAAGGCCCAGCGCATGCACGATCGCGGCCCGTACCGCCGCGGGTTCGACCACGGCGAGCACGCTGCCGTCGTCGGCACCCTCCCCATGCAGCGAATCCAGCCAGCCGCCTACCCGCGCGTGCAGCTCCAGCAGCGACTCACCGTCGTGCGGGGCGGCCGAGGGGTCGGACAGCCAGGTCGACACCGCCTCCGGCTCGCCCCGGCTCACCTCTGCCAGCCGCTGTCCGCGCCAACGCCCCAAGTCCCAGCCCCGAAGGGCAGGTTCGGGCTCGGACCGCAGCCCCAACGCCTCGGCGGTCCCGCTGCACCGCTCGTCCGAGCCGTGCACCCGGCGGTCTGCAGCAGGCACCGCGGCCGCGGCCGCACGCGCCCGCCGGACGCCGGACGCGTCGAGCGGGGCGTCGCCGTCGAAGCGGGCCTCGCGCAGCGCCGCGTTGAGCGCCGGTGAGATCAACATCACCCGTACCGTGAACACCCGCGTCAACTCCCTGAACTGTGGCCTCTTCAGTAAGCACACCATGGCATCCAGGGCTGTGGGGTGGGCAGATGGTGCCATGGCGGCGGGGTGCTCCCAGGCGGTATGGTCGCGACGAACATGACGACGGTGTGATGGAAGTCCGGTGAGAATCCGGCACGGTCGCGCCACTGTGAACCCGTATCCGTACGGGAAGTCAGACCCAGCACTGTCGTCTCAGGCACCACGATCGGGACGCGTGTTCCCCCAGGAGGTTCTGCCATGGCACAGACTGCTGCCCCCGCCGCCGTCGCATCACCCGCCATCACCCCCATCTCGCTGAAGGCCATTGCCCCGTGGGCGGTCTTCTTCGGCATTCTCATGCTCGTCCTGCTGTACTTCGTCGGCGCCGAGCAGGGCGCCACTGCGGTCATCTCCGGCGAGGGTGTCCACGAGTGGGTCCACGACGGTCGCCACCTGCTCGGTTTCCCCTGCCACTGACATACCGCGCAAGCCAGGGGAACCCCTCATGAACTCCATATCTGTCAGAGCCCTGCTGATCCGAGGCATGCTGGCCGGCCTCGTCGCGGGCGCGCTCGCACTTGCCGTCGCCTACTTCCTCGGGGAGTCGCGGGTCGACGCGGCGATCGCCCTCGAAGAGGCGCACAGCCACGACCACGGTGGCGGCGAGGAACTCGTCAGCCGTGCCATGCAGTCCACGGCCGGCCTCGCCACCGGTGTCCTCGTCTTCGGCGTGGCCGTCGGCGGCATCGCCGCGCTCGTCTTCTGCTACGCCCTCGGCCGCATCGGCAGGTTCGGCCCCCGGGCCACCGCCGCACTGATCGCGTTCGGCGCCCTGCTGACCGTGTATGTCGTGCCGTTCCTCAAGTACCCGGCCAACCCGCCGGCCGTCGGCAACCCCGACACGATCGGCCAACGCACCGCCATGTTCTTCCTCATGGTCGCTCTCAGTGTGCTGCTCGCCGTCGCGGCCGTCATTCTCGGCAAGCGGCTGGCTCCTCGCCTGGGCAACTGGAACGCGACGATCGCCGCATCCGCCGCCTACGTCCTCGTCATCGGGCTCGCCTACGTCTTCCTGCCCTCGTTCAACGAGGTCGGCAAGGACTTCCCGGCCGGCCTGCTGTGGGAGTTCCGCCTCGCCACCCTCGCCGTTCAGGCCACGCTCTGGACCACTTTCGGTCTGTTCTTCGGCTATCTGACCGAGCGTCTGCTGGTGCCGGGATCGGACACGGTCCCGGCGGAGGGTGGCACGGTATCCCGCACGGCCACCGCTGCCGGCTGACCGGCCGAAACACCACTACGACCGAACCCGCCAGGAGCTGCCTGGCGGGTTCGGTCGTGGTAGGGGTCCAGCCGCCCGGGTGTCCGGCGTCATGACGGACGTCGAGCCGAGACCTGGGGAGAAGGTGCGGACCCGGCGGCTCCGTCCGTCGCAGCCGCTCCGTCCCCGCGTTCGTCCGCCGATCCGGCCGTCCAGTCGATCCGGTAGTGCCTCAGCAGGTCGTCCTCCCCGACGAAGCGCATCCCGGCCGCTGCCATGACGTGCTGGGACGCGGCGTTGTCGAGGTCGGCGTCGCCCTTGACCGACGCGACACCCTCGGCACGGGCGAACTCCAGCAGCGCGCGCAGAGCCTCGGAGGCGTACCCCTTGCCGCGCATCGCCGGTATCAGGCCGTAGCCGATCGTGACCTGCCCCTGGTCGTCCGGGACGCCATGGAAGCCGACTCCGCCGATGGCGTGCCCGTCCTCGCGGAGGCGGATCTCGTACGCGCCGAACGGCTCGGGATTGCCGGTGTCCGCGCAGTGCTCCAGGAAGTGCCGCGCGCCCGCCCGGTCGCCGTCGTTGGGATAGTCAGGTGCCCAGAGGGCGTCCGGCCCGGGACGGCCTTCCACTACGTACTCCGCCTCTGCGGGGGTCAGAGGGTGGAGCACGAGCCGCGTTGTCACTAGAGCTTCCATGACTCGTCGGACTATCACGGCGGCAAGCCTCGACGCATCGGAATTTTGGCCGCTCGAAGAGGGGGTAGCGACGTGCGTAAGGGCCGACTCCCCCCGAACACGCCCGCAGCCCTACCGAAGGCGCTCCGCCTCAGACGTCCGAGTCGCCCTCGTCGTCCCAGAAAGCCCCGGACATCGCCGCAGCCATGCGCAGATGCGGTGTCGCCTCGGCCTGCCGTCCCTGCCGCTCCAACGTGCGACCGAGCATGAGCCGTGCGTAGTGCTCCACAGGGTCGCGCTCCAGCACGGCCCGCAGCTCCGTCTCGGCCTTGCCGAGTCGGGCCGAGTGGTAGTAGGCGCGGGCCAGCAGCAGCCGCGGGGCGACCTGCTCCGGCGCTTCCTCGACCAGCCCACCCAGGATCCGGGCCGCGGTGAGATACTCCTTCGCCTCGAAGAACATCCGGGCGCGGTCCCAGCGGTCGGCTGCCGTACCGAACTCGAAGTAGCTGTCGTTCACTTGTCCTCCTCGGTCGCGGCCTTCCCGGATCCTGCCGGTCGGGCGTCCGTTCATCCGCCCAGCCGTTCGTTCGCCCTTGACAACACAGCATAATGGTTGAACATTCCACTAAAATCTCGGCGTGGGTATCGACCGCCCGCGCCCGCACGGGAATAGGTTGAGCGCCATGAGCAATCTCGATCGCCAGGCCGCACTCTCCGTCTGCGGAGGGCGGGGTTTCGTCGTCGCTGAGCCGGTACGTGAACTTCTCGCCCCGCGCCACGTCCAGCTCGGCGAGTCCACGGAGGTCCGCCGGCTGCTGCCCAATCTCGGCCGGCGCATGGTCGGCGCCTGGGCCTTCGTGGATCATTACGGCCCTGACGACATTGCCGACGAGCCCGGGATGCAGGTCCCGCCGCACCCCCACATGGGTCTTCAGACGGTCAGCTGGCTTCACGAGGGTGAGGTGCTGCACCGCGACAGCCTCGGCAGTCTGCAGACGGTGCGCCCGCGCGAACTGGGGCTGATGACCTCCGGCCGGGCGATCAGCCACTCCGAGGAGAGCCCGAAGTCACACGCCCGTTTTCTGCACGGCGCCCAGCTCTGGGTGGCCCTGCCCGACGCGCACCGGCAGGTCGAGCCGCACTTTCAGCACCACACCGAGCTGCCCACCGTCACCGCCCCCGGCCTCACCGCCACGGTGATCCTCGGCGAACTCGACGGTGCCACGTCACCGGGCACGGCCTACACCCCGATCGTCGGCGCGGACGTCGCCCTGGCGGGCGGCGCCGAGGCGCGACTGCCGCTCGACCCCGACTTCGAGTACGCAGTGCTGTCGATGTCCGGCGAGGCGGAGGTCGACGGTGTGCCGCTGCAGCCGGGATCGATGCTCTACCTCGGCTGCGGCCGCAGCGAACTCCCCCTGCGCGCCACCTCCGACGCCGGCCTCATGCTCCTGGGTGGCGAGCCGTTCGAGGAAGAGATCGTCATGTGGTGGAACTTCATCGGGCGTTCCCATGAGGAAATCGAGGAGGCCCGGAGGGGCTGGATGGAGAGCTCCCGCTTCGGCGAGGTGAAGGGCTACGACGGCGACCGGCTGGCCGCCCCCGCACTGCCGCCTGTGGCGCTGAAGCCGCGGGGCCGGGTGCGTTGAACTGTGTGGGGCGCCGGCATCGGACGGGTCGAGCTGGTGTCCGTCCGGGGTCGGCGGCTGCGGTACCCCTTGGCGGTGGGCTGGTGGCTGAAGGCCCGTGATCCGGGCCTGAGGCGGCAGACGCGGTCATGCGGTGCCGCGGGTCATAGGATGAACTGCTCGACCGCGTTCGCGAAACCCTCCTCCTCGTTGCTCGTCGTAACCCGCCTCGCCGCGCGCTGGACCTCGTGGCTGGCGTTTCCCATCGCGATGGACAGTCCCGAGTGGGCGAACATCAGCACGTCGTTGGGCATGTCGCCGATCGTGGCGATCTGTTCGGGGGAAATCCGGAGCTTGGCGGACCAGTACTTGACGACACCGCCCTTGTTGGCCTGCGGATGGGTCACATCGAGGTAGTAGGGCTGCGAGCGGGCGGCCGAGACATGCTCGCCGAACTGCGCGCGAGTTGCGACCGCGGCCGCCTCTACGACCTGGTGGTCATCGCTGACCCCGACGACCTTGGCGGCGCCTTGCTCGAGCCCGTCGAAATCGGGAACGAGCGTGGGCGAGAACTGCACCGTCCAGCTCTCGCGATCAACGTGCGGCCCCTTGAGATCGCGGACGTACCAGTCGGCGCCCCGGTAGATCCAGACGCTGAGGCCGAACGATTCCATCAGCGCGACGGCCGGGGCCACCACCTCCGTGGGAATCACCTGCTGTTCGACAACGGTCATGTCCGGGTTGACGATGAGACCACCGTTGAAGGCGGCGAGTTCAGTGGTCAGCGCCAGGGGCTCGATGATCATGGACATGCCGCGGGGTGGCCTCCCGCTGGTCACCGCGAAGAGGACGCCGGCGTCGTGCAGCTTGTGGACCGCCTGGATGGCGCGGTCGGTGAGGAGCTTGTCGCTCGTGACCAACGTGCCGTCGACGTCGGCAAGAAGTAGGCGGATCGGTCGGGTTGGCATCACGCCTCCGTAAGCTCTGGTCGCGGCAGGTCGGGGTGGGAAAGGCAACGGCTCAAGGATGCGGTGGGCCTGTGGGGCGGGTCCCCGGTCGTTGATTTCCGAAAGTTGCTGGAGGGCATCGTCGAGGCGGCATCAGTCGCAGTCGCGTTCCTCTCGAACGGAGGGGAAGGCTAATGCCCTTGTAGGCACGCAATGCTTGGATATACCCATTAAGTGTCGATGTAACCCTTGAAGGGCAACCTGACCAATAAAAGGGACATATTAAGTATTAACGATTGTGTGGCGAGGCTCTCGCGGGGCAGTGCCCTTGATTCACCGGCACCGGCGAGGTCAGCGTTCCCTCGCCGGCCCTCGTCATCGCCGCCATCGCCGTCGAGGAGGGGCGCGACGCGTGGCAGGGTAGGGGGCCGCGGGCCTGTGGCCGCCGCGGTGTCGACGGTCGATGGCGAGGCGGACGACGCGTGCGGGCGCGGCCCTGGCTGTGCCCGCTGCAACTGACCGCCCACGCAGGCCGAACGGGCCCGGCTCCCCGCGGTGCGCGCCTATACCTCGATGTGCGAGCCCATGATGACCGTGCGGTCGCGGGGCAGGCTGAAGTACTCGGCGGCGTCGGCCGTGATGTAGGAGGTGGCGATGAACAGCCGCTTGCGCCAGGGCGCCATCGTCGGGGCTTTCCCGCGCCGGAGCTCGATCTTCGACAGGAAGTAGGACGCCTGGTCGAGCTGCAACGGCCCTTCGGTTACGGCCGGGTCGAGCATGGCCAGCAGGCCGGGCACGTCCGGTGTTTCCATGTAGCCGAACCGGGCGGTGACGTGGATGATCCCGTCGTCGGCGTAGCCGAGGTCGTCCACGACGACCCGCTGGTCGGCCGGGACACGGGGCACCGGCTCGGTCTGCAGGGCGAGGATCACGACCTGCTCGTGCCGGACATGGTTGTGCTCGACGTTGGCCCGCATGGCCAGCGGCGTGGTCTCCTTGCCCCGGTTCAGGAAGACGGCCGTGCCGGGCGCCCGGAGCGTCGGCTCCTGCCCCGTGCGGAGGCCGTCGACGAACTCGGGCAACGGCCCCTCGGCGCGAGCTCGTTCCGCGGTGACCAGCTCGCGGCCCCGCTGCCAGGTCGTCATGACGGTGAACGCCGTGAGGCCGATCAGCAGCGGCAGCCACGCGCCGTGGACGAGCTTGGTCAGGTTGGCCGCCACGAACAGCAGGTCCACGAAGAGAAGCACGCCCGCGCCGATGCCGAGCAGCCACCGGGGCGTGCCCCACTTGGCGCGGGCGACGTAGAAGAAGAGCAGGGTGGTGATGGTGATGGTGCCGGTGACCGCCATGCCGAACGCGTAGGCCAGCGCCGCGGAGCTGCGGAAGGCGAAGACCAGGGTGAGGACCGAGACCATGAGCAGCCAGTTGATCCAGGGGACGTAGATCTGACCGATGGTGGATTCGGAGGTGTGCGCGATGCGCAGCCTCGGCAGATAGCCCAGCTGGGCCGCCTGGGAGGCGACCGAGTACGCGCCGGTGATCACCGCCTGGGAGGCGATCACGGTCGCCGCCGTCGCCAGGATGACCATCGGCCAGCGTCCCCAGTCGGGCACGAGCAGGAAGAACGGGCTGCTGATGTTGTCCGGATCGTCGAGGATCAGCGCGCCTTGGCCCAGGTAGCTCAGGACGCAGGCGGGCAGTACGAGGAACAGCCAGCCTCGGGTGATCGCCCGTCGGCCGAAGTGCCCCATGTCGGCGTAGAGCGCCTCGGCGCCGGTGACTGCGAGCACGATCGCGGCCAGGGCGAAGAAGGCCGTACCCCAGTGGCCGAACAGGAAGCCCAACGCGTACGTCGGTGACAGGGCCTTGAGGATGTCCGGGTGGTCGGCGATGCCGACGACGCCGCACGCACCGATGGCCACGAACCAGGCGATCATGACCGGCCCGAACACCCGGCCCACCGCCGCGGTTCCCCGGCGCTGCACCAGGAACAGGATTACGATGATCACCGCGGTGATGGGCACGACCGCGTCCTCCAGGGACGGCTCGACGACCTTGAGTCCTTCGACCGCGGACAGCACCGAGATCGCCGGGGTGATCATGCTGTCACCGAAGAACAGCGACGCCCCGAAGATGCCGAGCGCGGCCAGGACGACGGCGGCCCGACGCCCGCGCTGCGAACTCCACCGTCGCAGCAGGGTGATGAGCGCCATGATGCCGCCCTCGCCGTCGTTGTCGGCGCGCATCGCGAGCAGCACGTAGGTGACCGTGACGATGATCATCACCGACCAGAAAACCAGCGACACCACCCCGTACACGTTCTCCGTGCTGACCGGGACGGGGTGCGGGTCGTCGGGGTTGAACACCGTTTGGAGGGTGTAGATCGGGCTGGTCCCGATGTCACCGAAGACCACGCCGAGAGCACCGATGACCACCGCCAGGCGCACCGTGTCGCGCGCGCTCACCCGACGGGTGTCCAGCGTCCGCGATGCGGATCCGTCATCCGACGCGGGTTCCTGCCGGCGATCGGCCATGCTGCTCCTCCTCGTGCCGGCCGCTGAGCCGCGGACCGGGGCATCGGGGCGGACGATACCGATCCCATGGAGCGATCGTCGGTAGGGCGCCACTTCGTCTCGGCGACCGTCGCCGGCACGTCCGGGTGAGCGGGTCGAAACCGGGCAGCGCCCCCCCCCGGCCGCTACCACGCCGGCCTCCCCGCCAAGGGCTAACCACTTCGCCCTCCACAGTGAGCTCGCGCTGCTTTCCAACCGCGGCGCGACCCTCTCCTGACCCCACCCGTGCTGACCTCGCCCGGCCAAATCCAAGGTGTGGGTTCGACCGGCAGTTTCGCAGCAGGCCGCGACCCTCAGCGCGGGGCAGAGGGGGCGTCGAGCCAGATCACAATCCCGGTCAGGTCGTTGAGCACGGACGCGACGCCTGCCCTGATGGCGGCAGCGCAGCGCTCGGTGGAGAACGAGCCGGGGTCGTACGTCGAGGACATGCCGAGCCCTTCGCCACGGAACGACGCACCGGACCAGTCGACCGCCGTGACGTTGTGGGTGGGCTCGGCAAGCTCCGCGCCCACGACGAGGAACTGCTGGGACAGGTGGTTCGGGGTGACCACCGCGAGGGGGTCGACGAGGTCGTTGCCTGCGCTGACGACAAGGTCCGGGCCCATCTCGAGGGCCCTGGTGACGCTGGGAACGAGGTCGGACGGACCGTCGGCGGTCATCGTTCTGAGATCGACGTGTTCGTCCCCGGCCCAGTCCTGGACCGCCGTCACGAGCTTCTTGGTCGGGCGCTCGTCACCCGAGGTGAGCAGGACCACCCGGTAGTCCTTCGGTGGGTGGACCCCGGTCCAGGAGCCGGGCCGCGGCGTGGCGGTCCCCTCCGGGATGGGTGGGGAAGAGGGGTCGACGAACCCCGGACCGAGCGTGCCCACGGCAGTGGGGTCGGGGTGCGGCTGTGACCAGTCGTCGCCGGAACTGCATCCGGTGACCAGCGCGGCGGCCGCGGCCAGCGCGGCAGCGGCCCGAAGCAGGGAGCGCAAGGCGATCGTCCTCCGAGTGGTGGCGGATGGTGCGTCTACATCCTGCTATCCCGGTTGGTGCCGTCTTCCTCCGCAGGTGTCGTCATCGCGTTTGTTGTTCCACAGTTCGCCGGCCGCCCGGGCCGTGTTCACCCGTGACGCGCACCGTGCACTGGCAACCTGAAGGAGCAACATGTCACAACGGGTCCGCCGCACCATCGTCGGGATCACCGCGGCCGTGATCGCTTTCCTGAGCGCCGGACAGCCGGCGTCCGCCCACGGGTTCACGTCGACCGCGTACGTCGACGTCGCCGAGGGCAACGAGGGTCATATACGGACGAAACTGGGGCTCGAGTACGACCTCTTCATCGTATCCGCCGCCGACTACGAGGACGACGACCCCCTCTTCAAGACCGGAAACGCCGCGTTCGAAACCGGTGGCGCCAAGGAACAGTCCGAGGCGCTCAACGCCCATGCGGAGTCGGCCGTCAGATACGTGACCGAGCGCTTCTCGGTCACCTCGGACGGCAGGGCGTGCACGCCGACACGGGTCGGCGACTTCACGATCGGCCGGCGGGAGGGCGTGCCGTACGCCGGTCTGCTGCTCGACTGGGCGTGTTCCGAGCGGGGCGACGACCTGGAGGTGCGCAGCGGGCTGTTCCCCGACGGCGAGACGTACGTCAAGGGCACCAAGACGATCGTCACCTACGAGCTCGACGGCCGCTCCGGCAGTGCCGCACTCGACGCGGGTCACCCGTCCTTCTCGATCGGTCAGGCCTGGTACGAACGGTTCTGGGAGTTCTTTCGCCTGGGCGCCGAGCATCTGCTGTCCGGGATCGACCACATCCTGTTCCTGCTGGCACTCATCGCCGGGTCACGGCGCCTGCGCGAGATCGTGCTCGTGGCAACGAGTTTCACCCTGGCGCACTCGGTGACCTTCATGCTCGCCGCGCTCGGACTGGTCGACGCGCCCGCCGGCATCGTGGAGCCCGTCATCGCGCTGTCGATCGCCGTGGTCGCCGGCTGGCACCTGTGGCGGCTCTGGCGGCGCCGCGGCCACGCGTCCGACCTCGAGACAGCAGGGCGGGGCCACTTCAGCCTGGACCGTGCGGGCTGGATCCGCCTCGGGGTCGTGTTCTGCTTCGGCCTCGTGCACGGCCTGGGCTTCGCGGGCGCGCTGGGGATCGACGAGGCGTGGTCATGGACTCTGCTGTGGTCCTTGCTGGTGTTCAACGTCGGCATCGAGACAGTGCAGTTGGCTATCATCGCCGCCCTCTTCCCGCTGCTGATCGTGCTGCGCCACCGGGCGCCGACGGCCGGCCTCTGGGCGACCGGCGTGATCTCTGCCGGCGTGTCAGCCATGGGACTGGTGTGGTTCGTGCAACGGACGTTCGGAATCTGAGACCGATTCAGGTCCCGCGAGATGTTCAGACAAGTCCGAGATGGCATTGGTCGCGGGTTCACCATGTGAAGGAATCGTAAGGGTCTCCATTCCGTGCACTCATGTGCGTTAAAGGAACAAAAAACCAATGAAATCGAGCACCAAGAGACAGGCTCCCGGGTCTGTACGGCGCCGCGCGGCCACTGGGGCCACAGCGGCATTCCTGGGCTTGGCCGTAGCCCTCGGCAGCGGTACGGCGTCCCCCGCCGCCGCCGCCGAATCCGCAACGCTCACCGGCGTCATACTCGGCGTGGGCGCCAACGAGACCCAGCGCACCGTGACCTGGTACTCTTCGGCCGACACCGCGCAGAAGCTCCAGGTCGCCCCGACCACCGCGCTCGTCAACGGCGAGTTCCCGGCGGACGCCGCCAACTTCGACGCCACCGGCGCGGCGAACATCGCGACCAGCGGCGGCTTCAACCGCCACGCGACGATCACGGGCCTGAAGGAGCACACGGCGTACTCCTACCGCGTGGGCACCGAGGGCAACTGGTCCTCGACGTACTCGTTCAAGACGCAGGACTTCGAGGGCGACTACGACTTCCTGTTCTTCGGCGACCCGCAGATCGGCTCGTCCGGCAACCTGGCGCAGGACCAGGCCGGTTGGCAGGACACAGTGGACGTCTCGCTGGCGGCCAACCCCAACGCCGAACTGCTGTTGTCGGGCGGTGACCAGGTCGAGACCGCGAACACCGAGTCCCAGTGGAACTCCTTCCTGGCCCCCGACAAGCTCCGTCAGTACCCGTGGGCTCCCACCATCGGTAACCACGACGTCGGCGGCAAGGCGTACGAGCAGCACTTCACCACCCCGAACACGGACCGCTCGGGCCCGCTGTACTCCAACGGCAACCCGGCGTCCAACACGTCCGGCGGTGACTACTGGTACATCTACAAGGATGTGCTGTTCATCAACCTCAACAGCAACAGCTATGCCACCTCCCAGGGCGGCGGCGGTGACGCGGCGCACATCAAGTACGTGACCGACGTCATCAACCAGCACGGCGCCGAGGCCAAGTGGAAGGTGCTCAGTTACCACCACGCGATCTACTCGCCGGCGTCCCACGCCAAGGACAACGACAACAAGGTCCGCCGCGTCGACTTCTCGGACGCGTTCTCCAAGCTCGGTGTCGACCTGGTCCTCCAGGGCCACGACCACAGCTACTCGCGCAGCTATGAGATCAAGAACGGCCAGAAGGCGAACCCGGACGAGAAGCCCGGCGCCGCTGACCTGTACCCCGGTCCCGGTGGCGTCATCTACGTGACCGCGAACTCCGCTTCGGGCTCGAAGTACTACGACATCACGAAGCCGGACAGCAGCGGGACCAGCGGTGCCGGTAACGGTGCCGACCCGCAGAACCCGAACAACTACTGGTACAACTCGGTCCAGAACCAGGAGCACGTCCGCACCTACGTCAAGGTCCAGGTGCGCAGCGACAAGCTCGTGGTCGAGGACATTCGCAGCGGCACCTGCGCGGCCCCGAACTCCGAGGTCGAGCAGGGCATGTCCTGCAACAACACCGACGGGGACCAGCCTGTCGGCTCGACCGTCGACAAGTTCCAGGTGCACCCGAACCACGGCACCGGCCAGGACCTCCAGGTCAACGTGCCGAACCCGGCCCCGGGCGAGTTCGGTTGGACGATCGACGGCTACAACGGCCTGGTGAACCTCGGCACCGCGCAGGAGCGCAACGGTGACCACTTCGAGGCCTCCGGCAAGATCAACCCGATCACCGTGTCGGACAGCCGCCGTTCGCTCGCCCCGTGGTCGATCTCGGCTGACGTGAGCGACTTCAAGGACGCCGACAAGAAGTTCTCCGGCTCGTACCTCGGCTGGAGCCCGTACGTCCTCGACCAGGGCGCCGGCGCCACCAGCGGCGAATCGGTGGCCTCCGGCTACGACGACAACGGCCAGGGCCTGTCCGTCTCGCGCGGCCTCGCTCACGCCGACCAGGGCCACGCCCGTGGTGGGGCCAAGCTCGGCGCCGACCTGGGTCTGAAGATCCCGGACAGCGTTACCAAGGGTGGCTACCGCGCCACTCTGACGATCACCGCACTGAGCAGCTGATCAACCCGTCCCAACATGGCGGGGCGGGGCACCTTCCGGTGCCCCGCCCTGCCTGAAGTTCCAGGAGACCCCCGACATGCACCCGCCCGTCCCGCGCCGGAAGACCAACGTCAGCGCGCTCGTTCGTAACGCCACCCTGGCCCTGCTCATGGCCCTCGCGGCCGTCGGCCTGCGGGTCGATCCCGCTCTGGCGGACAACGGCGACGTCACCTGGACGGTCAGAACGGCCGCGAACGGGTACGGCGACGACCGCTCCAGCTTCAGCTACGGCGTGAACCCCGGCGGCACCGCCGAGGACGCCATGGTCGTCGCCAACCACAGCAAGTCCCCGCTCGAACTCGCTGTCTACGCCGCCGACGGTTTCACGGCCGGCACGGGCCAGCTCGATCTGCTCACCCAGGACAAGAAGTCCGTCGGCATCGGAGCCTGGGTCCACGCCGACCGCGACAGCGTCGTGATCAAGCCTGGTAAGTCCGCCAGGATTCCCTTCACGGTCGCCGTTCCGGACAACGCCACGCCCGGCGACTACGTGGGCGGAATCCTCACCTCCCTGCGGCAGTCCGACGAGGCCGAGGGCATCAACGTGGATCGGCGCCTCGGCATCCGGGTCAAACTGCGGGTCAGCGGCGAGCTCAAGCCGAAGCTCGCGATCGAGGACCTACACGTGGGCTACGCCGGGTCGTTCAACCCGTTCGCCCAGGGCGATGCCACCGTCACCTACACGATCCACAACACCGGCAACGCCATCCTGTCGGCCAAGCAGGGGGTATCGGTCGCCGGCCCGTTCGGGTGGCTGCGGTCCGCAGCGGGCGACATCGCCTCGCCGCCGGAGCTGCTCCCCGGTGAGAGCTGGAAGGTGAAGGTGCCCGTTCACGGCGTGGCGCCCGGAGTCAGCCTGGCCGCGACCGCGACCCTGACACCTCTGCTCACCGACGCGTCGGGCTCAACCAGTTCGCTCAAGCCGGTCCAGGCCACGGCGCACGGCTGGGCCGTCCCGTGGACGCTGTTGCTGCTGGTCGTCGTGGTGATCGCGGCAGTCGCCGGGGCACTCGTTCTCCGGCGTCGAAACCGCGTACGGCGCAAGGCGCGTGAGGACGCCCGCATCCGGGACGCGGTCGAGCAGGCGCTCCGCGACCAGTAGCCGCAGGGGCGGAGGCCGCCCGCCTGCGTAGTCGGTCCGACCGCGACGCCCTGACGGCCCGACGGGTTCCGGAGTCAGTTGGTCCTACGTTGTTGGTGGGTTGGACGGGCCGTCGTAAGGTCCAGAGGCCCAGAGACACCGGGTATGGCTTTCAGTTGGTTGCCCTCGATGGTTCCCGTCACCTGGCCGCCGGGTGTCTCACGACGACTCGGCCGCTGATTAGGAGCTGCGGGCACCTGCGGGTGTACCGCTGAGTAGGACCACGCTGGCGAGGTCGTTCGGGAAAACAGCGCACACCGACGGAACCGGAGGAACCCGTGCCCCAGATATGGGCAGGCGTGGACATCGGCAAGACCCATCACCACTGCGTGGTCCTGAATGCCGAGGGCACGCGGCTGCTGTCGCGCCGCGTGTTGAACGACGAGCCGGAACTGCTGGCCCTGCTCGCCGACGTGCTGGCCATCGACGAGGACGCCGTGTGGGCGGTCGATGTCGCCGACGGTATGGCCACCTTGCTGATCAGTGTGCTGCTCAACCACGGACAGCAGCTGCTCTACATCCCCGGCCTCGCGGTCAACCGGGCATCCGCCGGCTACCGGGGCACCGGCAAAACCGACGCCAAGGACGCCACCGTCATTGCCGACCAGGCCCGGATGCGCCGGGACCTGACCGTCCTGCGCCCGGACGACGAGCACGCCATCGAGCTGCGGGTCCTCACCAACCGCCGGGCCGACATCAATGCCGACCGCACCCGCCGCATCAACCGCCTGCGCGGGCAACTCACCGGCATCTTCCCGGCGTTGGAGCGAGTCCTGGACCTGGGGAACGTCGGCCCGCTGGTCCTGCTGACCGGTTACCAGACCCCGGGCGCCCTGCGCCGCACCGGCCGCAAGCGGCTGGAGACCTGGCTGCGCAACCGCTCCGTCCGCGGGGCCGAAGTCCTCGCCGAAACCGCCGTCGAGGCGGCCGAGCGCCAGCACACCGCCGTCCCCGGGGAGAAGATCACCGCTCAGGTGATCCACACCCTGGCGAAGGAGGTGATGAGTCTCAACGAGCAGATCACCGAGATCGACAAGCTCATTGCGACCCGGTTTCGCGAGCACGAACTCGCCGAAGTGATCTCCAGCATGCCTGGCATCGGCCCGCTGCTGGGCGCCGAGTTCCTCGCCGCCACCGCCGGCGACATGAGCCGCTACGGCACGGCCGACCGCCTGGCCAGCCTTGCCGGAGTCGCCCCAGTGCCCCGCGACTCGGGCAACGTCATCGGCAACCTGCACCGCCCCCGGCGCTACCACCGCGGCCTGCAACGCGTCTTCTACACCTCCGCGCTCATCAGCATCCGCAGCTGCGACGCGTCCCGCCGCTACTACGAACGCAAGCGCGCCGAGGGCAAGCGGCACACCCAGGCCGTCCTCGCACTGGCCCGGCGACGGGTCAACGTGCTGTGGGCCTTGATTCGTGACGGACGGTGCTTCCAAAGCGAACTCCCTGTCACAGTCGCGGCTTGACAACGTCATTAGGAGGTGATCACTCAGCTCGTGATTGCCGAGCAGATGTGACGGCGCTGCGCCTGAGCGCCGTCCGTCGCGCAGGAGGGCCCAGATGGCGTCGCCGGGAGGGCGGGCTGCTGTGCGGCGACGGCTCGGCAAGGCGGTCGCGGAATCCCCCGCCAGCACTCGCCGTAGGGTGGCCCGATGTTCGATCGGCTGGAGATCAGTGTGCTGCCGCCAGGGCCCCGGTTCGGTGTCCGTCTGCGGTTCTGGGTCAACGGTGAGGACGTGGTGGCAGGGGCGGTCGGCGAAGGGGGCCGCGGGCCGTTCGCGTCTGACGTGCTGCCCGTCGGCCGTCCCAGTGCCCTCCGTGCGGCCAGTGAGCCGCGGCGCGTGGAACTGGGGGAACCTGAGTGCACAGGTGGCTGCTGCGGTTTCCTGTCCGTGGTCGTACAGCGAATCGGGGGCATCGTGCAGTGGTCGGACTGGCGGGTTCCGTACTCGGAGGTCCCTCCGCCGGAGTTTCACTTCGAAGCCTGCCGGTACGACGCCGAACTGGCTCGCGTGGAGACGGAATGGTGCCGGCATGTCCACACGTGGCGATGTGTCAGTCGGCGCCCCGTTCGGCCGACAGCCGAAGGCACTTGGGCTTCGGAGTCTGCGGCTGTTTCGCTGGGGAGGCCGCAGGTTCCCGCTGATCTTGCCGGAGTCGCCCGGGACCAGGTGGGCGTAGCCGCTTTCGGGCCGACGAACGTCGACCCGCCGTCGACCATCACGGTGGGCCCGGACACCGCCAGGACCCAGGCGATGGCCGTCAGCCCGTGGGCGTGCCGATCTGATTCCGTTCGAGCGCGGAGCGCAGTTTCGAGATGCTCATCAGCGGGTCGGTGCAAGCCCGAAGCGACCGTTCGCGCCGGAGGAACGAGTCGTCCTGGTGGGCCTTCCGCCGAAGCCCCAGCAGGACGGCACTGTGCTGATCAGCCGATCGGCTCCGGCATCGGGACCACCGAGTAGGCAAGGGTGATGGCGTTACCGGTCGCCGGATCGGCCAGCTCCACGCGCCAGGCCTCGCCGAACTGGTCAACGTCCTCCGCCATCGGGATCGTGCCGGATATCAGCACCGTGCCGGGGATCAGCTCGCCGCGTCCGCGAAGCACGTCGGCCCAGTAGGCGGGCGTGAGCAGCTCGGCGAGGCAGCCGTCCTGGATCAGGAATTCCTCGCCCTTGACGGTGACCCAGGCGCGCAGGGTCAGGTCGTCCAGGCGATCCTCCACGTCGGCCAGCCGCCAGGCGCGGCGGGCCAGGACATCGGGGCTCGCGTTCTTGCTCCAGGCCACGCCGTGCACTTCGAGCTCACGGTCGGTGTGGTCGCAGGCGGCGGTGAGCAGCAGCTCGCCTTCCTCGGCCACGACGAGCGCCCACTCCGCCTCGCCGGAGGTCCGCCCGTGCTGCACGGCGACGCGATCGGTCTGCTGCGCGAGGTAGGGCGAGACCGGGTAGAGAGCCGGGGTCGTGGTCGGGGCGGGCACACCGAGTGCGGCGAGTTCGGCGACGTGCGCGGCGACGTCGTCCTGGCTGCGCCCGGCGTAGCCGGCGTTGAGGACTTGGACGATGTCCACGTCAAGGGTGGAGCCGTCGGGCAGTTCGAATGTGAGCAGGGCCATGGGATCTCCCGGGAGTGAAGGGGCAGGCGGGTTGCGAAGCAGTTAACTTCCCGTTCAGGGGTTGCGCATACGACCTGTATACAAGAAGTATGCCGAAAGGTCGATGTTCCACGAACCGAGGACTGAAATGCTGTACGACGCCCCCCGAGCCGAGGCCGCCCCACCGGGCATGACGACGGGCCGCTCCGGTCTCGTTCGCGCCTTCTTCGCGAGCCTGACCGGCACCGCCCTGGAGTGGTACGACTTCGCGGTCTACTCCGCCGCGTCGGCCCTGGTCTTCGGCGACCTGTTCTTCCCCTCCGAGGACCCGCTGACCGGCACCCTGCTCGCCTTCTCCACGTACGCCGTCGGCTACGTATCGCGCCCGCTCGGCGGCATCGTCTTCGGGCGGCTGGGCGATGTGATCGGCCGGAAGAAGGTCCTGATCGCGACGCTGGTCCTGATCGGCGCGGCCACTTTTGTGATCGGCCTGCTGCCCACCCACAGCACCATCGGTGCCGCCGCGCCCATCGCACTGGTCGTGCTGCGGTTCGCACAGGGCGTCGGCGTCGGCGGCGAGTGGGGCGGTGCCGTGCTGCTCTCCAGTGAGTTCGGCGACTCGAAGAGGCGCGGCTTCTACGCCTCCGCCGCGCAGGTCGGACCGCCTGCAGGCAACCTCCTCGCCAACGGCGTCCTGGCAGCGCTCGGCGTCCTGTTGACGGAGGACCAGTTCCTCTCCTGGGGCTGGCGCATCGCCTTCCTGGTCTCCGGCGTCCTGGTCGGATTCGGCCTGTGGATCCGCGCGAAGCTGGAGGAGACCCCGGTCTTCAAGGCGATGGAGGCCGAGCACTCCCGCCCGGAGGCGCCGGTGCGAGAGGTGCTCACCCGTCAGCCCCGCGCGCTGGCCGCCGCGATCCTCGCCCGCGTTGCCCCGGACGTGCTGTACGCCTTGTTCACCGTGTTCGTCCTGACCTACGCCACCGACGAGCTGGACATGTCGCGCGGCTCGGCCCTGACGGCCGTACTGATCGGCTCCTCGCTGCAGATCTTCCTGATCCCGCTGGCCGGCGCCCTGTCCGACCGGGTCAACCGGCGCCTCCTGTACGGCTGTTCGGCCGTCGGCGCCGGTGTCTGGCCGTTCGTCTTCTTCGGCATGGTCGACGGCGACTCGTGGGGTCTGTTGGTCCTCGGCGTGGTCGTCGCCCTGGTCCTGCACTCCCTGATGTACGGGCCGCAGGCCGCGTTCGTCGCCGAGCAGTTCTCGCCGCGGCTGCGCTCCACGGGGTCCTCGCTCGCGTACACGCTGGCCGGTCTGATCGGCGGCGCGATCGCTCCGCTGCTGTTCACGGCGCTGCTCGGTTCGTTCCACAGCTGGGTGCCGCTCGCGGTGTACGTCGCCGTCGCCGCAGCCGTGACCCTTGCCGGACTCCTGCTGGGCCGGGACTCGGCGGCAGCGGTGGACGAGGACGCCCAACTGGTCGCGCAAGCGGCTGCCTGAACCCGTAGCCACCTGAACTTTTGTCGGAAGGGATTCCTCATGCTCATCGCCCTGAGCCAGATCACCACCGGGCCCGAACCGGCCAAGAACCTCGACCTCATCGAGGAGCAGGCCCGGCGCGCGGCCGAGGCAGGCGCCCGCGTCGTCGTCCTCCCCGAAGCGGCGATGGCCTGTTTCGGCACGCCGCTCGCCCCGCTCGCCGAGCCGCTCGACGGGCCGTGGGCGCACCGGGTGAGGGCCATCGCCGAGGCGGCAGGCATCGTCGTCGTCGCGGGGATGTTCACCCCGGCCGGCGACGGGCGGGTGACGAACACCCTGCTCGTGACCGGCCCGGGCGTCGAGGCGACGTACGACAAGATCCACCTCTACGACGCCTTCGGCTTCGCGGAGTCCGACAGTGTCGCCCCCGGCTCGACGGTGGTCACCGTCGACGTGGAAGGCGTCCGCTTCGGTCTGGCCACCTGCTACGACGTGCGCTTCCCCGAACTCTTTCGGGCCCACGCCGACGCGGGCGCCGTCGCCACTCTGCTCGCCGCGTCCTGGGGCGCGGGCCCCGGGAAGCGCGAGCAGTGGGAACTCCTCGTACGGGCGCGGGCTCTGGACGCCACGGTCTGGGTCGCCGCAACGGGCCAGGCCGATCCGGCGGCGAGCGGCATCACCGGCGCGGGAACGGCACCGACGGGCATCGGGCACAGCATGCTCGTCGGCCCGGACGGCACGGTACGGGAAGCCTTGGGCGCGGCACCGGGGCTGCTGATCGCGGAGTTGGACGTCGCCGAGGTCGCCCGGGTGCGGGAGAAGACGTCCGTGCTGGCCAACCGTAGGCTCGGGCTCGGCGATGCTGCGATCACCTACCCGGTGTGATCCGGTCCGACCAGCTCAGGGAGCACCGTCGTGAGCAAGCCAGAACTCGAATTCCACCACCCCGCCGGGCCCTGGCGGCCGGCACCCGGGTCCGCGCCGGGCGTCGTGGAGCGCGTACTCGCCCAGGACGCTTCGGGTACGCGCACCACGGCTCTGGTGAAGTGGGAGCCCGGCACGGACTCCTCGGACCTCGGCGTGACACGGCACGACTTCTGGGAGGAGGTCTACCTCGTCGAGGGCTCGATGTACGACCTCACCATCGAGCAGACCTTCACCCAGGGCCAGTACGCCTGCCGTCCGCCAGGCATGCCGCACGGCCCTTGGACGTCGCAGGAGGGCGTGACGATGCTGGTGTTCACCTATCCGGACCACGACTGAGCGGAGGCGGCGGGCGAACCGTGCCTGCCGGTTCCGCGTCACCCCACGAGCAGGACCCGCAGCGTCGACTCCAGGTGGCTGTCGATCGCCGCGCTCGCCGCGCCCGCGTCGGCCGCGGCGATCGCGTCCAGGATCGCCCGGTGTTCGTCGATCACCGACTGCGGCCGACCCTTCTGGTTGTACAGTGCCACGACGCCCGCACGCACCTGGCGGCTGCGCAGCCCGTCGTAGTGGCGGTCGAGGAGGCCGTTGCCGACGGCCGAGACGAGCGTCGTGTGAAAGCGATGGTCGATGGCGATGAACTCTTTGGCGTCGTCGGGTCCGCTCAGCCCACGCTGCCGCTCCAACAGCTCGGCCAGTTCCTCGACGGGCGCGCGGTCCAACGCGATGACCTGTTCCGCCGCATACCGTTCTACGATGCCGCGCAACTCCATCAGCTCGGAGATCTCCCGCCCGGTCAGCCTGGCGACCCGCGCTCCGCGCCGGGGCACCATCTGGACCAGATCCTCGGCCGCGAGCAGCAGCAGGGCTTCGCGGATGGGAGTGCGGGAGACGCCGATGCGATCGGCGATCTCCTGCTCGGAGAGGAACTCACCCTGCATCGCCGGGTCGGTGAGCACTGTTTCCTTGAGGTAGGCGTATGCCTTCTCCCGACCGGACGTCGCCATCTGAGCTCCCGTGGAACCGCATCGCATACAACTTGTATACGGAAGTTAGCACGGACCGACGAGCAACTGGCCCATAAGCCCTGTGCGGAGCCGGGGGGCTCGACGTGGATCCCGACGCGGCTCCCTGAAGTTCGGGCTCGACGCCGGGTTGTCGGCCGTGTACCACTCGTGATCATGTCCATATCGGTGACCACTATGCGGACGGATTTGCGAACGAATTCCGGTCGGCGCATACGATCCGCCGGTACGTCCCTGCACCACACCGGAAGGCGCTCGTGAGCTCCACCTCCCCCCTGTCCACCAGCACATCCCCGGTGACGACGTCGAGCACGGTACTGATCCGTTCCGCGGCCGACGTCTCCGATCTGGTCAACTCGGGCACGGCGCGAGGCCGTCACGCCAAGATGATCGTGATCATCGCGCTCGGCGGCATCTTCCTCGATGCCTACGACCTGAGCTCCCTCGCCTATGGGCTGCCCGACATCACGGAACAGTTCGGTCTCAGCTCCACCATGGCCGGCACGGTCACCGCCTCGATCAGCGTCGGTTCGCTCCTCGGCGCGCTCGTCGGCGGCTGGCTGGTGGACCGAATCGGCCGCTACCGGGTCTTCATGGCCAACATGCTCTTCTTCGTCGCCACCGCGCTGGTGTGCGCGGTGGCGCAGGACGTGTGGACGCTGATCGCCGCACGCTTCGTGATGGGCATCGGCGTCGGCATGGACATCCCGGTCGCGATCGCGTTCCTCGCCGAGTTCTCCCGGCTGCGCGGCAAGGGCAGCAAGGGCTCACGCACGGCCGCCTGGTCACCTGCCTGGTACACCGCGACCAGCGGTTGCTACCTGGTGATCATGCTGCTGTACTTCCTCCTGCCGGACGCCCAGTTGGGCTGGCTGTGGCGGTTCACCGTCGGCTTCGGCGCGATACCCGCGCTGCTGGTGCTGCTGCTGCGCCGGCGCTACATGAACGAGTCCCCGACCTGGGCCGCCGACCAGGGCGATCTGGAAGGCGCGGCGAGGATCCTGCGGCAGTCGTACGGCGTGGACGCGCGCGTCGCCGAGGACGCGCCCGCGACGACGCCCCGCCCGCCCAAGCCCGGCCTCGCCGCGTACGCACGGCTCTTCACCCCTCCGTACCGCACGCGCACGATCCAGTCGGTGACGGTCGGTCTGGCGGAGACCTTCGGCTACAACGCGGTCGCGTTCGGACTGCCGATCATCATCGCCACACTGATGACCCAGGGCCCGCTGACCACGATCGCGTCCTCTTTCGCGCTGAACCTCGTCTTCGCCCTGACCGGTGGAATTCTCGGCATCCGTTGGGCGTCGACCCGCGGCGCCTGGCCGATGATGACGCTGGGCTTCGCGATCCAGTTCGTTGCCATCACGGTGCTCGGTCTCATCGGAGACCCGTCCGGGACGGCCTTCGTGACAGCCGGTGTCCTGATGCTCGGCGCGTTCATGTTCGCCCAGGGCTTCGGCCCCGGCGCGCACATCATGAGCTACGCCTCGCTGGGCTTCCCGACCTCGATGCGCGGCGTCAGCATCGGCTTCAACCAGGCCGTGCTGCGCCTCGGTTCGACGCTGACGCTGTTCTTCTTCCCCATCCTCAGCAGCGGCCTCGGAACACGTGTCTACTGGGTCATCCTCGCCGCCCCCGTCCTCGGCCTGATCGCACTGCTGGCGAAGCACTGGGAGCCGGTCGGCTTCGACGCGGACGCGGAGGAACGGACTCGGTTCGTGACGGCGTCCAGGGGCTGAACTCCCGCACCGTCGGCCCGAAGGCCGTTCGCCGCCGACGTCGCGCAGCGCGCGCTCGGTCCGTTCAAGTGCCTCCTGCTCACGGCCCGTCCGGCGCCAGGTGCACGCGAGGCCGGCGCGGAGGTCGCTGCGGCACAGGGCCGCCAGAAGGCCCTCGATCGCCGATGCGGACCGTCCGCGGCGGCGGCCGTCGAGGCCGTCACCGCTGGTGACGTAGCCTCGGGGCGTGGATCAGGCCTAGGTAGGAGGTCGCATGGCGCAGTCCGAGGCGGAACCCAGGAGTTGCTGTGCACCCCCGGGAGACGCGCGTGTGGCGCCGGTCGCGCTCGGGCCCGCGATCCGCTGGGAGCCGGGTCGTGCGCGGCCAACCACCACACCGCCGACGGCCGTGGCGTACGGGCCGATGTGGGGCGGTCCCGCGGCGGAGACGCTGTGGATGCGGCTGTCCTACCACTACGACAGGTCCGGGAACGAGCACGAGGTCCGCGCCGGCACCAGCACGGACGGGGTGCACTGGACGTGGACCGGTGCGTGGACCCTGCCGAAGGAGCAGACGCTCCGCATCGGCCTGGTCTCCCTCAACACGGCCGGGGCGACCGCCCGTTTCGACTACGTCCACACCTACGGCGGCTGAGTTTGCATCGGGGCCGATGCGGGGGCGAGGACGAAGGCCCTCGCATCGGTGTGAATCCGAAACGACGCGGTCGGGCAAGCTCTGCTCGGCTCAGATGAGAGTCCAGTCACGGTCGGGACCCTGCGAGCCTCCGCGAGCGCCTCCGCCGAATCCGCGCCGGCCTCGGCGAGCGCGGACCCCTGGTGGCGGCGCCTGACATAGCCCTCGCCGTCCGCCTGTGAACCGTTCAGGCGCCCGCTGCCTCCACGGGCAGGCCGCGGCTCGTGATGAGTCGGGCGCTCCCGTCGGCCAGGTGGTAGGACAGGCCCACCACAGCGGTTTTTCCGGTGGTGACCTGGTCGGCGAGGACCCGGGAGCGGTCCAGCAGGAGGTCGACGGTGTGCCGTATGTGCTCGGCGATGATGTCGTCGTCTTCGGTGAGCCCGGCGGCGCGGGCGGAAAGGACGCTGGGGGTGACGCGCTCGATGAGGTCGCGTACGTATCCGGTGGCGGGGACGCCGTCGGCCAGAGCGGCACGGGTGGCCGCCACCGCGCCGCATGAGTCGTGACCCAGTACCACCACCAGTGGGCAGTCCAGCACGCTCACGCCGTACTCGATGCTGCCCAGCACCTCCGGCCCCGCCACGTGGCCTGCGGTGCGGACCACGAACAGGTCTCCCAGACCCCGGTCGAAGATGATCTCTGCGGCCAGGCGTGAGTCGGAGCAGCCGAACAGCACGGCGAAGGGGCGCTGGACGGGTGCGGTCTGGGCGCGGCGCGCGGCGTCCTGGTTCGGGTGCTGCGGCGCGCCCGCCACGAAGCGTTGGTTGCCGGCCAGCAGCACCTCGACGGCTTCGGACGGAGTCAGCGGTGGGTCCTCAGTCATGGCCGCAGAATACGTCCAGCCCCGGCTCGCTGCTGTGTGGGGGTCCGAAAAACAGGAGCGGCGCCGTGTCCGGCGCCCCGGCCGTGGGCGCGTTGTTCACCGTGTTTCGCCACACAGCGCGCAACGCCGCTACCGCGATCACGACGCCCGCCGAACGGGTGGCTGAAGCAGGTCGACTGTGCCGTCCTGTGGCGTTGCCGACGGGTTCGGGTCATGGCTCCTGCAGGTCGGGCACCACCTTGAGCAGGCGCTCGGCGTTGATCGCGCCCGCGCGTTTCAGGATGGAGACCCAGCCGGTGAGACCCACGATCGAGGAGGCGACGGCGGCCGCGGTGGGTCCGCCGTCCAGGTAGACGGCGACCGGGTCGCCGAGTATGCCGTGAGCTGCATCGCAGTCCTGCGGGGACGGCTGTCTGGTCAGGTTGGCGCTGGAGACAGCCATCGGCCGGGTTTCGGCGAGCAGGTCAAGAGCCACTGGGTGGGACGGCGTCCGGACCGCGACCGTGCCGTGTGTCTCGCCCAGATCCCGGTCCAGTGTCGGCCGGTGGCGGGCGACCAGGGAAGCCGGTGAAGTAGGCCGGAACGTGAGTCGGCCCCACCGGCGGGGGGAACTGGTGGGGCCGCGGGGCTCGGGCAGGTCGGGGGATGCGCCTGCCGGAGCTCGGGTCATAGGGTCTGGTGCCCCTGTTCCGGGGGGTTATGTGTGGCACGGCCCGGGAGTGGGCGCGGGGTTCGGGCTCCGACCGTCCCGAGCACGGCCGACGCTCTGCGGTCGGCTCAGCCGACCGCAGACGTCAGTGCTCAGAGAGTTCTTCCAGCTGTTGCACGATGCGTTCGACGGGCGCGGTGGCGTCGATCTCGATGGCCGCGGTGGCACGGAGTAGCGGCTCGATGGTGGCCAGGTGGTGGAGAACGGCGTCCCGTTCTTCAGTCCGTTTGCCGTAGGGGTTGTTGGTTCGCGCCTTGATACGGGCCAGCAGTACATCGGCAGGAGCACTCAGCAGCACCACCTGGTCGAACAAGGGGTAGAACTGGCCCTGGTTGGTCTTGCAGCCGGCCACAAAGAGGTTGCCCGCGTCGTGGCCGGTCAGCAGGTCGGTGATGGCCTGCTCCCGCCAGATCCAGTCGGTGGAGCCGTCCGGCAGTGTGACCCAACGGCTCCAGTCGTCCGTATCGGTGTCCACCGTCCGGTGCCCGCGCAGATGCAACAGCTGGAGTGCCGTCGACTTGCCGACGCCCGACATGCCGGTGATCAAGATCTTCCCCACGAAACGAGCGTATGCGCTCCACCGTGCCGCCGGACGGCCTGGATCCCGGGTGCCAACCCTGCGAGGCGCCCCCCGAGGTCTAGAGTCAGGCCAAACGGCCCTCTCACTGGCCCGAGAGTTCACACCTGCCCACGGTCATGCCGGCCGACGTCGCGTCCGCCTCGCGCGGTGATCGATTGGGCGAGCTGGTCCATCGTGTGCAGGAAAGCAGCGTCCAGATCGACGTCGTACCGATGCGCGAGAACAAGCACGGACCACAGACAGTCCGCAAGTTCGTGCTCCAGAGCGGCACGTCCGCTCGGCATGTCACGGGCGCCTTCCTGTGCCATGACGATCTTTGCCAGATCGCCGACGTCCCCGACAAAGCCGAGCATGAACTCCTCGCGTGTCCACACCCGGCCGCGCTCCCTCAGGTTCACTCGTCGTAGAGGTCATGAATGCGCAGGGCGCGGCGTTGGAGTTCGTTGAGGTCCATGTCCCAGACTTTCCCCATCCGCGACTTTCCCCATCCGCCCAGCGCAACTTGCCGGAGGTGAGTCTCTTCGCGGTCAGCGACAGGACCATCTCGTCCAGCGCACCCGTCCTGCGCGAGCACGAAGGACGCCTGGGTCTGTCCGGCGGATCATGCCGGGCTGCCCACCGGCGCTGAATCGCTGTCGCGACCCGCCGGACAAGGAGCTGGGTGGAGCAGGTTGGGCCCGTCGAAATCATGGGCGGGGCGTGGGCCGAGCACTGCGATCTCATCACCGGGCTGCCCGGCCGCGGCGACACCGTCTTCGGGCACGACGTGTGGTTCGGGTATCGGTCGACGGTGATGGCCGGGGTCCGGATCGGCCACGGCGCGGTCGTTGCCTCCGGTGCCGTGGTCGTGGAGGACGTGCCCGGAGGCAACCCGGGCCGCCTCATACGTCGCCGCTACGGGGACGAGGACGTCGCACGGCTGCTGGAGCATGGCCGAGGAAGCAGCGGCCTACGCAGCAGCCAATGCGGGCGGCCCCGGCCCGCTGAGCGAAAGCGACGGAGACCGCTCAGGGGGTCGACCCCCCTGAGCTGAGTGAGGTCGCCGTCTGCTCAGCCCAGGTCCAGGCGGGCGGCCAGTCCTGCGGCGGTGAAAGCGGCCACCAGTTCCTCTCGGCCCTCGGTGAAGTGGGCCCAGCTGTCGTAGTGGACGGGAACCACCCGGCGGGCGTCGAGAATCGTGGCGGCCTCGGCTGCCTGGGCGCTGTCGAGGACGATGCACGCTCCGGCGAAGAGGCTGGGGAAGCGGGGAGCTCCGGCGAAGACGATGGCGGTGTCCACCGGGGCGAAGCGCTCGGCGATCTCCTTGACCGCATCGAGCGAGGCGTTGTCGCCGCTGACATAGACGGTGGGCAGACCATCTCCGGTCAGGACGAAACCGACGACCTGGCCGGTGACCGCTTCGACCTCCTCACGCGGTCCGGGGCCGTGGATGGCGGGTACGCCGGTCACGGTGATCGTGCCGCCGCCGGGACGGTCCAGCTCGACCGACTCCCAGTCGGTCAGTCCCGTGGCACCCTTCCCCAGGCGCTGTCCGCCGCCCGGTGTGGTGAGGGTGAGCGGGACGTCGGCGAGCAGGGCACGGCCGGAGTGGTCGAGGTTGTCGGGGTGCTCGTCATGGGAGAGCAGGACTACGTCGATGCGACCGAGGTCGGCGGGGCGGCCGGAGGAGGGGGCCGTCTTGGTCAGCCGCCGGCCGTCCGGCCTCGGGTAGTCGCCGGGTGCGTCGAAGGTCGGGTCGGTCAGAAAGCGCAGCCCGCCGTACTCGAAGAGGGCGGTCGGGCCGCCGAAGACGCGTACGGGCACGTGCTCGCTGGTGGGGCTGAAGGCAGACATGAAAAGGACAGTAGGCCCACGGGCGACTCGACATCCTGGTCAACAACGCGGCACAGGTGGTCAACGCCACGCCTGCCGGGAGGTTCTGGGAACAGCCGCTGGAGGCGGCCGATCTCATAGCGGTCGGCCTGCGATCGCACTACGTCGCAAGCTTCCACGCCGCACCCCTGCTGATCGCCAATGGTCGAGGACTGATCGTCAACACATGTCACTACGGTGCTGTGGCCTACCACCTAGTGCTGAGTTCCTCAAAGGCAGTACACATATCGGCGACGTAAGCGGCGGGTGGGTGGTGCTGGTCTGCCCCAGATCCATGGCCTGGCACGGGCGTTGAGCTGGGCTGTCGCGAGTTCGGTGGCCTGGGTGATTTCGTCCGGGCCGGCGAAGGTCTGTCCGGCGAGGGCGGCCTTGCGGAAGATGCGCCACCAGCCTTCCTGGAGGTTGAGCCAGCACGCGCCGACGGGTATGAAGACGTGTCGGATACGCGGGTGGTCCTCGAGCCAGGTCCGGGTCGACAGGCTGTTGTGGGAGGACAGGTTGTCGGTGACCACGTAGATGTCGCCCGCCGGGTTAGCTTCCTCCAGCTTCCGCAAGAACCGCTGGTAGAAGGCACTGTTGCGGGAGGACGCGGTCATGGTGACCTGCTGCCCGTCCGTGACACGCAAGCCGCCGTAGACCCAGGTCTTCTCCGGTCCGCGGCTGTACTCCAGCTCAGCTTTGATGCGGTGTCCGTCCGGCGACCAGCCCGGCGCCGGCGGGAAAGTACGCGGGATCACCGGCCCGAGTTCGTCGACGCAGACGACCGTCGCGTCCTCGGGCGGGCAGGTGTAGAGGCCGACGACCCGCGTCCTTTTCCCTCGAAATCCGGATCCTTGGAACGGATCCAGGAACGCGTGCGGCGCCATCTGACGCCCTCGGCCAGCAGGATTCTGCGGACCTGCGAGCGACCCACCTCAATCCCCAGTTCCCTTGCCCGACCGGCCAACGCGTCCAGGGTCCACTCCGGCGGTCCGGCCTCGTCCATGGCCTCGAGATCCCCGCCCGGCTGGACCATCAGTCTGCCCGGCGGGGGCTGCCTGACCAGGGCGATGATCCTCGACCGCTCGAGTTCGGTGATCCGCCGCTTGCGGCCCTGCCCGCCCAGATCCTCCAGACCCTCGAGACCGTACCGGTTGAAACGGTGCAGCCAACACCGCACCGTCTTCTGGCTACAACCCAGTTCAGAGGCGATCGCGGGCACCCGAGACCCGGCCCAGCTCAGCTCGACCATCCGCGCCCGCATCACCAAGTCCGCCGGCGCCTTCCGCGCTCGAGCTAACCGCCGCACCACCGATCCCTCACCCGAATCACGGCTCTGTCGCGCCCGCAACACCACCCCGAACCACCCACCCCGATTACCCCAAACAACCCCGCCACCAGCATGTATACCCACTGAAAGCGGAATCCAGCACTAGTAGGGCTTGGTCAGCTTCACTCGTGGGTGGCGTGTCTGCTTGTTGGTGAGTGTCGTTGAGGTGGTGTGACACCTGAAGAGATGGCCGGGGTCCGGGAGGACCTGGAGGCATTCACGACGGAGATGTTCGACGGGTTCTTCCGTGCGGATCAGCGGCGGTGGGGGCAGGTGTATGTGCGTGGGCTGCTGCTGGAGGGTCGGCGCAAGTCGGTGGAGCCGATGGCGGCGCGTCTGGGCGAGGACGGCAACCGGCAGGCACTGGCCCACTTCGTGACTACCAGCCCGTGGGATCCAGCGCATGTGCGGGCCCGGCTGGCCTGGAAGATGCAGGATGTGATCGGTGCGGAGGCGCTGATCGTCGATGACACCGGCTTTTTGAAGGACGGGGACGCCTCGGCGTGTGTGTCCCGGCAGTACACCGGCACCGCGGGCAAGGTCACCAATTGTCAGGTCGGGGTGTCGTTGCACCTGGCCCGCGATCATGCCTCGGCCGCGGTGAACTGGCGGCTGTTCCTGCCCGCTTCCTGGGATCCGGGCTCGCCGGAGGCGGATGCGGACAAGGTCGCCCGCCGGGGCCGCTGCGGCATTCCCTCCCAGGCGGGGCATGTGGAGAAGTGGCAGCTGGCCCTGGACATGATCGATGAGACCCGCTCGTGGGGCATCGACCTCCCCTTGGTCGTCGCGGACGCCGGATACGGTGATGCCGCCGCCTTCCGTCTGGGCTTGGAGGAACGCAACCTGCCTTATGCGGTGGGCATTTCTTCCCGCCACACCGCCCATCGGGCCGGCGCCCGGCCTGTCCAGCCTGCCTATGCGGGCACCGGCCGGCCACCGAAGATGCAGTATCCCGAGCCTGCACAGACCATGAAAAATTTGGTCATCGCGGCCGGCCGGGCTGCTGCGAGACCGGTGTCCTGGCGGGAAGGATCCCGGCCAGGCCAGGGCCAAAGCGGCTTCAAGCGCATGCACTCACGCTTCGTCGCTCTGCGCGTCCGACCGGCCGGACGCGGTGCCCGCACAGCCGGCGACGGTCCAGAACTACCAGAGCGCTGGCTGCTGGCCGAATGGCCCGCCACCGAGCCCGAGCCGGTGCAGTTCTGGCTCTCGAACCTGCCTTCCGGGATGCCGCTGGCCACACTGGTGCGGCTGGCCAAACTACGCTGGCGCATCGAGCACGACTACCGCGAGATGAAACAGGCCCTGGGACTTGCCCACTTCGAAGGCCGCACCTGGAACGGCTGGCATCACCACGTCACCCTCGTCTCCGCAGCTCATGCCTTCTGCACCCTGCAACGACTGGCACACCACCCAAAAGACTCAGCGCAGGTCTGAGCCTCTACCAGGTCCTCCGCGAACTCCAGACACTCCTCGCCCTCTGGGTCGGCGCCTGCCCCACCTGCCACCGCAACATACCCACCCCCATACGAACCTGACCAAGCCCTACTAGGACCCGCGTACGGCGCCCAGAAAGCCGGCGCCGACAAGATGGCCGCCGACATGGCCAAGGATCTCCGTCCCCACAACGTCGCCGCCGTCTCGATCTGGATGGGCGGACTGGACACCGAGCCCGCACGAGCGCATTTCGCAACGTTGCCTGCTGAGGCCCGACCAACCAACAGGCGCGAATCCCCGCAGTTCACGGGCCGGGTGATATCGGCCCTCTACGCGGCCGACGATCTCATGCAGCTCTCCGGCAGGGCACTGATCGGCGCTGAACTGGGTGCCCACCTCGGTATCACCGACATCGACGGCAGCGCCCCACTCTCCCTGCGATACACCCTGGGCGGACCACCCGAGCTCCACCGCAGCCTTTACTGACACCTCGCGACAGCCTCCAGGCAGCACGTGCCGGCATGGCAACCCGGCAGGCAGAGCGAGGGGGCAACACGAGCAGTGGGCCAGGCTGCGCCGCCAACTGTGGCAGCCCCCGCGCGCTCATGGCGAGCAGCCGCGCGAGCGGGTGGCCGGCCCGATCGCCTGGCTCAACGGCAGCCGCCCCCACCACGAACTGCACGGGCACGAGGATGCTCGCGGCCGGACCCTGTTCCTGCCGCAATTCCTGGTGCTCGTGCCGTTGGGTGCGTTCATCCCCGAGGCAAGCGGCGCAGAACGGGCCGGTGCCCCTCGCCGCGGATCGGCGGCGAGGGGCACCGGCAGGTGGAGCGGTCAGGGCTGGGCTGTGAGCGTGAAGCTCTGTGCGGAGGAGCCGTCGCAGGGTCGCTGGGTGAGCTGGACACCGTTCGCCGAGGAGCTCGCGGAACTCAGGCACTGGCCGCTGTGCCGGGCGGTGAAGTGGTAACGCCCGCTGCTCTCCTTCACGGGCTGCCACTGCTGGTTCTGCCCGCCCGAGTAACTCCACAGCTGTAGTGGTGCGTTGCCGGCGGTCGAGCGGTCGGTCACATCGATGACCTGTTGTGGGTTCCCGCGAATGGTGATCCGGGTGTATCCGCCGTCCGTCGCGCGGAACTGGAACTGCTGGGCCAGGGTCCCGTTGCAGGAGTACTGCTGGATCGCCGTCCCGTTCGCCGTGGCGGCGGAACGGGCGTCCACGCAGGTGCCGTTTCCGGTGTTCGTCAGCGAGTACCAGGCGGTCTCGGAGATCGGGTCCGCCGGTGGCACGGTGCCTCCGGCGCCGCCCAGCCACTTCAGCCCGTCGAGCAGGAACCGGTTCTGTGTCTCACTGGCGAACGTCGACGACAGCGTGGTGTTGGATGCGTAGTCCATCGCGTTGTGACCGAAGTTCGCGTACAGCATCCGGTACTTCGTGTTGGTCCACAGGATCGGGTAATAGCCGCTGTACCAGGTCTGGTTGGGGTCTGTACCCAGCGGGAAGCTGCTGGGGTCGATCGAGGCGAGAATCTTGATGTCCGGATTCTGCCGCAGGTCGTTGGACCAGCTGTACCACTCGCTGACCGACGAGGTGAAGGTCCCGGGCAGGCTCGTGGTGGACGGGTGAGTGCGGTCCTCGACCTTCAGGACGGACGTGGTCGGACCCCAGGTGTTGGACTTGAAGTTGCCGCTGCCCAGGAACTGGTTGTGGTACCAGGGCCAGGACTGTGCGTCCGTCGTGAACGCGGACACGTGGAAGCCCATCCAGGCGCCGCCACCGCGCATGTACTGCTCGAAGCCGGACCGCTGAGCAGCGGTCTGCGGCAAGTCGTCGAGGAACAGCACGACTTGATAGGCATTCACGCCACCGTTACTGAGGAGGTCCCAGTTGTTGCTGGCCGTGTAGGTGAAGCCGTTCTGCGCGGCCTGCTCGGGGAACCACTCGTTGGCCTCGTGGACGAAGCTGATGTGCGCGGCGTCCCAGGTGCCGTTGTAGAGAGCGAGCACCTTGAACGGCGTTGCCGCCGTGCTCGCCCGGGCGTCGGGCGGTGTCGCCAGGCCGAGCAGCGTCGCCAGCAGGACGAGGACCCACAGGGTCGCACGCGCAGGACCGGTTCTGCTGGTGTCCGGACTGATGTCCATCGACGATCCTTCCTTGACCATCAGGGGTAGCTGACGAGGTTGGCGACGTTGGTGGTGGAGTTGGACGGGCCACCCCGGTCGTTGACGACGTGCCGGATCGTCCCGGTGCCGCCCAGCGAGACCGTCACCATGTCCTTGAACCGCACATTCGCGTTGTTGGGCGCCTCGATGGCGTGCTCGGCGGTGACGCTCGGATTGACGTTGAAGTAGCAGTAGCTGCCGAATCCGTACACCTGATGACTCGTTACGGAGTCCGCGACCTTGTAGGCGGCGTAGCCCTGCGTCGAACCATTCATCCAGGAGGCCTGGTTGGGCGGGTCGTACGGCATCTCGTTCTGGTAGAAGTACGTGCGGCCGCCGTTGCCGTTCCAGATGGTCTGGTGCTTCTGGTAGTGCTCGACGAACAAGCCGTACATCGTCACGTTGTTGCCGTTGACGACGAGCCCGGTGGCGCCGGTGTTGCTGGTCCACCCCACGCCGTTGCCGTGGTCGGCGCGCCACAGCCACAGGTGGTCGCCGATGACGCCGTTACTGTTGATGGTCAGGCTGGTGGTGGCCTTGCCGACGCCCGCGCCGCCGATCCGGAAGAACACGTCGTGCAGGGAACTGGGGTCGGCGCTGTGGTCGGCCGACGACCCGCTCGGTCCCATCTCGAGGAGCTGGGACGAGTTCGTGGTGCCGGCGTCGATCAGCAGCCCGGCCAGCTGGACACCGTTCACGTCGGCGACCGTCATGGCGGTGATCCCGTTGTCGGGAATGAGCGTGGCCAGGCCGAGGCCCAGGACCACGGTGCCGGCCCTGTTCACCTTGAGCGTCTGGTCGAGGTGATAGACACCCGGCGTCACCAGCAGGTTCTTGCCCTGGGCGAGCGCGTCGTTCATCTGTGCGGCCGTCGCGCCCGGCTTGACGATGAAGAAGTCGGAGAGGGGCAGGGACGTGCCCGCCGGCGCGCCTGAACTCCACGAGGTCCCGGACGAGTTGGTGCGTACGCCGGGTACGAACACCTTGTAGGCGCCCGACGTGTCGACGTACAGGAAGGGCTTCTCACGCGACACGGGGGTCTGGTCGACCGTGGTGTACGGCGGGCTCGGGAAGCTGTTCGCGGGAGCGTTCTTGGCGCCGACGTAGACCATGTTCCAGTTGGAGCCGGTCCAACTCGACCACTCGGTGTTGCGCGACAGCCATTGCTGCTGCGAACCCGAGTTGACCTGACCGTCGATCTTCGTGTCGGCCATGTAGCCGCCGCTGGACCAACCGCCGTCGTCCAGCCGGAGGTTGCCGCGCAGATGCATCCGGCGGTACGGGGCGGCCTGCGACACCGCCCAACGGTCCGTGCCGGAGGTCGGGGTCACGGACAGGTTCTCCGCCGACCGCCAGAAGTTCTGGGTGGCGTTGCCCTGGAACCAGTCCGCCTCGGTGTGTACCGCACCGCGGATGGTGACGTCGTCGGGGGAGAGGCCGAGCCCCGCGACCTGGGTGTAGAAGCCGACATTGGCATCGGCGTCGTACGTGCCCGGCTTGAAGAGGAAGGCCTTGCGGGCGGTGCCGAACTGGTTGGTCTCCTGCTGGGCGAAGGCCGCGTTCAGGCTGCTCTGGATGGTGGCAGCGGGTGTGGACGGGTCGAAAACGGTGACATTCGGGCCGAGGTCCGGTGTCCCGGGCGGCTGTTGGGGATCCGCGGGGTTGACATGGAAGGACTGGGCCGCGCTGCCGTTGCAGGTGTACTGCTGGAGCTGCACGCTGTCCGCGGTCGAGGCGCTCGGCACGTCGAGGCACTTGCCGCTGTTGCGGTTCACGAAGTGGTACGCGCCGCTGGACTCCGCCACGGCCTGCCACTGCTGGTTGTTTCCGCCGCCGTACGTCCACAGCTGCACGAGCGCGCTGTCCGCCGTCGAGACGTCGGTGACGTCCCAGACCTTGGTCGCGTCGGTGCGGTTGCCGACCTGGGTGAATCCGCCGGAGGTGGCGGCGAACTGCCACTGCTGGGCCTGGCTGCTGTTGCAGGCGTACTGCTGGACGACGGTGCCGTTCACCGCTCCCGCGGCGCGCGCGTCGACGCACTTGCCGCTGCCCACGTTGACCACGGTGGCCCAACTGGTCGGCAGCGCGGCGGCCTGCGCGGTCGCCGTGTCCTGCGAGGCGGCCGCGACACCGGTTCCGGTCGTGGCCACGAGGGCGATCAGGGTGAGCAGCTTCGGTATCCGGCGACGGCCGGTTTCTCTCTTGGATCCGGGCACGGTGGGATCTCCTGTGCGGGTCGGGGTGGGGGGTGGGAGCGGCGGACGTGTCCGTCAGCCGGTGACTCCGGAGCAGCGTGCGAGTAGCGCTGTCGGGAGGCCGGCGCGCAGCGTCGTGGGGCGCGGAAAGAGATGTCCGGCCATCGAGGGGTCTAAGCCTTTCGTGCGTGGCCGACGGTGGGGGGATGGGAACGTGGCGCGCAGGTGCAGGCATCGGGACGGGAGGTGCGTGGCCCGTCCAGACATGTGAACGTCGAGTGCATTCATGGAACGGTGGTGATCGGTGAACCTAAAGGTCTGAACCAGGCACGTCAAGATGTGAAGCAAGGAGACCCTGTAATTGCTCTGTATGTGCAAGGAGTTGAACGCACGGGCGCGTCGGCGGATTCGTGTCGTCGACGGACGTGTGTGGTGCCGGCGGCACCCGTATTCGCGGTCGGAGCGCCGACTCGGCCATCGCGGGCCCGCGGGGATTTGGGCTGGAAGGTCGCCCGCGCCCCAGCCCGGAAGGTCCCCGCGCGAACCTTCCGTCCGGAGACTTTCAGGCCAAAACCGTCTGCCCGGCCCTGGTCGCGTTCACTCACGACCTCATGCGCGCCCCGGCTCACTGGCCGCCGTCCAACCCGCCGGGGCCGGCAGCGTCACGATCCAGAACCCGGGCGCCGTGCCGGCGCTACCGCCCGAGGGACGCGGTGCTGGCGCTGCACCTTCCCGGGACCCCTGGCTCCAACTCTTCGCCACCCGGCGCGCCCTACCCCGCAGCTGACGCCCCATCCGGCCCGCCCCGATCCCAGCGGTCGCATCTGGCGTCCACGTCGGCCGGTTCACCCGTGGACGCCACGGCTGCGACCGGTCAGCGGCGCCGTGCCCGGCAGCTCGAGTACCGGGTGAGCACGTACGGGCGACCTGCACCGCATATTCATGGAAATATAGGGGAAAGTCATTCTCCGTAGCGATTACTGCAGAAGTCTATAGTTTTTGCATGGTGCACGAGATCGCGACGGCCCTGCTCCCCGTCTTCTTCGCCCTCGCCCTCGGGTTCGGCGCCGGCCTGCGCGGATACGTCGACAACCGGAACGTTTCCTCGATCAACAAGCTGGTCATGGATTTCGCCATCCCGGCGTCGCTGTTCGTATCGATCTCCTCCACGGACCGGTCCGACATCACCGCGCACGCCGGGTACATCGTCGTGACAGTCGTTGCTCTGGCTGTCGTGTATGCCGTGACTCTGGTGCTGCAGCAAAAAGCGTTCGGGCTGCAGAAGGCGGAGGCCGCAGTGCAGGCCCTCACCGTCGCGTTCCCGAACTATGCGTCCATCGGCCTGCCGTTGTCCGCCGCCGTGGTCGGCGCCCGTGGGGCAATCGCCGTCGCCATCGGCCTCGCGGTAGGGGCTGTGACCATCGTGCCGTTCAGTCTGGCCCTGCTGGAGGACTCCAAGCTGGGCCCGAACGCGCCCGGGTCCACTCTCTCCCGGTTCGGCGGTGCATTGGGCAAGTCGGTGCGTCGGCCGATTTTCTGGGCTCCGATGCTCGCCATCGTGCTCGTGCTCAGCGGCGTGCACATGCCTGACCTGGTCGAGAAGACACTGACCCCCATGGGCCAGGCCGGTGCGGGTGCGGCGCTGTTCCTCACCGGGCTCCTGCTCTCCGCGCAGAAGGTGTCGTTCGGGCCGAACGTGGCGTACGGCATCGTGGTGAAGAACGGGCTCATGCCGCTGTTCGTCTGGGGGCTGTGCCTGCTCCTCGGCCTGGACAGGCTCACCACCACCGAGGCCGTGCTGCTCACCGCCATTCCCTGCGGATTCTTCGGGCTGGTGTTCAGCGCGCCCTTCGGTGTGCAGTCCAGGGTTGCCGGATCGACTCTGATGCTCTCGACGGTCGCCGGGATTGCCTCGCTGTCCGTGGTGATCGCCCTGCTGCCCCAGCACGCATGAGCCCAGGAAGTGCGTGTTACTTGCCGGGGCCGGGGTCGGTCGGTGCGTACAGTGCCTCGCGCAGAGTTGCGGTCGTCTGGGTGACGGCCTGCTTGGCGGCCTGGGTGTCGGCCAGTGCGTTGAGCATCATGAAGTCGTGGGTGATCCCGCTGTGGTGGGTCGAGGTGACCGGGACTCCGGCTGCGCGGAGCTTGGCGGCATAGGCGTTGGCCTCGTCCAGCAGCACATCGGAGTCGGTGATCATCAGGGCGGGCGGCAGGCCGCGCAGCTGGTCGACGGTGGCGTGCAGCGGGGAGGCCAGCGGATTGCTGCGGTCGGCCACGCGGGGCGCGTAGGCGTCCCAGAACCACTTCATGGCCGGCCGCGTGAGCCAGCAGTTTTCGGCGAAGCGGTTGTAGGAGGCGGTGTCGAAGTCGGCGTCGGTGACGGGGTAGAGCAGGACCTGTTGCTTGAAGTGGGGGCCACCGCGCTGCTTGGCCATCATGGTGACGGCCGCGGTCATGTCTCCGCCCACCGAGTCGCCGGCGATTGCCAGCCGGCTGGGGTCGACGCCGATCTCACGGCCGTGGTCGGCCACCCACTTGGCGACGGTGTAGGCCTGCTCGACCGGGACGGGGAACTGGGCCTCGGGGGAGGGGGTGTAGTCGACGAAGACGACAGTGGCGCGGGCACCGTCGGCGATCTGCCGGACGAGGCGTTCGTGGGTCATGAAGTTGCCCAGCACCCAGCCGCCGCCGTGGATGTACACGACGGCGGGCAGATCGCCCTGGACACCGTCGGGGCGGACGACGTGAATGGACACCGGACCGGTCGGACCACCGGGCACGGTCCGCTCACTGATCTGCGCGGGCAGCATGTCCACGGGACCTGCCTGCAGCTTGTTCAGCACTTCCCGGGCGTCCTTGTACGACTGCTCGTACAGCGGGGTGCCGCCGGCCGCCGCGAGCGTGTCGAGGAAGTCCTGGTCGGCCTTCTCCAGCTTCACCGGCGGCTTGCCGCAGGGCACGTACGGGGTCTGGCTCTGCGTGGCCCCGGCGGCTACCGCCCGGCTGCTCTCGGCGGTGCGGTGGCTGTCCGCGGCGCGGTCGCTGTGGCCGGCGCAGGCACTGAGCGTTGCGCTGGTCGTCACCAGGAGCGCGACCATGGTTCCGTAGCGGGTCCTGCGGGCTATCGGACGTCGTTGCGAGGATGTCATGTCTGCTGATCCCAACGTGCTTGTAGGTCCCCTGGGTCAGCCTGTTGGCATCGCGGGCCACCGACCAGCCCGGTTGGGCTGCTGGAGTGTCCTGGCGCGGTACGCGCGGCAGCCCGGCAGAGCGGGTCGGTCGGTCCCGTTCGTGCAGGCAGGGGATGGTGGGCGATGCCTCATCCGGTGACCGCGCTACGCGCGCCGGGCGCATCTGCCTCGGGAAGCCGCCGGTCCCGGTCGGCGACGCTGATGTCCACCACCGGCCCGCGGTCGGTGGAACAGGGACAGCCCTGGTCGGTCATGAGCACAGGGTGTGCCGGAGCGCGGCGCCGCACTCCCGCACTCCCGTGCGGATCCCGCCGGCGTGATCGGGCGGGCCAGGTTCCAGGCCCCTGACGACGGCGACGGTGACCAGCGCGTAGGCCACGTGCGGAATGATGTCGGCGACCCAGTCGGAGCGTGACCAGGTGCGCGGGTCGGTCACGCGCAGCATGGTCATCGGTCCGTTGGTCCCGATCAGCGCCCCCGTGGTCGCCGTGGCGGTCAGGACCGCGTTGCCCGGCCGCCAGCCGCAGGACAGAGCGAGGCCGAGCAGGGCTCCCATCCCCACACCCGCTGCCACACCGGTCAGGGGGCCCAGACCGTTGACGCGGTTCTCCCGCTTCTTCTCGTCGCCCGGAATCGGAACGTGCAGGGTCTCCGACAGTCGCTCCACGGTGACCTCGGGTGTCGTACTCGCTCCTCGACCGCGGATCACCATGTCCAGGTATCCGACCGCGTCCAGGACCGTGGTCCCGGCGGCGCCCGCGGCGGCCCCGGCCAGGAGACCACGCAGGTGTCGGGCCGGACCGCTGATTCCTGTCATAGGCCGCTCATCCCTTCACGGAGTCCAGCAGCGCGGGGTGACGACCTCCGCGGGTGTCCGGGCGACGTTGTGCGGACCGCCTTTACCGTCACGAAGGTGAGGTCCTTGGAACAGCGGAGGCAGTCGTCCGGCGGTGTTCTCGTACCGGCAGGATGCGGTCCGCATCGCCATGGACGAGGAGCGCGCCGTTCTCACGTCGGCAGCTGCCGACCGCATACCGTCTCAGTAAATACACCGAACGGTTAACTCCGCCACCGGAGTGCCGGCGTCGGAACCGACAGCCTGCCGGCGCCCCCGGAGGCTGCCGGACGCCTCTGCACGGGCAACGCCGCGCACCGGGCTTCGCCCACGCGTCAGGTCCGGTCGACCCCGCCATCCAGATGCGGCAGGTGATGGCCAAGGCGTTCTCGCTTGGTCCGCAGGTAGACGAGATTCTCCTCACGCGGTTCTGTCAGGAGCGGAACCTGTTCGGTGACCTTGATGCCGTGCTGCAGCAGCGCCTCGCGCTTGCGTGGGTTGTTCGACAGCAGCCGCACGGATCGGACACCGAGGTCGTGCAGAATCTCTGCCGCCACCTGGTAGTTGCGGGCGTCGACCGGGAGCCCGAGCGCGATATTCGCCTCGACCGTGTCAAGTCCCTCCGCCTGGAGCTGCATCGCTCGGAGCTTGGCCAACAGGCCGATCCCCCGGCCTTCGTGACCCCGCAGGTAGATGAGTACGCCGCGTCCTTCGCCCACGATGGCGCGTAGCGCCGCGGACAATTGGTCCCCGCACTCGCAATGGTTGGACCCAAAAGTATCTCCGGTCAAACACTCCGAATGTACCCGGGTGAGCGCATCGTCTCCCTCGATGTCGCCGTATACCAGCGCTATTTGTTCGTCCCTACGATTGTGATCCCAGTAGCCGACAGCACGGAACACACCGTGCTCGGTTGACAGCTGGACAGTTGTCGCTCGTTCAGCGCCCGTTGAACGCGCGCTGTCGCGGTGTGCGCCATCGCTCTCTATCATGGCCCGATCATATCGGGTAGCCTTCACCGGTGGGCCGGAAGTCGACGACAGGAAGACAACTGGTCTGCCAGGTCATCGTGTTCGACTGATGAATGCATCGACTTTGCGTAGCCTGCTCTCGTGGGCGCGTACGGAACTTCCCTCCGTGTGCTGTCCTATTCGGGCCGGCCGGTGGCCAGGTCTCGTGGCGCGAAGAAGGAATGGGTCGGGAAACATGAGTGAACGGCAAGGGCGCACGCGGATATCCGATCTGTTGTCACCGGACGCGACGACGGCGGATGTGGGGGCCGGTCGGGCCGGTGTCGCGGTCCTTCCCATCGGCAGCTTCGAGCAACATGGGCCGTATCTGCCCCTGATGACCGATACGGTCGTGGCCTGCGCCATCGCCCGGGAGATCGCTGCCGCCCATGCGGTGCACCGACTGCCTCCGGTGACGATCTCCTGCTCGCACGAACACGCCGCTTGGCCGGGAACGGTCAGCATTTCTGCGGCCACCTTGTGTGCCGTTGTCCGGGACATCGCTGAATCGCTCCGTCGATCCGGTATCAATAATCTGGTTCTGATCAACGGGCACGGTGGAAACTATGTGCTGCGTAACGCAGTTCAGGAGTCGGCGGGAACGGGGACTCGGATGGCTCTGTTCCCCGGATCGGCCGACTGGGGCAGGGCGCGGGACAGGGCCGGCTTGAGTACGTCCTCATACAGCGACATGCATGCGGGAGAATTGGAAACGTCCATCCTGCTGAATGTGGATCCAGGAATGATCCGCCCCGGTTATGAGACCTCCGATTTCCTCGCCGACGACCGGAAGCATTTGCTCACTCTCGGTATGCGGGCCTATACGGAATCCGGTGTGATCGGCCGTCCTTCCCTGGCATCCGCCGAAAAGGGCAAGCAGTTGCTGACCGGTCTCGTCGATTCCTTCGCTGAATACCTCTCGCTTCTGGCACCGGATGAGCTCCTGGTTCCGGCGGACCCCGGGTCCGGGCCGTCCGGCGCCGCGGACAGCCGGCCGTCGGCCGTCGTCCGGCGGGGAACGCGGTGACCGGCCGCTCCTCGGAACAGCGCGACGGCATCCTTGATGCGGCGGAAGCCTGGGAGCGGCTGCGCGGCATCCGGTCCGAGGCGGACGCCGAGGCCGCCGGACTGATCCGGGGAACCGACGGCCGACGCCGGTGGGGATGCGCCTCGCCCGATGCGGACATCCTCGCCGACCGCTATCTGCCGCTCTGTCTGGGCGGTCCGCGCTTCGCCATCGCGCAGCTGGGACAGAGTCTGGACGGATTCATCGCGAGCCGTACCGGAGACGCCGACTACGTCACGGGCACGGAGGACCGCGACCATCTGCACCGCCTGCGTGCCCTCTGCGACGCGGTGGTCATCGGTGCCGGCACCGCCGTCGCGGACGATCCCCAACTGACGGTCCGTACCTGCGCGGGCAGCAACCCGGTTCGCGTCGTCCTCGATCCGCACCGCCGGGTACCGCTGCGCCACCGAGTGTTCAGTGACGGGGCAGCACCCACCCTGTGGGTGGTGGGCGCGGACAAGGACCGGGGGCAGGCCGTTCCGGCCATGGAGGGCATCGACATACTGCCCCTGCCCGACGCCGCCGCGTTCGCCCCTCGACGTCTGCTGCGGGAACTCGCACGCCGTGGGCTGGGCCGCGTGCTTGTCGAGGGTGGCGGAATCACCGTGTCGCGCTTCCTCCACGCGCGGGCGCTGCACCGCCTCTACCTCACAGTGGCACCGGTCCTGCTCGGTGACGGCGTCCCGGGGCTCGGCTTCCCCGGCCCGGAGCTGATGCGCGATGCGCTCCGTCCGCCGACCCGGCGCGCCGCTCTCGGCGAGGACACTCTCTTCGAGCTCGATCTGCGGACGGCGCATCCCGGTGAACCACTGGGTGACGAGCACGCCGATACCGGGCAGGCTCGCGACGAGGGTGAGTAGTCCGTACACCACGGCGACGCTCAGTCCCTGCGCGGCACTCATGCCCGCGGCTCCGAAGGCCCATGCGGTGACCCCTTCCCTGGGCCCCCAGCCCCCGACGTTCAGCGGCAGAGCCATGGCGAGAAGTGCCAGCACCATCAGCGGCACGAGTTCGGTCGCCGGCGCCGTCGATCCTGCGGTTCGGGCGGCCAGAAGGAACATGCCGAGATGTCCTGCCAGCACGGCAAGGGACGAGATCAGCACCCCCGGCCAGCTTCCGGGGGCGAGCAGTCCGAGGCGCGCTTCGGCCAGCGTGGTCCGAACCGCTCGGTGCAACCGGGATGTGCTCTGCCTCCCGCGGAGCCGGACAGCACCCACGATCACCACGCCGGACAGCACGAGGAGGGCGGACAGGGCACCCGGCGCAGTAGCGGTCCGATCGGCGAGATGGCCGATCCTGTCCAGTGCCAGGGAGGGCTGCGTGAGCAGGAGCGTCACGCCGACTGCGGCAAGGACCACTTGGCCCGCAACGCGCTCGAGGACGACGGTGCGGACCCCCCGGCCGACGTCCCCTGCGCTCTGCCCGTGCCGCACACCACGGTGTACGTCGCCGAGGACGCCACCGGGCAGCGCCGCGTTCAGGAACAGAGCACGGTAGTAGTCGGCGACGGCCCGACCCAGCGGCAGCCGTACGCTCAGCCCTTTCGCCACCAGGCGCCAACGCCACGCACTGCACACGGTGGTGAGCACGCCGAGACCGAGAGCGGCCAACAGTGTGGGGCCGTCGATCCCGCGCACGCCGTTCAGGACGACGGCGGTGCCCTGCCACCACAGCAGCCCCGCGACGATGGCCGTTCCGGCGAGCATGCCGAGACGGGCCCGCACGACCCGCGGCGTCACGAAGATCCACCCGTCGGGCCGGGCAGGGCCAGTACATCCTTGTGATGCACCACCACCTGCAACTCACCTGCCCAGCACTCCGCCAGGCGGCGCCGCAGATACGCATCGGCACGCTGTGCGAGGTCCGGCCGCTGGTCACGAGCGGCGCCGACCCAGCCCCGAAGCCACTCCGCCGTCAGCGCGGACTCGCAGGTGCCCAGGTCCCGACTTCCGGATCCGTACGGATCGACCTCTCGCGTCCGGCGCGACCCGTCGCAGGGCAGAGAACGAGGACCGGAACCGAGCCGCCACGGGCTCGGCTGTTCTCGTACGGTCAGGCCATGACGTGCGAAGGCCTCGGACGCCGCCGCGACGGCGTCGGGCCCGAGGAGCCGGCGGCCCTGGTCGACGCGGCGCTGGTGCGCGTTGAACGCGTGCACGATCTCGGCGTCCAGCGGGTCCGCCGGGGTGAGGTGGACCCTTCCCACCACGGAGAGCGACAGCAGGGCCGGGCAGCCGGCCCCGGCGCAGGCCGCGGCCAGCCTGTTCAGCTCTTCGCGGGTGAGCAGGTCCAGCAGAGCGGAGGCCGTCACCAGCGAGGTGCCTGAGAGGACGTTCGCGGTCAGTCGCGCGACATCGCCGCGTTCTGTTGTGACGGTGACGGGGCTGCCGTCGGCAGCCCTCTCAGGCGTCCGAGCAGCGGCCAGGTCGAGCAGACCCGGGTCATGGTCGTGCAGGATCCAGTGCTGGGGACCGTTCAGCCGGGGAGCGAGCCAGCGCCCCATGGAACCGGTGCCGCACCCGAGATCGCGGATCACCGACGTCGAGAGGCCTGGCGTCGGTTCTGCACCTCCGGGCCCACCGGCCGCGGCCTCCAGGTGCCGCCGCAGCGGGCCGAGGAGTCCGGATGCGCGGGCGGCCGCATCGGGACCCTCCCGCAGCGCCAGCCACTCCGGGGCATAGCGAGTTGCACCGGTCCCGCTCACGCGGCCTCCTGAGATTCCTTGCGGAGTTGTTCCAGCACCGCGGCCACACTGCGCGACGTCGTGTCCCAGCCGGCCAGCGCAGTGCGCCGAGCCATGGCAGCCTCTTGCGAACGTCGGCGTTCGTCCGGCTCACCGAGCCAGAGGCGCAACGCCGAGGCGAATGCTGCCGGGTCCTGCGCTGGTACCAGGAAGCCCGGCACGCCCCTGTCGGGTGCGTGTCCGACCGCTTCCGGGAGCCCACCGACCGCCGTCGCCAGTACGGGGACGCCGTGGGCAAGAGCCTCCGTCGCAACCATGCCGTACGTCTCGGCGTGCGAGGCGAGCAGCAGCAGGTCAGCTGCGGCGTAGCTCGCGTTCAGCTCGGTGCCTGTCCGCGGGCCGACAAGGTGTACCCGGTCGTCGAGGCCGCACCGCTCGATCAGTTCCCGGAGCCGGGTGACGTAGCCGGGGTCCTGGCCCAGTCCGCCGACGCAGACGCAGTTCCACGGAAGGTCCGAGACGGCCGTGAGGGACTCCACCAGCTGGAGCTGCCCTTTGCGCGGAGTGACAGAGGCCACGCAGAGCAGGCTCGGGGCGCGGTCGGTACCGGTTGCGGTGCCGGTCGCGAGGGGTGCCGTGTCGGCTCCGGGGGCGGCGACGTGGACCCGGCCGGGGTCGAGTCCGTGGTGCGCCACGAGCCGGTCGGCTGCCCAGCCACTGGTCGCCACGACCGCCGCCGCGGCCTGCAGCGTCCTGCGCTCTCCAGCGTTCAGAGCTGCCGCCATGGCAGGGGTGAGGCCTGTCTCGTCGCCCAGCGGCAGGTGGACGAGCACCACCAGGCGCAGCCGCTCTGCTTCGGGGACGACGATGTCGGGGACGGCGCAGGCGACGAGTCCGTCGAGGAGGACGACGGCGCCGTCCGCCGACTCCCTGAGCATCCGGGCCAGTTCCGTACGCGCGGTGGTTCGGGGCTGTGGCCAGGTGCCCGCGACGGCGTACTCGTGGACCTGCCATCCGATCCGGGGCAGGTCCCGGCACACTCGGCGGTCGTAGGTGTTGCCCCCACTCGGCGCCGACGGATCGTCGACGCCACCGGGCATCACCACGATGACCGAGCGCCCGGTCACCGTGGTGGCAGCGGAGGGGTTCACAGGAGCCGCTCGTAGCTCGCCCATGCGATGTGTGATTCGTGCAGGGTCACCGTGATGCCGGTCAGACCATGTGCGCCCTCGCCCAGTGCTCCGGCGCGCACCTGGTCGGCCAGGCGGTCGGCGATGACCTTGGCCAGGAATTCCGTCGAGGTGTTGATGTCCGCGAACTCGGATTCGTCATCGAGGTTGCGGTAGTTGAACTCGCCCACCACGCGTTTGAGTTCAGTGGTGGCCAGCCCGATGTCGACGACGATGTTGTCGGAGTCCAGCTCGGGACGGCGAAAGGAGGCGTCCACCACGTACGTCGCTCCGTGCAGACGCTGCGCGGGACCGAACACCTTCCCGTGGAAACTGTGGGCGATCATGAAGTGCTCGCGGACGGTGACACTGAACAACGGCTGTGACCTCCTGGTCCGACCCGTGTGGCCGCTCGCGGCCCTTGTCGTTCAGTACGGCTGGAACACGCTGTGCGTTCAGGGCCCGACAGGTTCAATGGCGAGATTCGTTCAACGCTCGGCCGGAACCCGTGGCACTGGGGTCGTGTCGTACAGCACGCGGTGGCACAACCCGGGAAGATCACCCTTGCCGATCCCGGCCAGCACCGACGGCAGCTCCTCGAAGGCGCATTCGCCGGTGATCAGTGCGTCGAAGGCGGGGTCGGCGAGCAGATCGAGCGAGAGGGCAAGCCGATCGGCGAAGGTACGGCGGGAGCTCCGGGCCGGAGACACGGTCCCCACTTGGCTGCCGCGCAGGACCAGACGACCGGAGTGGAAGGCCTCCCCGAGCGGCAGGCTGACCCGCCGGTCGCCGTACCAGCTCAGTTCCAGGACCGTGCCCTCCGGGGCGAGGAGCTCCAGCGAGCGGGTGAGCCCGGCTTCGGTGGCGCTGGCGTGGACCACGAGGTCGCAGTCGCCCAGGGCATGTTCGGGGAGCGCGAAGTCGACGCCCAGCGCGCCGGCGACAGCGGCGCGGGTGGGATCGGAATCGACCAACTGGACGCGGACGGCCGGGTACCGGGCGAGAAGCGCTGCGACGGAGCAGCCGATCATGCCTGCTCCGACGACGGCGATCCGGTCGCCGATCAGCGGTGCGGCGTCCCACAGGGCGTTCACCGCCGTCTCCACCGTTCCGGCCAGCACCGCCCGCCCGGCGGGGACGGTGTCCGGCACCGGGGTCACAGCACTCGCAGGGACGACGTACCGGCTCTGGTGCGGGTAGAGGCAGAAGACCGTACGGCCCACGAGGTGCCCCGGTCCTTCCTCGACAAGGCCGACGTTGAGATAGCCGTACTTGACGGGACCGGGGAAATCGCCGTCCTGAAACGGCGCCCGCATCGCGGTGTGCTGACTCTCCGGTACGCCGCCGCGAAAGACGAGGCTCTCGGTGCCACGGCTCACACCGGAGAACAGCGTGCGCACCACGACGTCGTCGCCGGCCGGTTCCGGCAGCGGAACATCCCTTATCTCGCCGTGGCCGGGGGAGCGGAGCCAGAAGGCGCGTGCGGTGCGCTCCATCGATGACCTCCTGCTGAACGCTCGGGCGATGGTTTACGTTCTGATGATCGTGAGACCGCGTAAACGTACGCGGTTCTCGGCGAATGTGTCACACGGCAGGAGGGCGGCGCGCGGTGACCCGGAGTAGCACATACAGAACTCGTCTGCTGCGCCCGGAGCCGGCGTGGGGGGCAGCAGGGCAGACACTGCTGCTGGTTCTTCTCGGCATGACGACCGGACTGGGAGCCGCGGGATGGCTGACAGGCCTGGGCTTCACGGCCGGCGTCTGGGTCGTCCTCACACGTGCACTGGACCAGGCGGGCAACAGGCCCTTCGGTCCCGCCAACGGCGTCACCCTGGCCCGCACGACGCTCGTCGGGGGTGTGGCCGCGCTGGTCGCAGACTCCTTCGTGAGCCGACCGCCGGTCGTGGTCCTGGCCGCGCTCGCCACGGTGGCGCTGATCCTCGATGCAGTCGACGGCCAGGTCGCCCGGCGCACCGGGACGGCGTCCTCCCTGGGGGCGCGCTTCGACATGGAAGTCGACGCCTTCCTCATTCTGGTGCTCAGCGTCCACGTCGCCACGTCGCTGGGCGCCTGGGTGCTGCTGATCGGTGCCATGCGCTACGTATTCGTCGTGGCGGCCCGGGTACTGCCGTGGTTGCGTGGGCCCCTACGTCCGAGCATGGCCCGTAAGACGGTGGCCGCCCTGCAGGGGATCGTTCTTCTCGCGGTCGGCGCCGGGATCATCCCGCGCCTGCCCTCGTATGCAGCAGTCCTCGGGGCGCTGGTGCTGCTCGTCTGGTCCTTCGCGCGTGACATCGGGTGGCTGTGGTGCGTCAGGTCCCGCGAGAACGCCGGCGAGGTCCGGGAGACGATGCTCGAAAACGCATGATCGCTGCCTCGCCCGGTCACGTCGTGGAACGGTTGTCAGGTACCTACTCGCGCTGGGACCGCTTCGCCTCGAGGGCTCCGGGCACGCGCGTTGCCCGGCGGTAGATCGTGATCGAGTGGCCCACCTCGTCGATGCGCGCGCTGGTGTTGATCAGCGTCGCCAGTCGGTCATCGGCCTTTGCGATCGAGGAGTCCGACACGACGAGGAGGCCGTGAACCTCGCTCGGGGGGACCTTGCGCGGGTCGGACGCGTCGATGCCGTAGAAGGAGGGCACGCCGCTGCCTTTGTAGACGAGCCAGATCTTCTCGTCCGGGTACCGCTGCCGCAGACGGGTGGCCAACCGGCCCAGGTCCTGACCCCAATCGACGTTCGAGTCGTGCAGGCGCAGGTGAGTCCTGGCCGGGCCGCCGAACGCCTCGTTGGAGTACGGCAGGTAGTACGGGTACGTCCGCAGCGAGCTCACCACGACGCACAGGATCAGCGCCGCGGACGCGATGTGCGCCGCCCGCCGCCGGAAGACGGCCACGCCCGCCGCGGCGACTGCCAGGAACATCGGCATGAAGAGGGCGTACCGGACGCCGAGATCGCGGGACCCGGACATGGCCGCGGCCAGCAGAACCACCGTGGGGACCAGTACGTACGGTGCCGCGGACCGCAGCCGGGGCACCGTCACGGTGGCGACGACTCCGGTCAGCCACAGCGCGAGCATGCCCAGCGGCGTTTTGATCAGGAGCGCGGTCGGCAGGTAGTACCACAGCGAACCGTGGTAGTGGCGGCCGAACAGGAAGCCGCCCCACGCCATGTTCTCGAAGCCGAACTGGATGCGCATACCGTCCCGGTACGGCTCCGGGAACGGGAGCCGGTCGACGACCAGCGCGCGCAGCCCGTGGGTGACCGGCAGGGTCTCGGGACCGGCCCATCGCAACTGCGGGTCGACGGCGAGGTAGGTGGCCCACACCACGGCGATCGAGACCAGCGCCACGACCGATGCGGCCGCCACGCCGAGCAGGAGAAGCCGCATCCGCCCGCGGGGGCCGAGGTTGTGCGTCCGGCGGGCGTGGCAGACCGACAGGACGACGAGGAGCAACAGCACCGGAACCGCGGGCAACACGCTCATCTTCGTGGCCACGGCCGCGCCCAGCGCCCCTCCGGCGAGCGGGAGGCAGCGGCGAGGCCGCCGCCGCGCCCGCCACAGCAACCAGACCGACGTCAGCAGGAAGCCGGCCGCCGGTACGTCAAGTGTGGCCAGCGACCCGTGCGCGATGATGTCGGGCGAGAACGCGTACAGACCGAGCGCCACCAACCCGCCCACGGGACCGGCGAGGTCACGGGCGAACGCGAGGACGACCAGCCCGAACAGTAGCGTCAGCACGATCACCGGCAATCGCGCCCACAGCATCAGACGCCACGGATCATTGCCCGATTCGTACAGGAGGTGCCGTCCGAGCTCCGTCTGATCGCCGACGAAGGCGCGGTCGAGGTGCGGATCGGCGAAGGCCGTCCCTGACGCGATGAGCAGCTTCCCCAGCGGCGGATGCTCAGGGTTGTACCGCAGGCTGTGCTGCTGCAGGTAGACCACCGCCGTGCCCACGTACACGGGCTCGTCGATGGTCGGGGTCTGCTTCACGGCCGTCGTGACCATCGCGAACGCCATCTCGGCGAGGAGCACGACCACGACGAGTGCGAACAGCCACCGCCGGTGTCTCCGCAGCCCTTCGCCTGCTCGAGCGGCCTGCCGCGTCACTGCCCGCCGCATCAGTGCGCGAACCTTCCGCTCCTTCTGTCGCACATCCTGAGTGACGTCGACTGTGCTGTGGCGGGTCGACGCGACATCATGGCTCCACCTGGTCAACTGCTGATGCCTCTGGTCACCGGGTCGGCGGGGACGAGTTGGGGCCCGACTGCGGACCGAAGGCGGTCAGGAAGCGGTCGCGGAAGGTGTCCATCCTCCAGACCGGAGCGGACGGGCCGGGTTTCAGACCGTCCTGCCAGCCCCAGCCGGAAATACGGTCCAGCACGGCCGGATCGCGGGCGACGATCGCGACCGGTACGTCCCGGCCGAACTTGCCGTCGGTGACGGTCGTCACCGGCTGATGGTCGCCGAGGAAGACGAGCACGGTGTTGTCGTCGCCGTACTTCTCCACGTAGGAGATGAGACTGTGCAACGAGTATTCAATGGCACGCCGGTACTCGGTTCGCACCTGGGCGGGGTCCCGCCACACTTCTTTGGGGTCCTTGCCGGCCTTCTTCATGGCGTCGTACACCGAGCCGTCACCGACCTCGTTCCAGCCGATCATCCTGGGTATGGGTGCCCAGGGATTGTGACTGGAGGCGAGAATGATCTCCGCCATCAATGGGTCACGGCCCGGCTTGCCGTGCTCCAGGCGTTCGAAGGCGGACAGACTGTACTGGTCGGGTACGGGCGTCCAGCTGAACTTCGGGCCCTTGTACCCGAGCTGCCGGGAGTCGTGGATGTTGTCGAGGCCGAAGAATTTCCCCTCCGGCCAGGCCCGGGTGACCCCCGGCATGATGCCGACCGTCCGCCAGGCGTCGGCGCGCCGGAAGGCGCCGGTGAGGGTCAGCCGGTCGCTCGAGGTGACGCTGCGATAGCGCTGCTGATTGTCGACCCACAGGCCTGACATGAAGGTGGTGTGGGCAAGCCAGCTACCGGCGCCCGTCGTGGGGGAGGTGAGCCAGCCGCTTCGCGAGGAGAATCCGGCCGCACTCAGCCGACTGGTCCCGTCCGCGAGCACCGCGTCGACCTGCGACGCCATCGCCGGGTCCTCGACTGCGGAGCGCCCGTAGCTTTCGATGAAGGTGAAGATGACGTCCTTGCCGCGCAGCCCGGTCAGCAGTTGGTCGGCCGGGGTGTCGCCGAAGGCATCGACGGCAGACTCCTTTTCGAACTCCCGCTCGTCCTTGAGGCCTGCACGCACCGAGCCGGCACGGTCCTCGACGAGGGTGGCCGTGTTCCTGGAAGCGACCGGCACGCCGGCGATCTGCGTGCCGAGCGCCATGAAGGTGATCCATGCGGTCCCGAGCACCAAGGTGGTACGGGTCGCCACGGCGCTGTGCCGGACCAGGAGGCGGCTCAGCCGGACCACAGCCAGCGTCATGAAGGCGAGCAAGGCGAGAGCGAGGGCCACGATCCCGATCAGCGCACCGATCGCGTCGGCCCGGCCGACCGAGTCCTTGAGGAAGGCTTCCGCGTCGTCGAGCAGGATCCAGTCGAGTACCGGATCGAATGGCCGGTCGAGACTCGCGTAGAAACCCATGTCGAGGAACTTCAGGATGGTCAGCAGGCCGAGGCCCACCCCCGCGAACACCGCCATCACCCGCCTCGCCTTTGGCGGCAGGACGAGCAGTACGGCGACGCCGAGGATCGCCTCCACCGGAATGCGGGCGAACGTGCCGGGCGTGAGTCGGCTGACCTGGTTCGGCAGGAGTAGAGCGAAGAGCACGAGCGCGGTGGCCAGGGCCGTGGTCACCCACGCCACGCTCCGCACCACGGCCGGGCGCCTTTCCCGCGGGCCGCGGACGACGGCCTCGCCAGGGTCGTCGCGTGCGGCGCCGTCCGGACCCGCGGCGTCACAGTCCGGGACGTGCTCCGGAGAACCGTCCCGTGTCAGGTCCTCCTCCGTGCTTGCGCTGTCCGTATGGGGCGGGACCGGAGCGCGGTCAGCGTGCGACACCCGAAGATCCTTCCGTGCGAAGCCAAGTGGTGGCACGGCGGACCAGGTTGGGAGGCCGCGTTCCGCCACCCATCATGTACGGCTCGGAGGCGGCTCCCGTTCAAGCAAGCACTGCGATGGCGTGTTCAGGCTGAACGCGTCGTCGGTTCGGGGCATCTGGTCCGTTCGTACCCCTGGGCGAGAAGGAGCCTGGCCGCCGCGCGCGACGTCCTCACGCGGACGCATCGTGCGTGTCCGCAGATTCTGTCCGGGCACGGCGGCGCTTCGCCTCGAACTCGGTGTACCTGTCGCTGTGGCGCGCTCAGTGCGCCGGGGCAGCCGGCGCCTTTGCCGCGGCGGCGTTCTCCTCCGCGAGCCGTTCCATGCCGCTCTGCGTCTTGAGCGGCTTCTCCTTGATGAACAGCACCGCGATCAGCGCGAGAAACGCGAAGGGGGCTCCGATCAGGAAGACATCCGCGGTCGCGACCCCGTACGCATGCTCGACCACCTGCCGGGCCGATTCGGGAAGGGCGGCGAGGTCGGGGACCCCGTGCCCGGCGCCCCCGTTGTCCGCCGCCCCGCCGAAGCCCTTCTCCATCTCGCTCGCCACCCGGTGGCTGAGCACGGCGCCCAGCGCGCTCGTGCCGATCGCCCCACCGAGGCTGCGGAAGAACGAGAGCACCGAGGTCGCTGCGCCGAGCTCCGACGCGGGTACGTCGTTCTGAGCTGCCAGCACCAGGTTCTGCATCAGCATGCCGACGCCGACGCCCAGTACGACCATGTAGATGCTGAGCAGCCCGAACGAGGAGTCCGCGCTGATCGTGGCCAGCAGGCCCATGCCCGCGGTCATGATGATGCCGCCCGCGATCAGGAAGCCCTTCCACTTGCCCCGGGCGGAGATGATCTGCCCGGCGACGGTCGTGGAGAGCATCAGACCGAGGATCATCGGCAGGCTCATCAGACCTGCGATGGTCGGCGACTTGCCGAGCGAGATCTGGAAGTACTGGGAGAGGAACACCGTGCCGCCGAACATGGCCACGCCGACCAGCAGGCTCGCCACCGTCGTCAGTGCGACGGTCCGGTTACGGAAGATGTCCAGCGGGATGATCGGTTCCTGGACCCTGGATTCGACCAGGACCGCTGTGGCCAGCAGGACCACACCGGCGGAGACCAGAGCGGCGGTCTGCCACGACGCCCAGTCGAACCGGTTGCCTGCGAGGGTCACCCACAGCAGCAGTGAGCTGACCCCGCTCATGATGAGGACGGCACCGAGATAGTCGATCTTCACCTCCCTGCGGACCGTGGGCAGCTTCAGGGTCAGCTGGAGCAGCACGATCGCGAGCAGGGCGAACGGCACACCGATGAAGAAGCACCAGCGCCACCCCAGCCAGGAGGTGTCCACGAGCACGCCGCCGATGAGCGGTCCCGCGACGGTGCCGACGGCGAAGACGGCGCCGAAGATGCCGGAATAGCGGCCGAGTTCACGCGGTGGAATGACCGCCGCCATCACGACCTGGGCGAGCGCGGTGAGACCGCCCGCGCCGATGCCCTGCACCACACGGCTCACGATGAGCAGGCCGACGCTGTGCGAGAAGCCGGCGACGAGCGAGCCGACGATGAACATCGAGAGCGAGAGCTGGATGAGCAGCTTCTTGTCGTAGAGGTCTGACAGCTTGCCCCAGATCGGGACGGTCGCCGTCATCGCCAGGAGCTCGGCGGTGACCACCCAGGTGTACGAGGACTGGCTGCCGTGCAGATCGGCAATGATCCTGGGAAGGGCGTTGGAGACCACGGTGGAGGCCAGGATGGCCACGAACATGCCGGCCATCAGGCCCGACATGGCCTGGAGTATGTGACGACGCGTCATGGCCGGTGCAGCCCCCTCGGGCGCACCGGCGGTACCGGTTTCGGGTGTGACGGCAGCGGTCATCGGTTGACGTTCCTCATTCTCTGGTGAAGGGCCCCCGGTGGGGGGTTCGGATGTGCTTCAGTCGCTCAGACCGGCGGCCAGCGAGGCGAACGCCTCGCTGTAGATGCTCTGGAACGTGCGGGTACGGCCGGAGGCCACCCAGAGCTCGACGGCGGCGCGCACGGCAGCGATCGTCACGTGCGTGAGAAGCCGGGGGTGAAGATCGGACTCGGGATCCTGGCCGAGGCGCTCGGCCACGACAGCGACCAGTGCGCGTTCGTCCGCGCCCTGGGCGGCCAGGAATCCGGGCAGCAGCGAAGGACTCTTCCTGAGCGCGGCCGTCTGGAGTTCCCAGCGTTCGTGATCCTCCTCGATATGGGCGAGTTCCTGGCCGATCGCCTCGCGCAGAGCATGGAGCGCCGAGAGTTCCTTCGGCGCGTTGAGTACGGCCCGACGGGCCCGCTCGGCGGTGTCGGGGTCGGGTCGGGTGACCGCGTCTTCCAGGCACGGGAAGTAGTTGAAGAAGGTGCGCGCAGAGACGCCGACCGCATCGGTGACCGCTTCCACGGTCACGTTCTCGATTCCGCGATCCGCGGCCATGCGCAGCGCCACGTCCGCGAGGGCGTCACGTGTCGCACGCTTCTTACGTTCGCGCAGCCCGAGTGGCATGTCGTCGGCGCTCATGAAGGTGCATGCTATGCAATTTTGCGTGGTGTGCAAAATTCTGGCCGGCGGGAGCTGTGGAGGCCCTGAGGCCCCTGGCCGCCGGCTCTCCGGCGGATGGCACGAAGTGGGTCATCGATGCTCCGAGCCGGAGCGTGGGTGAGGTACTGGCCGCCTTCGTCGTACTGTGGCCGGGCGTCAAGGAGACGCGGGTGTCCAACTCTGTCTTCACACACTGACGTCGGACACCCGAGGGGAGCGTCCTTGCTTTCTGCACCACCGCGCTCGTGTCCGCACTTTCGTCCAACGGGCCGGCCGACCTGGGCCCCCTCCGGCTGCTGTTGGCCCCCGGCCGGGGGCCCTGCAGGACATCTGCGACGACGCCGTCAACCGGCTGGGCAACGCCCCCGCCACCGGCGATGCGGTCCTCCTCCTTGCCCGCACCGGCGTCTTCCCCGCCGACCAGGTCGCCAGCTGGGACTTGGACAACCAGCCAGAATCCGTGGGTCAGGCTCGGGCACGCACGCGACGCCGACTCGCCACGTGGGGGGTCGACGACGAGACCGCGTACACAACCGAATTGATCGTCAGCGAGCTGGTGACCAACGCGATCCGTTACGGTGCTCCACCCGTGCAACTGCGTCTGATCAAAGGCCGCACCCTGACGTGCGAGGTGCACGACAGCAGCCCCTCCGCACCACATGTTCGTCACGCCCGCACGGTGGACGAGGGCGGCCGAGGCCTGTTCATCTCCGCGCAACTCAGCGAGGACTGGGGCGTCCGCAACACCTCCGACACCGGCGGCAAAACCGTGTGGGCCGAACAGCCTCTTCCAGCGCAGCCCCCGGCGACCGAGACTGCCTGACACGGTGCTGCTTGACGTCCTGCAGAGCGTCGACTCATGTGGAGACGTGCGCCCGCTCGTCTTCTTACCTTCACCCGGTGAGGGCGCTCGCCCTCGCCCATTCACGCCCACCGGCAGGCTCCTCAAGAGTGCGAGTGGGGGTGCCGCCCACGGGCGGCACCCCCACTTGAACGAGACTCTGCTTCAGAGGAGTTCGAGGATCGTCGCGTTGGCCATGCCGCCGGCCTCGCACATGGCCTGCAGGCCGTAGCGGATGTTGTTGTCGCGCATGTGGTGGACCAGCGTGGTCATCAGGCGCGCGCCCGAGCCGCCGAGCGGGTGGCCGATCGCCATGGCGCCGCCGAGCGGGTTCATCAGCTCGTGATCGGCGCCGGTCTCCTTGAGCCAGGCCAGGGTGACCGGGGCGAACGCCTCGTTGATCTCGAAGGCGCCGATGTCGCCGATCGACAGGCCGGAGCGCTTGAGCGCCTTGGCGGTGGCCGGGGCGGGACCGAGGGCCATGGTGACCGGGTCGGCCCCGGCGAGAACGGCGGTGTGCACGCGGGCGATCGGGGTCCAGCCGTTCCGCTGCGCGATCTCACCGGTGGTGATGAGCAGCGCGGCGGCGCCGTCGGAGATCTGTGAGGAGTTCCCGGCGCTCACCACGCCGTCCTGCTTGAAGGGCGTCTTCAGGCCGGCGAGCTTCTCCAGGGTGGAGCCGCGCCGCACGCCCTCGTCGGTGTCGAAGACGCGCGTGGTGCCGTCTGGGTCGGTGACCGTGACGGGTGTGATCTGGGAGTTGAAGCGCCCCTCGTCGATCGCGCGGGCGGCGCGCTCGTGCGAGTCCAGGGCGTGCTGATCGAGTTGCGTGCGGCTCAGGCCGTACTGCTCGGCTATCAGCTCGGCACCGACGCCTTGGTCGAACTCGCCCTCGCCGCCGGGGAAGTAGCGGTTCAGGACCAGGGGGCCGTACGCCTTGCCGGCCGTCGGGACGCTGCGGGCCGAGCCCATCGGCACGCGGCTCATCGACTCGACGCCGCCGGCGACGGCGATGTCGTACTGGCCGGCGGTGACCAGACCGGCGGCGAAGTGCACGGACTGCTGGGAGGAGCCGCAGGCGCGCGAGACGGAGACGCCGGGTACGGACTCGGGCCAGCCGGCCGCGAGGGCCGCGAAACGGCCGACGACACCGGCCTGCTCGCCGACCTGGGAGACGGTGCCCCAGACGACGTCGTCGACGGTGCCGGGGTCGAGACCGTTGCGCTCGGCGAGGGCGGTCAGGACATGGGCGGAGAGATCGACGGCGTGGATACCGGAGAGGGAACCGCCGCGCTTGCCGACAGGGGTTCGAACGGCATCCACGATCACTGCGTCACGCATGGGCTGCTCCTGGTAACGGGGAGACGGGTGACATTAAGTTATTCCAAGCTAACCTCAGAGTCCAATAAGAAAAATCCCTTGACAGTGGGCCTTGTGGGGCCTGAAAGTGAAAACCGGCTAACCCATGATCTGGAATGAGGCAGGCATGCCGCGCACGGTATTCAACGAGGAGCACGAGGCCTTCCGGGTGGTGGTGCGGGAGTTCCTGGCGAAGGAAGCGGTCCCGCAACTGCAGGACTGGGTGGCGGCCAAGGCCGTCCCGCGCGACTTCTACCGCAAGCTCGGAGAGCTCGGCATCCTCGGCATCGAGGTGCCCGAGGAGTACGGCGGCGGCGCCGGGACCGGCCACCACTTCGGCGCCGTGTTCGCGGAGGAAGTCGCCCGGGCCGGGGCCACCGTCGGCACCGCCATGACGCACGCCAACATCATCCTGCCGTACCTCCTGCACTTCGGTACCGAGGAGCAGAAGCAACGCTGGGTACCGGGCTGCGCCTCGGGCGACATCATGCTGTCGATCGCGATGACCGAGCCCGGCACCGGCTCGGACCTGGCCGGCATCCGGACGACGGCCGTGCTGTCCGAGGACGGCACGCACTACGTCCTCAACGGAGCCAAGACCTTCATCACCGGCGGTACCCGGTGCGACCTGGTCCTGGTGGTCTGCCGTACGTCGCCCGCCCCGGCGGACAACCGCCGCAAGGGACTGACGATCCTTGTCGTGGACACCAGGAGCGAGGGCTTCGCGGTCGGCCGCAGCCTGCACAAGATCGGCCTGCACGCCTCCGACACCGCTGAGCTGTCCTTCACCGACGTCAAGGTGCCGGTCGAGAACGTCCTCGGCGAGGAGGGCGAGGGCTTCTTCCACCTGGGCCGCAACCTCGCGCGCGAGCGCCTCGTCATCGCCGTCCAGGCCGCCGCCGCGGCCGACGCCGCCGTGCGCTTCGCCAAGGAGTACACCCAGGACCGTACGGTCTTCGGTAAATCTGTGGCGTCCTTCCAGAACACCAAGTTCGTGCTCGCCGAGTGCGCCACCGAGGTCGAGGCGGCCCGGCTCATGGCGTACGAGGCGCTGGAGCGCGACGCGCAGGGCGAGTTGTCCGCGGACTACGCCGCCATGGCGAAGCTCCTCTGCACCGAGACCGCCGGCCGCGTCATCGACAAGTGCCTCCAGCTGCACGGAGGTTACGGCTACATGCTCGAGTACCCGATCGCCCGCCTGTACGCCGACACCCGCGTCATGCGGATCTACGGCGGCACCAGCGAGGTCATGAAGACCATCATCGCCAAATCCATCGGCCTCTGAGATTCGAGAACGGAACCCCCCACCATGCAGATCAACGGAGTCTCCGCCGTCATCACCGGTGGCGCATCGGGCCTCGGCCTCGCCACCGCAAAGCGCCTGCTCGAGCGGGGCGCACACGTCGTCCTGCTCGACCTTCCCACCTCGGCCGGCGAGCAGGTCGCCAAGGAACTCGGCGAGCGAGCACACTTCGTCGCCGGTGACGTCCGGAGCGCCGAGGACGCCGCCTGCGCCGTCGCCACCGCCGCCGACCGGGCGCCACTGCGCATCACGGTCAACTGCGCGGGCCTCGGCAAGGGCGGTCGCACGGTCAACCGCGACGGCACGCCCTACGCGCTCAAGGACTTCGAGTTCGTCGTCGGCGTCAACCTGATCGGCACCTTCAACGTGCTGCGCCTCGCGGCCGCCGAGATGTCCAGGACCGAGGAGGTCGACGGCGAGCGCGGCGTCATCATCAACACCGCCTCCGCCGCGGCTTTCGAGGGCCAGATCGGCCAGTGCGCCTACTCCGCCTCCAAGGGCGGCATCGTCGGCATGACCCTGCCGATCGCCCGCGACCTGGCCGCCGCCAGGATCCGCGTGATGACCATCGCCCCGGGCCTGTTCTCCACCCCGCTCCTGAACCGCAAACCGCAGGAGGCACTCGACGCGCTCGGCGCCCAGGTGCCGCACCCCTCGCGCCTCGGTGACCCGTCCGAGTACGCGCAGCTGGCGACCTCGATCATCGAGAACCCCATGCTCAACGGCGAGACGATCCGTCTCGACGGCGCCATCCGCATGGCCCCGAAGTAGACCACCACCCACCGCTGCTGTCCACAGGGAGCCAACTGTGTCCGAAACCGACCCGGCCCAGAAGGTCGCCGTCGTCACCGGCGCCGCACGGGGCATCGGTGCGGCGACCGCCGCCCGCCTGGCCCGCGACGGCTTCGCCGTCGCCGTCTTCGATCTGGACGAGGCGGCTTGCGCGAGCACCGTCGAGATCATCGAGAAGGGCGGCGGCCGTGCACTCGCCGTCGGCTGCGATGTCTCGGACCCCGAGCAGGTCGAGGCCGGCGTCGCCGAGGTCGTGGCCGAACTCGGTGCCCCCGCCGTGCTGGTGAACAACGCCGGCATCATCCGCGACAACCTCGTCTTCAAGATGACCCCGCAGGAGTTCGACGCCGTCATCGGCGTCCACCTACGCGGCGCGTTCCTGATGGCCAAGGCCTGCCAGAAGCACATGGTCGACGCCAGGTGGGGACGGATCATCAACATGTCCTCCGCCGCCGCCCTCGGCAACCGGGGCCAGTCCAACTACTCCTCCGCCAAGGCCGGCCTGCAGGCTCTCACGAAGACTCTGGCGATCGAACTCGGCCCGTTCGGCGTCACCTCCAACTGCGTGGCACCCGGCTTCATCGCCACCGAGATGACCGCGGCCACCGCCGGGCGGATGGGGATCACCTTCGAGGAGTTCACCGGGCGCTACGCCACCAGCATCCCCGTCCGCCGGGTCGGCGTCCCCGAGGACATCGCCCAGGCGGTCTCGTACTTCGCACGCGAGGAGGCCGGCTTCGTCTCCGGCCAGGTCCTCTATGTCGCGGGCGGCCCGAAGGGCTGACGCCCGAGCCGGGTCCGGTCGGGCCCTGTCCACCCCGTACTGCCGCATCCTCTGCCAATGACGATGGAGGGACCCCGTCATGGGTCTGCACCTGCCCGAGGCCATCCGCCTGCACGCACGTGAGCGCGGCTCCTTCGCCGCGCTCACCTCGGAGGGCAGCACCGTCCGCTACGCCGAGCTGGACTCCCGTAGCAACCGGATCGCCCGCGCGCTCCTCGCCGCCGCCCCCGCCGGGTCCCGGATCGGCTTCCTCGCCCGCACCCGCAACGCGGCGGGCGAGATCCTGGTCGGCGCGGCCAAGGCCGGTCTGGTGACGGTGCCTCTCAACTGGCGCCTCGCCGTGCCCGAGTTGACCGCCGTTGCCCAGGACGCCGAGCTGACGTTCCTGCTCGCCGAGCCCGAGTTCCGTACCGCGGCCGACGCCGTGCGCGCGGCCATGCCGGACGTGCGGCTGGTCGTCATCGGCCCGTCCGCCGACGATGCCGTACCCGCATACGAGAACTGGCTCGCCGCCCACCCCGACGACGACCCGGGGCGGGGCACGGACGCCGACGCCGACGAGGTGTTCCTGCAGATCTACACCTCCGGCACCACCGGCGTGCCCAAGGGCGTCCTGCTCACCCACGGCAACTTCTACGCCGACACGACGGAGCTGGAGGAGTACCTCTGGGAGGCCGGGTCGGTGGCGCTGAATGCCCTGCCGATGTTCCACATCGGGGGCCTGGGCTGGCTGCGCGTGGCGCTCACCGCCGGGGCCAACAGCCTGATGTTCCCGGACTTCACGCCTGACACCGCGGCCGAGACCATCGAGCGCGAGGGTGTCACGCACGCCTTCCTCGTCCCTTCGGTGCTGCACATGCTCACGGAGCTGCCGGGGATCGAGAAGCGCGACTTCTCCCGCCTCGCGCTCATCACCTACGGCTCCGCGCCCATCACCCCGGCGCTGCTGCGCCGCTCGATGTCCCTCTTCTCCTGCCACTTCATGGGCAAGTACGGCCTCACCGAGGGCGGCGGCACGGTCACCCAACTGCCGCCGGAGGACCACGAGGCCGACGGACCCAGGCAGTACCTGCTGAAGTCCGTGGGCAGGCCGCGCCGCGGGGTGGATGTGGTGATCGCGGACACTGTCACCGGCAGACCGGTCCCGGCCGGGACCCCCGGCGAGATCCGTATCCGTTCCCGGCACAACACCCCCGGCTACTGGAACCGTCCCGAGGAGACCGCGGCTCTGTACGACGCCGACGGCCTGCTCCGTACCGGGGACGGCGGATTCCTCGACGCGGACGGCTACCTGTTCCTCACCGACCGGATCAAGGACATGATCGTCAGCGGCGGCGAGAACGTGTATCCCGCCGAGGTCGAGTCCGCGCTGGCCGAGCACCCCGCGGTCTCCGAGGCCGCGGTCATCGGTGTGCCGCACGAGGTGTGGGGCGAGGCCGTCACCGCCATGGTCGTCCTGCGCAAGGGCGTCGTGCGCCCAACCGAGCAGGAGCTCATCGACTTCACCAAGTCTCGGATCGCCTCGTACAAGAAGCCGCGCGGGGTGCACTTCGTCGACGAGCTGCCCCGCAACCCCAACGGCAAGGTCCTCAAGCGCGAGCTGCGGGCCGGCATCAAGTAGAGAAAGGGACGGCGATGGCCGACCTCGAATACACGGTTCGCGACCACATCGCGACCATCCTGCTCAACCGCCCCGAGCGCAAGAACGCCTTCACCATCGACATGGTGCACACCTGGGCCGACTCCCTGATCGAGGCCCAGCGCGACCCGGAGGTGCGGGTGATCGTCGTCAGCGGCGCCGGCGGCTCCTTCTGCTCCGGCGTGGACCTCTCCGCCTTCAAGGGGGAGCAGCGGCCGCCGTTGGGGGAGAAGGAGCTGCTGACCCAGCACGTGCACCGGGTCGCGCTCGCCCTGGAGGATGTCGACAAGCCGGTGATCGCCGCCGTCGCCGGACCTGCCGTGGGCGCCGGAATGGACATGGCGCTCCTGTGCGACCTGCGCTTCGCAGGACGCAGCGCCCGCTTCTCCGAGGGCTACATCAAGGTGGGCCTGGTCCCGGGTGACGGCGGCTGCTGGCTGCTGCCCCGCGCCGTGGGCACCTCCACCGCTCTGCGGATGCTGTGGACGGGCGACTTCGTCGGCGCCGACGAGGCGCTGCGCATCGGCCTGGCGGACGAAGTGCACGAGGACGAGGAGCTGATGGACGCGGTGTACGCGTATGCCACCCGGCTCGCCGAGCGCCCGCCGGCCGCGATCCGCACCATCAAGCGTGCCGTCCGCCAGGGCGCCCGCCACGACCTGCGGACCGCCCTCGACCTGATCTCGTCCCACATGGCCGTGATCACCTCGACCGAGGACTCCGCCGAGGCGTTCGCAGCCTTCCAGGAGAAGCGCCCCGGCGTCTTCAACGGCCGCTGAGCCCCTCGTCGCTACGCCCGAAAGGCCATCATGGACCACTCTCCAGGACCGGACTCCTGCGCCCGACTGCGCGAACGGGTCCGCCGGTTGACCGCCGAGTGGCGGGACGCCGGACGCTACACCCCCCGCAGTGACTCCTGGCTGCGCTCCTTCGACCTGGAGTTCAGCAAGGAGCTCGCAGCCCGCGGCCTCATCGCGATGACGTACCCGAAGGAGTTCGGCGGCGCCGCGCGGACCAACGTCGAGCGCCTCGCCGTCACCGAGGAACTGCTGCGCGCAGGCGCCCCCGTCGCCGCCCACTGGATCGGCGACCGGCAGATCGGCCCCGCGGTCCTGCGCCACGGTACGCGTGCGCTCCAGGAGGAGATCGTGCCGAAGATCGCCTCCGGCGAGGCCGTGTTCTGCCTGGGCATGAGCGAGCCGGAGGCCGGATCCGACCTGGCCTCGGTGAGGACCACCGCGGAGCGGACCGACGGTGGCTGGCTGGTCAACGGCCACAAGATCTGGACCACTCAGGCCCACCACGCCACCCACGCCTACGTCCTCGCCCGCACCTCGCGCGCGGAGCGGAAACACGAGGGGCTCAGCGAGTTCGTCCTCGACATGGACGCCGAGGGGGTGTCGGTCACCCCGATCGTCGACCTCGCGGGTGAGCACCACTTCAACGAGGTGCGCTTCGAGAACGTCGTCGTGCCCACCCACCGCCTCATCGGCGAGGCCGGCCAGGGCTGGAAGCAGGTCGTCGAGCAGCTCTCCTTCGAGCGCGGCGGCGCCGAGCGCTCCCTTTCCAGCTACCCCGTCCTCGTGGAGCTGATCGCCGCGGCCGCCCGCGACAAGGACGACCGGGAGCTGCACGCGCTGCTCGGCTCCCTCGTCGCCCGCCTCGCGGTCCTTCGCCGGCTCTGCTTCGAGGTCGCCGGCGCCATGGACGCGGGTCGGGCCCCCGTCCAGCAGGCCGCGGCCCTGAAGTTCCTCGGCAACGCCTTCGAACACGACATCATCGAGGCGCTGCGCCGCACCGACCTCTGCCAGGACCCCGCCTTCGGCTCCGTCTTCGGTCAGGCGCTGCTCGCCTCTCCGGCCTTCAGCCTGCGCGGCGGCGCGGCCGAGGTGCTGCTCTCCCTCATCGCCCGCCAGGAGGCCCGCTCATGAGCCAGTTCGCCGACGAACTGCGCAGCCTGGTCGACGACCTGGCCGCATCCGGCAAACCCGAACTGTGGGACAGCCTGGTCGGGTCGGGACTTCCCCGGGTCGGCATCGACGAGGACAAGGGCGGCTCCGGCGGCTGCCTCGACGATCTGCTCGTGGTGGTCGAATCCCTCGGCAGGCACGGCATCGGCGTACCGATCGTCGAGGCGTCCACAGCGGACTGGGTCCTCAGTCATGCCGGCGGCCTCGCCGAAGGCCTCACCACGGTCCTGCTGCTCGACGAGGTGCCCGACGCCTCCACCGGCACTCTCACCGCCGAGCTGACCACCGTGCCGTGGGCCCGCGACGCCGCACGCCTGGTGCTGTGCGCGCCCGGCGCCGCGCCGCTCTTCGTCGACCTGGCCCATGCCTCGGTCACCGTGCGGCCCGTGGACAACATCGCCGGCGAGCCCCGCGACACCGTGCTCCTCGCGGGCACGCCCGTCACCGCCGTCGAGGGCGCGCCGGAATACGCCGAGGTCCGTGAGCGCCTTGCCCTGCTGTGGTCGGCCGCCGTGCTCGGCGCCGCCCAGGGCGCGTACCGCCTCACCAAGAAGTACGTCTCCGAGCGGGAGCAGTTCGGCGCACCCCTGCTCAAGATCCCGGCCGTCGCCGGCAACCTGGCCCGGATGCGCGTCCAGCTCATCCAGGCCGACGCCGCCCTGGCCCTGGCCCGTGAGGCCGCACCGCTCGACGGCGCCATCGAGATCGTACGGATCACCACGGCCTCCGCTGCCACCGAGATCGCCCAGATCGCGCACCAGTTGCACGGCGCGATAGGCATCACGGAGGAGTACCCGCTGCACCGCCTGACCCGCCGCCTCTGGTCCTGGCGGGACGCCGTCACGTCCGAGCGCCGCTGGGCCGAGAGCCTCGGCAGGCGCGCTGCCGAAGCGGGCGAGACCGGCGTCTGGACGCGGATCACCGCCACCGGTCGATGGAGCCCCGACGTGGACGACGGCGGCGGTCCGCGTCACCACCCCACCCGCGAGGAATGAGTAGCGATGCCTTCCACACCCGTATTCGACTGGGACGACACCACCGATCAGGTCAACGCCACGCGCGGCCTGATCGACAGGTTGGAGCCCTGCGTCGTGCGCAACGAGGCGGGCCGGGTCGTCTGGGACAACGACCGCTGGGACTTCCTGAACAAGGACGACTGCCCCGACACGGTGCACCCGAGCCTGTGGCGGCAGAGCCGGCTCAACACCGCGCAGGGCCTGTTCGAGGTCGTACCCGGCATCTACCAGGTTCGCGGCCTCGACGTCTCCAACATGACGATCATCGAGGGCGAGACCGGTCTGGTCGTCGTCGACCCGCTGACGTCGAGGGAGGTCGCCGCCGAGGCGCTCGGGCTGTACATCCGCAACCGCGGTGAGCGCACCGTCAAGGCCGTGATCTATACGCACAGCCACGGCGACCACTTCGGCGGAGTCCTCGGAGTCACCACGAACGAGGCGGTGGCGGCCGGGGACTGCCTGGTCATCGCCCCGGACGAGTTCATGCACCACGCGGTCAGCGAGAACATCTTCGCCGGCCCGGCGATGATGCGCCGCGCCGTCTACATGTACGGCCGCTCGCTGCCCGTCGGCGCCGAGGCCTCGGTCGGCTTCGGCCTCGGCCAGGCCCTGTCCACCGGCACCGTCGGCCTCATCGCGCCGACGGACACCGTCACCGGCACCGGCCAGGAGTTCGTCGTCGACGGTGTACGGCTGTTCTTCCAGCTGACGCCCGACACCGAGGCGCCCTCGGAGATGAACTTCTACCTGCCGGACCACCGAGTCCTGCTCATCGCCGAGAACGTCAACCACTCGCTGCACAACATCCTCACTCTGCGCGGCGCCCAGGTCCGCGACGCGCACGCCTGGGCGTCGTACATCACCGAGTCGATCAGGCTCTTCGACCAGGTCGAGGTGCTCATCGGCTCCCACAACTGGCCGACGTGGGGCAACGACGAGGTGATGCGGATGCTTGTCGAGCAGCGCGACGCCTACGCGTACATCCACGACCAGACCGTCCGGCTGATGAACCAGGGGCTCACCGGCCCCGAGATCGCCGAGGAGATCCAGTCCTTCCCCGGCGAGCTGGGGCGGGCCTGGAGCGTGCGCGGCTACTACGGCTCCATCAGCCACAACGTCAAGGCGGTGTACCAGCGCTACATGGGCTGGTACGACGGCAACCCGGCGCATCTGTGGCAGCACCCGCCGGTCGAGCAGGCCAAGCGGTACGTCGCGGCCATCGGCGGCGCGGACACCACCGTCGCCACGGCCCGCGAGGCGTTCGAGACCGGCGATCTGCGCTGGGCCGCCGAACTGCTCAACCATGTGCTCTTCGCCGAACCGGAGCACGTTTCGGCCCGCGAACTGCAGATCGCCACCTACGAGCGGCTCGGCTTCGCCCAGGAGAACGGCACCTGGCGCAACATCTACCTCACCGGCGCCAAGGAGCTCCGCGAGGCCGGCCAGGAGACCCGCCGGACCGGAGCTCCCGGCAAGGAGAGCGTCGAGATGCTCGCCGCCCTCGCCACCGGGCAGATCTTCGAGTCCCTGGCGGTCCGCCTCGACGGTCCCCGGGCGGCGGCCCACCGGCTGCTGCTGCGCTGGGAGTTCACCGACACCGACGAGGTGTTCACTCTCCTCGTCGGCAACGGCGTGCTCACCCCGATGAAGGGAGACGCGCCGGGTGGGGAGGCTCCACAGCTGACCGTGCGGCTGGAGCGGGCCGCGCTCAACATGGTGCTCGCCCAGCGCACCACCTTCACGGAGGCGATCGGTTCGGGCGCGATGGCGGTGGAGGGCGATGTCACCGTCCTCGCCACCTTCCACGGCCTCCTGGAGAAGCCGGCGCGCAACTTCCCGATCGCCCTGCCGTAACGAGCGCTCCACAGCACCGGGGCCCGCGTCGAGCGGACCCCGGTGTTCTTCTGTCTCTGCGAACTCTCGTGATCCACTACGGGAATCCCTGCATGAACACGACCAGCATGTCGACCGTCGTCGAGCCCGTGCCCAGGCCGAAGAGGATGCCGAGGCGCACCGCCACGAATGGCTCCGATGGGTGACGGTGTGACAGATCACCGAACGGCGGGGCCGGGCAGAGTGACCACTCCGCCCGGCCCCGCCGTGAATGCCCGTCAGGAGTCGGTCGCCCGCCTGCGCAGCTCCGTCTTGAGGATCTTGCCCGTCGCCGAGAGCGGCAGCTCGTCCACGACCACCACGTCACGGATCCGCTGGTACGGGGCGACGCGCGCCGCGACGTACGCCATCAGCTCCTCGGCGATCGCCGCCCGATCCGGCGTTTCCGCCTCGGCCTTCACGGAGACGAACGCGACCGGGATCTCGCCGTGCTCAGGGTGCGGCCGGCCCACGACGGAGGCCTGGGCGACCGCCGGGTGCTCACGCAGGATGTTCTCCAGCGGGCCGGGGTACACGTTGTACCCCTTGTAGATGAGCATGTCCTTCGCCCGGCCGACCAGGGACAGCCAGCCCTGCTCGTCGAGCGTGCCGAGGTCACCGGTGCGCAGCCAGCCGTCCACGTACTGTCCCGCGGTGAGTTCGGGATGGCCGAGGTAGCCCGCCGTGACCTGCGGACCGCGGACCCAGACCTCGCCCTTCTCGCCCGGCGCCACCGGGGTGACACCGTCCGTCTCCCGGATCTCGATCGCGGTGTCGAAGAGTGCCAGGCCGGTACTGCCCTCCGGGCGTGGCGTCGAGCGGTCCAGCGGGCTGATCGAGACGCCCATGGTCGCCTCCGTCAGTCCGTAACCGTCGCTGACGACGGCGTTCGGGAAGACCTCGGCGAGCTCCGCGGCCGCGGCCGGATTGATGGGTGCCGAGCCGCTGCTGACCAGCCGTACGCACGAAAGGTCGCGCTCCCGCACGTCCCGTACGGAGAGGACGGCGTGGCACAGCGCGGGGGAGCCGGTGACGGCGTGGACGCCCAGCTGCTCGATGGTGTCCAGGTACCGGACGGCATCGAACCGGCCGAACACGACGACCGTGAGCCCGGCGACGACGAAGATGCTCTGGCTGACCATGCCCATGCCGTGGAAGAGCGGGGCGACGGAGATGCCGGTCGCGGCGCCGATCGGAATGTGGTGCGGGGTCCGGGCCTCGGTCACATGGCGCAGCGTGATGTGGCCCTGCTCGTCCGTGTGCGGGAGTGCGGCGCTGCGCCAGCACGCCACCTGGAGCACGTTCCTGAAGAGGTTGCGGTGCAGGACCCGGACGGCCTTGGGCACGCCCGTCGTGCCGCCGGTGAAGGCGAGGTGAGCGACCGCTTCCCCGTCCACCGCCGTAGCCGGCGCTGCCTCGGCCTTCATCAGGTCGTCGAACTCGACCGTGGGGACCGGGAATCCGGCGGGGGCCCGGTCGCCGGCGGGGGCCGCGGCCGTGGCCGGTGCGAGACAGACGCGGCGGACCGCCTCGGAGCCCTTCAGGGCTTCGGACATCTGCGCGGCGACGGAGGGGTGGGTGAAGACCGCGACCGCGCCCGAGTCGTCGAGCTGACGGCGCAGCGCGAGGGGCGGCTGCGTCGGGTTGACCGGCACCACGGAGGCGCCTGCGAGCAGGATGCCGTAGTAAGCGACGGTGAACCAGATCGAGTTGGGCATGTGGACGGCGACGGCGTCGTCCGGGGCGATGCCCTGTTCGCGCAGCCCTTGGGCCACCCGCAGGGACCGCTCGTACAGCTCCGCGAAGGTGAGCCGCTCATCTCCGTCGATCAGCGCCGCACGGTCGGGGTAGGCGTGGGCGGATCCGGCGAGCAGATCCGCGATCGTGCCGTCGGGGTAGTCGAGGGTGCGGGGCATCCCTTTCGGCCAGATGGTGGTCATGGCGGAACTCCTTTGTCCAGTCATGCCCGAGCGTTGCGTCGGGACTGTAGCTGTGGTCCACCTCGGTGCCGTGGAGCTCGACGTTGCGGCGCACCGGGGCGTGGGGCGGCGGCGGAGCCGTCTGGGCCGGTCCGGTGGATCTGCCCCTAACGGCCGCCCCAGACAGGGGTCCGCTTCTCGGTGAACGCCCGCGCGCCCTCCTTGGCGTCCGCCGACGCGAAGACCGGGGCACACGCGGCGCGGTTGCGGTCCCAGACCTCGTCGGCCGACCAGTCGGCCGAGTCCACCACGATTCCCTTGCTGGCGCGCACGGCCAGCGGGCCGTTGGCGGCGATCTCCCTCGCGAGGTTCAGGGCCCCCTCCAGCGCCTCGCCGTGCGCGGTCAGCTCGTTGACCATGCCGAGCTCGTAACCGCGCTCGGCACCGAGGAAGGCACCGGTCAGCGCATACTGCATGGCCACGTTGTACGGGATCTTCCTTGGCAGGCGCACCAGGCCGCCACCTGCCGCGATGAGGCCTCGCTTGGTCTCCGGGAGACCGAACTTCGCGGTCTTCGCGGCGACGACCATGTCGCAGGCCAGGGCCAGTTCCGTACCGCCGCCGAGTGCGTACCCCTCGACCGCGGCGATCAGCGGCTTGGCGGGCGGGGTCTCGGTGATCCCGCAGAAGCCGCGGCCGGGAACACCGGATCGCTCACCGGCGGCAAGGGCCTTGAGGTCGGCACCGGCGCAGAAGGTGCCGCCGGCGCCCGAGATCACACCGACGACGAGGTCGTCGCGGGCTTCGAGTTCGTCGATGGCCTCGGCGACGGCGTTCGCCACCGCGCGGTTGACGGCGTTGCGGGCCTCGGGGCGGTTGATCGTCACGACGGCGATGCCGTCCGCGAACGAGGTGAGGACCAGATCGGACATCAGGAGTTCCTTCGATGAGAGGAAGAGAGGGGAAGGGAGGGGGGGAAGGAGCGGGGGAGCGGGGGTCAGCTGCTGGGCGCCCGCGCCGGGCGCACCACGGTCTCCTGCACCACATGGGCGATCAGCCTGCCGTCGAGGCTCCACACCTCCGCGAAGGCGAGGCCCCGTCCGTCGCCCGCGGTGGGGCTGCGCTGGGAGAACAGCATCCACTCGTCGGCGCGGAACGGCCGGTGGAACCAGACCGCGTGGTCCAGCGACGTGAGGAACACCGACGGCGGCTCCTCGCGCAGCATCCGGGGCCGCTCCGTCGCCAGGGCCGTCGCCGGGGCGAGGAACAGGTCGGAGGCGTACGCCAGGGCGCAGGCGTGCAACATCGGATCGTCGGGCAGCCGTTCGGCCGAGCGCATCCACAGCTTCTGCTCGGTCAGGCCAGGGACCGGCTCGGCGGGCGGTGGGGCCATCCGCATCTCGACGACCCGGCAGAACTCCGCCTGGCGGTAGTCCTCCGGGTTGATGCGCTCCCAGATCTCGTACACGTCGGGGAGCGACTGCGGGTCGGCGACCTCGGCCATCGCCACTTGGCGGTCCTCGGTCTCCTCCGGTTTCTTGAAGGAGGCCGAGAGGGTGAAGACGATCTCGCCGCCCTGCACGGCGGTCACTCGGCGCGACAGGTACGAGGCGCCGTCGCGGACCCGCTCGACCGTGTAGATCAGAGGGTGGGCCGTGCTGCCCGCCCGCAGGAAGTAGCTGTGCAGCGAGTGCACGAGCCGGTCCTCGGGAACGGTGCGGCTCGCCGCCGTGAGCGCCTGGGCCGCGACCTGTCCGCCGAAGGCGCGCAGCGGGATGCCGTCGTGGCACCAGCCGCGGAACAGGTCGCGGTCCAGCTGCTCCAGGTGCAGGAATCCGCCGAAGTCCCCGAGCGGGCGTTGCTCCGTGTCGCTTCCGGGCGCTTCGGGCGCCACCGGCATCGCGGACATCAGAGACCTCCTCAGAGGAGTTCGAGGATGGTGGCGTTGGCCATGCCGCCGCCCTCGCACATGGACTGCAGGCCGTAGCGGATGTTGTTGTCGCGCATGTGGTGGACCAGGGTGGTCATGAGGCGGGCGCCGGAGCCGCCGATGGGGTGGCCGATGGCCATCGCGCCGCCGAGCGGGTTCATGCGTCCGTAGTCGGCGCCGGTCTCGCGCAGCCAGGCCAGCGTCACCGAGGCGAAGGCCTCGTTGATCTCGAAGGCGCCGATGTCGTCGACGGTGAGGCCGGCCTTCTTCAGGACTTTGGCTGTGGCGGGGATCGGGCCCTTGAGCATGGTGACCGGGTCCGTCCCGGCGACCACGGCGGTGTGGATCCGGGCCATCGGTGTCCAGCCCTGGGCCTTGGCGAACTGGCTGGTGGTGACGAGCAGGGCGCCGGTGCCGTCGGAGACCTGTGAGGCGTTGCCCGCGGTGATCGTCCCGTCCCCCTCGAAGGCGGGCTCGAGGGCGGCGAGCTTGTCCAGGGTGGAGCCTCGACGGATGCCTTCGTCGGTGTCGAAGACGCGGGTGGTGCCGTCCGCGTCGGTGATGGTGACAGGGGCGATCTGGTTCTTGAAGCGGCCCTCGTCGATGGCCTTGGCGGCGCGGGCGTGGGAGTCCAGGCCGTGCTGGTCCATCTCGGTGCGGGTGATGCCGTATTCGTCGGCGATCAGCTGGGCGCCCGTGCCCTGGTTGAATCGGATGCCGTCGTAGCGTGCGAAGACATCAGGGCCGAAGGGCTCGCCGAAGGAGCCGTCGCCGCGGGTGGTGCCCAGGGGGAGCCTGCTCATGATCTCGACGCCACCGGCGACGGCGACGTCGTACTGGCCGGCGACGACGCCGGCCGCGGCCTGGTGGACGGCCTGCTGGGAGGAGCCGCACTGGCGGTCGACGGTGACGCCGGGCACGGTCTCGGGCCAGCCGGCTGCCAGTACGGAGGCGCGGCCGACGCAGCCGGCCTGCATGCCGACGGCGGACGCGCAGCCCCAGATCACGTCGTCGACGAGCACCGGGTCGAGGCCTGTGCGCTCGACGAGGGCGTTGAGGACATGGGCGGAGAGGGAGGCGGAGTGCAGCCGAGAGAGCGAGCCGCCTCGCTTGCCGACGGGGGTGCGTACGGCGTCGACGATCACTGCGTCGCGCATGGGATTCTCCTGGAGGAAGTGGGGGATTACGGGCTCAGAGCCCGAGGTCCTTGGCGATGATCGTTTTCATGACCTCGCTGGTTCCGGCGTAGATCCGGTTGACGCGGGTGTCCGCGTAGAGGCGGGCGATCGGGTATTCGAGCATGTAGCCGTAACCGCCGTGCAGCTGGAGGCACTTGTCGATGACGCGGCCGGCTGTTTCGGTGCAGAAGAGCTTGGCCTTGGCGGCGTCGGCGGGGGTGAGCTCGCCGGTCGCATGCAGTTCGAGTGCCCGGTCGACCAGGGTCTGGGCGGCCTCGACCTCGGTTGCGCACTCGGCGAGGACGAACTTTGTGTTCTGGAACGCGGCGACCGGCTTGTCGAAGACCTGACGCTCCTTCACGTACTCGGTGGCGAAACCGATCGCGCCGGCCGCGTTCGCGTAGGCGTTGATCGCCGCGCCGAGCCGTTCCACCACGAGGTTGTGGGTGAGGTACGAGAAGGCCGCGCCCTCCTCGCCGAGCAGGTTCGCGACCGGGACCCTGACGTCGGTGAAGGACAGTTCGGCGGTGTCCTGCGCGCGCAGGCCGATCTTGTCCAGCTTGCGCCCCACGGCGAAGCCCTCGGACGTGGTGTCCACGCACAGGATCGACAGGCCGGCCCGGCGGTTGCCGGGGTCGAACGGGGCGGTGCGGCAGACCACCAGGATCAGGTCCGCCTGGGCACCTCCGGTGATGAAGGTCTTGGCGCCGTTGAGGACGTAGTGCGTGCCGTCCGCTGCAAGCCGGGCGCGGGTGGCGATGCCCGCGAGATCGGAGCCGGTGCCGGGCTCGGTCATCGCGATCGCGGTCATGACCTCGCCGGCCAGGAAACCGGGAAGCCAGCGCCGCTTCTGGTCCTCGCTCCCGAACTCCAGCAGGTAGGGCAGGACGAGACAGGTGTGCACCGACTCCGCGCCGAACCCGACACCCGCACGTCCGCACTCCTCGCGCAGCACGGCCTGGTACGTGAAGTCGGTGACGCCGGCGCCGCCGTACTCCTCGGGCACGTTGATGCCGAAGACACCCAGTTCGCCGAGCCCGCGGTACAGCTCGCGAGGGACATGGCCCTGCCGTTCCCAGTCCGCGTAATGCGGCGTGACCTCCTGGGCGATGAACTCCCGGACGGTCGCCCGGAACGCCTCGTGGTCCTCGGTGAACACGCTGCGGCGCACGATCGCACTCCCTTACTCGCGTGCCCGGCATGCTCGCCGGAACAGCATCAAGTTAATCTGCCATAACCATCCTGTCTACAACTTGACGGCTTGATTCTCCTGGCAGGGATGGGGTAACGGGAGTACCGAGTGATGTCATGCTTCCCTCATCTTCTGGGCCTGCGTGACGGTCGGCACGAAAGCCCGAGCGTTGCCGGCAGGGTCGGCCCCAGCGCGGACACTGTTGTGAACCACGAAGCCGCTGTGCGGCCGGGCCGGTGTCAGTGCTCGATGAAATGCTGTCCGCATGGACGAGCTCATGCGGCAGCGTCGGGTCTACGGCGCCGACCACGACGACCCCGACCCCGGACCGAAAGCGGGCCACGAGTACCGGGAGCTGGTCGGCGGCCCCTTGGACGGCCTGCTCCTGGACGTCACCGGGTGGACCGACGCGGCGCTGCGCGAAGGTGCGACGCTGGTCACGGAGATCGGGGCCTACGGTCCGGGCGGGCGGTCCGAGTACAAACCCAGGCTGGTCGAACCTTTGAAGTGGGACTGGCGTGGTGACACCCACTGACCGGTGAACCAGCCGCACGCCCAGCTGAGGCGACGGCTGCCCGCCGGGGCGGACCGTTCCGGGACGGAGCGCAGCCGACCGTATGAATACGCCCCTGCCCGGAACGGCCTTCACGGTTGTTCCGGGCAGCAACCCAACGCTGGATCAGCCATCAGCCATCAGCCATCAGCCATCAGTGATCGGTGATCAGCGATCAGTCATGAAGCGCGACTTCAGGGGTGATGGGCGGCGCCTTCGATGTCGGCTCCGTCGGGACGACGCCCTACGCAGCCGTGCGCGCATCCCCGGACATCAGCATCGCTGTACCGATCTCGGCCAGCCTGTCGGCGAGATCGTTACGCCGACCGAGGCGCCCCGCACGCGTGGCGTTGTCGATCACGGTCAGCACCGCAATGATGACGATCTTCGCTTCGGACGTGTCGAGTCCGGGTCTGACGCCCTCGAGCACATGAGTCCAGAGCGCGAGGTATTCGCGCTGCGACTGGCGGGACGCCTTGCGCTCCTTCTCGGGGAGCTGGTCGAGCTCCCCGATGAGCAGGCCGATCAGGTGGCTCTGAGTCAAGGCGAATTCGATGTAGGAGCGCAGCAGGCGGTCGAGGCTCTCGCTCGGGGTGCCGGACCGGTCCAGTGCGCGCGCCGTACCGGCCCTGCGCTGTTCGCCGCCCCGTAGGACGGCGGCGACGAGCAGGTCGGTCTTGGTGGGGAAGTGCTTGTAGATGCTGGGGCCTGATGCTCCGGCGGCCTCGCCGATGTCGTCGGTGCTCACCGACTGGAAGCCCCGTTCGTCGAAGAGCCGGATCGCCTCGACGAGGATCTCCTCGCGCCGGGACAGTGCGAGCCCGGCGTAGCCGCCGGTGGAGGCTTCGGCCTCGGCCGGTGCGCCTGGCCGGGTGCCGAGGGGGCAGTCGGTCGCGGCGCGCGCCAGGCGGTGGAGCAGTTCCTCGAAGCGGCGCCGGGGCAGGGACGTGCGGTGCCAGGAGATCGATCCGTAGACCGACAGCACGGCCCAGGCCAGCAACTCCAGGTCGGGGCCGTCCAGTTCGGGACGTTCTGTGTGGATCAGGGAGCCGATCCCGTCGGCGACGTCGCTCAGCGTGCGCCGTAGTTCCTCGCGGCTTTCGGCGGGCAGATGGCGTGCCTCACGCTGCCACAGAACCGCCGCGCCGCGGCCCTCCAGAGTCCGGTTCGCCGATGAACGGAGATACGTCTCGAGATCGGTGCTTCCCTCCACCGATCGCGAGATCGCGCCCATCGTGCGGTGCACGACCTGGAGCAGAAGGTCCGGCTTGCCTCGAAAGTGCCGGTAGAGCGCGGGGGCGGTGATGCCGACCGCGGCCGCGACATCAGCTACGGAGACATTGTGATACCCGCGCTCGCGGAAGAGTTCGGAAGCTGCCGAGACGATCCGCGCCTTGCGGTCCGGGGGCCTTCGTGCGGTCGTGCGACCCGAGACTTCCGTCTGCATCTGCATCTGTGTCCGTCCGCCCCTCGCTGTCGGCCCGCTGTCGTGCGGGCCGACAGCGAGCCAAAGTTACCAGCGATTCATTTGTCGACAATGTTCTTCACCTCGGGCAATGCCATCTGAAGGATATGCCCTGTGACCTGGACAGATGCGGGTATAAGTAATTTCTCCCTAACTGTCCCCGCGAGGTATGGCTCGGTGTGATCCGGGGTCGGCTGTGCGGATCCATGAGGTCGCCGGGTCGGTTCGGCGGACGCCCGGGGGTGTGCTCGGCGGCGGGTGTGCCGCTCATTGCGAGGTGAGGCGACCTCGCTGGCGCGACAAGTTAATTGACCGTAACTCTGTCACCAGGGCGAAGTGATGCGTATAGGCCATTTTTGCCTGTGTGAGGTCGGAGGTTGTGAATTACAAATAACCATGGCGATGCATCCGATCTCTTGTGGGGCCGCGTTAGGGGTGATTCACTTCACCGCCAAGTCGGGTGTTCGTACCAGGGAGGTCCTCATGGCCGTTGATCAGCAGGAAGTGCCCGGTTCCGTTCCGGCGGACGTGTCCGGGGCTCGCGATGTGCCGGTGAGGCGCAGGGCGTGGATCGTGGTCGCGCTGCTTGTGTGTCTGATGCTCGTCAACTATGCCGACAAGGTCGTTGTGGGTCTGGCCGGTGTCGGGATGAAGAGGGAACTGGCTCTGGACAACGCTCAGTTCGGCGTCATCCAGAGCAGCTTCTTCTGGCTGTTCGCCGTCGGCTGCATCCTCGGTGGCTGGCTCGGCGGCAAGGTCGGGGCGCGCTGGCTGCTCGCCGGTGTAGCCGCGGTGTGGGCGCTCAGTCTCGCCCCCATGACCGCACAGGTCGGCTTCACCGTCGTCGTGATCTGCCGGGTGCTGCTCGGCTTCGCCGAGGGGCCCACATCGGCTCTTGCGATGCAGGTCGCACACTCGTGGTTCCCGGCGCACAGGCGCGCCATTCCGAGCTCGATCGTGGTGGCCGGCGCCGGCGTGGGCCCCGTCATCGCCAACCCGGTGCTCACTGCGGTCATCACCCGCTACTCCTGGCATGCGGCGTTCGGTGTGCTGTCCGTCTTCGGTCTGGCGGTCGCGGCGCTGTGGCTGGTCTGGGGCCGGTCGGGGCCGGAGGCGGTATCGGGCGGGCATGGGCCCGGCAAGGGCGAGTCGCGGTCCGCCCTGCCTGAGCGCGTGCCGCTGGGGCGACTGTTCCGCACGGGGACCTTCATCGGCATCTCGCTCCTCTTCTTCGTCGCGTACGCCTGCACCGCGGTCAAGGTCAGCTGGCTCCCGCTCTACCTGCAGGAGGGGCTGGGCTATGACGCCGAGACGGCGGGCAATCTCGCGTCGCTGCCCTACATCGGTGCTGTCGTCTCGGTGCTCCTCGTCGGCGTGATCTCCACCGTCATGACGCAACGAGGGATCAGTAACCGGATCACCCGAGGGTTGCTGCCCGCCGCACTGGTCCTCGTCGCGGGCCTGTGCAGCATCGGCATGTCCATGCTGGACCGGGGCACTCCGCAGATGGTGATGATCATCCTGGGTGCCTCCCTGAACTCCGCCGGCTACGGCGTCGCCTTCGCCGGTGTGGCCGATGTTGCGCCGGCCAAGCAGCGCGGCATGGTCTTCGGCATCATCACCGCCATCTACAGCCTCGGCGGCATCATCGCCCCCCTCGTGCTCGGTGAGTTCGTCGCCTCGGGTGAGTCGGTCGCCATCGGGTACGGCAACGGCTTCATGACGCTCGGCGTCACGATGATCACCGGCGCGGTGGCGGCGCTGCTGCTGATCGACCCGGACAAGGACGTGGCCAGGCTCAGGGCCGGAGCCTGACCGTCGATGTGCTGCCGGTGCCCGCCGTACGGACTTTCCGGACGGCGGGCACGCGCGAGTGCGGTGCGTGGAGGTTGCGGCGGAGGATGGTGATCATTATGGCGTGGAAACCTCAACTTGGTACATGCATTCGCTTGACACGAGGCGATGCGGGGAAGAAAGTGAATTGGCCATAACCTATTTGGATGGCATCCCATGGCCATCGACGTCGCCATCGTCGGCAGCCGTACCCGCGAGTTCTCGACCGAGCCCGCCGGTGCGGTACACGCAGGACTCCAACCACATCAGCGCCCAGGTCCTGACCGTCGACGGCGGATCCCGCTGATCCGGCCCGCCTCGACATCCGACTACGACACAGCAGGGACCGACACATGAAGCGCACCATCTACAACGAGGACCACGAAGCCTTCCGGTCGATGATCCGGGACTTCATCGCCAAGGAGGTGAAACCTCACTTCGAGCAGTGGGAGCACGACAACCTCGTCGACCGCGACCTTTTCCGTAAACTCGGCGCCCTCGGCGTGATGGGCTTCGACGTCCCCGAAGAGCTCGGCGGTGCCGGCGAGACCAGCTACAAGTACCAGGTCGTCATCAACGAGGAGTGCGCCCGCGCCGCGGTCTCCTTCGGCCACTACGGCGTCTCCACCGGCATCGTCCTGCCGTACCTGCTCAACCTCGCCGACGACGAGCAGAAGAAGCGCTGGCTCCCGGGCATCGCCGCCGGCGACATCATGCTGTGCATCGCCATGACCGAGCCGGGCACCGGCTCCGACCTCGCGGGCATCCGCACCACTGCCGGACTCTCCGACGACGGCACGCACTACGTCCTCAACGGTTCCAAGACCTTCATCACCGGCGCCCGCAACTCCGAACTGTGCGTCGTCGTGGCCCGCACTTCGCCGGTCACCGTCGAGGACCGCCGCCACGGCCTGAGCCTGCTGGTCGTCCCGACCGACAGCGAGGGCTTCGAGTACGGCCGCAAGCTGGACAAGATCGGACTGAAGTCGTCCGACACCTCCGAGCTGTCCTTCACCGACGTCAGGGTCCCCGTGGAGAACCTGCTCGGAGAGCAGGACAAGGGCTTCTCCTACCTCGGCCAGAACCTCCCCCGCGAGCGGCTCTCGATCGGTGTCGGCGCATGCGCCACCGCCACCGCCGCGATCGATTTCGCCCGCGAGTACGTGATGGAGCGCCAGGTCTTCGGCAAGCCCGTGGCCGCCTTCCAGAACACCAAGTTCGTGCTCGCGGAGTGCGCGGCCGAGGTCGAGGCCCTCCAGACCATGGTCGACAAGGGGATCGAGCTCGACGACTCCGGCGAACTGACCGGCGCCGACGCTGCGAGGATCAAGCTGTTCGGCACCGAGGTCGCCGGCCGCGTCATCGACAAGTGCCTCCAGCTGCACGGCGGTTACGGATACATGCTGGAGTACCCGATCGCCCGGCTGTATGCCGACACCCGCGTCTCGCGGATCTACGGCGGCACCAGCGAGGTCATGAAGACCATCATCGCGAAGGACCTCGGTCTGTAGGTCCGGCTCAGCTGCCCGGACCGCCTTCGGTTCCCCGGCCCGGGCGACCGGCCGCCCCCGTTCACCCCCTGCGGGGCGACCGTTGTCCCCGAACGTCCCCCGGGCACGCCACCCGGAAAAATCGCCACGCGGAAAGCAGAGACTCCCTTGAGCGCCCTTCCCTCCAACGCCGCCGGCCCGCTGGCCGGCATCCGCGTCGTCGAACTCGGCGGCATCGGTCCCGGTCCCTTCGCCGGCATGCTCCTTGCCGACCAGGGCGCCGAAGTGATCCGTATCGACCGTCCGGCCGAGGCCGGCCGCCCCTCCGGACACCCGATCCTGCACCGCAACCGCCGCTCGGTCACCCTCGACCTCAAGGACCCGGCGAGCGTCGAGGCCGTGCGGGCCATCATCGACACCGCCGACGCGCTCATCGAGGGCTTCCGCCCCGGCGTCACCGAACGCCTCGGCCTCGGCCCCGAGGCCTGTCTGGCCCGCAACCCCAAACTGGTCTACGGCCGGATGACCGGCTGGGGCCAGGACGGACCACTTGCCCAAGCACCCGGCCACGACATCAACTACATCGCTGTCGCAGGCGCGTTGGGCGCTCTCGGCGGAGCCGCCGAGAACCCGCCCGTCCCGCTGAACCTCTTCGGCGACATGGGCGGCGGCGGCATGCTGCTCGCCCTGGGTATCACCACCGCACTCGTCCACGCCGAGCGCAGCGGCGAGGGCCAGGTGGTCGACGCGGCAATGACCGACGGGACCGCCGTCCAGCTCGCTCTGATCCACGGGCTGCTGGCGACGGGGCGCTGGACCGACCGGCGCGCCTCCAACCTCTTCGACGGCGCCGCACCGTTCTACCGCACCTATCGCACCTCCGACGGCGGCTACATGGCGGTCGGCAGCGTCGAGCCGCAGTTCTACGCCGTACTCCTTGAAGTCCTCGGGCTCACCGACGACCCGAGGTTCGCCAAGCAGCTCGACCGCGATGCATGGCCCGCCATGGGCGACCGACTTGCCGAGGTCTTCGCGGGCCGGACCCGGGAGGAGTGGACCGTCACCTTCGACGGCACCCAGTCGTGCGTCACGCCGGTGTACGGGCTGACCGAGGCCGCCACCCACCCGCACAACGTGGCCCGCGGCACCTACTACACCGAGGACGGCCTGCTGCAGCCCGCCCCTGCCCCGCGATTCCAGGGCACTCCCGCGGCCGACCCCACACCCGCCCCGGTCATCGGGACCCACACCCGTGAGGTGCTCACCGAGATCGGGCTCGCCCCGGAGACCGTCGACGCACTCGCTCCCACGGCCTGACCACGTTGACATCGCCGGAGTTGTCGCCTTCCTGCGGGGGAGGCGACGGCGTGCTCGGCCTTTGCTCACCCCAACGGGGGGCACCCGCCGGGCCTCAGGCAACGTGAGGCCCGGCCGCCGGGTGGGAATCGGCACCGGCGGCCGGGCGGCAGGGGTGATGCGAGTGCGGGTCAGGAGCTAACGGTTCTGGTCCGCGCCCAGGTTCGGCGGGGTCGGGATCCGGTTGCCGAAGTAGTCGCGGGTGATTCCGTCGGACACCGGGATGCCCGTCCCGAGCGCCGGAGAGCCCGCGCGCAGGCGGACGTCGCGCGGGGCTGTCGGGGAGGCCGAGGCGAGGAGCGGGTCGGCGGTGAGGGCGGGAGGTGTCGCGCGGATGGGCCGTGCGCCAGTAGAGGTTGTTCTCGTAGACGCTCCGGGTGTCGTTGATCGGGGAACCGCCGGACGCCCCGACGAAGATGTTGTTGCGGAAGGTGACCCCGGTCGGGCCGTTGTCGGAGACGAGGGCCGTGTTCGCCTCGTCGGTGACGATGGTGTTGCCGTAGACCAGGGTGTCGGTGGTGGCAGCGCAGACGACCGAGACCACGCCGTACGGGGACATGGTGTTGCGGTCGTTGATGCTGATGTTGTGGCGGACCCGGTTGCCGTCGGTCGTCATCCCCGCGCCGTTGCAGATCAGCAGGAAGCCGCCCTCGTTGTCGTGGCTGTAGTTGTACTGGTAGACGTTGCGGTTGTTGCCGCCGCCGATGTCGTACGCCATCGAGTCGAGGGTGCCGTGGCCGCCGGTCACCTCGTTGTACTGGTAGAGGACGTCGTCCGAATTCCAGGCCCAGATACCGGCGTTGTAGCCGGCCGAGCGCATGTTGAAGCCGTCCACGTAGTTGTGCTCGACCAGTGCGTCCTTCGCGGTCTGTACGACGATGCCGTCGCCGCCGACGTCGTACACCTTGTTGCGCCGGATCCGCAGCCCGGTGATCGCCTCCCAACTGGTGCCGGGGCCGTTCGGGTGCTCGGCCCTGCGCCCCCAGCTGGAGCCGGTGCCGATGCCGGTGCGGTCGGTGTGGCGGACGGTCGAGTCCTCGATCCGTACGCCGTCGAAACGGGTCGGGACCGCCGAGCCGGTGACGGAGAAGAGGATGCCGCCGCTTGGGTCGGGATCCTTGAAGTCGGCGCCGTTGACGTCGTGCACGTCCACCCCGTCGACGACGTAGTGGCTGCCCACGCCGTGGTCGGTGAGCCGCACGAGCAGGCCCGCGCGGCGGTCCGTCGTGGTGTGCGCGCCGGTGTTGGAGATGTCGAGATTGCGCAGCTCCCAGCCCTCGACGTTGACCAGGAACACCGCGGCCCTGGCGCCCTCGCCGTCGATGTGCGGCTTCGCCCCCTTCCCGTACGCGTCGATGGAGATCGGCTCCGCGGCCGTTCCGGAACCGGTCGGGGCGAGCACCCCGGTGCAGGTGCGGCCACGGCGCAGCAGCAGCCGGTCGCCCGGCTCGTACGCGCGCGAGGCCTTGGCGAGGGTGCGCCACGCCGTGCCGCTGTTCGTGCCCGAGGCCTGGTCGCTGCCGCGCAGACAGTCCACGTAGTACGTGGTGCCGGACGTTCCGCCGGGTTCGTGTGCGGAAGCGGCCGCCGGGAGCAGACCGGTCACGCTCACGGCGGCCGCGAGCGCGGTGACGGCTGCCTTGCTGCGTATCAGGGAGATCGACGTGGCCGGAAACTTGCCAGGCGGCCGGCATTCGGGCCATGGACCTACGTAGCCGGTACTTGGACCTCTGGCTGGCCGTCCGCAAGGGCCGCCGCACCGTCCCAGTGCGTCCCCTCACCTCATCCGCGCCCCGAGACGCAGCTGCGCGGCAGCTCCGACGACGCCGGGTCACATGACAGCACGGGCGCCCCGCCGGGAAACATCTCCCGCCACACGCTGCGGGAGCTTCCCTGCCCGTCGCCGAGTGGAACGACACTCTAGGCTTCGACCCGGCACCTGCCCCGACCCCAGGAGCGCACACCGTGTTCGACCCCGCAGCGGAGCCCCCGTACCCCGATGGCCACCGACCGGACGAGGAGCCCGCTCCGCACGCACTGCTGTCGCCCGTGATCGGCCTCCTGGGCACCTGGCGCGGCCGAGGACGCGGCGGGTACCCGACACTCGCCGGGGACTTCGAGTACGCGCAGGAGGTCACCTTCAGCCACGACGGCCGCCCTTTCCTTCGCTATGAGGCCCGCGCCTGGCTGCTCGACGCCGACGACGCACCGCTGCGTCCGGCAGCCCGGGAGAGCGGCTGGTGGCGACTGCAGCCCGACGGCCGCGTGGAGGCACTCATCACCCAGCCCACCGGCATCGCGGAGATCGCGGTCGGCCGTGCGACCGACAACACGGTCGACCTCTCCACCCACGACGTGGCTCTCACCCCCACCGCCAAGGAGGTCACTGCCACCCGCCGCCGTTATGCCCTGGCCGACGATGCCACGCTCACGTTCGTACACGACCTCGCGGCAGTCGGTCAGCCGTTGCAACACCATCTCTCGGCGCGGCTGCGACGCAGGGATTAGGCGGCTACTCCGTCACGTGCACAGGGGAGCTCTGTGCGTCGAAACCCGTTGTGTGTGGATGCTTTACACGCCGCTCGGAAATCCCTGAGAAGCCCCTAACTGCCCGCGGTCACGGCCTTGAGTGCGTCGAGTGCCTCCCGCATCAACAGCGACAGCTCGCGTTCCTCGTCCGCCGCGATCCAGCGATGGAAGCCGACTTTGAAGAGGGCGACCCCTGTCTCGGCGGCCAGGCTCGCGTCCGGTTCCGGAACGCCGTGCCGGCGCAGGGTGTCGGCGAGCGCGGCCGAGGTCGAGGCGAGCTTGATCAGGTCGCGTTCCTGGAGCTCGGGGTTCGACATGATCACAGCCTGTCGAGTGCGTACGAAGTCGCGTTGGTCGGCGAGCATCTCGGCGATCGCGTCAAGACCCGCTGCCAGAGCGTCGATCGGCGCCACGGACTCCAGGGCACCGGCGACCGCCCCCACGAACCGGTCCTGAAACTCGCCGGCGGTGGCGAACAGCACCTCGCGCTTGTCGGCGTAGTGATTGAAGAAGGTCCGCTCCGTGAGCCCGGCGCGTTTGGCGATCTCCGCCACGGTTGTCTGCTCGTATCCGCGCTCGCTGTAGAGCTCCAGCGCCGCTGTCGCCAGGCGCCCGCGTGCGTTCGGCTCCCATCTACCCATGGGCAGATCCTACGTGATTACAGTGGCTGCAATCAGATGTTAAGGTCGATTGCAGTAACTGAAGTCAAGTGTTGGGGTTTCTCATGCGCATCTTTGTGACCGGCGCGTCCGGCTTCATCGGCTCCGCCGTCGTTCCCGAGATCATCGGCGCGGGGCACCAGGTCGTCGGGCTCGCCCGCTCCGACGCCTCCGCCGCCGCGCTCACCGCCGCCGGCGTGGAGGTCGTCCGCGGCACCCTCGATGACCTTGACGTCCTGCGGGACGCGGCCGCCGCGTCGGACGGGGTGATCCACCTCGCCTTCAATGGCGAGCGCGCGTTCACCGGTGATTACCAGGGCGCCGCCGATGCCGATCGCCGCGTCGTCGACACCTTCGGCGATGCGCTCGCCGGCACTGATCGCCCTCTCGTCCTCGCCACCGGCTTCATCGGCTTCCCGACAGGGCGCGCGGTGACCGAGCAGGACGCGCCCACCATCGACGGCTCGCCGTATGTGATTCGGTCGGCCACCGCCCAGGCCGCGCTCGCTTTTGCCTCGCGCGGCGTCCGCTCATCGGTGGTGCGGGTCTCTCCGACCGTCCACGGCGAGGGGGACTACGCCTGGGTGCCGCACCTGGTCGCCACCGCCCGCACCAAGAACGTCTCCGCCTACATCGGCGACGGCGCCAACCGCTGGCCGGCAGTCCACCGCCTCGACATCGCACGGCTGTTCCGCCTGGCCGTCGAGAAGGCGCCCGCCGGATCGGCGCTGCACGGCGTCGCGGAAGAGGGCGTCGCGCTCCGCGACATCGCCGAGGTGATCGGCCGCCACCTCGACGTACCGGTGACCTCCGTGGCCCCCGAAGCCGCGGAGGAGCACTTCACCTGGCTGAGCCCCTTCATGAGCCTTGACGTCCCGGTGTCGAACACCCTGACCCGCGAACTGCTCGACTGGCAGCCCACCCACCCCAGCCTGCTCGAAGACCTCACCAAGGGTCACTACTTCCACACCCCCGTCACCACCTGACCAGCTCCGAAGACGCCGCCTGCCCGGCACGCGCCGACTCTTACGCAGCGCATGAACATCGGCACCGGAGCCGGCGGGTGGCGCGCAGGCCGGCGCCATTTTCTGCGGCTTCGGACAGACAACTCCCGTATATGTCAAGCGAGTTGGAAATCTCAGCGGCGGTCTCTCCGGCGTTACCGCAGGTGGAATCGCTGCGTCTGCCGGCCCCGGACCTGACCGGTTCGACGCTCCTGGCCGTTCACCGGCGGCCGCATGCCCGCGGTACCCCCCCCACTGGGACGGCCTGCCCGATGCCTCCGACCGGAAGCTCACACGTGAGGTCGTACGCGACTTTGTACATGAGGTCGTACCTCGACAACTCCAGAGGATCCACACCCAAACCCGTTTCGGTCGTCGCCGAGGTGCCTCTAATGTGGCGCGGTGATGACTCAGATGATCGTTCTCAACGGTGGCTCCAGTTCGGGGAAGTCCGGGATCGCCCGGTGTCTGCAGGCGGTGCTGCCGGATCCTTGGCTGTCCTTCGGAGTCGACACACTGGTCGAGGCGATGCCCGCGTCCATGCGGACGTCGGATGCGGGCATCGTGTTCGCTCCGGACGGTGAGGTCATCGTCGGTCCTGAGTTCCGGACGCTGGAAACGGCGTGGATCGAGGGGCTTGCCACGATGGCCCGTGCGGGTGCCCGGATCATCGTTGATGAGGTCTTCCTCGGCGGAGCGGCGTCCCAGCAGCGGTGGCAGCAGGTTCTTGGCGGACTGCAGGTGCTGTGGGTGGGCGTCAGGTGCGACGCCTCGATTGCCGCGGGTCGCGAGATCGCGCGTGGTGACAGGATTGCCGGGATGGCGGTGTCGCAGGCGGATTCGGTCCACCGGGGCATGTTCTACGACCTGGAGGTGGATACGACGCATACCGAGTCTATGGAGTGCGCGCGGACCATCGTCACCCGGGTCAAGTGATCGACAGCCTGGTGCCTGCTGCTCTGACCACAGTGCCGGGCCGGTCGGACAGCCGCGGTGAGGGAGCGTCCGCCCCAGCCGATGCCGCCTCGGTGATCCGCCCACTGCGGTCCCCGAGTCCTTGGCCGACACACTCTTCGACCGCGTAGGACCGTCAGTGCCAGGGGCGTGTGTCCTGCGCGGGCAGCGGGCGCAATGTGGGCCAGCGTTCCAGCAGGCGTACGGCCATTGCCGCGCTGAGATGACCGAGTGCGTACAGGTCGTCGTGGTCGCGGGTTTGGTCGGCGACTACGCCGAGCCGGTGGACGAGGCGCTCCCGAGCGGAGACGTAGCCCCACTCGAAGTCCTCTGCCGGTACCCGTGCGAGGTGGTCGACCGACTCGCGGTGGGCGCGTTCGACGAGCGCGTCCCCTCGGATCAGCCAACCGGCGCAGGCGTCGGCGAGGTCCCCGGGGACGTCCGTGCCGGTGAGGCTCCGCCAGGTGGCACGGTAGATGTCCTCGACTTCCGCAAGCGGCGTGCCGGTGACCGACATGGCGCACCAGCAGGTCGGGAATCCGATGCGGAAGTAGGCGAGTTCGACGAGGCCGTTGCCCAGCGAGGCCTGTTCGAAGTCGACGAAGCGGACGCCGGTGGCGGTGCGCAGATCGTTGCCGGGGCAGGGGTCTCCGTGGAGCAGCGCATGATGGGGCGTGGGGTCCAGCCGGTCGATCAGGGCGGCGAGTTCGTTCGGCACTGCCGGTGGGACGGGGACGTCAAGCGCTTCGGCGAGGGCGATGAAGGACTCGGCGTCGGTGGCCGTCGGTCCGGACCACGTGGGAAGCGTGCCTGTGTCGGTCGGCCCGGTGAGTGAGTGCAGCCGGGCGAGGGCCTCGGCATAGCCGGGCATCCAGTCGTCAGCCGCTCCGGGACTGTCCAGGTGCTCCAGGACCATCACTCGGGACGCCGGGTCCGTTCCGAGCAGCGTCGGCGCGACGGTCGGTCGGGTGGCGCGTGCGGCAAGCCGCAGCGCGGCGACTTCCCGCGCATAGCGCGCATTGCCGTCGGGCCCGGTGCCCCCTCCGTCGGCGATCTGTTTGACGATCACCCGGCTCCCACCGCGCAACTCCACCCGCCACACCCGGGAGCGCGGACTACTGTCCAGCAGCGTGGCCTGCGTGGGGGAGCCCACTACGGAGCGCAGCTCGTCGCTGATCGGCACCTGAGACGACATGGTGGTCAGCGTAGGGCGTTCTGCCGCACGGGGTACGACCACGTTCAAGTCCAAGGTCACAGCGTTGCTGTGGCAGGCCAGGTCAGCAGATTGCCGGCGCCCGACGGCCGGCCACCACATAATGGTTGGTTCTACGACCGTGACGAGAACGGCCAGTTCCGGCACTGCTGCACCAGCACCATCGGAAACGTCTTCTTCGAACTCGTCCAGCGGGACGAGGGCTACCGGGGATTCGGGGAGCAGAGCGCCCATGTCCGGCTGACCACGCAGCTTGCACGGTAGCCCCGAGGGGCGCGACGTGACTCGCGGCTGGGCGGCTGCACGTCGCGCGGTGAGCGAGCCGCATCCGTAGACCTGTCCCGCTTCGGCACCGCCGACCCGACCGCTGTCCCTTTCGATTGCGCGCCGGCTCTTGCGTTTGGCTCCTTCGACTCACTCGTTGGACAGCTGCGTCCGGCCCCTGCCCGCACGTGCCCGGCCGCTGCACATGGCCACGTGCCGCCACCAGGCCGGGCAGGTGTGGGCCGTTGGAGTGACGCAGCCCGCCCACATCGCTTTCGGTCCTCACGCCCCGACCGGGCGAGCTGCGATCTTCACCGAGTCGTCACGGTCGTCAGTGCCGACGTCAGGTCCCTGGAGATCCGGTGTACGGACCTTGAGACCGGTGCGGTGCTGCCCGTCCCGGCTGTCATGTGACAGCGGGCCTGGACCCCTGTCATCGACGGGTTTGATCACCATCAGCGCGGTGTGGGTCGGGAGGGCAGGGGGGTCCTCCATTCGGCCCGTTGTGGTTGCTGGAGGGCGGAGTTGGGAGTGGGCTGTCAGTGCGCCCAGTGATGGTCGCGGGCGCCAAGAGGGGCATCCCCCACCGAACGAGCTGGGGCCGATCCCCCTCGCCGACCTACACGAGACTTGGAGATTTCCCATGCCCTACCGCAAGGGACAGCACGTGGAGTACCGGGACCACCAGGACGAGATCCAGCGAGGCGAGATCCGGCAGGCCGAGGGCAGCGGGCCGCAGACTCGCTATGCCGTCCAGAACGAGATGACCATGCGCGAAGAGAAGATCGGCGAGAACCAGATTGAGCGGGAGCTTTAGTAACAGCCCTGCCGACAAAGCCGCCGTCGCACCGAACCAAGGTGCGACGGCGGCTGCTCGTCAGGTGCTGCTGTCCTGGCTCCTGGGGTGGCCTGTCGACCGACGACAGGCCCGCGCCCATCCCGCCCGAGGGGAGGCAGGTGTGCGCGCGGGCTGCGTGCCGCCACTTCGGGGGCGGGGGGTGGCGGCACGCAGCGGTTCCGGGAGGGGGTCGGCTGTCAGTGGCGGGTGGGGGTCAGGTCAGCGGCGGTGTCCGCGGTCGTTGGTGCGGTGGTCGCGGTCGCGGCCCCAGGACTTGGTGTCGACGGTCCGGCCGTGGTTGTCGCGCAGGGTGGCCTTGTCGGAGTAGTTGCTCCAGATGTAGTCGGTGCGGCGGTCCTGGTAGACGTTGGCGCGGGTGTCGTGGCCGCGTCCGGTGTGGATGCGGACGGTGGCCCGGGCGCCCAGGCGGAGGTCGTCGAAGCGGTAACGGTTGCCGTCCCGGTTCGAGAGTGTCCATCCGTCCAGGTTCACCGGCCGGTAGCCGGTGTTGGTGACCTCGACCCATTCCCCGTTCAGTGAACGGTTGGAGTGGTCGTCACGGCCCGGGCTGTTGTACTGGATGCTGCCGAGCACCACACGGGAGTACGTCTGGTGGTGACGGTCACGGTTGTGGCCGTTGTCGGCGGATGCCGGCATCGCCACGACGGCGACAAGGGAACCGGCCGCCAGACCGGTAGCGACGAGACGACGGACAGTACGAGAAGCAGACACGTGATGTCCCCTCAAGTAGAGGCGCCCAGGCCCAGGTCGGAGCCATGTTGCGCGGTGCGGGTCCCGGCTCAACAAGCCGAGGACCCACACTCTGAACCACCCGTCCGCCTGTCGGCACAGGCTTCAGCCTGCGTTACAAAATGCGGATATTTCCGTAACCGATGACTGTACCGATCACAGACCCCGCACGGGCGTGCCCCTGACATTCACTGGGCACGGCAACCATCCCGGCCACCCGCGGCAACAAGCCCTTTCCGGCACCTCCGCACGCCGTGGCACACCACCCCGCGCTCCGCCACCGGTGTCACGTAAATCGGGTAACAGGCACAATGCCTCACACTTCGGACAATGCCGCGATGATCGCACGCTTGAGCGAGCCCGAGAGGGGCACCTCGCGGTCGACGAGCTGCTCGAGCACATCTGGTGGCCTTTCGGGCCATTGGTGGTGTGTGTGGGGTGGCGTCCGCCGTGAGGGGGGTTTGGTGGACGCCGGGTGTGGGGGGTGGTGTCAGAGAACGGAAACTGACATGTGGCGCCTCCTCAGCCGATCAGCAGATTCAGACATGCGACGACGGCAGCGGCGCCGGTCACTCGCAGGGCACCGACGTGCTGGGGATGCCATGTATGCGAGGAGCTCGCGCGTTCGATGTCCCTGGAGACCGAAGGGGTTGTCGCGGGGGCGGAGAACTGCGGGTCGACGGTGAGGGCGGTCACGCCCAGGGGGGCCGCGAGAGCGCGCAGTGCGGGTTCGGAGAGCCTGATGGAGGGCTGGTCCGTGCCCAGAGTGGCGGTGAGTTTCGCCGCGGAGGTGAATCCGACGGCGGTGCGGCCGCCCAGGGGGGTGCGGAAGAACCGGGACGTACATCCAGCGGGCCCCGACCGGACAGGGACGTAGAGAAGTCCGGCCGGGAACCGTTCAGAAGGCTCGGGGTCCTCGGGAAACTCGACTGGAGACATGGTCCTGCTCCTCGCAGAAGGCGACTGGCGGCGCCCGGTCGGTCCGGCCGGGCGCTTCATCGAAGCTATGCCCGCCCACCGGCGATGAGCCGCCGCACTGACGGATGCTTGACGCCAGGCCCCCTCCCCGTAACGCGACGCTGACGGACCACGGCGTTCCTGGTCAGCGTGGTCTCCGAGCTTTCGGGCAGAACCCACAGGGCGCCTTGGAACGGAACCCCGGGTCAGGCGTCGTTCGGCTTGGTGTGTACGAGCGGGTCGCCGCAGGCTCTGACGTCCCCTTTACCTTCTCCTGGCACACTGGCCCGCACCTGGCGAAGGAGTACTTCATGTCGATGGTCGGCAGCCTGCGCAAAGTCGCACGTCTGGCGCGGCGGGGGCGCCCTGTGGACCTCAGCCACCCGGCCCGTTCGCCGCTGGGCTCCACCGTGGTCAACTGCGTCATCTACCGCGACGGCGTCCGCCAGAAGGCCGCCCCCAGCGTCGAGGAATCCGTCGCCCGGGTACGCAAACGCGGCGACGGCTTCGTATGGCTCGGCCTGCACGAGCCCACCGAGGCGGAGTTCGTGCGGGTTGCCGAGCTGTTCGGTCTGCACCCGCTCGCCGTCGAGGACGCCGTCCACGCCCACCAGCGGCCCAAGGTCCAGCAGTACGGCGACGTCCTGTTCGCCGTCTTCAAGTCGGTCGCCTACGTCGAGCACGCGGAACTGACCGCCACCAGCGAGGTGGTGGACACCGGAGAGATCATGGTCTTCGCCGGACCCGACTTCGTGGTGACCGTACGGCACGGACGCCACGGCTCCCTGGGCTCCCTGCGCGAAGGCCTCGAGGAGGACCCACGGCAACTGGCCAAGGGACCGGCTGTTGTGCTCCACGCCATCGCCGACCAAGTCGTCGACGACTATCTGACCGTCACCTATGCCGTCCAGGACGACATCGACCAGGTCGAGACGGACGTCTTCTCACCGCACGGCTCGCGGAGCGCCGACGTCGGGCGCATCTACCAGCTCAAGCGCGAGCTTCTGGAACTCAAGCGTGCTGTGGTCCCGCTCGGCCGCCCCCTCCACGTGCTGACCACTGAGTCGATGCGCTCCATCGACCATGAGATACAGGCGTACTTCCGTGACGTCGCCGACCACTTGGCCCGCGTCATCGAGCAGATCACCGACTTCGACGCGCTGCTCGACTCCATCCTCCAGGCCCACCTCGCCCAGGTCACCGTCGCGCAGAACGAGGACATGCGGAAGATCACCGCCTGGGCCGCGATCATCGCCGTGCCGACGATGGTGTGTGGCGTCTACGGCATGAACTTCGAGCACATGCCCGGACTGCACTGGCGCTTCGGCTACCCGGTCGCTCTGGTCGTCATCGCGACCGCTTGCCTCGTCATCCACCGGGGCTTCAAGCGCAACGGCTGGCTGTGACCGCCGATGCTGTGCCCGCGCCGCGATGTGCTTTTCCGCCCCTGGCCGTTGCGCACCGACTTGGCGCAATGCGTCGACCAAGTCCTTCGAAATCGCCGTCAGGGTTGGTCCGCCAGGGCGGCAGCGAATCGTGCCGCGAGCGTCGCGACCGCGGCACGGAGTTCCTGCCCGCCGTCGACGCGGAAGGGGAACGGCACGCTCGCCAACCACTCCTGCGCGTACATCGCCGGGTTGCTCGTGCTGCCGACGAGCACGCACCCCTCTCCCGATGGTTCAAGTCGCCCCATCGAAGGCCGGATCCATGGCGCCACCTCAGCCAGTGGAGCGTCGAACACTACGTGGGTGGGGAACTCCCACCCGGTGCCCAGGTTCTCTTCCACCGCTGCCACCGGGTCGAGGCCATCGGGCGGATCGAACCCGTGGGCGGTCTGCTGAACCGCGCGGACCCGGTCGACCCGATAGGTGCGGATCGCGTCAGCGCGATGGGAGTGACACAGGAGGTACCAGCGCCCGTGGCGGACGACGACCGCCCAGGGATCCACCTCGGCCTCCCACTCGTTGCCGGACTCGCTCCGATACGTGATCAGCGCTCGACGTCGGGCCGCGACGGCTGACACGAGTGCGCTGGTGATGGAGGGATCCGTACGGGCCGAGTACCGGTCGGGCGCAGCTGACGCGTGCTCTCGCAGCACCGCTGCTTGTCGGCCGACGCTCTCGGGCAGTGCCCGGATGACCTTGCCCAGGGCGGAACCGACGAGGTCGTCGACATCGGCGGCGGCCGGCCGGCCGTCGAGGACCGCCATGACCAGGCCGAGTGCCTCGTGCTCCGTGAAGACGACCGGAGGCAGCCTCGTCCCGCGCCCCAGCCGGTACCCGCCATGTCGGCCCCGGGCCGACTCAACGGGGATGCCCGCCTCTCGGAGGATCTCGACGTACCGACGCGCCGCCCGCTCCGTGACTCCCAAAGCCGCGGCGAGTTCGTCGGCCGTCACGCCGGGGCGGGTCCGGAGGATCTCGATGGAGCGCAGAGCTCGTGCGGTGGGGCTGGAGTCGGTCGGCACCCCAGCAGATTAGATGGGCACGAGATAAGCAGGAAGTAGATCGTCCGGAATTGGTCCTAGGGTGACGTTCATGACCGAGTTCCGCGAGCAGGACCTCACCGGAGCGCGCTTGGAGCGCGTCAACCTCCGGGGTGCCACCTTCACCCAGGTGTCCCTGAATGACGTCCGCATGCAGGCAGTCGACTTCACCGGGGCGCAGGTCCGCGGCGCCCTGTTCCATGAGAGCCGCATGCGTGGCGTCGAGTTGGTCGACGTCGAGATCAGCGGCGAGCTGAAGAACGTCGTGGTGAACGGCGTCGACATCGCACCGCTCGTCGACGCCGAACTGAACCGCCGCATGCCCGAGCGGGCGAAGATGCGCCCCGACGACACCGACGGGTTCCGTGAGGCGTGGGCAATCCTGGAGCGGCTCTGGGAGGACACCGTCGCGCGTGCGAGGACGTTCCCCGAAGCGGCGCTCCATCGCAGCATCGACGACGAGTGGTCCTTCATCCAGACCCTTCGGCACCTCAACTTCGCCGGCGCCGCCTGGGTGGGCCGGATGATTCTCGGCAACCCCTCGCCGTGGCACCAGTTGGACCTGCCGTGGGACGAGGCGCCCGGCTGGGACGGTATCCCGTGGGACCGCGAGGTCCGACCCTCGCTCGACGAGGTGCTCACGGTCCGACGCGAACGCCAGGCCATGGTCCGCCACGTCATGGAGTCACTCACCGACGAGCAACTCGCCTCTGCGGTGACGCGCACCGAGCCCGGCTGGCCCCGGATGGAAAACTTCCCCTTCAAGGTATGTCTCAGCATCGTCCTCAACGAGGAATGGGAACACCGGCTTTATGCCGAACGTGATCTGACCTCCCTGGAGAAAGAGAACTGACCATGGACATCCTGCTCATCGCCGGCCTCTGGCTCGACGGATCCGCATGGGACGATGTCGTGCCCACGCTGGAGGCACTCGGCCACCGCCCCGTGCCGCTCACCCTCCCCGGTCAGGGCGACGGATCTGCGTCGGCCACGCTCGACGACCAGGTGGCGGCAGTGCTCGCGGCCCTGGACGCGGCGTCCGAAAAGCCCATGGTGGTGGGGCATTCCGCAGCCTGCACCCTGGCTTGGCTGGCCGCCGACGCGCGACCGGAGAAGGTGGCCGAAGTCGTCCTCATCGGCGGTTTCCCGGCCGCCGACGGGGAGCCCTACGCCGACCTCTTCGAGGCGAAGGACGGTGTCATGCCCTTCCCCGGCTGGGGCCCGTTCGAGGGGCCGGACTCGGCCGACCTCGATGAAGATGCCAGGCGCAGCATCGCGGCTGCTGCGATTCCCGTCCCCACAGGGGTGACCAAGGGGCTGGTGCGTCTGGTGGACGAGCGACGGTTCGACGTCCCGGTCGTACTCGTGTGCCCCGAATTCACCCCCGCCCAGGCTCAGGAGTGGATCGGCGCAGGTCACGTACCCGAGCTCGCCAAGGCCAAGCACCTTGACTTCGTGGACATCGACTCAGGTCACTGGCCGATGGTCAGCAAGCCGACCGAACTCGCCCGGCTCCTGGTGTCCTGAGTCGGTGCTCTGTTCGGACGCATAAGCCCGTCCCATGGCACGGACGGGGGCGGCCGAAGGCCGAGTTGACGCTGCCGTATGCGGAACAGGCCGCACGTGAGGAGTGCGTGCGGCATCCGGGCCGGTTGAGTAGCCGTACTCAGGCCCGAAGCGGTCCGCTCGCGGAGCATGGTGCACATGCTCATGTGGACCGTGGACCTTGGCTCGGCAGCCTTGCTCACAGCGCTGGAGGTGGCTGCCCTCGCCGCGTTCTGGTTCGCCGAAGGCCTCAAGCAATGGGCTGCAGGGGGAGCACGTCCTCCTGGCGCGACGGCCCGGCTCATCCTGGTGCTGACCGTCGGGCCGACCGGCCTTGTGGCGGTCGGCTACGGCTTCTACCGGGCTGACCTACCAGTGGCGTGCGGATCTCAGGCACTGCTGGCCGCCGCCCTCATCCTGCTGTCGGTCCTGGGGGGAGGAACGGAGTGCGCCCGCTGGATCACCCAGCACACCTCAAGGAGTTGTCCGCTCCGTGAGCGCGTTCGCCGGCGAGGGCGAACGACTTGGCGGAGTGGCAAGTGATGGCCACACCCGGCCGACGATGAAGGCCGCACCGACTCCCGAACGTATCGACGTACCAGACGCCGCCCGATCGACGCAGGCGAGGCGCAGGGCGTCACCGCTCGCCCCGGATGATCGGGGCACACACCCTGGCCTGCGATCCTGCTTGCAGCTACTTTCCTTCTGGCGCGGCCTGTTGCACGACCTCGAAGGACCACAGCGTCGACCCACTTGCGGCAGGCTTCGGTCGTTCGCCGCCCCCCTGATGCGCCTCCTTCATCGGGCCCTCCATCCACGCCTTGAACGACCCTTCGTCGCGCCACCGCGTGTACACCAGGTAGTTGTCAGTGCCTTCGACAGGGCGGAGGAGTTCGAACCATTCGAAGCCGTCCGAGTTCTCGACCGCGTGGGCGCGCGAGGCAAAGCGCTTCTCCAGGGTCTCGCGCTGTTCGGCGGGGACAGTGAGTACGTTGATCTTGACGACGCTCATGGCTCCATCCTGCCCCACGCCCGGCCCGCGTCGAAGAACGTCGGTCGGAACGGTCAGGTGTTGAACTGGTGCCACCCGCGACAGGGCCGGACCGGCCGCTCCACACCTGGCAGAACTCTCACTCCGGCCGCGGCTCCCAGCGGAACCGTCGGACGGCGACGACCGCCCCGGCCGCCCCCGGACGAGCAGCACGCCGAGGCTCTTCCAGGCGAACCCGGTCTGCGCGCCGAACGCCTCGAGCAGGCGCTGACCAATGTGCGCAAGCACGCGCCCGGTGCGCGGGTGACGGTTCGGGTCGCGTACGACGAGGCGCAGGTGCGGCTCACGATCCGCAACACACCGCCGGCCGGCCGAGCAGCGCCCTGGTCGGCACCGGCTCCGGCCTGGGCATAGCCAACCTCCGGCAGCGCATCGAACTCGTGCACGGTACGTTGCGTGCCGGGTGCACTCCGGACGGCGGGTTCTGCGTCGAGGCCACGCTGCCCGCGTACGTACCGACTGCGGAATTGGCGGTGTGACTCCCCATGGTCCGAGTGGTCGTCGTGGACGACGAGCCGATGGTGTGCCGGTTCCTGCGCACGATTCTCGGCTCGGCCGACGACCTGGACGTCGTCGACGAGGCGCACGACGGGGCGGCCGGTGTCGAGGCGGTCGTGCGCAACCGGCCGGATGTCGTGCTCATGGATCTGCGTATGCCCGGCATGGACGGCCTCACCGCGATCGAGCGCATCACCGAGCTCGCCGACCCGCCGGCCATCGTGGTGCCGACGACGTTCGACGCAGACCAGTACGTCCTGCGCGCCCTGCGGGCGGGGGCGACGGGGTTCTTGGTCAAGTCCACCCCGCCGGAGGAGCTGATCGGGCTCGTCCGGGTGGCCGCGGAAGGGCATACGGTGCTGTCGCCGACGGCCGCTCGTCGGCTGATCGCGGCGTCTACCGAGAGCCTCTCGGCCCGCGATCGCGCACGGGAGCTCGTGGGGTCGCTGACCGAGCGGGAGGTCGAGGTACTGGCCTGCCTCGGCGAGGGCATGTCCAACGCACAGATCGCCGCGCGGCTGTACCTGTCGGAGGCCACGATCAAGGGGTATGTGTCACGGATGCTGGACAAGTTGGGCTGCATGAACCGGACTCAAGCCGGGCTGATCGCTCATGACGCGGGCGTGGTCGGTGGGCAGGACGGGTGAGCGGCGAGCGTGTGAGGAGCCCGCCCGAGTACGCGCACCCGCTCCGCTCCCACTCGCCTCGCGCCGCCACCACCCCTGGTCTGAGCCCCGGTTGAGGTCCCGGTCCAAGGTCCCCGTCCCGGCGCCGGTCCGGTCGGGTCGAAGCCGGCGACGACGCGGCAGATGTGCGTGCCAGGCCCCGCGAGCCCGGCGTGATCCAAAGGAGAGGCCCTAGTAGGGCTTGGTCAGGTTCGTATGGGGGTGGGTATGTTGCGGTGGCAGGTGGGGCAGGCGCCGACCCAGAGGGCGAGGAGTGTCTGGAGTTCGCGGAGGACCTGGTAGAGGCTCAGACCTGCGCTGAGTCTTTTGGGTGGTGTGCCAGTCGTTGCAGGGTGCAGAAGGCATGAGCTGCGGAGACGAGGGTGACGTGGTGATGCCAGCCGTTCCAGGTGCGGCCTTCGAAGTGGGCAAGTCCCAGGGCCTGTTTCATCTCGCGGTAGTCGTGCTCGATGCGCCAGCGTAGTTTGGCCAGCCGCACCAGTGTGGCCAGCGGCATCCCGGAAGGCAGGTTCGAGAGCCAGAACTGCACCGGCTCGGGCTCGGTGGCGGGCCATTCGGCCAGCAGCCAGCGCTCTGGTAGTTCTGGACCGTCGCCGGCTGTGCGGGCACCGCGTCCGGCCGGTCGGACGCGCAGAGCGACGAAGCGTGAGTGCATGCGCTTGAAGCCGCTTTGGCCCTGGCCTGGCCGGGATCCTTCCCGCCAGGACACCGGTCTCGCAGCAGCCCGGCCGGGCCGCGATGACCAAATTTTTCATGGTCTGTGCAGGCTCGGGATACTGCATCTTCGGTGGCCGGCCGGTGCCCGCATAGGCAGGCTGGACAGGCCGGGCGCCGGCCCGATGGGCGGTGTGGCGGGAAGAAATGCCCACCGCATAAGGCAGGTTGCGTTCCTCCAAGCCCAGACGGAAGGCGGCGGCATCACCGTATCCGGCGTCCGCGACGACCAAGGGGAGGTCGATGCCCCACGAGCGGGTCTCATCGATCATGTCCAGGGCCAGCTGCCACTTCTCCACATGCCCCGCCTGGGAGGGAATGCCGCAGCGGCCCCGGCGGGCGACCTTGTCCGCATCCGCCTCCGGCGAGCCCGGATCCCAGGAAGCGGGCAGGAACAGCCGCCAGTTCACCGCGGCCGAGGCATGATCGCGGGCCAGGTGCAACGACACCCCGACCTGACAATTGGTGACCTTGCCCGCGGTGCCGGTGTACTGCCGGGACACACACGCCGAGGCGTCCCCGTCCTTCAAAAAGCCGGTGTCATCGACGATCAGCGCCTCCGCACCGATCACATCCTGCATCTTCCAGGCCAGCCGGGCCCGCACATGCGCTGGATCCCACGGGCTGGTAGTCACGAAGTGGGCCAGTGCCTGCCGGTTGCCGTCCTCGCCCAGACGCGCCGCCATCGGCTCCACCGACTTGCGCCGACCCTCCAGCAGCAGCCCACGCACATACACCTGCCCCCACCGCCGCTGATCCGCACGGAAGAACCCGTCGAACATCTCCGTCGTGAATGCCTCCAGGTCCTCCCGGACCCCGGCCATCTCTTCAGGTGTCACACCACCTCAACGACACTCACCAACAAGCAGACACGCCACCCACGAGTGAAGCTGACCAAGCCCTACTAGAGGCGCGGCGCCCCGGTCACCGACATCACCAGCGAGTACAGGGAGGTGGTGGCCGTGATGAACAGGCGGTTGTTCTTCGGGCCGCCGAAGGTGATGTTGGAGACGGGCTCGGGCACGCGCAGCCGGCCGATGAGGGTGCCGTCGGGGTGGTAGCAGTGGACGCTGTCGTCCAGGGCGGCGGCCCACAGGCGGCCCTCGTCGTCGAAGCGGATGTTGTCGAAGTGGACGTTGCCCCGGCCCTCGGCGAAGACCTTCCCGTCGGAGAGGGTGCCGTCCTCGCGGATGTCGAACATGTGGATCCGGGCGGTCCGCGAGTCGGAGACGTACAGTCGCTTCTCGTCGGGGGACAGGATCACGCCGTTGGGGCCCTCGAACCCGTCGGCAGCGAGGTGTACGTCCCCCGTCGCGGGGTCGATCCGGTACACGTTGCACGCGCCGATCTCGGAGTCGGCGCGATGACCCTCGTAGTCGCTGGTGATGCCGAAGTCCGGGTCGGAGAACCAGATCGTGCCGTCGGAGCGTACGACGGAGTCGTTCGGGCTGTTGAGCCGCTTGCCGGCGTACCGGTCGGCGAGGACGGTCACGGTCCCGTCGGGCTCGGTGCGGGTGACGCGGCGGTTGCCCTGCTCGCAGGTGACCAGGCGGCCCTGCCGGTCGAGGGTGTTGCCGTTGCTGTGGCCGGCCGGGGTGCGGAAGACGCCGACCGTGCCGGTGGCCTCGTCCCAGCGCAGGATGCGGTCGTTCGGGATGTCGCTCCAGATCAGCTGGCGCCAGGCAGGGAGGTACAGCGGACCCTCGGCCCAGCGGCAGCCGTCGTGCAGGACCTCCAGCCTGCTGTCGCCGTTCGCACAGCGTTCGGTACGGAAGCGATCATCCAGGATCTCGTACAGACCGTCGGCGGGCATGGCGTCCTCTCAGAAGGATTGACCAGAATATGATTCAACGTAACATGCATATAGCCGAACCAGGTATGGTTTTTGCATGAAACCAGTGGATGACATCGACCGTCAGCTGATTGCGTTGCTCCAGCGGGACGCCACCCAGTCGTATGCCGCACTGGGCAAGGCGGTCGGCCTGTCGGCGGGTGCCGCGCACGAGCGGGTGCGCAAGCTGCGGGAACAGGGGGTCGTCCGGGCCACGACGGTCGACGTCGACCCCGCGGCGCTCGACCGCGCAGTCCTCGCCTTCGTGCTGGTCGACTCGACGGCGTGGATGGGCGACCGTGCCGAGGACTTCGCCGCCGTGCCGGAGATTCAGGAGGCGCACGTCATCGCAGGCAGCGCTGCCGTCCTGGTGAAGGTGCGCACCGCGACCACCGAGCGGCTCCAGGACGTGTTGCGCCGCCTGTACGCGATCGACGGGGTCAGCGGGACGCAGGCAACGGTGGTTCTGGAGACCTTCTTCGAACGGCCGTTGGACGCCGGTTAGTACACACCAGCGTTCCTCCACTGTGCCGGTCGCAGGCCAACGAACGGTGAGCGGTCCGCTACTTGTCGGTCCGCGGCATCCGGACGACCGCGGTCCCTTTCGCCAGGTCCACCGTTGTCCGGTTCGGCGGAGCTCCGTCCTCCTCGTCATCCCGCATCAGCAGTGCCGACTGCCGCTCCTTGAGTTCGTTCTGCTTCCCCGGCGAAAGACTCGCGTGCAGTTGCTCGAACCCGGTTGCCGAAATCTGGCCCTGACGTGCCGCGTTCCGCCACGGCAGGACGCCGGCCCGCCCGGCGCGCAACAACAACTGATCGGCGAAAGCCAGCACGGTCAGCAGGATGACCAGTCCGGGCAGGGTCATGAGGACGACGAATTCCATGTCCTCAGTATCCGAGGCCAAGGATGGGCGCTTCGGCGCCCCCGGCACCGACCGGTGGCTACGCCCCGCGCTTCACCTTCTTGATCAGCCTGGCAAGACGAGAGGATCCGCCGTTGGGCTTGGCCTGGTTCAGCGCCTTCTCCAGCTGGGCGAAGTGGTCCTTGCGGGTCCGGCTCAGGTATTCGTTCGAGGTCAGCGGCTTGGCTATCTTCCAGGCGCGGCGGTGGTCACCCTCGTAGTGGGCGACGTAGGCCTTGGCGAGTTCGATCACGGCCTTGAACGGGATTCCGCCGGTGTAGTCCCGGTCGACCACGTCCTGGACGTCCGACATCAGCTTCAGCTTCTCGTCGATGTCGAAGGCGTCCTCGGCTATGGCCCGCAGCACGTCCTGTGGGATCGGCTTGACCACCTCGAAGGCGAGTGTGGAGCGGATGGGCGGCCCGGCGATCTCGATGTACGGCAGCAGCAGACCGGTGCTGTAATGCAGCCACGGCAGCCGAGGGCTGGCGAAGTCCTGGTGCAGCAGCACGGAGCCTGGCTCCAGGCGGGGCAGGAAACGCTCGGCCACACAGCGGAAGACCCGCGCCGTCTTGGCGATGTCGACGTGCAGGAACTCGATGGGGCTGTGGTCCTCGGGGTCGGAGGTCTGCCAGATGTCGCCGGGGTGCAGCTCGATGAAGTCGATGAAGGGCTTCAGCTTGTCCTTGAAGTCGTCGAGGAAGGAGTTCGTGTCCTCGGGCGCGACGCCGGCCGAGAAGAATTTCTCGGAGGCGAAGGTGCCCTTCCCGACCCGGAAGAAGTCGTACGCGTGCAGCTTGTTGGTCTTCTCGTCGAAGTCCGGGTTCTCCTTCAGACCGAGAGCGAACGCATACGTCGATCCGCCGCCGCCCGACCCGAGCTCGATCACCTTGCCCTCTCCAGTCAGCCGATGGCGTCCCAACAGGTAGAGAAAGCGCAATTCCCATGCGCTCACCTGGGAGTAAGGGATCGCGTCCGGAAGTTCGACATCGTCGAGCTGGAGGTAGAGCTTGCTGAGCGGTGCCACGGGTGCCTCGCGGTTTCAGTCGGGTGGACAGGTCGCGATATTAACGTCGTGTGCCGGAGATCCGTCCGTGAAAATCGGCGATGGATTCGAGGTTTTCCCCGGCCGCCATACTCCGGATGAACAGTGTTGGGCCGACGTTCCCTTTCCGGATCCGAGCGCAGATGATCTCGACTTGGGGTGGCCGCGTGGCGTAAGCCGTATGCGCACACCACGGCAGGCCATGCAAAAGCAGCTGACCGCCTCTGACCAGGCATTACCTGTCGTGTCCCAGTTCACCGACCACGACCAGGGCCGGCCCTGGTGAACCGGGAGTTGTATCTGCCCAGATCCTGGACGGAGGATCCCGGCCGCTGCAAAGCCGACCGGGTGGGTGAGGAACGGGCCTTCGCGACCGGGGGCGAACCGACCATCGCGCCTACCACTGCGCCGCCGCCGGGCTGCCGGCCGACATCGCCTCGACCCGCATCCGCCCACCCATGTTCAGTGGAGGCCGGCCTGCCACAGCCTGGGCGGCGCTGTCGCCGTGGACAGCCCGTAGGGTGCGGGCATGATCTCGCAAACCTATCTCTCCGAGCTGTTCTCGCTGGACAGCCGGGTCGCCGTGGTGACGGGTGGCAGTTCCGGCATCGGCCGAGCCATCGCCGGGGCTCTCGCGCGAGCGGGGGCGAGCGTGGTGATCGTGGCGCGCAAGGAATCGGAACTGGCCGCCACGGTCGACGAGCTGGCGGCGGACGGCTGCCGGGCGGCCTGGGTGAGCGCCGACCTGAGCACCCGCGACGGGGTGCGCGCGGCGGCGGAGCAGGCCGCGGAGGTGTTCGGCGAGCCCGACATTCTCGTCAACAGTGCCGGGATCAATCTTCGGCCGCCGATGGACGAGTTGGACGAGGAGGCGTGGGACGCCACGATGGCGGTGAACCTGGAGGCGCCCTACTTGTTGGGCAGGCGGTTCGGGCCCGGCATGGCGGAGCGGGGCTTCGGCCGGATCATCCACATCACCTCCCAGCAGGCGCACCGGGCGTTCGTCCAGAGCGGCGCCTACGGGGTTTCCAAGGGGGCGCTGGAGTCGCTGGCCCGCTCTCAGGCCGAGGCGTGGTCGCCACACGGCGTCACCTGCAACACGTTGGTACCCGGTTTCGTCATGACCCCGCTCAATGCGCGGTTGTCGTCCGACCCGGAGAAGGTGGCGGCGCTGGCGGCGCGCACGATGGTCGGGCGCAACGGCCTGGCCGAGGACTTCGCCGGAGCGGCGGTGTTCCTGGCCGGCCGCGCCTCCGGCTACGTCACCGGGCAGGCGATCTTCGTCGACGGCGGCTTCTCCGTGCACTGAGCCCCGCACGGCATGCAAGCCGAACCGACCGCTGACTCGGCTCGAGACCGAATCGGGCGCCCAGGTCAGGCCGCGGTTCACGCGTTGTCGCGCCCCGCTGGGGTGGCTACTGCTCAGCCCGAGCCGGATGGCATCAGCAGGGCCGGTAGCCCTTCCGGCCATGTCGGGTCCCTGGGCGACCAGTGGCGGCTCGGTGGTGAGTCGGTCCTTCACCTCGCGGATGTGCAGGATGACGGTGTCGGGTCGGTGGTGAACGGGCCGACACCGCCGACGGTGAGGTCGTCCCACCGGCCCCGACACGGAACAAAGCCCTACTCGGTAAAGTGGGCGCGACAGAGCACCGTGAACCGGAACAAGGAGCAGACGTGAGCGAGCCGGCGTCCATCGCCCTGCAGCAGGGGATCGCCCGGGATCTCCAGGTCGCCGAGAACTTCGAGGCCGAGCGGGAGATCGAACGCCGGGTGGCCTTTCTCGCCGAGCGACTGACCTCCACCGGTCTGCGCTCCCTCGTGCTCGGCATCAGTGGCGGCGTCGACTCCACCACCACCGGCCGGCTGTGCCAGCTCGCCGTCGAGCGGGCCCGGGCCGCCGGGCACGAGGCGCGGTTCTACGCGATGCGGCTGCCCTACGGGGTCCAGGCCGACGAGCACGACGCCCAGCTCGCGCTCTCCTTCATCCAGGCCGACCACGTGCTGGCCGTGGACATCAAGCCCGCGAGTGACGCCGCGCTCGAGGCCTCGCTGGCCGCCGGCGTGAGCTACCGCGACGCCCACCACCAGGACTTCGTGCACGGCAACATCAAGGCCCGGCAGCGCATGATCGCCCAGTACGCGGTGGCCGGCGCGCACGACGGCCTGGTCGTCGGCACCGACCACGCCGCCGAGGCGGTCTCCGGCTTCTTCACCAAGTTCGGCGACGGCGCCGCCGACCTGGTCCCGCTGACCGGCCTGACCAAGCGCCGGGTGCGCGCCGTCGCGGACGCGTTGGGCGCGCCCGCCGAGCTGGTGTGGAAGACCCCGACGGCCGACCTGGAAACCCTCGACCCGGGCAAGGCCGACGAGGACGCGCTCGGGGTCACCTACGACGACATCGACGACTTCCTGGAGGGCAAGCCGGTGGACGAGCGGGCCCTCGAAACAATCGTCCGCCGCTACCGCCTCACCGACCACAAGCGTCAGCTGCCCGTCGCCCCCTGAGGGCCGTCCCGTAATCCCTGGCGGGCGCACGACGACAGCTACGGCACCTCGCTGCGTTGTCGGGACGCCCGAATACGACCGGCACGACGACGCCCCTCCGCCTTGCGATGTACCGCATCCGACGCAGCACGCTGATCCACCAGGGGATTACCGGACGGCCCTTGGAGCGTGTCTCTTTTATGAGTTGATCAACGGATCGGCGACCCTCTGAAGGCTGAAGGCTTGCTCTCGGACCGCGAGACGATCGCCTTCCGCCTGTCGGTGACCCATTCGAGGGTTGTTTGACGGCTGTGCCTTCGCCCTCGATGGTCGGAATGGTGTGGCGGCTAGCGTGGATGCACCGCCCAGGTGTGGGTGTACCTCACGCGCCCCGGAACGACCGTTCGAGCGTACTAGCGGTTTTCCGACGGGCGAGCAATGGAAGGGCCTGACATGTCCAACCACTTCACCGGCCTCAGCCTTGGGCCGCCACTCGGCGACCAGCGCCTCGATCTGTGCGACCTGTACGCCTTCGGGGCACCCGGCGATCCGAGCAGGACCGTTCTCATCCTCAACGCCAATCCCAACGCAGATGCCCTGCACCCCGACGCCGTATATCGCCTGAATATCGACAACGACGGCGATTACCTGACGGACGTCGCTTTCAGCTGGGTCTTCAGCCCGCCGGCGGCTGACGGCTCGCAGACCTACAGCGTCTTCGTGGCAACCGGTGCGGAGTCCCGCAGGCCCGAGGCGGTCGGCACCAAGATCGTGTCGGACGCCGCCGTCTCCTTCGGCCCCCAGGCCAACGTGGTCAGCAGCGGCGACTACAAGGTGGCCGCCGGTAGCCGCAGTGACGCCTTTTTCTTCGACTTCGACGGAATCAAGAACCTGTTCGACACCAGCGGCAACCGGAATTTCACCGCGCCACATCTGGGTGGAAAGTCCCCGTGGGTCGGCGTCGACTCCAACAGCACGGCCAACGTCTTCTCCATGGCCGTCGAACTGCCGACCGCGGAGCTGGCTCCCAGGCCCGAGCTGCACATCTGGGGGCGGTGCAGCGTCCTGCGCGACGGCGAACTCGTCCACGCGGACCGGGCCGGGCACCCGTCGATGAGCAGCTTCTTCAACACCGACGACACGAAGGAGGAGTACAACGCCAGCGAGCCGGTCAACGACCGGGCCAGGTGGACGGACCAGTTCGTCCACCTGTTGGGCCACACAGGCGGCTACTCGCGTGAGGAGGCGATCACCGCGCTCGACGAGCACGGCCTGCTGCCGGACGTGCTGCACTTCGACCCGTCCAAGCCTGCCGCGTACCCGAATGGCCGGACATTCACGGAAGACGTCATCGACATCCGCGTCGCGTTCCTCACCAAGAACGAGGCGCCGCCCACCGGTCTGACGCCGCACACCGACACCCTGGACCGGTTCCCGTACCTCGGCGATCCGCACCCGGCAACCACCTCCTGACGGATCCCGGCGCGGGACACACCCGGGGCTCCGACTGCACACCGTCTGAAAGAGCGTGCTGATGCCCTGACGGCAACGCATCGGATCGAGTCCTGAACAGCAATGTGTGCAGGCAAAAAGTATGCCCGGCAGATCGTTCGGCGTGTACGCCGGGGCGGGAGGGCGCGGCCGGGCACAGTGGAGCAGGGCCGACCTGGCCTCGACCACCGAGGAACGGAGACCGCCGATGCTCATGGCCACCCGCGGCATCACGGGCAAGGAGCTCGCCGACGACCTGCTGCAGGGTGTGAGCAGCGAACAGATGAGGGCGGCGACACGCCTCCTCGGTGCCCACCACGACGGCTACTGGCTCCGGCGTTTCTTCGAGGACCAGGAACTCGCGGACGCGGCCGGCCAACCGCTCCTCGAACATGCCGGACCTCGCCCTTCCATCGACTGGAACGCGGTGGGGCTGCTCCTGCTCGCCGACAGACCCCCGGCACACAAGGCATCGAGCAGCGAAGTGGCCGTGCTGGAGTTCGCCGCGTCCCTCGTAGGGCGCGCCCCCATCCAACTGCAGCGCGTCATTCACGCTGTCGACGACACCGAATTCCGGCTCCTCCTGCGAGCACTGATGGCGGCCGCATACGGGGAAACCCACTGATCCGCGGCAACCAACTGCGGCCTGCCCGGTAGCGGCGCATCATCCCGGCGACCGGGACCGGGGTCGGCGGGCGGGTTCGACGCGACAGCCGGGACAGTGCCGCCCGTCGGCCGGTCGCCGACACCCTTCCGAACGGCAGAGCCCGGCCTGTGACCATGGGAGAGTCCAAGCTGGACTGGATACCGAGCGCGGCATTAGGTTCCGTCCCTGTGAAT